>JBBRQS010000003.1:0-284142 GCA_038226035.1 Chitinophagales bacterium | reverse complement strand
TTTTATCTACTATCTTTCAGGTCTCATGACCTGAAATGCTTGTTGCTCAATTTGTTATGTCAATGAACTTTTGATTAACTTTAAAAAAACATAGCATTTCATGTCGTGAGACCTGAAAATATTTAATTTCAGTTTTCAAACCGAAACCAGCTTTATTGCTTTTTTAGAAAAAAAATATACTTAAACCAGCAGGGAAACTGATATTAAAATAATATTCTAAAAAAAATATACTTAAATCAACAAGAGCATTTTCAATATTCAATTGCACGTCAATCCTTTTTGTTTAAAAGCTTTAACAATTTCTTTTATATCATTATTGGTTTCGTTTAGAACATATAATATACATTTGCTTCTCTTACTACAAACAATTTGAATATCATTAAAATAGTCATTATTATTCAGTATGACATCTTTTTGATTTGTTATAATTTTTTCAAAATTTAGAGTATTTGAAATAGGAAAATCGTCTTTCAATTGTTCAAAATATAAATTTATGCCTTTATAAGAACTTTTGAATGCTGTATCTGGTAAATTCAGCTTGTCTTTGACAAAATAATTAAATCTAATTACGATTATTGAAGAAGTGTCAGTCCAATCATTTTCATTGAGTAGGATGTAATGATCCGATTTAGTAATTTTATAATGATCAATATACACATCAAGTATAGCCTCAAGTTGGACGTTTTTTTTAGTACATTGAGTAAAAACAAATACCGTGAAACAAAAAAATATTCTTAAATACATATTCAAATTTATTTCTATTTTTTTCATTTGAAAATTAATTTTATTATTTAGGAATAATTAAGGCTTTATTAACTCCGTCATAAATAGTTTTGCTATTTTTAGTATCTATTTGAAAAACGGCATTTTCAAAACCCGAATAAAAATTTTTATTTTTAAATGTTCTTGCAAAAGCAGCATCCCCGTCTTTTTGATTCGGTACAGGTCTTAATGGCCAATAATCACTATTAACATCTTTATTAAAATAACCTGAAGGAGTCGGATCACCACTCGGATGTATATGTTTCACACTTTTTGCTATAAAACCACCATCAGAAAGAGTAGCATTAATTACTTGTGCATTTCTTGTATCATGTTTATCAAACTGAAACCAGCTTTATTGCTTTTTTTTTAAAAAAATACACTTAAACCAGCTGGACTTAAAAGAGCGTTGCTTTTTTATTAAATTAAGAACACCAAGTGCCAGCGGTCACATCCTTCACCGAGCGAGTTACAAATGATGAAATCCATCGGTTTTATCAATAGATTTGTGTAATATTTCAATAAACTCAGAATTCGAAATAGCAATCTGCACAACTTTAATTTTAGATAACTGAATTTCCGTAGGAGATTTTACGGGATGGCGTGTGTAAACGTAAAGAGTATCTAAATTAAATCTGAATAGAAAAGGTTCTAAGCCTTTGAAGATATATTCTTTTGTCGAATCTTGAGCTATACTTCTTCTATCTTCATTTGTACTAATAGAAGATAATTGAGAATCACCGGTCATTCCCCAATTCATACTTTTTATATAAATTTTTTCAGAATTATCTGAAGATTTAAACTCATAGAACTGATAAGTATTCCCATCATCTTGGCAAGATGACGAATTAATAATAAAAAAGAAAAGTAGAGAACCAAGTAAGCATTTCATTTTTAAAAATTTAAATAATTTTAAAAGGAGAATTAATAACTTTATATTATTCAGAAAAAATTTGTGTATAGCGACTTCAGTAGAATTTTTCAATTATAGAAGTATTTCTAATGAAGTGTGTTTATTCTAAGAATTTCAGAATTATCTATTAATTGCTCAAATTTGATAATTGTTTTAGATCACATGCATCTAAGCTATCAAATTGATTTCTAAAAATTATTAAGGTGTCCTTTTAAAACCACCTTTTCTTCCAAAGGTTAAACCAATTTGTATCATGCGTCCGGAATATGCTTGCTCGCCATAATACGGTGGTGGACCAAATGGCTCGATTACACCAGAAACAAGATCTATTGCATTCGATACATTATACTTTTGAACTTGCAATGCACCTGCTAATTTCATATAAGTCTCATCTGATACTCCAAAACCATAAAGTTTTCCCGTACTTCCATTCCATCCAGCTAGAAAATTACCTGCAGATCTTGCAGAATAATATTTGCCAAGAAGTTTTCTTCCCGTCATAACTCCGTTATAAGCCCATCCAGGTGATTGGTTGGTACCTATATCAGTCTTAATATCAAATCTTTGATGCGATTTAGACATTTTTGCAATTTCTTCTAAATTATATTTCATCGCCTCCTCATGAAACAACTCAAGTGCTTTATCCCACGATTCATCTTTGTCATCACTAAATATGATATGACCTTCTGCTTTGTGTGAATCTGGTGAAACAAATTCATCCCAAAACTCTGTCTTCCCCATTAATTTACCACCTGCTGAAGTATTTGTCGTTGAGTAAGTTTTTTTATCTTTTTCCCAATCTTCATGCTCATAAACTCCGTAATCACCATCATCATAAACTGCCTTTACTTCACCATTTTTGTCGGTGTGAGTACTTGTTAAACCTCGTCCATCAATATCAATATATTTTACTGGATTATTATTAGCATAATGAAAAGGTGAGTGGGCAATGTATTTTTCAGCCAAAGCATCCACCCCATTCCATCTTCCAATCGCCGGATCATAAAACCGCGCACCGTAATCATTCCAGTTCAAGCCAAACTCACTACTCAGTTCTTTCCCGTTGTACTGATATTTAAACGCACCGTTTGCACCGTTCCAAGGTCCGTCCATGTTCATACCGAACGGATAATAGTTGTTTATCTGTTCAATATCGGCAACACCTACAATGCCATCGTCATTTCTATCGCTCAATACCACGCGCGTATTGCCGAGATGATCTTTGAGCGCGTATTTATATACCCAACCCTGCCAACTGTAATTGCTTGTGGTAGATGCGTCGTATTGAATATAACCCTCGCTGAAATTGATAATGTCGCGAGAAACATTGCTGGTGTAATTAGGATAACCTTTATTGGATGTGTATTCAACCCCGTCAATGTAATCGCGCACTTTCGGCATATTCACACCGTCGTTTACAAGTTTGCGCCATTTTTTACCGGTAGCATCATAAGTAAATGAAATTGTTCGATTGTTACTGAAAGTTACCCGCTGCGGCAAATTTAAGTAATTGTATTGAATGGTTATGCCTTTGTGGTAATCATTCGTCATATTACCGTTGGCATCGTAAGCATAACCTCCGGTTGTACCGGCTATGTTCGGATTTTGTTTGAACCCGTTGGTGATTGAGCCGTTCTGCTCGTAAGTAAAACCCGTTACGGCAAGCGTAATCCCATACTAAATTTAAAAATAATTTTACCCCATACACCAACACCCAATTTTTTGTAATTTTACCCCGATGAACAATAGAGCTATCAAAAAAAATAATCGAAACAGAACCAATCTTTGATCCACTGACGTTTTTTAAAAAAATATGACAACGCGCCGCTTTTCTGTATTACTTGTCCTCATCAGCGTATCGTCATTGGCGATTGTAAATGTCAGCAGAAATATAAATGACGTTTTCCGCCAGAATTATACTTTATCGGTTTGGAGTATTATATTATTTGCGGGAATTTGCGCTTTAATGTATCCTTTATCGGTAAATGCTTTGAAAAGCAGCAATAAATATTTGTTCACCAACGTCACTTTTTCTTTTATTTTTATTAAAATGTTGTTATCGGTTACCTTAATATTGGTGTATCAATGGCGTTTTCATCCGTCTAATTATTGGTTTGTAGCACCGTTTTTTATTATTTATGCCGTTTTTACGATTTTTGAAGTTTATTTTACGACAAAGTTATTGGCTCTGAAAAAAAAGACTTGATGCTTCAGAGCATGAAAGTATGAGTCTTCATCATCTAGGTTGCGACGTAAATTTCAGAACGCCGATAACGCGGTCGTATCGCGCACCGAACGGACGATGATAAACAATAATCGTATAATCGTTTTGTGTGGCATACCAATCGCCTTCGAGTTCCGATAAATCGTATTTTTTTGTGCCTTTCGGTACCGTTACGTATTCGTAATTATAAAAACCTTGTTTGAGGTAAACATTTATTTTATAAACGCGCGCGTTTTCGTCGTACTTTAATTTGAAACGCTCGTCCAATTTCCAATCGGTGAGTGCGCCGAAAATATAAATATCTTCGTTTTCGATTTCTTCTTTCTTGAATGAAAAAAAAGTATTCACGTAATCGCTCTGAGCTTGATTATTCACCGTTGCGGAAGGTGTCGGCGCGGGTAAAGTTGTAGAATTAGAATTGCCGCCGATAACGGATATCGCTCCTTGATTATAATCCAAAGTTTCAATAAAAAAGCGCCCGTTTAAATCAAAATAATAAATATACGGTTGCCGCGACCTGTCTAAGTCCGGCACCAACAAAAATTCCCATGTATCTTCTCCGGCAATAATTCTGTTCACGCGCTCCGAACGATAGCGCGTACTGCGCACATCTACGTAACGCCATTCGCGTCCGGCGGGAAAAAGCAACGAATCTATTTGGTCGTAAACAATTTTGTCGCCTATAACATATTCAGGTGTTCGCGCGATGTAAGCATTATCCCAACGACCGTTTTGCAAAACAGAGCTGCGAATATCATTCATCGGGTTTTGAATGCGGAAAGTTTTCGGGTCAATCTGAAAATGAATATCTTGGTGTGTATTAAAATAAATAGCGGATGCTGCTGCTTGAATCGTGGTAATGACAACGACAGGTTCCGAAACTACAAAACGGCGTGAAAGCACGGGCGTTTTTTCACTATTGTCAAGGTAAACGTGCAACATATAATTACCGGATTTTGAAAAACGAATGACATCATTCGGAATTTCTACGCGGTAATTGGTGAATTGAATATTCGTAGCCTGAGCATGTACATATTGACGAATGCGATCCGTTTCGAGTGCTTCCAAATAATCTATTTTATCTAAACGTGAAGGTTTCCAATCGCGGTCACATTGTTCTACGGTATAAGCATAATCTTTAACGTCCGCGTCCAAATCATCGAAATGCAATTTTAGCGTTTCATCCGTTTTGAGTGCGATAATTACGTCACCTTGTCCGTCTAACACGTCAGCGAATTGAACGGTCCGAATATTTTTTGCGTACACGGTATCCACTGCCGGCAAAACCGGTTGAGCTGAAATTTGTAAAGTAAGTAAAAAAAAACAGAAAAAAAACGAACCGTATATCTTTATTTTCATGACAGCAATTTTAAGACAAATTATACTTCAATGTAAGTTCAGAAATTTTTCTGATAACCGCGAAGCGGTTGAATTTGAATAGCCGTCGGTGAAACTGGCGGAAAGGAGAATCGAAAGTTGCAACCGTGAAGCGGTTGAATTTGAATCGCACACGTTAAGAGCAAAATTCACATTCAACCGCTTTACGGTTGCAACTTAGTATTACACTTAAACCCGCGTTTCACGCGGGGCTATTCAATTTAACCGCTTCGCGGTTATCAAAAAATCCTCAAACTCACGTTTTTTTAATCATTTCATTTCCACGACGCGCACCTGTTTGCCGCTACTCAAATAATGTCGGATAATTTTATTCGTCTCTGCCGTAGACGGATATTTTTTTACGGCTTCCAATAACTCTTCTTGGCTTTGTGCGTCTTGAACATTAATAATACCGTAACCGAAATAGTTACCGTCGCGCACCAGAACCACTATTTTTTCATCGTTGGTTTTACCGTTTTCTATGATGAAAAAATCTTTTTCAAACAAAATACTCATGCGTTGCGCGGCTTCCATAGCACGTAAATTATAGTCATCGGCAGATTCCTTTTGTACGCACGCTCCTTTGCAAGAACCGATTTGATGATTGAAACAGGCTTTGTCCCTTTCGGCAATATCCATTAAATTCTCGCACAAATTAAATTGTTGCGTTACGGCGCGCAGATAACCTTTGGCTTCATGTATTTTTGTAAACTCTCGCAGTACCACATTTTTGCGGCGCACTTCAGAGGTGGTTTTTACGGCATGAAAACGCAAATAATTTTTTTCATCCTTAAAAGCATATACGGCGAACGGAAAGTACGTGGCGCGTTGCGATTTATTTATTTTGGGTTTGAGCCTTTTTATTTCTCTGTCTTCGAGCAAAAGCGCTATAAGTTCGCTGCCCGTTTCTTCATAGTCTATACTTGTGACGGCGTTTTGCAAATCCAAACCTTTTTTGGTGCGGTCGGCAAAATGATCGGTAATACGTTTTTTTATGTTGATACTTTTACCGACATAAATAATCTCATTATTTTTATTTCTGAAATAATAAACGCCCGTTGTTTCCGGTAAATTGTCGAGTTGCTCGAATGTAAAACCTTTCGGTAATCGAGTATCCATGAAACCTTGCTGAACGAAACTCAAATCGCCGTCTTGCGCGTCGTGTGCATCAATAATTTTTTTAAAAATAATCGCAGTCGCAGCAGCATCCGCCATAGCGCGGTGTCGGTCGGTCACTTTTATGCCGAAATGTTTTATCAGGTTGCCGAGTGCATAAGATTTAAGTCCCGGAAATGTTTTACGCGATAGTTTGACGGTACATAATTTGCGGCGCACAAACGTAAAACCGAGTCGGCGAAATTCTTCTTGAACAAAAGAATAATCGAAATCTACGTTGTGCGCGACAAAAACCGCGCCTTCCGTCATCTCGACAATATGTTTTGCTACCTCATAAAACTTCGGTGAGCCGGCAACCATACTATCGTTGATACCGGTAATGCTCGTTATTTGATAAGATATGGAACGTTCGGGATTGAGCAGCGTTTCGTAAGTTTCAATTATTTTTTCGCCATCGTGAAGTATCACGGCAATTTCGGTAATTTTTTCGCGATTGGCATACATTCCCGTCGTTTCAATATCTATAATAGCATACAATTTTTTTTTCATTGTGTTTTAATAACTATATCGACTTTTTATTGCCCTTCCACTTACAATCAGAAGAACAAAAATAAATGAGGTATTGAATCATTATTCCGTGGCTTCATTGCCGTACAAAGAATAAACCCATAAAATTTACTCACTGTTTCTTGCTTCGCTTAAAAGGCGTATCCGGAAAAGTTTTTTATGGAGCGGTGCGTATTTTTGATGAAAATTTTTGAGAAGCAAAATATTTTTCATCAAAAATACGCACCGCTCCTCTCAAGTCGGCTTCGCCTCTGACTGTGATTTACCGGTATTTATTGCATTGAGGTACAAACGCACTATAAACCCGATTATTTTTATAAACTATCTACCTAAAAACAAAAAGGCAAAAATAAAAAAAATCTATTGATTGTCGCTTTAATTTTTTATTTTTGCCGCCGTCCGGAAAAGGCAAAGTGATTACAACGGTTTTGCGTCCGTGCAACTTTAGTTTTTCATTTTGTCATTTATTATCAAGACTTCAAACGCCGCGATATAAAACGTAACATCAAAAGAATAAAATCGTTTTAAAAATTTTGCTAACAGTCGGAAAGTCCGTCGGTTATTCTTTTTGTCAGGCAGTCAAAACGTTTTGACTGCCTGACAAAAAGAATAACCGACGGACAAACTAACCGACTAAAATAAAAGTCCGAATAAAAATGAATCAACGACAAACCAACATTGTGGGTTGGGTAGTATTTTCGATTACGACCATCGTATTTTTCTTTTCCGTCGAACGTTCGGGCAGTCTCTGGGATTGCGGCGAATTTGTTTCCGGCTGTTACCGTCAAGAAGTAGTTCACCCGCCCGGCGCGCCTTTGTTTTTGATGCTCGGCAAATTGGCATCTGTTATCGGACAAATGTTTTCGTCTTCACCGTCTATGATTGCTTTTTCCGTTAATTTACTTTCGGGAGTTTCCACCGCATTAGCCAGTACGTTTGTGTGTTGGACAACGATGATGCTTGCAAAATTAGCATTGAAAGGACGTGAAGAAACCGTAACCCAACCGGAATTTATTTCTATTTCCGCAGCCGGTATCGTTGCCGGTCTAACCACCGCTTTTGCCACTTCTATTTGGTTTTCGGCGGTGGAAGGCGAGGTGTATGCGATGTCAACCATGTTTACGACAATGACTTTGTGGGCGATGATAAAATTTTATTATCTGCCCGATACACCGCAAGCCGATCGTTGGATGTTGTTTGCGGTTTATGCTGCCGGACTTTCGCTCGGTGTGCATTTATTGAGTTTATTGACTTTTCCGGCATTAGCGTTGTTTTATTATTTTAAGAAATGGGCGAAACCGACTTGGTTCGGCGGATTGGCGGCGAGTTTATTGGGTGTCGTATTTATTTACGCCATTCAATCGTTCATCATTACAGGTTTACCGCGTTTATGGAGTTGGATGGAATATCTGTGCGTCAACTCTTTCGGTTTGCCGATCAATATTCCGAGTTTTATTCTGACGTTCGGCATTATCGGCGGCGCAATTTATTTCGGTTTGCGGATGGCGAAAAAATACGGTAATCCGACGCTTCAAAATATAGTTTTGGGTTTTGCTTTATCCGTCATCGGTTTTTCGTCAATCGGCATGGTAGTCATTCGCGCGAATGCGAATCCGCCGATAAATATGAATCAGGCTACAAACCCTTTCCGTTTATTACCCTATCTCAACCGTGAACAATATGGCGAGCGTCCGCTTTTATTCGGCCCGCAATTCAACGGCAAACGCATCGGACAAACCACAGAAGACAGATACGGACTCGTGGGCAATAAATACGTAGTCACCGACCAAAAAGTGGATCCGGAATACGACGAAAACGATAATGTTTTTTTCCCGCGCATGAGCCACAGTGAAGGCGACAGAATATCGTACTACAAGAACTGGATGGGTATTGCACAAAACCAAGAAGTACCTGCCGACAGACCGGATGCGGGCGATAATTTTTCTTACTTCGCACGTTATCAAGTCGGTTGGATGTATTGGCGATATTTTATGTGGAATTTTGTCGGTCGCCAAAACTTCGACCAAGGATACTCTCCCGAAGATAAAAGTAAAGGTAATTGGGAATCCGGAATTTCTTTCTTGGATAATTTCCGCTTATTCAACTATAAAGACGCACCGGATTGGGTAAAAAATGATCCTTCGCGCAACCATTATTTTTTCTTACCGCTTTTGCTCGGTATTTTCGGCTTGGTGTGGCATTACACGCGCCGACCTAAAGATATGCTGGCATTGTTGGCATTATTCATTATTACGGGTATCGGTATTATCGTTTACACCAACGAACCGCCGAACGAACCTCGAGAACGCGATTATGTGATTATCGGATCCGTTTTCACGTTTGCGATTTGGGTGGGTATGGGTGTGATGGCTTTGTTCGATTGGTTTCAAACAAAATTAAACGCGCAAAGTGCCGCGCTTTTGGCAGGTAGTTTAGCCGTCATTTCGCCGGTTATTATGTGTGTACAAAATTTCGATGATCACAGTCGCTCTAAACACACCGCAACACGCGATTATGCCGCCAATTTTTTAAACTCCTGCGATAAAAACGCGATACTGTTTACTTACGGCGACAATGATACATACCCGCTGTGGTACGCGCAGGAAGTTGAAAAAATACGAACCGATGTGCGCGTCGTGAATTTGAGTTTATTGGACGTGGATTATTACATAGATCTACTGCGACGTAAAATCAATAATTCGCCGGCAATAAAAATGTCCGTTACCCGCGATCAAACGCTGGGTATGAAACGCAATCAAATACCGATTCAAGACGGACCGGCGATGAATTTGCTTGATGCCGTTAAATACGTCGGCGCCGATCATCCGTTGCCTGCCGGAAGTGGTTTTACTTTCGAATCTTATTTTCCGACGCATAAATTCACTATTCCGGTAGATAGAGCTAAAGCCATTGCGAACGGCATTATCACGGCTGCCGACTCTACGCCGGCACAAATGGAATTTACATTGCCCGGCAATTATGTTTTCAAAGGCGATTTAGCGATATTGGATATGATTGCAAATAATGCGATGGAGCGTCCGATTTATTGGGCAGTCACTGCGCGACCGGAAAAAATGGAAGGTCTCGACAATTATATGCAGCTCGAAGGTTTAGCCGTGCGTTTAATTCCGGTGAAAGCCCCGCAAGTAAAATTTTTGTACGGTATGTTCAATGCCGGACGTGTTGCGGACGATAAAATGTACGACCGGATCATGAATCAATTTCAGTGGGGAAATTTCAATAAAGAAAAAACCTTTGTCACTAAAAGTTACACGCCGGCAATACAATCCACGCAATTCGCAATTTTGCGCGCCGCACAAGATATGACTGAAAAAGGTCAAAAAGACAGAGCTATTCAAATGCTCGATAAAAGTTTTGAAGCGTTCCCGAATATCAATTTTCCTTTCGGTATAGAAACTACTTACGCGCTCGAAACTTACGATCGCGCAGGCGGTTACGAACATTCCAAACCGATTATCAATCAATTGGTGAGTAATATGCTGCAAAGTTTCAAATTTTATATGTCTTTACCTTTAGCGGAAAGAGAGCGCAGTTTCCAACGCGATATGCAGATGGATATCCAATCGTATTACTCCGTACATCAGTTGGCGTTAAAAGAAAAAGACACTGCCTTTGTAACGGAGTTGGAAAAAAAATTCGAACCGTTTAAAGCCCTCATTCCGCCGATGCAGGGAATGCCGCAACAGTAGTTAGATTGTTGGACTTTGGACTTTGGACTTTGGAAAAACAAAAAATCGATGCACATTTAGTTGTGTATCGATTTTTTTGTTTTAGATTTCATAATAGCCAATATCCTTTTCGATGAATGTTGTTTGATTAAGTTGTGCGCTCCGTTAAAAAGCGGTAAATTTGTGAGCAAAAAAAATGAGGTTAAACGCAAAGTAATTATTTAATTGAAAAAAAATATTTTCAAAATATTTTCAAAAGTTTTTCAAAAGTTTTTCAAAAGTTTTTAGCGCATGAAAAAAACAGTTCTCATTGGTGCGACAACAAATCCGGAACGGACGGCGTTTACGGCAGCGCAACGTTTGAAAATGTACGGTCACGAAGTTTATTTAATTGGCAATAAAAAGGGTGAGATAGACGGTAATCCGATTCATCAAGAAACGCCGGCTTTAGAAAACGTGGATACCGTTACTTTGTACATTAATCCGAAAATTCAAACGGCGTACTCCGATTATATTTTATCGCTTCATCCGAAAAGAATCATTTTCAATCCCGGTACCGAAAACGACGAATTGAAAAAAATTGCAGAAGCACAAGGTATTCTCACGGAATATGCATGTACGCTGGTGCTTTTGTCGTTACATGAATATTGATGCGGCGCAACTTTGCGTAACATCAGCTGATTATTAATTCCTCTCACACCGTTTTATAATGCCGTATATTTGCACTCGAAAAATTACAGTATCTCTTAAATTTGAGTTTTAAAGTCCGTTTCGGACAAAATTATTTGCATGAAAAAAGAAAACAGACCCGTCGTTATTCACGAAAAAAAATTAAACGCCAAAGAATTACAGGAAGCCGTACTCAAATTATTGCGCAGTAATCCCGGTAAAAGATATTCTCCGAAACACATCATCGAGTTACTCAAAATTGTCAATAACCGCGATGCCGTCAAACACGCGCTCGAACAATTGCGCATTGCCGGTGCGATGCCGGCACCGCCTTCGAGAGAAATAAAAACGGAAAACAACCGCGATAAAAGAAATAAAGCTTCTTTCCCTTCCGCACAACGCGGCGTGTATGAAGGTGTCGTGGATATGACTCGAAACGGTACGGCATATATAAAATGTGTCGGTTTAGATGAAGATGTGTTTGTGCCTGAAAAATTTATGAACACCGCTCTCGACAGCGATACGGTACAAGTGAGTGTATTTTTTTCGGGACGGCGCAAACGTCCGGACGGCGAAATCGTTAAAGTTTTAAAGCGCGGTACCGATAATTTTATCGGTACTTTGGTTTTCATAAAAAATATAGCCGTTATCACACCCGATAAAATCGGTGTACCGAATATCGTTGTTCAGTTAAGCGATACAAAAGATGCGCAAGATGGGGATAAAGTGGTAGTGCGCGTAACGGAATGGTTTGCGCAAAAACGCAGCAACCGTTTGTCGGGCGTAGTCACGACGGTACTCGGCAAATCCGGTTCGAGCGATATAGAAATGAAATCTATTCTTATCAATCGCGGCTTCAATATCGAATTTCCGGAAGAAGTTTTAGCGGAATCTGAAAAAATTCATGCGGATATTACCCGCGAAGAAGTTGCAAAACGCCGCGATTTCAGAAATATCACCACTTTTACAATTGACCCGAGTGATGCAAAAGATTTTGACGATGCACTGTCTTTTCAAGTTTTAGAAAACGGTAATATCGAAATCGGCGTGCATATCGCCGATGTAACGCATTATTTATTACCGAACACGCCGTTGGATAAAGAAGCGTATTTGCGCTCAACATCCGTTTATTTAGTGGACAGAGTTTGTCCTATGTTGCCTGAAAAACTGTCGAATGAATTGTGTTCGTTGCGTCCGTTTGAAGATAAACTCACGTTTTCAACCGTTTTCGAGTTTGACGATAAATATAAAGTTGTAAAAAAATGGTTCGGAAAAACAATTATTCACTCCAAACGCCGATACAGTTACGAACAAGCGCAAGAAGTTTTGGAAACCGGAGAAGGCGATTTTTCCGATGAATTATTGAAAATGAATTTGATTGCACATGCATTGCGCAAAAAACGTTTTAAAAACGGGGCGATTAATTTTGAAACCGAAGAAGTGCGTTTCCGTCTCGACGAAAATGCCGTGCCTGTAGAAGTTTATGTTAAAGAGCGCAAAGACTCGAATATGCTGATTGAAGATTATATGCTGCTCGCCAACAAAGAAGTGGCAGAATTTATGGCGAAGCGCGTAAAAGGTGTAGAAATCCCGTTTATTTATCGCGTGCACGATACACCCGATTTGGATAAATTAGCAGAGTTAGCACTGTTTGCGAAAGAATTGGGTTTCAAAATCAATTTCGACTCGGCAAAAAATATCGCCAAATCATTAAATGATCTGGCATTGAAAGCGGAAACGGACGAGACACTGAAAGTTTTAACGCCTTTAGCGATACGTTGTATGGCAAAGGCGGTGTATTCTTCCAACAATATCGGACATTACGGTTTGGCTTTTGATTTTTACAGCCACTTCACGTCGCCGATTCGCCGTTATTCCGATGTGATTGCGCACCGTATTTTATTCGATAATTTGAGTGAAGTGGTGCGTTACGATAAAGAAAAACTCGAATTACAATGCAAACATATTTCCGACCAAGAGAAAAAAGCCGCCGAATGCGAGCGCGAAAGTGTGCGTTACAAACAAGTTGAATTTATAAAAAGTAAAGTCGGCGAAACTTTTGAAGGAATTATTTCCGGCATGATTGATCGCGGAATTTTCGTACAACTTACTACTATTTACGCCGAAGGGATGGTGAGTTTTCAACGTTGCCCTGAACCTTTCGAGTTGGAAGCATCGAAATTAAAAGCGGTCGGATTGCGTTCCGGAAAAATCTTGAAAATGGGACAAATCGTAAAAGTTCAAATCGTTGATGCCGACTTGGAAGCGCGCCGCATAGATATGCGTTTGATTGAATTTTAAAAAATCAAAAAAAGCGCAAAGAAAATTAAATTCTTTGCGCTTTTTCGTACTTCATACTTTAAACCCCAAAAAGTATCCACGATCGGATTTGAACCGACACATCCGTAAGGACACTACCCCCTCAAAGTAGCACGTCTACCAATTCCGCCACGTGGATATTGCTTCAAAACGATGCAAATATACGCCAATAAATAATATTTTCTCAATAATTACGGCAAATCAATCAAAAAATTCGAACCGACGTTTGTCTGTATTTATTCCACGTCGTTTTTCATAATCTTTTTTTATTTTTTCGCTTTCTTGATAACCTCAAATTTTATTGTTTCCGATTGTTGTAAGTCCGATTACTGTTTGTAAAAAAACATCTTTATCTTTATAGTATCAAATTTTTGCATTATTGTATCAGTACACCGAAAATTAACCGCTTACCTTTGAGAAAAGTATCGATGTACGGGAATACTATTTTTCCGAAAAAAAAATGAAATTTCCGAACGTCGCTCCTTACCGAACCATGCCTTAAAACGATATGAATATGGATAGAATACCTCTACAGCAAAAGTTGAGAACGGCGCTTTGTGTGCTTTTGTTTTTTATTTTTTCAATTTCCGTAATTCATGCTCAAAAATATCCTGTAACCGGAGTAGTGACTTCATTCGAAGATCAACTACCTATTATAGGCGTAACGATTCTGGAAAAAGGCACCGCGAACGGAACTTTGACAGATTCGGACGGTAAATATAAATTGGAAGTACTTTCCGAGAAAGCCGTTTTGTTGTTCAGTTCCATCGGTTTAGAAAACATAGAAATTCCGGTACAAGGCAGAACGTCAATTGATGTGAAAATGGGAACCAGCCACGACCTGCTGAAAGATGTCGTCATTACGGGTTATAAAACGGAAATTCGTTCCGATGTGTCCGCAGCGATTTCTTCCATAAAATCAAAAGATATAGATAAGTTGATTGTTTCCGGAATTGACCAAGCGTTACAAGGTCAAGTGCCGGGTGTAAGTGTTACGCAAATATCGGGTGCGCCCGGTGACGATATTGCGGTGCGTATTCGCGGTGCCGGCACCATCGGCAATAATAATCCGCTATTTATTATAGACGGTGTGCCTACTACCGGCAGCATCAATATGTTTTCTCCGGGAGATGTAGAATCCATAGAAATATTGAAAGACGGTGCTGCTACTGCTATTTACGGTTCCCGTGCGTCGAACGGTGTAGTAGTTATTACGACCAAACGCGGCAAATCAGGCAAACCGCATTTTACTTTCGATGCTTATACCGGCGTACAAAATGCCGTTAATTTGCCTAAACTTCTCAACGCAAAAGATTATCTGACGATACGCAACGAGGCGATTACGAATGCAAACACATTGCGCGATCCGATTCGCAGAATACCCACATATCCGACTTCTGTTTTGGATACTTTACCCGATAATAATTGGTTGAGTAAAGTGTTCGCACCCGCAGCCATTCAGCATTATACTTTGGCGGCTATGGGCGGCGGCGACAACGGCAGTTTTTATTTGTCGGGAGAATACCATAAACAAGACGGTATATTCACCGGACAAAGTTTTGACCGCTATCAATTGCGTTTCAACGGGGAATTAACTACCGGTAAAAGCACACCGCTTTCTTTCACGGTGGGAAATAATTTTTCTTTTTCCGTCACCGACCGCAAAATTATAAATTCTACCGGCGACGGTTTCGGTCCGGGAAACGAGTTGAGTGCAATACGCTACGCGCTCATCGCCGCGCCGATTTTTCCGATCCGCCGTCCGGACGGCAGTTTCTACAAAGTCACTTCCGAACTCGGCGATCCAAACCTTTTCGGCGACGGCAACGCCAACCCGTTGGCTTTGATTGCCAACACGGATTGGACACTGAAACGTTATCGCGCTTTCGGAAATGTTTATGCGGAGTTGGGTATAGTGCAAGGATTAAAATTGCGCACGAGTTTAGGCGGTGACTTTTTATTTGAAAATGAAAAATTGTTTAAACTGCGCTTGTCCGATGCCATTTATAATCCGACTTCACTCAACGAAGGGCGCGTTTTCAATCAAACTTTAACTTGGAATACAACAGCGGATTTTAATCGGACTTTCGGCAAACATCGCTTGTCGGGCTTGTTGGGAATGGAGGCAATACAAAATCACACGGATTATTTAGGTGCTTCCGCCAATAATTTTGCTCGTACCGATCCTTTATTTCGCTACATCAACGCCAGCGTTCCCACTGATATAAAAAATATCGGTGCATCGGGTATTGCCACCGAATGGTCTCTGTTGTCCTATTTCGCACAAGCCGGATATTCTTACGATAATCGCTACGTCATCGGTGCATCTATTCGGCGCGATGGTTCTTCGCGTTTCGGTCCTGATAATCGTTGGGGTATGTTTCCATCCGTTTCGGCAGCTTGGAATGTATCAAACGAATCGTTCTTCAAAAATGTAAATTTTATTTCCAACATGAAAATTCGCGGAAGTTGGGGACAATCCGGCAATCAAGATATCGGCAATTATCCGTACAGTTCTTTGGTATTAACAGGGCAACGCGTTTACAGTTTCGGTGATCAAATCGCGACGGGCGCTACTATCGTTGAAACCGGCAACAGCAATATAAAATGGGAAACAACCACACAAACCAATATCGGCTTGGATATGAGTTTTTGGAAAGATCGTTTCACGTTCATCGCGGATGTTTTCAGAAAACAAACCGATGATGTTTTGGTGCGCGTACCGGTACCGCAAGCCGGCGGTTCCGAAAATCCGCCTTATGTGAATGCCGGGTCTATTGAAAATAAAGGCATTGAGTTAGCATTGATTTACAAAAATCGCGTAAAAGAATTCAGATATAATATCGGTGCCAATATTTCCCTCGTGCGCAATCAAGTACTTTCGATTGCCGGCAGCGCGCCGATTTTGGGTGGCTTCGGTTTATCCGACGGTCCGCTCACGAAAACGGAAGCAGGTTATCCGATCGGATCTTTTTATTTGTATAAAATGGTTGGTATTTTTCAAACGCAAGCCGAAATTGATAAAAGTCCGTTTCAAACCGGCGATACGCGACCGGGCGATGTAAAATTTGCAGACATCAATGGGGATGGAAAAATTGACGATAAAGACAGAATACACGTCGGCAATCCGTTTCCGAATTTTACTTACGGCTTTAATTTTAACGCCACTTGGAAAAATTTTGATTTTTCCGTACTCGGTCAAGGTGTTCAGGGCAATGATGTATATTTTTTGTACGGTAATTTTGCTTACGAAACACAATCGCGCGGATTTAATTCTTACGCTGCCATTCTCGACCGTTGGGCACCCGACCACACCGATACCAATATTCCGAAAGTGAGTACCGACGACCGCAACGGAAATCGCCGCGCTTCCACGCGCTTTTTAGAAGACGGTTCGTATATGCGCATCCGAAACATTACGTTAGGCTATACTTTTAAATTGGATTTCAGACGCTTGACTTTTGATGGCGGCAAAACAGTAAACAATTCGGCATCCGTCGTTCAAACGCCAACGTCTTTACGACTTTATGCTACCGTACAGAATGCGTTTACTTTCACAAAATATACAGGTTTAGATCCGGAAATTCAAGCCAATACCAACGATACACGCGGCGCAGGTTTATCATCGGATTTGGCTGTGGGTATTGATTGGGGAACTGTGCCGGCACCGCGCACTTTTATTTTGGGTGTGAGAATGGATTTTTAAGGATTCTTGGGTTTACGATTTTTTTGTTTTAATCACAGTTCCGGAATTTTTATTCAGAAAAAATCTACCGGCTTAACTTTTTAGTATGAAATTTTCAGTATGAAAAATATAGAAAAATGTTTTTTTAAAGTTCTTTATTCTTTACCGTTTTTCGTTGGTTTGGTTTCCTGCCAAAGTATTCTGAATAAAGAACCGATCGCTACATTAGATGCCGGCTCGTTTTTCCAAACTGCCGACGATGCTATACAAGCTGTGAATGCCGCGTATCGTCCACTCACCTTTAGTAACAGCAATAATAATTTTTATTGGGCTTTCGGTACTTTAGCAAGTGATGAAGCGATTGTGGGTGGCGACGGTTCCAGACCGGGATTGACAGAAATTGACGCGCTCATTCAAACACCGCGCACTGATGAGTTCAACAGTTTTTGGAAATTGGAATACGCGGGCATCACGCAATGCAATTTGGTTTTAGATAAAATTCAGAAAATTTCGATGGATAAAACGCTTCAAAACCGTATTATCGGGGAAGCACTTTTTTTACGCTCCTATTATTACATGTCGCTTGTACAGGTTTTCGGCGATGTACCGCTTTTAACAACCATTTTGGCTCCGGATAAATTGCGTGTGCCGCGCACGCCGAAATCGGATGTCTTAAATCAAATCATTATCGATTGCGACAAAGCATCCGTTTTTTTACCGCTAAAATATACGGCAAAAGATGTTGGCAGAGCGACGCAAGGTGCGGCATTGGCATTGGCTGCAAAAGTTTGTTTGTATCAAAAACAATTTGATAAAGTTTTAAGCTATACAGGGAAAGTAAAAGCGTTGAATGTGTATAATTTAGTTCCGGATTACGGCGATAATTTTCGTAAAACGACGCAAAACAACAGTGAATCTGTTTGGGAAATACAACATACGAATTTGGAATTAGGCGTGGGCAATTCTTTGAATCAATGGTGGAAATCGAAAAAAGTGGGCGGTTACGGTTTTGCGGAAGTGACACCCGAATTTGTCAACGCTTTTGAACCCGACGATCCACGCAGCAAATTCACTTTTGCAATGAATAATGAAGATTATTTCGGCTATGTCTATAAAAACTCCTATTCTTCTACGCGATACAGCGTTAGAAAATATTTGCAAAACGATAGTGCAGTGACACAAAAAGCAGACGGTGATATTAATTACACCAGTATCCGCTACGCCGAAGTTTTACTTTTTGAAGCCGAAGCATTAGCCGAACTCGGACGCTCTGCCGAAGCCGTAGTGCCGCTCGAAACCGTGCGCGCTCGGGCAAGAGCGCAAGCTGCGAATCCCGCAACTGCTTTACCGAAAATAATAATGACAGATAAACAAACTATGATTGATGCTGTGCGCCACGAACGCGAAGTAGAATTGGGTTTTGAAATGCACCGCTTTTTCGATTTGGTGCGCTGGGGTATTGCCGCAAAAAATATTCCCGGTTTTACGGTCGGCAAAAACGAGTTATTTCCACTCCCGCAGACAGAAATTGATTTGAATCCGAGTTTGGTACAAAATCCGGGTTATTAAAATTTGAAATTCTTGAAAATCAGTGAAAATCCGTGTCACCCGTGTTCCATTAATCGCATAGAGCAATGGAACACGAATGACACGGACTTTCACTGATTTTCTTTCATTGTTGATCAAAATTGCTATTTTAAATGATTTTTTTAAAAAAATATTTCTTACTCTTTTATCTTTCGTTTTTCGTCTTTTGTTCGGCACGAACGCAAACCGGACAAGTAGCGGTGCCGCGCATTGAAACCATGCCCAATTTACCGACACCTTATAATTTGCGGAATTGGAAAAAAGTAGCGCTGCAATACGATTCTTTTGTTTACGACGTAAATAAAACCGGACAATATCTACCCCTCGTCAATATGGGTGCTTCGGGTTTGAATTATCCTCAAAACAAAACGATCGTCATGCGCTCGTATGTCGGAACCAATTCACCGAACGGGAGTGAAGCGGTGAATGTTTTGCCGTCGTTGGTCGGTGCTACTTTGTCCGGTATTGATAAAAGCAATGAGTTCGGACAAAATTGGTTGGTAATGAGTCAGGATTTTTTTAATAAAGCCAATGGTGAAAATATTTATCTGAATAATGCCGGCTCAAACAGTGGAAGCGATTGGTGGTACGATGTGATGCCGAACATTTTCTTTTATCAACTTTATAATTTATATCCGAACTTAAATGCACAGGCGGGCAGTAATGCGGATTATCAATTTACAGCTATTGCCAATCGTTTTTCCGATGCCGTAAAAGCAATGGGTGCTAATGATGCACCTTGGACAATTCCGAACATGAATTATCGCGCTTGGAATTTTAAAACTATGAAAGGCAATGCCACTGGCGTACACGAACCGGAAGCTGCCGGTTCAATGGCTTGGGTATTATATAATGCTTATAAAAAAACCGGTAATAAAAATTATTTGAAAAGCGCGGAAGGTGCCATGGAATTTTTCAATGGTTTACAATCAAATCCGAGTTACGAATTGCAATTGCCTTACGGCACATATACCGCAGCAAAAATGAATGCTGAATTAGGTACAACTTACGATATAGCAAAAATGGTAAGTTGGTCTTTTGATAGAGGACCTTTGCGCGGATGGGGAACTATTGTCGGTAATTGGGGTGGGTTTGATGTGTCGGGTTTGGTCGGTGAAGCAAATGATGCCGGTAACGATTATGCTTTTCAACTCAACGCCTTGCAACAAGCCGGACAACTTGTACCGATGGTGCGTTACGATAAACGTTTTGCGCGTGCTATCGGCAAGTGGGTTTTGAATTTAGCGAATGCTACGCGGTTGTATTATCCCGGTTTTTTACCTTCGGATAGGCAAGATGCAACGGCGTGGTCGAACGCAAATGATCCGCAACAAGTCATCGGTTATGAAGCATTGCGCCAAACTTGGCAAGGTTTATCGCCGTTTTCTACGGGTGATGCGTTGAAAGGCGGTTGGGCAGCTACGAATTTATCGCTGTACAGTACATCGTCTATCGGTTATTTAGGAGCTATAGTGGAACCGACCAATGTTGAGAAAATATTGAAATTAGATTTAACCAAAACAGATTTTTTTGGTGCGAAATCTTATCCGACTTATCTAATTTTCAATCCTTATACTTCTACTCAAACCATTTCATTCGATGCCGGTAATACTGCTTCCGATTTATACGATGCTTTAACTGAAACTTTTTTCGCTAAAAATGTTTCCGGCAATACATATTTCACAATTCCCGCCAACCAAGCGATGGTTGTAAGTATTACACCCACCGGCGGTAAAATCAGTTACGATAAGAATAAAATGTCGGTGAATAATGTGACAGTAGATTATATGCAAACCGCAAATGTGTACACCGTCGCTGCGCGAATAAAAGCCTTAGATGCCGATAAAATAGTCATTCAACTTTCGGATTCAGCTACTGTATATGCAACGGCAACCGATCCTGAAGGCGGCATTATTACCTATAAATGGAGCAGCGATAAAGGAACAATTACCGGAACTGGGGCGAAAGTTATTTATCATCCGACAACGACCGTCGGAGATACCCATATTCAACTTATCATTTCAGATGTGCGCGGCAACAGCGATACAGCCGACTTGAAAATTTCAGTTGTAGGAAAAATAAATTATCCGCCAGTGGTGTCCGACATTAAAAAAAATATAGTTTATACCGCTACGGGCGGTACTATTCAACTCACGTCTATTGCTACCGACCCGAACAATGATACTTTAACTTATTCTTGGACAGCAGACGGCGGTACATTTTCGGGTTCCGATAAAACCGTAATTTGGACAGCACCGGCAAACGAAGGTGTTTATCACATTACATCAAAAGTTACGGATCCCGGTAATTTATCCGCACAGTTGACTACTGCAGTTTTAGTGAAAAATTTCGGAACTACCACCGGAAATATCATAGCATATTATCCGTTTTCCGGCAATTACAACGATGTAAGCGGGCATAATTTAAACGGCATCGGAACGGGTACGTTGTTTACCAACGACAGAAACGGTGTACCGGAGCGCGCTTGTTATTTCAACGGTGGTACTCAAAATGTAACGGTGGCTAATGACCCTCTATTAAATTTTCAAAATGCTATTACCATAAGTGCTTGGTTTGATGCGTATAATTTGCCGTCTGATAGAGAAACTTTTTTGCTTTCACATGGAAGTTATCAGAACCGTTGGAAAATTTCATTTACGCCGGATAAAGTTTTGCGTTGGACTATAAACACACTCTCAACGATTTCCGACTTAGATACACCTTTATCTTTTGTCACCGATAGTTTTTATCACGTAACGGTTACTTACGACGGCAGTACGATGGCAATTTATATAAACGGCAATTTGCAAAGTTATAAAGCCGCTTCCGGAAAAATTCGCACCTCGCCAATAGCTTTAACTATGGGGCAATTTTTACCGACCGATGCCACTTATAATTTCAAAGGCATTATTGATGAGGTGAAAATTTTTGATTATGCCTTAACACCCACAGCTGCCGTCGGATTATATCAACAAGCCTTAACAGCAGTTAGTGACGTTGGACATCCGGTATCAGAAGTTGGATTAAAAGTATTTCCGAATCCGGCAACCGATAAATTGACGTTGGATTTCAGATTTCTGATTACCGGTTTCGGATTAAATACTCACACCCAAATAAAAATTTTTGACATCACAGGACGCACCATTTTAGAAAAACCGATACAAACAGAAAAAGGTTTGGCTGAAATTGATATAAGCTCGTTAACGTCCGGCGTGTATTTGATTTCAATATCTAATAATAATTATTTCACTACATCAAAATTCATAAAACTTTAGTGAGCTTACGGCAAAAAGCCGGTAGCGACCTCAATGTTAGTTTTTTTCACCAACCATAAAATCCGAAATCATGAAACGGTATTTACAGTTTTTACTCCTCTTTATCTGCGGGTTTATTACCCTTTCAGATGCAAATGCGCAAACACCGGTAGCACAATACAGCTTCTCGGGCAATGCGAATGATCTGTCCACGTTTGGCAATAACGCTGTTGTGAACGGAGCAGTGCTTACGCAAGATCGATTTAATTTTGCAAACAGTGCGCTTTATTTTGACGGTATACAAAGTGCTTTAACGGCTCCGAATTCTGCACAACTTAATTCAGCTGCTACTACAATTAGTTTTTGGGTTAATGTTAAAGCTCTGCCGGCAACGGGGGAGTATTTTCTTATGTCGCATGGCGGTTATCAGGAACGTTGGAAAATTTCTTTGCCATCACACGGCAGACCTGTTTTCACGACTAACAGCACATCCGGTATCAAAGACATGGATACGGATTCTGTATCGTTGGTACCAGGTAAATGGACACACGTTGTAATGGTACACGACACGGTAAACAACAAAATATACATCAACGGAGTTCTGAAAAAAAGTATAGCAGTAGCAGGTGCTTTAAATAAAACTTCAAAACCCTTAGGCATAGGTTATGATCCGATTGGCATGTCAAATTATTTCAACGGTTCATTAGATGAAGTAACGATTTTTAATACCGGACTTACCGATGCACAAGTTACCGCGCTTTATACTTTGCAAAGTACAGCACCGACTGTTGCATTGGGTAAGGTGGCTTCTTATTCGTTCAGTGGTTCAGGTTTAGATGGCTCCCCTTTTGCGAATCATGCGGCACTTTCAAACGTACAGCCAACGACCGACCGTTTCGGTTTCGGTGCAAAAGCGTATGCTTTCAATGGAATTAATTCATCTATAAAAGCCGCTAATTCTGCACCCCTTAATTCGGCAACTACAACGGTTAGTTTTTGGGTAAAAGTGAACGCTTTACCTTCCGGCGAAACTTATTTACTATCGTACGGCGGTTATCAAGAACGTTGGAAAATTTCCCTGCCACCGCACGGTAAACCGGTTTGGTCAACAAATAATGTTGGAACCGGCAACTCGGATATGGATGCCGGCGACGGCAATGCTTTACCGGTGGGTGTTTGGAAACACGTTGTCATGGTACATGATGGTGTGAGCGATATAATTTATATTGACGGCGTAAGAAAAGCGACAAAAGCCGTTGTCGGAGCTTTAAAAAGCACAAAGTATCCTTTAGGTATCGGTTACAGTCCGATTGATACATGCTGTTTCTTCAACGGCTCTTTGGACGAAGTAACGATTTATAACTACGCCATCAGCGATGCCGACGTAACGGCGATATATACCGCGCAATCCACTTCACCGGCACAAGTATCGGATTTGGTTGCGGAATACAAACTGAACGGTTCCGGAAAAGATATTTCACAATTCGGTAACGATGCAAGCGGAAGCGGTACCGCAACAACAAATCATAATAATTTAGGCAGCAATGCCTTTAATTTTTCGGGAAAAGATTCGTTGGTCGCAGCTAATTCCGTTGCACTTCAAACAGCAACTACAACGATTGCATTTTGGGCAAAACCGAATGCTTTACCCGCTCAAGGAGAAGTTTACCTCATGTCAAACGGCGGTTATCAGGAACGTTGGAAAATTTCCATGCCGTCACATGGCAAACCGGTATTTACGATAAATACTACCGGCGGTATTAAAGATATGGATACAGATTCAGTTCCACTTATGGTCGGAACTTGGAAATACGTGACGGCGGTTTACGACGGCACAAATGCTAAAATGTATATCAACGGTGTTTTGAAAAAAAGTATTGCCGTAGCCGGCTCGCTCAATAAAACGAGCAAACCATTCGGTATTGCTTACGATCCCATAGGCGGAGGTTCCAATTACAACGGAAGTTTAGAAGATATAAAAGTATTCAACCGTGCTTATTCAGATGCTGAAATTACGGCACTTTATACCGCACAAAATGCAGCTGTGAGTTTAATGGATACGCTTGTTGCTTCTTATCCGTTCAATAACGCCGGAACGGACATTTCAAACTACGGCAATACCGCCATTTTAAAAGGTACATCACCGACCAAAGACCGTTTCGGCAAGGCAAATAAAGCTATTAATACAACTCAAAGTATGGCTACTGCTGCCAATTCACCGCAACTCAATACGCCGAATACAACGATTAGTTTTTGGGTAAAAGTGAATGCTTTAGCCGCGACCGGTGAATATTATTTACTGTCACATGGCGGTTATCAGGAACGTTGGAAAATTTCTTTGCCCGGACACGGTAAGCCGGTATTTACTACAAATTATACCGGAGGTATTTCCGATATGGATTCGGGTGACGGTAATGCACTTCCTGCCGGTGTATGGAAACACGTAGTAATGGTTCATGACGGAGCCAAAGATAAAATTTATATAGACGGCGTGAAAAAAAATGAAAAAGTTGTGGTCGGTGCTTTGAAAAATTCAACACATCCATTAGCTTTAGGTTGGAGTCAGATTGATTCTTGTTGCTCATTAAATGGTTCACTCGATGACGTTCAAATTTACAGCGTGGCGTTAACGGACGCGCAAATTGCAGCTTTGTTTACTGCACAAAGTGCCGCGCCGGTTGTTACAGATAGTATTGCACCTACTACACCACTCAACTTGGCGGCAACGGTAGCATTTACAAATGTTACTTTGGCATGGTTACCTTCTACGGATAATGTTGGTGTAACCGGATATAATGTTTATCAAAACGATTCGCTCGTTACAACTGTCACCGGTACCACATCGATTTTTGTCGGATTAAAAGCTACTACTAAATATAAATTTGGTGTAACAGCAATTGATGCCGCCGGAAATGAATCGACAATGTCTACCGCGACAGCTACTACAGGGCAGGATCAAACACCTGATACCATTCCGCCGACTAAACCTACTAATTTTGCGGCTCAAATTGGTTCCAACTCCGTACAACTTACTTGGACAGCCTCGACTGATAATCGCGGAGTAATCGGGTATGTAATTTTACAAGATGGCGTTATAATTGATACCGTTGCTACAACTTCAAAATTTGTAAGCGGATTAACCTCTCTTACTTCTTATACTTATGATGTATATGCTTATGATGCCGCGAAAAATAAATCCGCGCAAGCCGAAGTAACCATTACGACTTCAAAAGCATTTGATACCGGCGAACCGGGATTAGTAGCTAATTATCCTTTCGATGGCAATGCAAACGATGTAACGCCTTACGCGAATAATGGTGCCATTGGCGGTAAACCGACTTTTATTACGCATACGGGTTTGAGCGGTCAAGCCATTAAATTCAATGGCAGTGGTGATACGATTATCGTAAAAAATGCGGTTCAATTGATTTCGGATTATACAACTTACAGTTTCTGGATTCGCGTAGATAGTACTAACCTGAATGATGGTGAAGCTTACATCATTGATTTCGGTTCTTATGATCAACGGTTAAAAATCTCTTTGCCGCAACACCGTAAAATCGTTTTCACGACTAACAGTAAAAACGCACAAAATCCAAAAGCTATTTCCGATATGGATTCAGGTGATGGCAATGACTTGACGAAAGGTATTTGGTGGTATGTAACAATGGTTCACGATGGAACGAACGATATCATCTACATTAATGGTATCCAAGTAAATTCTAAACCGGCACTTGGTAAACTGAACAGTACGGCACGTGCAATGGGTTTAGGCGGTAATAATATTGATGGCGGTCAATATTTCATCGGTGCTTTGGATAATTTGAAAATTTACAATAAAGCTCTCACGGCGGCAGAAGTAGGCAAATTATTTAAAACAGGTACAACACCGGTTGACGATCAACCGACAGCCGAATTGTTTGAATTCGTGAAAGAAATTTTCCCGAATCCTACGAGTGATATTCTTACTATAAAACATGCTTTCACCGGTAATGATGCCGTTTCAGTACGCGTTTTCGATATTTCCGGAAGACAAATAGACCTTGTCACTTTCGCAAAATATCAAATTCCGACCGGACAATTTTCCATCAACGTGGCTCAATATCCGGTAGGCACGTATTTATTGAATTTTGTTCAAGACGGTAAAAGTTTAGGCGCATTGAAATTTATTAAAAATTAGTAGAGACGGCGATTTATCGCGTCTCATGTTTAAACGGCAAATTATGGTTGCTGCTAAAACATGAGACGCGATAAATCGCGTCTCTACAACCAACCAACCAATGATAAAAAGATTTACTCAAAATCCCATTCTTACAACAAAAGACATTCTACCGAGCCAACCCGGATTAATCGTTGAATGCGTTCTGAATCCGGGCGTGTTTCAGTTTGAGGGAAAAGTTTGGTTGCTTTTGCGCGTCGCCGAAAGACCTGTGCAAACAGAAGGAGAAGTTTCTTTTCCGGTGTTGCGCTCCGACGGTACTATGGAAATTATGAAATTCAGTAAGAGTGATCCGGATTTGAACTTGTCGGATGCACGCATGATCGGTTATAAGGGCAAAACTTATTTAACCACGATTTCTCATTTGAGATTGGTATGTAGTAAAGACGGCATAAATTTTAGCGAAGACATTGGACTTCAGACTTTGGACTTTGGACAACGAACTTTGAATATGAAAAACAATCCAAAATCCAAAATCCAAAATCCAACGTCCAACGTCCAACGTCCAAAATCCATTTTCGGTTACGGTAATTTGGAAACATTCGGGATCGAAGATTGTCGCGTCAGTTTTATAAACCATAAATATTACCTCACTTATACGCAAGTATCCGAAAACGGTGTTGGTGTCGGCATGATGCACACCACCGATTGGTGCAACTTTCAAAGAGAAGGTATGATACTTTCACCACATAATAAAGATTGCGCACTTTTTGAAGAAAAAATCGATGGAAAATATTATTGCTTACATCGTCCGTCCGGAATTGCACTTGGTGGAAATTATATTTGGATAGCTGAATCAAATGATTTGGTGCATTGGGGGAACCATAAGTGCATCGCGCAAACGCGCGCCGGTACTTGGGATGCTGAGCGCATAGGTGCGGGTGCTGCACCGATAAAAACCGAAAAAGGTTGGTTGGCGATTTATCACGGAGCCGACGCGCAACACCGATATTGTCTGGGTGCGATTTTATTGGATTTAAAAGATCCGTCAAAAGTAATTGCGCGATCGAAAGAACCATTGATGCAACCCACAGCACCGTATGAACTCACGGGTTTTTTCGGAAATGTCATTTTTACGAACGGTCATATCGTTGACGGCGATAAAATAACTTTATACTATGGCGCTTCCGATGAAGTTATTTGCGGGGCTGTTTTATCAATAAAAGAAATTCTTGAACATTTGGAAAATTAAAAATTATTATTCAAATTATCTTCCTACCCCTTACCCCTTCATCAACGAAATAACCAATAAACGTATGTTTAAACTAAAAAAAGAATTCGATTTTTTTTCCGGGCAATCGCTCGGGATGCGCACTTTGCTGCTCACCAATCTGATTTATGGAGCGGTACAGCCCGTTGTTGAATTATTTATCGGTGCATATATTATGCGTAATTCGTCGGATATTAGTTTGGTCGTAATATTTCAATTGGCGGTTTATACCGGCATACCTGCCACGTTTTTAATCAATGGTTTTTTACTCAACCGTTTTCCGATAGCGCGTATGTATTCATTGGGTATGTTATTGAGCGGTGTATCTATGTTCGTGATGATGTCGTTGAATAATTTGGACACAATCGGAATTTTTTTCGCGGGACTCATCATGGGTTTATCTTACGGATTTTTTTGGTCAAATCGTGATTACCTCGCATTAAACACTACTAACGATAACAACAGAAATTATTATTACGGCTTAGAAACATTTTTTTACACCATGACAGGTATTATAGTACCGTTAGCAGCAGGTGCTTTTATCGGAGCGACGGACAGCAATGGTTGGTTCGGCGGTCATGTAAATACGGCTTACCATATTATTACGGTATGTGTTTTTTTGCTCTCTATTTTTGCTTCTGTTTTGGTACATCGCGGCAATTTTCAAAATCCAAAAAGGGCACCTTTTGTATTTTTCAAATACGATCCGCTCTGGTATAAAATGCTCGGTTTAGCGTCATTGAAAGGCGTCGCGCAAGGTTATATCGTAACGGCACCGACCATGTTGATTCTCAGATTGGTCGGTAAAGAAGGAGAATTAGGATTAATTCAGTCCGTTGCCGCATTGCTTTCTGCAATACTACTTTATATTTTGGGTAGAGTAGCTGCGCCGAAACACCGGTTACTCATTTATACGGTCGGTGTATCTCTTTTTGTTTTGGGTGCGTTGTTCAATGCAGTATTGTTTTCGGCTTTGGGTACAATTCTTTTTGTTTTGTGTTTGACATTCTTCCGACCTTTACTCGACATTGCCTATTTTCCGATTCAATTGAAAGTGATTGATGTCGTAGCGGCGAAAGAAAAACGCAACGAGTTTTCTTATATTTTCAATCACGAATTAGGTTTGTACGTCGGTCGTTTATTGGGTTGCGGTTTGTTTATCGTTTTGGCGCGCAGCGTGAGTGAATATGCTGCTTTGCGATATGCTTTACTCGTGATAGCCGTTGTACATTTTATGGGAGTGTTTGTGATGAGAAATATTGTAAATCAATTACCGGTTGCCGGCGTTGAATCGCTTGAAAAAATAAATCTTAAAAATTTAGAAACTGAATAAAAAATGAAAAATATCTTTTACTCTTTAGTTTTCACGCTGATAGCCTTTAATGCTATTGCACAAATCCCAACGCCGGTGGTGCAACGCACAATTGCACGGGTAGAAAAAATGCCCAACCATCCGAAGCCCTATTTGTACAAAGATTGGAAGCAAACGACAAAAGATTTCGATGCTTATATCTTTGATTTTAATCAAAAAGGAGAATTTCTGCCATTTATTTGGTTGGATACCATGAAAAGAAATTTCCCGCAAACTACTTTCGGTACTTATACTGCTCTTGGGGATATTAGAATGGGTGCAGCCGTAAACAACGGCGAAAATCACGAAGCACTCGGTGCGCTTGGTGCCGTTCTGGGTGCCACATTAGTAGGAATAGATAAAAGCAAAGTAGTAAATGGTAGATGGTCAATGGTAAATGGTAAATCTAAAAAAGATACTATTTACCATTTACCATTGACCATTGACTACGTTGCTATGCTCAAAAATTATTTCAATAAAGATAACGGCTGGAATATTATTCAGAATTTTACGAATGAAGGAGCGCATATCGGCGGCGGATACTGCAACGATTATTGGTACGAAGTGCATAATAACGTTTTGTTTTATGCGGTTGCCAATTATTATCCGAATGAACCCGGATTTTCGAAACTTCAACGCATCATAGCAGAACAATATTACCGGTCGGATTCCGTACTCGGAAAAAATTACAGCTATTCTTTTTTCAATTTTAAAACCATGACGCCCGGCACTAATCAAATTCCGGCGCAGGAAGATGTAGCAGCAGGTTACGCCTTTATTTTATACTCGGCATGGATTAAATTCGGCGACGAAAAATATTTGCGCGCCGCAAAAAATGCGATGGACGTGCTGTACAACCAAAAAGAAAATCGTTTTTACGAAGCGATGATGCCGCTCGCCGCTTATATCGGTGCGCGCATGAATTTGGAAGTCGGTACGCACTACGATATTCAACGTTTTTTAGATTGGACTTTCAACGGTGATGCGGTCGGCAGAACGGGTTGGGGCGTACTTGCCGATAAATGGGGCAACTATGATGTAAGCGGAATGCTAGGAAGCAATATAGATAATGGCGGTTACGGTTTTTTGATGAACACTTTTGATTTAATTATGCCGCTTTCCGCACTCGTGCGATACAATCCAAGTTATGCGCGCGCCGTCGGTAAATGGGCTTTAAATGCTTCTAATGCCGCACGTTTTTGTTATCCTTACGACATACCGGATTCCCTGCAAGCGATACCGCAATATAAAAGCGTCACAAAAAATGTCATCGGTTACGAGGGTATTACAAGACGAACATTTGAAAACGGGCATTGGATTTTAGGAAATAATAATCCGACAGCTAAAGTTAACAGTCCAACAAATTTGTACGCACAGGGCGACGGACCGAATTGGGTAAAAGGCAATCCGCCGACCACTATGTTTTCAGTGTATGGCAGTGGTCATGTGGGTTTTTTTGGTGGCACCATTCAAAAAACAAATGTTCCTGAAATTTTGCGCATTGATTGTTTGAAAACGGATATGTATCGGTACAAAGGTCTGAACTCGATAGTTAATGGTCAAAGGTCTTTGGATAAAGGCAATTTACCGCCTAAAGTTAATCCGACATTTTTATTTTTCAATCCTTATCAAGAAGAGAAAACCGTAGAGACAAACGTCGGCAAAAAAGTAGTAGATGTGTACGACATCGTTAATCGAGTGTTTTTAAAAAAAGGCGTAAGCGGAAAAATATCATTTCCGATTGCAGCCGACGCTGCGCGGGTTTTGGTTTATAGGGAACCGTAAATAAAATATCATCTAAGCCAATTCGTCATTTAAAGCAGTATAAATAACCTTTGCGACGGCGAATAAATTGTGCGTCGTGTGCAGATGATTGTTCTTAAAACTGCGCGTATGTCTTTTTTTCGATTATTTTTTTGGGCGTGGCGCGAAAGTCGCCGCCGCATTTTGCGTTTGTTTTTGTTCGTTGCCAGCATCACCGCCGGTATTGCCGGATTGGTGGCGATAAATTCTTTCAGCGAAAATCTGCAGGGTGATATTGATAAACAAGCAAAGGAACTTTTGGGCGCGGATATCGGCATTACCGGTTTGACGGCACCACCCGATAGCGTATTAAAAATATTGGATAGTATTCCCGGTGAACGCTCAAATGTAGTAAGTTTTGTGAGTATCGGACTTTTTCAAGAACTCATGGAACCGCGCTTAATTAATGTGCGCGCTGTGCGCGGAAAATATCCGTTCTACGGAAAAATAGAAACCAAACCCGAAAAAGCAGCCGACGAATTACTCGCCGATAATAATGCGCTGGCAGACCAAAGTTTGTTCGCGCAATTCGATTTAACGCCCGGCGATTCGGTGCTTATCGGCGGAAACAGTTACGATATTATCGGCAGCGTCACCTCTTCACCGGGCAGAACGGGAATGCAGGCAAGCGTTGCACCCGCCGTTTTTATTCCGATGGCTTATCTTGACTCAACGAGTTTGCTTCAACGCGGCAGCCGCGTTGAGTATAGTTATTTTTATAAATTACCGTTAAATGCCGATGCGGAAAAAATTTCCAAAAAATTTAAGAAAAGATTAGATAACGCTAAGTTTACTATAGAAACCACAGCAGACCGTAAAAAAAGCACCTCAGAAACTTTTCAACGGCTGACCACTTTTTTCAGACTTATCGGTTTTATTTCCATTTTGCTCGGTTGTTTGGGCGTTGCAAGTGCCGTTACGGTTTTTGTTCAAGAAAAAATTACTATCGTCGCCGTATTGCGTACACTCGGTGCAAGTGGTACGCAAGCCTTTACACTTTTTTTGTTGCAAATTGCTTTTATGGGTATTATCGGTGCAGTTGTCGGTGCCGCAATCGGATCACTCGTTCAATATACTTTACCGATTATTCTAAAAGATTTTTTACCGATTGAAAACGTCAGTCATGCTGTTTCTTGGACATCCATTGTTCAGGGTATCGTTATCGGCGAAATTATGGCAGTGTTATTCGCATTGCCGCCGCTTTTATCTATCCGGCAAACTTCACCGATGCGGACATTGCGCGTTCAAACCGAAGATGAAATGCCGCCGCGCGATTATTTGGTATACGGTGTTTACGCGCTCATTGCTTTATTTACTCTCATGTTCACTTATTGGCAAACAAACGATATAAAAAACAGTATTTATTTTATCGGCGGCGTATTGACGGCTTTTGGCGTGTTGTCAAGCATGGCTTGGTTTCTGATGTGGTTGGTAAAAAAAATATTGTCACCGTCTTGGACCTATACGCTAAGGCAAAGTGTTGCGAACTTATATCGTCCGAACAACCAAACGCGCACATTGATGACAAGTATCGGTTTGGGTACTTTTTTTATTATTCTGCTCACACAAATACAATATCTGCTCACGCATCAAATAACGCTTTCAGGCGAACAAAATCAACCGAACATGATCGTGTTTGATATCCAGCAAACGCAAAGAGACAGTGTTCTGAAAATTTTGGTGGATAATAATATGCCCGTCAAGCAAGTTGTTCCGGTCATTACAACGCGCTTGGAAGAAATTAACGGCGTAACCCGCACCGCTAACACCGCCGATTCTTCGGATAAAAAACGTTCGGAGTTCAGTTTCAACCGCGAGTACCGCGTTACTTTCAGAGATACACTCACAAACAGCGAAAAACTTTTACGCGGAAAAATGCCTGCGCCCGGTAGAGATGCAGACGGTTTAGTGGGCATAACTCTGGCGGACAATATCGCACAAAGTATGAAAGCAGATATCGGTTCGCATCTCACGTTCAATGTGCAAGGCGTTATCATGAAGACCCTCGTCACGGGTATCCGCGAAGTAAATTACAATAAAGTACAAACCAATTTTTTGGTGTTGTTTCCGTCGGGTGTACTCGAAAAAGCACCGCAATTTTATGTTGTCGTTACGCGTACGAGCGACGAAAATCAATCGGGAATTATTCAATCAAAATTAGTTAAAGCTTATCCGAATTTGTCAATTGTAGATGTGACCATGATTTTACGAACCGTAGAAACAATTTTAACAAAAATTACGTACATAATAAGGTTCATGGCTAGTTTCAGTATCGTAACAGGTTTTATCGTGTTAATCAGTTCGCTTTTACTCAGTCATGCGCAACGTTTGCGCGATAGCGTGGTTTTGCGCACACTCGGTGCTTCACGCGCTACAATTTTGCTGATAAACGGTTTAGAATATTTGTGGGTCGGTCTGCTTTCAACTGTTACCGGAACACTTTTAGCGTTATCCGCCAGTTGGGCAATGGCGCGCTTTATTTTTAGAACTGCATTTGAAATATCTTGGCAACCGCTTTTAATTCTCACAGTCGGAATTGCGGCGCTGGTCGTCATCATAGGTTTGCTTAATACGCGCAAAATAATTACTGCATCGCCTTTAAGTGTTTTGAGGCAGGATTAATTTCAAAACGTCGGGTATTGTAAAGTGAACTGTAGTTAAATTACTTTTTAAAAAAAATATTTCGTGCTTTTGTGTCACGGCTTTAAAATTAGTTTTTTTTATCGTAACCTAAGACAAGTAGACAGAAGACAGAATTTAATTAAATTTGTATTTTAATTGTTGTTCAAAAGATTTTTTACCAAACGATTAGAAAAGAAAGATAAAGTAAAAAATTTTTGTAGAAAAATAAAGAAATGATTGCAATTTAGTTTAATATTGTCACGAAATTAGAGTTAAGGTGATTTTTGTTATGATTGAATGGATTAACTTTGAATCTGAAATTATTATTTAAAAAAAAGCACTGAAATTTAATTTCCGGCACATTTATTGGAATAATATTTTATATGTTTTAGAGCTTCGGGGATTAGAAAAATTTTCGCAAAAAAAATTCTTTTGAATCAAGATAGTGTTTGTTCATAGTGTTTGTTTTTTGTTTTGTCCCTGTCTACGTTAGTTGACAGGGTTTTTTTTTGATTTTCCGCCAGCAAAAAACGCGCAACCGAAACGGTGCGCGTTTTTTGCTGGCGGAAAAAATTAATTTCAATTAGAACGGTAAATCATCGTCTATTGCCGCTTTCATCGGTTCGTCTGCCATAGTAGGCATCGGTGCCGGCGTTTTCGGCGGCGAGTTTTGTGCCGAAGCGGTAGCAGCTACTTGTTGAACCGGTTTTGCGGAGTCGCCCGACGATTTTTCAATTCGCCAACAATTAAGGTTGGTTAAATATTTGCCGTTCCATTCACGTCCGCGCAAATCGAAGTGGACTTTTATTTCTTCTCCTTCGTTGAATGTATCAAGTATGGGGCAGCGTTCCTGCACCAATTGAAATTTGATTAATTGCGGATAATTGCCGTCCGCTACTTCTAAAACCAAATCACGGCTTTGAAATTTTTCCGATCTGGATTCGGTATCGAATTTTTTAAGTAATTTACCGGTGACTTCAAATGACATTTTAATGAAATTAAAATTATAGGAAAAAGGTTATAAATTTTCTCGGCTCAAAATTAATCAAAATTAATAATTGTTGCGTAAAAATAATACAAAATGTGTGCAACTTCTCGTCTTTTTTTCACATTTTTTTTTGAATATTCATATTCACCGAAATAAATCCCAAACATTGCTATTGCTTTATTTAATGAGGCGATTTTAACTACCTAAAAAAGTAAAATAACGTGAATTAGGAGATTTAAAAAAAGGCGTAGTCTTGACCGATTTTGTAGCCCCGAAATTTATTTTGAGGTAAAATAAAGTAAAATTATTTTTAATGGCGCGTTTTTTTATACTTCAAAAATCATAAACTTAATTTTTTAATTTCTGTTTAAATGATAGTTGAATAATTAATTTTTTTTTTATTTTTTGTGACGATTGTATTGAAATTCGTCTAAATTTGTGGTGATATTTTTTGTTGTTTAAAAATTAAAGCGTTAAAATAATAAATTATTATGGCTATTTTTGGAAATTCCAATCCGTTTTTAAGCGAGAGTAAATTCTCGAGTACGCTTGATCCGCACGTTATTCAGGAAGAATACATGACGGTGCAAGGTGCCGTAAATAAAACTTTGACCCTGACTGCGATGTTGTCGGTGACGGCGGCAGTCAGTTTTCTATATCCGAATCCGATTTTTTTAATCGTCGGTATAGTGGGCGGTTTAGTGGCGGTTTTATTTTCTTCTTTCAAACCAACTTCTTCACCGGTAGCCGCACCGGCTTACGCAATGTTTGAAGGTTTGGCATTGGGTACTATTTCGGCGATGTACGCCGCACAATTTCCGGGCATCATTCTGAACGCCATTACGAGCACCATAGGCATTTTGTTTGCGATGCTTATGATTTATCGTTCGGGTATTATAAAAGTTACGGATAAATTCCGCGCCGGTGTGATGATGGCGACTTTCGGTATCTTTATCACTTATATGGTCAGTTGGGTTTTGTCTATGTTTAATATTCAAGTGCCGATGATACATCAAGCCGGTACGTTCGGTATAATTTTCAGTATCGGTGTTATCGTTATAGCAACGATGAATTTATTGCTCGACTTCGATATGATTGAACGCGGTGCGAATTCAGGCGCGCCCAAATATATGGAGTGGTACTCAGCATTAGGTTTACTTGTAACATTAGTTTGGTTGTACCTCGAAATTTTGCGCTTGCTTTCTAAACTTTCGAGCAGAAGATAGATTTTCTGTGAGGAATGAAGAGTTTTTTAAGGTATTAATTTTCAAATAAAAATGCCGCAGATGTAATAATCTGCGGCATTTTTATTTTTAACTTGTTTCAATCTTCATATCAGTTACTGATTTTACGAACGACCTCGTCAAGTCTGCAGAAAAACTATCCGCGTGTGTCGAAGTAGATTTGGCTGCCGCTCCTCAGGAGCGGGTGAAAATATACTTTAGCGCGCGCAGCCGACAATATTAATAAAGCTGTGCGGAACATCAGTTAGTTACCGTTAATAATTACTAACCGACCAGTATTTTCGCTTGAGCGACCGACGATTCGGAATATATATACACCGTTACCGAGCGTTTGTCGCTCGAAAATAAATTTATTACCCTCGAAAAATTCACGTCGCACTAAACGTCCGGTCAAATCATACACCTCAAAAGTATTAGTTCCGATTTGAATCTCTTTCGATTGTATCGTAAATTGCGCTTGTTCACTGAACGGATTGGGTGCAATTGTTATTTTTAACACATTTTTATCTTCAATCGGTTTATCAACTGTAGCTGTTATTATAAAATTTTGTCCGACTGTATGAAAAATTTTATTTGTAACGGTTATGCTGCCATCATTAAAAAGAATTTCGGCTTTGTTGTTTATCACTGTTCCGTTCGGAATATTTTGTTTCAGTTTGACTCTGAATTTTAAAAATCCCCAAGACTTATCTCTGTTGAATGCATCCGGTGTAATCGCAACATTACTGAAAACAAATTTCAAAATCTTTTTATCAAAAATCTGCATTTGATACGGCTGACTACTTGCACCGAGTTCAATCGTTGCCGGATCAATGAAATCCGAAAGTGTATCGCGCACTTCTACGTTATATAATGTGTCATTAGTTGTGTTTCTGAAACGCACCAAATATTCTATATCGTTGTTGTTTTTAATAAAATGCCGGTCGGCATAACCGGTCGGTGACGCATCCATTTCATTACCGAAAACATCGTTGCGCAAAATTTTCACGTCTTTATCAATAAAATAATCGCCGTCATCTTCCGCAAATTGTTTCACGTAACCTATACTGTAACTGCCGTCCGGTTTTCTGCCGCACCCTTCCACCGCAACCGTAGGTGCTTTTGAAAAACCCGGATTGCCGGCTTCTTGCGGTACTTCCATGCGGTACGTTTTGCCGTTTGCCGGAAAAGTATATTTTGTTGTGCCTTGTGCCGGTATGGGTGCGGGTGAAGTTTTGAGGAAAATAATTTCGTCAACTACAATATTCGTAGAATTTGTTTGCGAACTCGAAGGCGATTTTCCGGAATTTTTCACTAAAAACTTTACGGAATCCGTTGCACATTGTCCTTCAACGCTCAATGTTGCACCCGTATAGCCCGGCACCACACAAAAAGAATCCGGATAGATATGCGCTTCAACGCTTAGTGCTTGGCCGACTTTAGTTGAATCATTACAAGCGGTAATTGCCGTAAAAGAAATATCACCGCATTGCCCGGCATCTACGTTTCCGATATCGAATCTGTATAAGCGCAGACCTATAATAGTGAAGTTTTTATCTGCTTTTTGAAAGGTTAAAAGTGAATCTAATTTAACGGTAGTATAAACGTTTTGTGCCGCGTTGCCGCTGATATTGCAATAATGCAATTTATAACTATTTGTTTGACAGCGTTGCAGGGCCGGCGTAGAAACGGTTACTTCCATTTGCGGACAAGCATTTGTCGGTTTTAAACCAATATAAAGTGAATCTTCTGATAAAGGATAATTTATATCATCGGTAAAAGTAACAGCATCAGTACAAGACGTGAAATAGTTACTGTATCCTTTCAGATTAATGATATAACTTCCCGTATCTACACTGATTTGATATTTGCCTAAACTATCTGCACGTGCACGGCGAACTTTACTTGAATCTGTACGACTCGTCAGTTCAATTGTAGCATATTTGAAACCTACTAATTCATTCGCATCAAATTTGCAGTTATTATTTTTGTCGATATAAACATAAATTTTCCTTTCGTTGACATATAAATGCCCGTCAATACCAATTTTAAATGTTCTGGCTACGCTGCCGTTCGATTTATCTTCTTCGCCCGTAATCACAATGCCACCGTCCAACGTATTTGCTAAATCAAAATTTAACACACCTTTGCTTATGCCATCATAACTGCTGATGGTTTTGCTTGAAAGTATTTCGCCGGTACTTTTAATTTTATAAAGTTGCAACTTTATTGCTGCTAATGATTGTGTGTCATAACCGCTCGCTACGCTAAAACTACCATCGGAATTTGTAACGAAAGAAGTTGCGTAAGTAATAAATTTTTGATTAACGAACCATTGTACGACCGCATTAGTATCAATCTTAGCGAAATAATTACCGAGAACAGCAAATCCACCGTCTGGCGTAGCTGTTATTTTATGAATATTAGATATAGATAACCCGGTACTGAATGTCCCGATAGTTTTATTCCAAATTAAATCACCATTAGCTGACGCCTTAATGAGGCGAGCAGTATCGCTCGCCCCATTCGGCTTCGTCGTAAAATACAATGCTTTATCGGTGCTTTCCGTCAGCGCCGAAGCACTGATTCCATTAAGCGGCATTATTCTTTTTTGCAAAATAGTAACGCCTTGTTGTGTGGTTTTTAGGATGGCCGCGCTGTCGCCAATTCTTGATGTTTGCGTTATGAGAGTCGCAAAACTATTGTCAGATAATCGTTTCAAGTCTCCGATGATAGCTGGAAAGCCATTTCCAAACGATTGTGTCCAAATTTTCTTACAATTTTGATTTATTTTTTCTACAAATAAATTATTTTTTCCTGCTGCCGTATCTGTCGCATAAGCAATAACGAAAGTTCCGTCTCCCGCATCTGCCAAATGAACTTCGTTTGTTATACTTTTCGTTGTCGAATATTTTTTTTCTGCGATAATGTTGCCTTCGGCATCCGTTTTGACAAGGTAAAGTTGGGTACTTCCGTTAGCATATCCTGCTTGGAAGTACCCTCCGTCCTGTGTTGGCGCAATGGCTTGAAAAGAGGTATTATCAGATCGGTTGCCATATCGTTGAAGCCAGCCCTGCGCGAACACCTGATGGACAGAAAACAAAACCCATAATAATAAAACGAATTTCTTCATTTTTAAACCTTTATTAGCGTGTTGCAACGCTTTGATAACACAAAGGTGATGTAGATTCATAAGCTATACAATTACATTTTTAAGAGTTTCTCAATTAATATTTATTATTTACACAATGATAATCAATAGTTTAACGTTATTATTTTTGTAACATTGTATATTTTGCCGAAAAAAAAATTAATTAAATTATAAAAATTCGATTAAATCCTTCGTATCCGTATTCTATTGCTTGATGAGGTCAATGGAATACAGATGACACGGATGCGAAGGAGTAAAGGGGATTTATTACTATTCGATATTTTATGTATAACGCCACGCTCACGGATTTATTCAAACACCTCAACAAAACAGATCGCAAGCAATTAAAAAAAATGGTGCGCTCCCCTTTTTACAATCAGCGCGAAGACGTTATTGCGCTTTTCGATTACATAGACACGCACATTGATAAAGGAGCGTTGTTGATGCAGAAAGAAAAAGTTTTTGCAAAAGTATATCAAGATAAGCTTTTTGATGTTGACACTTTGTACTACACCATGTCTTTTTTAACGCAAATCATTCAAAAGTATTTGACGCTTTCGGAATTGGAAGAACACACAACCGATGCACAACTCTATTTATACAAAGCTTTATTAAAACGCGGTGCAGAAAAAGCAGCAGATAAAACTCTATCGGAAGCAAAAAACTATTTAGAAAAACAAAAATTGCGCAATGCGGATTATCATTTTCAACATTATCGAATTGGTTATGAGGAATATGACGCATACAATAGAAAACAACGGGGGGCTAATTTAGAGTTACAAAAAATGGCAGATCATTTTTATTATTTTGTATTATCGCAATCTTTAAAATTGGGATATGCTTTGCTTTCTCAGCAAAAAGTGTCAAAAGAATTATTTAACCAACCGCTATTGACTCCTGTTTTAGATTTAGCTAAGTCTTTAGATATTTCTACTGTAAAAATTCAGTATAATGCTTATAAAGTTAATGATTTTAATTCTGCTGATGAGGGAAATAATTTTGAAATTTTAAAAAATGAAATTATCCAAAATTCAGAGTTGTATAGTATTGAAGAATTAAGAGACTGTTTAGTTTCTGCAATTAATTATTGTATCAGACAGCTAAATCAAGGAAAATTAGAATATGCTAAAGAAGCTCTTTTTTTATATCGCTATGGTTTAGATAATCGAATTATGTTTGAAGACGGAGTATTATCACCTTATCATTATAAAAATGCAACAACGGCTGCATTGAAAATCAATGATTTTGAGTGGGCAGAAAAATTTCTTCACGATTTTAAGCAATACTTACCGTCAAACGAGCGGGATCATATTTTTAAATATAATTTAGCTATTTTTAATTTCAGGAAAAAAAATTTTGATACGGCGATGACTTTATTGCGTGAAGTGAACTTTAAAGAAGCACTTTTAAATTTAGATGTGCGGCGTTTATTGGCGCGTACTTATTATGAGCTCAACGAAATGTCCTCCCTTTTTTCGCTCATCGAAAACTCCAAAATTTATTTACACCGCCAAAAAGAAATCAGTTACGGAAAAGAATCGTATAGCAATTTTTTTAAATTTTTGGATAAAATTTTAAAAATAGATTTGAAAAATAAAGCAGATAAAGAGAAAATACGCACCGAGATTATCATCACAAAATTATTGGCGGAGCGAGATTGGTTAGTGGCGTTGGTATCGTAGAGGTAATTAATAATTAATAATTAATAAATAATAAATAATAAATAATTGCCACGCTCGGACTTTTAATTAAAAATTTATGTTTCCCGCTTTTGGAATTACTTTTGCAAGCGTAACATACAGCAAACGAAAACGCCGCATACACAATCCATGAGCCGTAAAAGTAAAGTTTTTTTTCCGAGTTTAAACGGACTGCGATTTATTGCAGCTTTTGTCGTTATTATTCACCATTTGGAACAAATAAAATATTTATTCGGTTTGCCGAATATTTTTTTTAAGTGGCATTTTATAAAAATTGTCGGCGAATTGGGCGTGACGCTTTTTTTTACTTTAAGCGGTTTTCTCATCACCTATTTATTACTCACGGAAAAAGAACGCTTCGGAACGGTTTTCGTCAAAGAATTTTACATTCGCCGTATTTTGCGCATCTGGCCCCTGTATTATCTCATTATAATTCTCGGTTTATTCGTATTACCGCATTTGCATTTTTTCGATATTCCGATATTTACAGAACTCGTATCAACGCATTTCAAAACGAAAATTTTATTTTATTTTCTGCTTTTTCCGAACGTCATCAATTGTTTGTACGCATATATGCCGTACATCGCGCAAACATGGAGCATCGGTATCGAAGAACAATTTTATATTCTTTGGCCTTGGATAATGAAAAAAACGACCCGATATTTTACGGTGATGCTCATTATTATTTTCGGTCTGTTGATAACGACGAGTGTGCTGTCGCTGTTTGCAAGCCATGCCGCCGACATCAGTTTGCAGGATAACAAAACCAAACTCATTACTTTTATTTGGAAGTTTATGGCGATGTTGCGCATCAGTTGCATGGCAATCGGTGCTTTGGGCGCGTTGCTTTTGTATAATTTGAATTTACGCATACTCCGCATTTTTTTCAAACCGGTGGCGCAAATAATTATTTATACCACCGTTTTTTTAATGCTTATGTTCGGTATAGAGTTTCCGTTTGCACAGCATGAAATTTATTCGCTCTTTTTTATATTAATTATTCTCAACTTAGCGGCAAATCCGGATACTATTTTCAGTCTCGAACACAAGTGGCTGGATTATCTGGGAAAAATTTCTTACTCAATGTATATGTGGCATTCGATTGCCATTATAGCGGCGTTGCACGTTGCGCGATTTGTAAATCCGAATTTAAATGATGTACTTTCCAATACAATTTATTATGCACTCACATTTGTCGGTTCATTTATTTTATCGGCATTGAGTTACGAATATTTCGAATCACCGTTTTTAAAATTCAAACATTTATTCGCCAAAGTGCAGAGCGGAAATTTTGAAAAAAAATAAATTTTTCAAAAACGATTTGAATTTTTTAAATTTATTCTTTTATTTTTTGTTGATGTATCTTTGAGCGATTCAATAAAAAAATATTTTTTTGTTTTCAATTTTTTTTTAAAAATTAAATTGAAAATAAAAACTACAACTTACCGATAAAAAATACCAATCAAATAATGCTCCGTTCAAAAATTGCAGGCATCGGAAAATATGTTCCCGAACACGTCGTCACCAATAATGATTTATCAAAAATAATTGAAACCACTGACGCATGGATTCAAGAACGTACCGGTATTCAAGAACGCCGATTCGCACAAAAATATAACGAAACCACGACGACGATGGGCGTGAAAGCGGCGGAAATTGCGATACAGCGCGCCGGCACAACAAAAGAAGAGATTGATTTTATTATTTTCGCTACTCTTAGTCCGGATTATTATTTTCCGGGATGCGGTGTTTTGCTGCAACGCGAAATGGGTATTACGCACAAAGAAGTAGGTGCTTTGGATATTCGCAATCAATGTTCGGGTTTTATTTACGCACTGTCTGTGGCGGATCAGTTTATAAAAACCGGAATGTACAAAAATATTTTGGTGGTCGGTGCGGAAATGCACTCGATGGGTTTGGATATGACCACGCGGGGCAGAAATGTTTCGGTTATTTTCGGCGACGGTGCCGGTGCCGTTGTAATGCAACCGACGCGTTCGAAAAAAAGCGGTATACTTACAACTAAACTGCACGCCGACGGTACTTACGCCGAAAAATTGGCGATGATAAATCCGGGTTCGCACGGCGGGTATCACTTTAAAAAAGCCGGTGAAAATATTGATTTCGGTTTTGAAGAAAAATCGGAATGGGATTCGATTTTTGTGACGCAAGGCATGATAGATAATCACCAATTTTTTCCGAACATGGAAGGTCAGTTTGTATTCAAGATGGCAGTACAAAAATTCCCGGAAGTAATTAATGAAGTATTGAGTACAGCCGGACTTAAAATATCGGATATAGATTTGTTTATTCCGCATCAAGCAAATTTGCGTATCAGTCAGTTTGTACAAAAAATTTTGGGTTTACCGGACGAAAAAGTTTGGAATAATATTCAGAAATACGGCAACACCACCGCCGCTTCTATTCCGATAGCCATGTGCGAAGCTTATGAAGCGGGAAAAATAAAAACCGGTGACGTAGTGTGTGCCGCCGCGTTCGGTGCCGGATTTACATGGGGTGCCGCACTGATAAAATGGTGATTGGATTTCGGATTTCGGATTTCGGATTTTTTTCTAAATTTTTAAAAATATAACTCAAGAAAAAAATCCGAAATCCGAAATTCACCATTATTTAAACCTGAGTGCTTTCACCGGCGTAATTTTCAGAATTAAAAATGTCGGCAACAGTAAAAACAAAGCCGTCAAAATCCAAGTACCTATATTAATGGAAAGTATGCGCATCCAATCGAACTGAACGGGTGCGTAACTGAGATAATAATCCGCTTCGGTGAGTTTAATAAACCGGAACTTCTGTTCTAACCACACCAATCCTAAACCTAAAATATTGCCCGCTACGACGCCGACGCCGACTATAATGATGCCGTAAATTAAAAAAATGCGTTGCACAACGCTGTTTTTAGCACCCATAGATTTCAAAACACCGACCATTTTCGTGCGTTCTAAAATTAAAATTAAAAGAACGGTAATCATATTGATGATACAAACGGCGAGCATTAAAATTAAAATCACGCGCTCGTTCACGTCTTGCAAGTCCAACCAATCGAAAATAGCGGGTTGTTCTTCGCGGATAGTTTGAGATAATATATCACTCGGTAAGATTTCTTTATAAATATATTGATTGATGTTGTTCACGTTATCCAAATCATTGACAAAAACTTCAAAACCCGCAACTTGATTTTCAGACCAACCCAAGAGTTTTTGTACTTCGGCAAGCGGTACTATTGCAAATTTTTTATCGTATTCTTCCAATCCGGTTTTGTAAATACCGCAAACCGAAAATACTTTTTCTTGTTGCGCATTGTTGCGCACAAAATGCACCGAAAATTTACTCCCGATTTTCAAAAATAACCGATCGGCTGTTGATTGAGAAATAATGACTTCGGGCAACGCCTCTAATTTCGGATTTCGGATTTCGGATTTCGGATTTAAAGTATCCGACAACTGAAATCCGACAATCGAAATCTTTTTTCCGGATACCAAGCTTTTTTCCACAAAAGTCCAATCAAAATCTTCGCCGACACCTTTTAAAACGATACCTTCAAAATCAGTGGCGGTTTTTATAATGCCGGCTTTGGTAGCATAAGCCTGAACGTGTGTGATGACTCGGTTTGTCGGTTTGTCGGTTTGTCGGTTAGTCGGTTTGTCGCCAACTAATTGACTAACCGACAAACCGGCTAACCTGCTCAAATATTCCGCATTTCTCGGAATCGGAATAGGTTCAATAGAGGTAGTTGAAATGGCGGATGTGATGTGAATATGTCCCCAAAAACCGAACATTTTGCTGCTGATTTCCGATTTAAAACCTCTTACCAATGAGGTAGCTATGAGCATTACGGCGATACTGACAGCAACTGCAAAGACAGCAATTATTAAAATTGTGCGTGTAAACGATTTTTGTCCGCCGGCAGCTACACGTTTTGCTATGAAGAGAGAAAGATTCAAAGTTTCAGGTATGAAGTATTATGTATGAAGTATTATGTATGAATACGACATACGATTTTGTCCGTAAAGTATTTTTTAAAATGATCTCGATATCTAAGTCATGCGACACGAGTTGTTAACTATTCCGATTTATGCACAAATTTAAAGTATTTTTTTGTTTCGGAATTATTTTACTTACAGGCGTAAGTATATAGCATTAGCTAAGCCCGATAGGACAATGCTATTAAATAGTTACATACAGACTTAGTTCACTGCCTTTTTAATATTTTTCTCAATCCGCATCAAAATATCCTTCGAGCGCGATTTTTTAAATTTCGTGCCGATTATTTTTTCATACAGTTCAATATAACGGTCGGTAATTTCATTGACGAAACTATCGGGCATCTCCGGCATTATTTGTCCGTCGAGACCTTGAAAACCATTCGCAATTAACCATTCGCGCACAAATTCTTTTGAAAGTTGTTTTTGTTTTTCATTTTTACTTTGACGTTCCGCGTAACCTTCGCCATAAAAGTAGCGCGAAGAATCCGGTGTATGAATTTCATCAATCACCACAATTTTATCGTTGAGTATTCCGAATTCGTATTTCGTATCCACTAAAATCAATCCGCGTGCGGCAGCCATTTCCGTACCGCGCTGAAAAAGTGCGCGTGTATATTTTTCGAGTTGCATATAATCTTCTTCATCTACGATACCTTGTTCGATAATTGCTTCTCTCGAAATATCCTCATCATGTCCTTCAGATGCTTTTGTAGTCGGCGTAATAATCGGTTCCGGAAATTTATCGTTTTCTTTCATGCCGTCGGGCATAGTTACGCCGCAAATTTCGCGGATATTATTGCTGTATAATCGCCAAGCGTGTCCGGTAAGATAACCGCGAATTACCATTTCTACTTTAAAAGGCAGGCACGCATAACCGACAGCCACATTCGGGTCAGGTATAGAGATGAGCCAATTCGGACAAATATCCTCGGTAGCTTTCAGAAAATGCGTCGCAATTTGATTTAAAACTTGTCCTTTACACGGAATCGGTTTCTGTAAAATATGATCAAACGCGGAAATACGGTCGCTTGCTACCATCACGAGTTTATTGCCGACGATGTATACGTCGCGCACTTTGCCGCGATAAAAACCGGTTTGTCCTTTTAAATTAAAATGCGTTTCTTTTACGGTTTCTGTCATTTTATTTTTATTCGAATATTCTATTATGAAAACCTATTTTTTGCAAAAATAGGTTTTAACCGGCTTAAAACAAAAATCCTCGTTCAAAATTAATTGAACGAGGATTTTTTTAGTTGATAGTTATTTAGTTATTTCTGAATTATTACCGCTTTAACAGCATCTTTTACACCTTTTGATTCAACGCGCAAGATATATTGACCTTCGCTGAAGTTATTCAAGTCAATATGTTCCGGCGAAGCACCATTTACATTTTGAATTTGGTGTATTGATTGTGTAATACCGATTTGATTGTAAAGATAAATTGTTACGTCTTTACCTTTGTAATCTTTAAGATTAACGTCAATATAATCTGTTGCCGGATTCGGAAATAAAACTAAACCTTTGATTGAAGAGAAATTCACTTTTTGCACATCCGATAATTTTTTAGTACCGTTGTTCAAAGCAATTTCTATTTGGTAATAATTATCGCCTTCAAAGGGTGCGTTATCGTAAACGGAATGTGATTGCAATGAATTGTCGGAAACCGTGTTGTTGATAATTTGCAAAGTTTCGAATGCACCGCTTACAGCATTCAATTTTTTAATGTTGAAATAATCAGCTTCGGCACCTGTATTTGTTGAGAAATCAACTCTGACACGATTGGATTCAATTTGTGCATCAGCAGCAAAAACCTGAGCCGATTTCACATCTTGGTTATTAGAACATGGTAATTCGCAAATACACCAATTAGTTGCCCAGCTCGCACAATCATTCCATTTACCCGAACCGTTGCCGTACATTTGAGCGCAACCTTCGTAGCCCCCGTAATTATTCGGTTCGCCGGGTGCCCAAGCCCAAGCCCAACTTGTTTCATTAGCTTCCGAATTATCGCTGCATTTCCAGTTTCTATCCCATTGGCTTTTACGTTCCATACCTAACCAACAATTACCGCTACCTAAATTATTTTTCAAGAAATCGTTTTCCGCTTGATTAGCTACAAAAGGTAAATGACCTCCGATATAAGAACAATAACTTTTTGCGTGCCAATAGTCTACGTCACCGCTTGCTGTCCATTTATAATAATATTTATTATCAACGGTACCTAAATACATCCAACCATTATACTCATTATGTGAATTACAAACAACGGGTGCTTTACACGGTACTTCAATAATATCGTAACTTACGCCGTTACCGAGGATACAATTATTATTATCTTGTGAACATTTGTAGCCATTGCTTGCTACGAAAGTAATGTTATAAGAACCGTCACTGTTACAAGTGATTTTCCAATCAGTTGTATGATCATCGTTAGTAGAATATTGGCAAATGCTTTTGTTCATCCATTCATCCTTTTTGCCTTCCGAATAACAACCCATATACATGCCATAATAAGAGTTTTTAAATTTACAATTACCATTAGACGATGTTGTGATATTCCATTTTTTACAATCATCGTTGTCACTGTAATTACAAAGGGAAATATTTGCTCCTTCCCATCCGTATCTGTATTTATCGGCAAAACCGAGACATTGGTTAGAATTACCGTGTATAACTATTTTGTAGCATTTATTCGGGTCAAATACCGGATTACACACTGTTCGAGTAATTGTTACATTAAAACTGCAAGTTGCTTTATTACCCTTAGCATCAGTAGCCGTGTAAGTCACGACTGTTTTACCTACCGGAAAACAATCGTTCGGTTTATAATTGCTTGTCAGCGTCGGTGTAGTACAATTGTCTGTTGCAGTTGGTGCCGTCCAGTAAATATTCCAGCAAGAACCTGTTTTACCTGTTGCATCTTTAGTTTGATCTGTCGGACAGTTGGCAATTACCGGTGGCGTAACGTCGTTGTCGCATAGGTTTGGATTTCCTCCCGTAACAATAACGACTACTTGTTTTTCGCAGATAGCGGGCCAAGAACAACCGACACCCAATTCCGAAACTTTAACGATATAAGAACCTGCCGGTAGATTCGGAATACTAATACTCGTTGAAGTGGCTTGAATACTGGTAACAAATACCCAAGAAGAAGTAAATACTTTAATATAAGCACAAGAAGTGGTGATACCCGTTACGGTAATAGAACCGTTTCCACCTTTGATATTTCCTACCGGATCAATACAAACATCTCCACCGCCGCAATTTGTTGGTGTTCCGTTAATATTGATACAGATATCGGCTTGCCCGTGTACCGGATTTGCCGGATAAGCATTAATTGAAAGCGAAGTCTTTGTCGGTTGCGATACTACTTGCCATTCAAACCAACCTGTCAATCCTAATTTAGTTTCTTCTCCGCATTGATTAGCCGCACCGATACCGTATTGTGACGGCATCATGTGTTGCACCAAATTGAGAACTGCACCTGCGTTGTCATAGCCGGCTCTACCGGTTAAAGTGCCTGAAACAATTGTATAAGCTGACCATGCAGCTGTGTTGTATGGTCCGCAGTTAGTCACTTCGGGCATTGAAACTCCCCCTAAAGTTTTGTGGTTAAAATTAACTTTTACATCAAAACTTCTTTGCGTACCCGGAGGGTATTGATTGATCATACCTGTAAGCGTAGCAGTACCATCAGGGTTTTCTTGAAAAACGGCACCTGCTTGAAAATTCCATTCAGCTTTCGAGCCGTCGTTGAAAAAGCCCTGCATAAGCCAACCTAGTGCATTGGCTGTCCCGAATTTGCAATCAATTGCCGGTCGGCAAGTACTTTGAGCTGTTGTGTCGGTATTGAAGCCCAATGTCACCAATAACACCAGCAGAGCGGAGTAAAGAATTTTGTTCATCTGTGAACTGTTTGTTTAGTTAAAGAATATTAATTGAATAAAGTCCGTTTCGAAGGAAACAGCTATCTTAAAGTTAAAAAATTTTACTACTAGCGATAAAATTATAAGTAACTGAATACATTTGATTCAAACAAGCATTAAGTTTATGCCGCTTAAATCAGGGAAAATAATTTTAAAAAGTTTTTAAAATCGGATTAATAACTTCGTCCTGTTGTGCATTAAGTATTTCTCAAAAAATTTTTGGTTATTGAATTAGATTTTCAACTGTAAACTTGGTGCAATGTCAATTTTTTTTTTCATATTCAGTGCAATAATTTCAAGAAAAATCACGCTCGTAACATAAATTACACAGTATTTGTTACGAAATATATTATTATTTTTAGTCTATTTTGTTAAAACAACCGAATTTTGTTTGTAAAATTAATTTTAATACGGCCTTTTACAACAATTAAAATTCTATACGAACTGTATTTTAATTGTTGAATTCGGTAAAAAATATTTCGTATAATTTTTGTTTTGTTTTAAAGTAAAAATGAAAAAAGCGCCGAAATCGGAACAAACCGATTAACGACGCTTTTTTCCGGTCTATCCGGTAATAAATCTTTTATCTTGCTCGTAAATTAATTGAGACTTTGTAAAGCCGAAAACTTATTCGAAATCATTTCAGTAGTTCATCATCTTTCTCTTTCTCTTTTTCTTCTTTTTGAGTACCGCGTTGTTCGCCGGAAGTGTAAGTTTTATCTTCGCCGGAACAATTCGTTTTTATTTTCACGTTGAAAACTTCCAACCTTTTTGAACTGGCAGAAGTTTGTTGAACGCCGTAAACGACAGATTTCCTGAAATTTTGTTTAAAGCAAGGCGCGTTTTCATCCAAAGGAATTTTCACTTCCTGCCATCTGTCTACTGTATTATCTCCTCCCTTTAAATGAATATTGAATGTTTCTTTATCCGCATCGTAAATACTGATAGAATCAATTTGTAAATTAACGGTTTTCAACGATGAGTCAAAAATTTTTTTATTATTCGATATGGTACGTTTATCGTCTTCATAAACGTTTTGGAAAATTGTTTTTTCATTCACCACACTTTCCGAGTACATATTGAAGTATTTATTGCGCAAAACGTTGAGCGTTTTTTGTTTTCTTTTCAAAAAATCATCCGTTTTTTCAAACTCTTTTTTTACACACGCACCGCGCATATCATTTTCAATTTCGGTTTTATAATATAAATCCGGGCGGCTTTCATCAGAAGCATACCAAAGTTTAACTGTACCGTTGTTACCGCCGACCGCCACCGTTTTATCGTCGTTGCTCGAAGCAGTTTGCGTAATTTTTTCATCGCAAACAATGGGTGTAATAATTTCTTTTTGTGTGCGCAAAGACCACATTTTCAGCGTGTCGTTTCCGCCGAACAGAAATTGCCCGTCTTGAGAAAATGAAAATATTTTATCGTCTGCATTGCTTACTTCAAAAGATTTTACGACATCTTTATTTTTTTTGTCTATTATATTTATTGTCTGCCGACTTAAAACGGCAAAAAATCGCGGGTCTTTAGAAAACACAACGGATGCGGCAGTCGACTTTTTTTTGTTCGATTTATTTAAAGCCATTTGCATTTCTTCGACTCCCGTCAACATATTCACGACTTCGAGGCTGTCGCCCGAAAGACTGACCATAAACGTACCGTCGGGCGACATATAATGGCGTAAACCATCGGACACCAAATTCCGAATGAATCTACCTTTACTTGCCGCCACACCGCAGGTTATTATCAACGTGTCACTTTCAAGAAACAACCCTCTGTTTTGTTTAAAAAAACTGAGTGCGTGCGTGATGCGGTTATCCAAAATTTCAATTGAACTCATTCTTTCGCCGGTAAATGTGTTCATCGTTAAAATTTTCTTGCCTTCATCGAAAGCTACGATATTACCGTCATCGGCAACGCACATAAAATTACCTGTTTCGGATACACTGTAAGTTTTTTCGTCTTTACCTGTTGCCGGATTGAAAATATGCAAAGCAGCAGGTTTATTTCTTTTTGAATTCGGCGTTTTCTCGTCACTCTGTAAAATTACTAAACGTTCGTTGGCGAAAACCAATTTTTGCACTGCCGCATCGCCGGATTTAAAGGAGATGATATTGCTCAAGGTTTGAGACTCTGAATAATACGCGGAAAATATGCAAAAAAATAAAACAGACAACACGATACCCCGGAAAGTAAGAATTTTGTTGATCATAGGTTGCTAAAGTTAATTTGTTTTGTTGTAATTATATACATTGAGCCGCACACTTTTCAGTTGCGTTGCTATCACTCTCAAAGGTAAAAAAAGTTCTCAATAAAATAAAATATCAAAGCTGTTTTTTATAGGTTATCTTTAGCTTAAATTTATTAGTTATAAGTTTTTTAAATTATATTTTACAAATTTTATTTAAAATAATATAGGTTAAAATTAATTTTCGTCCGGTTTCAGATCCAACTTAAATGCTAAATCTTTTACCAACGGATTCACTTTCATCATTAATTTAAGTTTATCGCGCGGAGAAAGGTATTTTTTTATTTGAGATACCGGTTCTTTATCAGTTTGAGGTGCTAATGCAGTATCTATTTGAACTTCCAAAAATAAGGCTTGTTCGTTCAAATCGAATCGTAAAAAATCGGATAACCGGATTTCGGAAAGTATCATACCTTTATAAAATTCGGTACCGGTGCGTGCTATCACTTTTTTATCTTCCAAGACGAGTTCTACTTGTAACATCGCCGTTTTGGTAGACGGCGATTCGTGTGTTTCAGCATAACGCATCCAACTGTCGCGTAAATTAACGACATTTAAACGCGACACCGCCGTTGCCAATATACGCTCTTCTTCTTCTATCATTGCAGCGATCGCTTCAATGGAACCGATACGCGAGCTTGACAAAACATGATTCGCGGCTATCGCAATCGTCGCCGCAGGTTTCGTACCTTCATCTTGTCCGGGTGCTTGTCCGCGTTCATTCTCCGCAACATTCGCTTTTTTTTCGGGTTTGATACTATTTTTTGCAGTATCTACGACTTTCGGAGATACTGATGTATTATAAACCGGCGCGTTTTCGGCAGAGATTTGCGCGGCGGGTTTTTGTTTTGCCGTTTCAGGTGATTTCGTATTATTTTCCGATTTCGATAAATCTACTGCTCGATTTATGTACAGCATTTTTATTAAAGACATTTCTACGTGCAACCGTTTCTGACGCGCTTGTTTATAATTCATATCACACTCGTTGCATAAATTAAGTGCCGTCAATAAAAAAGATACGGGCGTAATTTGTGCTTGTTCCATATATCTTTTCTTCAACGCTTCTCCGCCTTCGAGCAAACCGAGAGATTGAGAATCTTTGACGACCAGCAATTGACGAAAATGTTCTGCTAAACCGTTGACGAAAATATCGCCTTCAAATCCTTTTTTCAGAATATCATCAAAAACATTCAGCACCGAAGGTAAATTTTCGGATAAAACGGCATCCGTGATTTTGAAAAAATAATCATAATCCAATAAGTTCAGGTTTTCTGCAACATCCGCATAAGTGATTTTTCTGTCATCGGATACCGATGACAGGCGGTCAAAAATGGAAAGCGCATCACGGAGCGAACCGTCCGCTTTTTGTGCTATAATGTAAAGAGCATCGCTTTCGGCTTGTATGTTTTCGGCGGTACAAATTTTTTGTAAATGCGCCACTATGTCCGGTACTTGTATGCGGCGGAAATCGAAAATCTGGCAACGGGATAGAATTGTGGGAATGATTTTAAATTTTTCCGTCGTCGCTAATATAAATATGGCGTGCGGCGGCGGTTCTTCCAAAGTTTTCAAAAAAGCATTAAAAGCAGATTGCGACAGCATGTGCACCTCATCAATAATAAAAACTTTGTACTGACCTTGTTGCGGCGGTATGCGCGTTTGCTCCACCAATGAACGAATACTTTCGACGGAATTATTGGAAGCAGCATCTAATTCAAAAATATTGAAAGACGCATTTTGATTGAATGCTTTGCACGAATCGCAAACGTTACACGCTTCAAAATCAGGCGTACGGTTAGTGCAATTTAATATTTTAGCGAGAATACGCGCGTTCGTCGTTTTGCCGACACCGCGCGGACCGCAGAATAAAAAGGCGTGCGCTACCTGATTGTTGCGCAAAGCATTTTTTAAAGTTTGCGACACGTGCGATTGTCCGACAACGTCATCAAAACGAGTCGGACGGTATTTTCTTGCAGAAACGATAAAGTTACTCATCGGTGCAAATTTATAAATTTATTGGCATTTCAAAAAATTTTATTTTCCACATAATCAGGGGTCAGTTGTCCGTGTTCAGTGGTCATTGATTGCCGACAATGGTCTACTGAACGTTAAAAAAACTACTTTCGTCGTATTTATTTAACGGAACAATAAAACTTGTTGTAATATCGTACCGTATTTGATTTGTGTTTGAAATGAAAGGGTTTAAAAAATTAAAAAAAAAATATGGATATTCAAAAAAGACAACAAGCTGATAATATTATTCGACAACACGTGGCGTATGCTGCAAGTGCTGCACTTATACCGATTCCGGGTGCTGATATCGCCGCCGTCAGTGCCGTGCAGTTGGATATGTTGCGTCAAGTAGCGAGTTTGTATGGTATTAATTTTATGGATGCAATCGGCAGAAATATCATTACATCTATGGTGGGCGGTAGTATAGCGCGCATCGGTGCAAGTTTAATAAAAACAATTCCGGTAGTCGGCACCATTATCGGCGAAATAACGATGCCGATTTTGTCGGCGGCTTCTACTTACGCTCTCGGTCACGTTATCGTGCATCACCTCGAAAACGGCGGTAATTTGGATACTCTTGACTTGAAGCGCACAAAAAAAGAATACAAAGAAGCGGTCGTTAAAGCAGAAGAAGATTTGAAAAAAACTGCCGTTAACACTTCCGCCGCAACTACGGACGATTTTATCAGTAAAATAAAAAAATTATCGGAACTCAAAGAAGCCGGCATTTTGAGCGAAGCTGAGTTTTTAAGTATAAAAACGAAACTTTTAGAATCCTTGTAAGGTGTTTGATTTCTAAAATAAGTCATTAAATAAATTTAAAAGTTGTAAAATATCCGCGTTAAATCCGTCTGATCCGCGTCATCCGCGTTCCATTTATTCGCATTGATCAATGGAACGCGGATGACGCGGATCAGACGGATTTAACGCGGATTTTAAAAAAAATCAATGAATATTCTAATCGCCGGAGGCGGCAATATGGGTCTAACGTATGCGCAATCTTTTTTGCGGACACACGTCGTCGAACGCGATCAACTCATGATTCTGGAACACCTCAAGGAAAAAGTACCGCAAATAAAAAGTATGAACATCGGTTCCGTTCATTTGAATGCGGCGGAATGCGTGAAAAGAGCGGATGTTATTATTTTAGCCGTAAAACCGCAAGACAGTCCGTCGCTGTTTGCACAAATCCGACCGCATATTACCGAAGGACAAGTGTACTTGAGTATTATGGCGGGTATAAAAATTCAGAAGATAATTCAAGAACTCGGCGTGAAAAAAATAATTCGCGCCATGCCTAATTTACCCGCTCAAATCGGACAAGGTATGACGGCTTATACCTCTACAGATGAAGTTTCGCGTATTGAGTTGGCAATGATACAAAATCTTTTAGCCACAACCGGTAAAACTTTGTATCTCGAAAACGAAGAAGGGATTGATGCCGTGACTGCACTTTCCGGTTCGGGTCCGGCGTATGTTTATTTTTTTATGAATGCCATGATCGAAGCCGCACAAAAAATGGGATTTTCAGTTTCCGAATCCGAATTATTGGTCGTTCAAACTTTTTCCGGTGCTTTGGATTTGTACAATAAATCCAATATTTCCTGCAACGAATGGATCAAGCGTGTAGCTTCTCGAGGCGGTACAACCGAAGCCGCTTTATTGAGTTTTGAAACTAACTCCGTTCATAATGATATTGTAGCCGGTGCTTTTGCAGCTTTAAACCGCGCAAAAGAACTTGGAGCTTAGTATTTAATTACGAGTATTTAATTGCGAATTTCGAATTTCGAAAAATATTTTAAAGTTTCGGGACTTGAAAAATTGAATTTTAGTTTATAAACTTAACCCAGCGTTTATTCGATTACGAACTAAAAATTAAAAATTTTTTCCTAATTCGTAATTCGTAATTAATTACTTGTTCCATTTCAAAGAAACAATATTCAATCCGATTTTTCTGCCTTCCGATAAACCCATATCGTTGTCTTGCCGCGTATGGATACCGCCGAGAAAACGCGAGTACGCCGACTCTTGCGCGGCTTCCTCAAAAGAATTGAATGTGCGGTTTTTATAATCCACGTTTCTTAACGTGTCGCGTGTGCGTCCTTCGTGGGAGTTATCAATAAAACTAAAATTATCTCCGTATAAATTTGTCATAACAGTTCCTGTTGCCGAACCTTGTATGGCATGACCGGACATAAAAGACGGAAAAGGCGGTTCGGGCCAATATTGCACCCAAGTATTATCGATATTGGCGTTGACGAAAGAAGCCGGACGTTCGGCGTTGTATGTGTATTTACATTTCCAACAACAAATAAAAGCATCTGCCGCAGCCATACCGACTTGCGCATACGTGGCTGCCGCTTTTACCAAATCGGGTTTTGCGGATTTTATAATTATGGTGGCGATATTATAAGAATGTCCCGGCGGTGTAAAAGTTTCTGCCGGATCATCCCCCCACCAATCGGCGATTTCTTTTTCTTGTTGCGTGAGCGTATTATTTTTGGCATAAACTTCTAAAAATTGTGCGTAGTATTGCGATTTCGGATCGTTTGAATAGGGAATAATTTGCGGAACAGGCAACGTCGAATTTGCCACACTGAACGTGCGATTTTTGCCCCAATACGGATGCAACGGATACCGACTTGCAGATTGTCCTTTCAAAGGTGGTTTCCAATATCCCGGACCGGAAGGAAATTGAAAACTCGGATCGTAATTACGGTTATAACCTTGATATCCGCTATCGAGTTTCGACCATTCAAAAATAAAACCGGCTATGGCTTGCCCGAAAGCAACGGAACGGTCGGTGACATCTTGTGCCGTATTATTGGAGGTATAAATACTTTTTTCTAAAGCATCTACGGCACTTTTGTTTTGGTCGGTAGTTTGTTCGTAAATTTTTTTAAGCATAAATGCTTGACCGGCGTTTAAAACCAAAATCCAATTATACACTTTACCTGTTTCCGGTTTCGGCAAACTGGATAAACCGTTCAATTGTCCGCCCAATGATTGATAAGATGTTGAACTGTTCACGACCGATTCGTACATCGTGAGACCGATATATCCGAATCCGCGAGACGCATAGGTGGGTGAGTTACCGAAAGTATGTCCGGCTAAATACACCGCCATATCTCCCCATTTTACGGCAATATCTGCATTTATTGTTTCCGCAGTTGGTATTACAGTTGTCGTGGTATTATCTTGTTTACAACTGCCGATGAAAATAAGCAGTACAAAGAGCAGCGATGAAATCTTTATTTGCGTTGTCATGGCATTATTTTTATTGATTTTACTTCAGAGTTCTCATGCAAAAATAAATAAAATTCATGAAAAGCAAGATAAAAATAAATATTTATTAGTATCGGTGAATTTGTTTGCGAAAAAGTACATGTTTTGTTAGTTGTAATTTTTTCCTAAACAAATTTTGAACGATTAAAATCTTGTTTTAAAGTTTTATACTCCAGTGGGCATCTCATTGTGTTCAGAAAATTATTTCAAAAAAATATCCCGTAAAAAGCGATGTGATAAAAAAATTTGTATTTTTTACCTTTATCTTGACAGGCTAAAAAAATTTCAAAATTTTCAGCCGGAAACCACATCGCTTTTACGGGAATATTTTTTATATGAAAAGCACGTCAGGATTACGAAAGTTTTGCAAAACCAACAGCTTTCGGCGCTGAATTAGGCAAATTCGTACTGCTGTTCAAAATAACTCTAGTATATCCGACTAAAGCTACCGTATATCCGCACGGGTCTAACGCGCTCACATTTAAAGTCCAAGGACTGTTGGCATCACCGACATCGCCTAAAGAACCGTAAAGTCTTGATGTCGGTACCGGTGCGGAATTATGCGTATGCGCAGTCGGTTGAATTTCTAATGTCCATTCCGCAAAATACGGATGCGTTGCTCTCAAATGTCCCGAAATATCCGGTGCTTCTTTTGTGTAACTATGGCAATCGCCGCCGTCAATTACTAAATCCAAATCGAAACTAAAATCTACCGAAGTATTTGCGGTAGGACTTACGGTTATGGGTTTATTACAGATGATCATCGAAAACTCATCGGCAATAATTTCATTCGCAAATTCGTCGGTATGAATAAATCTAATATCGTAGGTTCCGTCGGTCAAAGAACCGGCATACCAAGTTGCCAATTTATTATCCACGTTATAAATGCTACCACCGGCACTGACATTTGATTCATAAATAAACCAACCGTTAGGATCAGTTTGCGGATCGTCATAAGCCGGTGCAATAGTATTCAAATCATCCAATCTGAAAACTTCGGACGTAGAAACCGGTTGATACGTCAATACGGATGCGCCATGTTTTTTGTAAAGTATTTTGTATTTAACCACACCGGCAAAACCGTTTCTGTGGATGATGCCGTTAAAAAGAATACTGCCGCCCCAAGGTCTGTTGTTGTTTGTTGACGGTGCCACCGGTTGATAATTGTACAAAAATTCGGTTGGGTGAATCATGTTTCTGTCCACGTTACCAACATACTCAATGGCGGAATGAATGCCCGAATCTTTTCCGGCAGGTCTGAGTTGTACCAGAACATCTTTAAAGTTTCCCCAATGGTTTAATTTATTCGGGTCTGATGTGGAAGGCAATGATTCCCAAGAAAGCACCGCTCTTATTCTTACCACATTCGGTGCACTGCACGCAGTCAAATGTTTAGTCAAATTAACGGGCAATGCCACATTGTAGTACAACCCGCCGGCGGGAATATTAGTAATATCGTGCACGTTCGCGCTCGCTGTTCCTAAATAAGTATCAAAAATACCATCATTATTCCAATCTGCCCAAAACGAAACGTGTTCCATTGAACCTTTTGTACACATATTGCCGCTGAAACCGGTTTGTTTTTTTACGTGAATAACGGCACCAAAAGTATCTGTGTCCGAATTAAGTCCGACTGTAGTTAATTCTTCAAACGATACGTCCGCATTTTTTCCTGCGCTGTTGAAAAAATCATAAAATTGACTGATATCAATGTTAAAATCGCTAAAGTTTTTAAGCGCGAGAATGGAAGTAGCTTTACTGAAATCCAAAGTCGTTTTAACGACAGAGCCGACGGAAGCATAAAAAGTGCGATGGTCGGAAATACCGGCGCCGGCATTTATTTTATAAATGTTCGCTGCCTCTGCCACTTCGGGTATTTTCAATTGCACTTCAAAATCCGGTGCTATCGGAAACTGCGCTAAAGCCGTCATTTTTGTTAACGTTACAAAGTCTTTCCAGATAATGAGATTTTTACGCGACAACTGAATATAGGCATTCAAACTGTTACCGTGATGCGGATTCACATTCGGATTTAAAGATGGAACAGTATTCCATGATAAAACAGCCCTTACAACGGGAATTACTGCCGTATCGCAATTCAAAAATTTTTTATGCATCTCGTCGCTAATAAACAAATACACCATGTAACTGAGCGGATGTTGCGGACCCGGAGGTGCATTAGAAATATCAGCCGCTTTAAAACTTGCATAGCCCATGTTTATAAAACCAAAACCATCTTTAAAGTCCACAAAAAATCTGATGTACTCACGTGAACCGGTGCCGCATAATCCGCCGTTATAGCCGGATGTTTGGTTAATATTTACAACCGCTTCTAATCGTTTGAAATCCGGATTGTAACCGACACCCATCAACTGTTCCCAGTAGGTGTTAGAGATCGCACCGGCTTTTGCAACGCCCGTTAAAACATTTGCAGCAAACAGTTGTCTGTTTTTACTCAATTCAAACAATTCTAAATCGTTTGATGCTTGATTTAAATCCTTTGTTTTCATTTTTTTAATTTTAATTTTTGATGCCTACTCTTATCGCTTTTCGGCTGCCGCGTCCTTATTTTTTGGGTTGTGAGATTCAGGTGATTTGAAATTATAAATTATGAATTATTGCTGCCCAAATTCACAATTCATAATTAATAGGACTTCCGCAAAAAGTTAATAGCAAACCGTATTTTTACGTTTTTCAAAACAAAATGAGCATAAAAAAATGTATTTTTAAAAATAAGAGTGCGCTTATAAACATTTTGAGGAAGTCCTGATTAAATCTTTAACCGTGACTCATATTCGCAATTTTGCCCTGTACAACTAATGCTGCAACGCCCAAAATCATTTCGGCAATTCCGGCTAAATTAACGAGATTTGAGCCGCAAGCAATACATGGCGGTTCCGGCAGTATGGGTTTGCCGATAAAAATGATAAGTACACCAATGATAATCATGATGACGATAAATACTCTTAACAATGAATTGAGATTCATGATAAAGATTTAAGAAAGTGAAAAATTAATGAAATAAATCGATTTGTTGAAAAAAATTTTAGTGTTCGCGTCTTAAATTTATTGTTTCCATTTTGATAATTTGATGCTTCTTGGTTTTAAAAATTTTTTATTAAAACCATTATTTTATTTTCATTTGTTGTGTATGCAGGTTTCATAAAAATGTAAACAGATTTTTGAAATTATTTTAAAAACAATACTCGATTTCGAATTTCAGTATAGAAAATATTTTCGTAATTCGTAATTCGTAATTCGTAATTCGTAATTGATTTTTACGTTCTATTTTTACTCGTTAATTATTATCCGCATTTTTATCAAACAATTTACGCAACAAAAAAAATTTATGAAAAAAGTCCGTTTCATTAAAATAAAATTTCAACCCGCAACAGAAATTTTATTTTTTTTATTTTTTATTTTTTATTTTTTTGAAAAAATTAACGCACAAAATTATTCAAACAAATTTTTGCCCGAACCTTTAAAAACCTTTGCCGAAAAAAAAAATTACGTGCGCGGAGAAATTTTATTTCAATTGAAAAAAAATTTTCCGGAAAAAATTTTCCGGAAAAATTTTATTGAAAAAAAATTTGCCGAAAATGACACTGAAAAAAATATTTCCGTGCGCGAAATAGCAACTACTGAAAATATTTTCGCGCTGATCTTCAATGAAAATATTTATAATGAAAATGAAATTCTTCAAAAATTACGAGCAGACACCGCCGTAGAATCGGCACAATTTAATTATTTCGTTGAAGCGCGCACTACCACACCGAATGATTCGCTGTACAATCGGCAATGGTATTTGCGAACGATAAAAGCAGCGCAAGCTTGGGATTTCGGTACAGGCGGCGTAACACCGTGCGGCGATACGATTGTTGTCGCCGTAATTGATAGAGGTATAGATGCGTCTATAAAAGAGTTTGCACCCAATTTATGGAAAAATAAAAACGAAATACCCAATAACGGCATTGACGATGACGGTAACGGTTATGTAGATGATTACGTCGGCTATAATTTTTTTTCGGGTAACGACGACCACACACAGCGCGTTCAGGATATAGATATTTATCACGGCACTTGGGTGGCGGGATTAATCGGTGCGGCGGGTAATAATAAAACCGGTATCGCGGGCGTGAATTGGAATATAAAACTCATGATTTTGAGCGGCGTTACGAATGAAGGCAACATCATTGATGCTTATAACTACGCGCTGAAAATGCGCCGGTTGTACAATCAATCCGGCGGAAAAAGCGGTGCGTTTATCGTAGTTACCTCTATGTCTTTAGGATTAATGGAAGGGCAACGACCGGAAAACCATCCGATTTGGTGCGGTTTGTACGATAAATTAGGCGCGGAAGGCATATTGAATGTCGTTGCCGCTATCAATTCCGACGGGGACGTGAATACTACGGGCGATATACCGTCTTTGTGCGCGAGCGATTATTTACTGTCCGTTAATCACACGGATTCTTTGGATAAATTTGAATACGGCGGTTACAGTACAAAATTTATAGCATTTTCCGCACCCGGTGCCGATATTATTACGACTTCGGCGACAAATACTTTTGAAACTATTGGCGGCGGCAATTCGTTGGCAGCACCTTTGGCAGCCGGTTCTGTGGCATTATTATACAATGTGCGCGGTAATTTGTGCAACACGGCGAAAGTAAACCCGTCAAAAGCGGCGCAACAAGTACGCGAAGCGCTTATAAACGGCACGGATAAAATTCCGAACTTGGCGGGCAAATCGCGCACCGGCGGCAGACTGAATGTGTACAACAGCGTTCAACAAATTTTATCGGATGTACAAACCGTTAGCAATTTAAATTTATCGGTTTATCCGAATCCGATGGACGCTTCTTTTACAATCGTTATGCCTCATTCGGTAATTATCGCGGATCTATCGGTTTACGATGCCGCCGGCAGTCTGGTAAGAACACAAAAAATAAATAATACCGGCAGTTTAATTGAAAATATCTCCGTTCGCGAACTCCCGAACGGTTTTTATTCACTCTTAATTGTCGCAAATAATATTATTTACAGACAGAAAATAGTTGTCGCGCATTGATTTCGGATGTCGAATAATCTAATTGAAACTAAAAAAATACCTTTGAGCTAAGACTTCGTTTACATAATCCAAAATAATTAAAATAAATTCAGCAATAAAATTAGTAAATTAAAGGTTAAAATAATCTTAAAACATTGATTATCATACTAATTAATTAAAAAATTGATTGAGAAACTCTTAAAAATGTAATTGTATTCCTTTTGAAACTACTTCACCTTTGTAATATCAAACGAATTTGAATATCGCATTTCGGATTTTAAAGTTTATTTCTTGTGAAATCCGAAATTTGAAAACGAAAACGTTCGATAAAAGATAAATAATCCATGACTTAAAATATTCAGCTTCCCGTAAGTTGATGATTAGAAAGTAAAGGTTTAAAAACGTTGACGGCGGCTTCACAAGTCGCCGTTTTTTTTTAATAAATTTACCCTACCGTATTTCATTTTGATTTCTTATTTTTGCCATTGTAATTAGAATAATGTAAATCCTGAATCGAATGACCGACGTTAATATATGGATGAGTCTACTCACCCTCACTTTTTTGGAAATAGTTTTGGGGATTGATAATATTATTTTCGTGTCTATTGTAGCGAATAAATTACCCGAGCATGTGCGCGGTAAAGCGCGTCGGTTAGGTTTGTTATTAGCCATGGCATTTCGAATTATTTTGTTGCTCGGTATCGGTTTTATTTTGTCGTTGAACAAACCGATTTTTTATTTGCCTTCCATAACGGATAGCGAGCCGCTCGGCATCAGCGCGAAAGATTTGATTTTGATGGGTGGCGGATTATTTTTATTATATAAAACAACATCCGAAATACACGAAAAACTTGAAGCGAAGGATACAAAAAATCATGTGGAGAAAAATAAGTCTGCAAATGCTTCTATGACTTCCGCAATTTTAGAAATTTGTGTGGTGAATATTGTTTTCTCGTTCGACTCCATACTTACTGCGTTAGGTATGACGAACATTATTTGGGTGATGATGGTGGCGGTAGTGTTGTCTATTTTGATTATGATTCAATTTTCCTCGCCCGTGAGTCATTTTATCAATAAGCATCCGACTATGCAGATGTTGGCGTTGGCTTTTCTTATTTTAATTGGCGTAATTCTAATTGCGGATGGTTTTCATCAACATGTGTCGAAAGGGTATATTTATTTTGCCATCGCCTTTTCTTTGGGCGTGGAAATGTTAAATTTGAAATCGAAGACGAAAGCAGAAACTATAAAGTAGAAAGTAACTGATTTTATCATTTTATGTAATAATTTTTATTTTTTACGGAAGTTCGGAGATTTTAAACCCTACAGCGAAAGCGTAATGTTGTTTACTTAAAAGTTCTGAACTTACTTTTTTTTACCATTTTCCTTTTTGCATTTGAATCATAATATTAAAATAGCGGTTTTACTCGGTACGGCAAAACATACTTTAGATGTTTCGACTTTGCCCGAGCCGGTTCAGACAATTTTGCGAAGTGCGGATAGTAAGGATAATGAAGAATTTTTATTGAAAGCGTTGGTGCTATCAAATAAATACGATTTGGGTGGATTAGTAGGTTGGTTAGTTGGTTAGTTAATTTTTTTGAACCAAATAACCAACCAACTAACTAAATAGCCAAATAAATAAAATGAAAATACTGAACGAAAAGCAGATCGCACAAAAAATACAACGTATTGCAGTGCAGATATTGGAAAATAATTTCGATGCTTCGGAGATTATTTTAGCCGGCATCAATAACAACGGATTTGAAGTAGCTCGTTTGTTGAGTGAAAATTTACGTCAACGCTCGAATATTGAAATAAATTTAACCCGACTGCGATTAAATCCGTCATCTCCGGCAAACCATCCGATTGCCTTAGATATTCCCGTCGTTTCATTACATGGTAAGGTTATTATTCTGGTGGATGACGTGGCGAATACAGGTCGGACTATTTTTTATGCCGTGAAGCCGCTTTTAGAAATTCTACCCAAAAAAGTAGAGTTGGCGGTGTTAGTTGACAGGAAGCATAAATCTTTTCCGATTCAAGCAGATTATGTGGGGTTGTCTTTGGCTACAACAAGGCAGGAAAATATAGAAGTGCGTTTATCGGGCAACGGAGAACGCGGCGCGTTTCTAGTTTAATGGTAAATCTTTTAATGGCAAATGGTAAACAATATGATTTACCATTTACCATTAAAAGATTTACCATTAACGAATAAGCGTCGCATAACTTCTCAATTCTTTTTCTTGACCGCGCGGAGTTGTATAAGTCACGATGCACATATACACGTCTGCCGGTGAAGGTTCGCCTGAATTGTTTTTTTTGCCGTTCCAACCGTCCTCCGGATTAGTGGTAATATAAACCCGTTCACCCCAACGATTCCAGATTTGCATTTTATAATTCATCATACCGTCGAGGTGTCCTGCGCCTTTGTATAAATCATTTTTAGCATCGTCATTGGGTGTGAAAGCATTGGGCAGGAAATAAGAAACGATGGGTTCAACATCAATATATTGTACTGTCGTATCACTGCAAAACTGATTCGAGCCGACGAGTTGCACTTTTTGCAGACCCGTATCTCGAAAAGTATACGTCGGGTTTTCAAAAAAAGAGACACCTTTAGCCGCAAAATTCCACGTCCAGCGTGAAGCGTTAGTGGATTTATCCGTAAAAACAACGGTTTTGTTAAGCGACGTGACGTGTTGCGGCGAATAAATAAAATCCGCTTTGGTACCTTGCAGGACGGTAACAAGATTCGGAAAATTTTTATTAGTTTTACAACCAATCGGCGAAGTGATATCAATGTGGACACTGTAAATGCCCGGTATATTGTAGGTGTAAGTCGGACTAATAGTTTTACTTGTGCCGGTGTCGCCGAAAGTCCATTTCACGTCGTATGTACTGTCAATCGGAAAGGATAAATTATTAAAAAAAACTTTTTGCGGCGTACACCCGCGTGCCGTACTCGGCTGCACGACAATTAAAGCCGGCACAGGTTCATAATTGATAGTGGCGGTGGTATCGGATTTGCAACCTTTTATGTCGGTGGTAAAGAGTGTAATATTTTTTTGTCCGGGCGTTCTATATTGGAACTGCGGATTTTGAAGCGCGGACTGATGCGCCGCATCGAAAACCCAAAGCCGGTTGACAATCCGTCCGCCATCGGAATGAGAACGATCTTTAAAACTTACGGGACCGGCAACGCAAGTATCGTAAGTGTAAGAAAATCCGGTTTGTGCTTTCGGAAAAACTTTGAACGTCAACTGAATAGTATCGGCACACTGTGTACCGGGATTCAGAAATAAATTGCCGTGATACACACCGGTATCCGGAAAATCTATCACCGGTTCCCAAACCGTGTATTTGAGCGTATTATTCGGGATATATATTTCAAATCGAAAATCCGTTACGTTTGCTCTGCCGGAACTGATATTAGATATAGCCACGTTTTTTGAACCGCAAGCTTGAATAATATAATTTCTGCCGATAACCGTATCCGCTTTAATTTTAGCTTCGACCGTGCGCGAACATTCTTCGACATTGAACTGAAAATCGCGATGCAAAATGCTCAACAAACGACCGTTGCGGTATTCCTGTACACAAACAGCAACAATATACCGTCCTTGCGGCGGCGCAAGACCACTGATTAAACCCGTATTCGGATCAATAACAACGACAGGATCGCCCGCGAGCGGTTTATCGAAAGAAAAAGTCGGTGATTTAAAAACGATTTGATCCAACGGCGGATAACACGCCGGAATCGGAAGCGGAACTTGACAATTATTATTACTCATACCCGGTCCGCCACCCGAAATCGGTTCGCAAAAACTGTATACTAATTGATCTTTCTCGGCATCGGTGGCTGAGTGATCGAAATTAATCGGTTGACCGGTACACAACAACAAAGGCGGGAATGACCTGAAATCAGGTGAATTATTTTTGCTCGTCAGAGCGTACTGCGTAATATCCAAGGTATAAGTGGCACCGACATTATTGGAGTTGTAGATATTCACAATGTCGTAATTGCGGCAACATCGTTGATACACTACTACATACGATTCCGTAGTATCCGACGGCATATCCGGCAAATCATCGTCCCAAGTGTATAAACCTTCTTGAACACATAAATTATCGGGCGTAATAAGGCACGGCAAACTGTTTTTATCTACAACCCGCACTGCTTGTAACGGCACCATTAAAGAATGAACGCGTCGGTCGGTTTTTTTCGTAAAAAGACTGACCGACGCGTTTTCATCTAATTGCGCGCCGCCAACCGAAGCACAATCGCGATAAATTTTCATCGTAAACGAAAGCGTTGTAGTATTTCCGGTGCGGCTTTTAAATTTATACGTAATTTCGCCGCCTACAATGTGCTTCGCCGATAAAACAAACGGCAGTACGGCAAAAGCGAACAATAAATATTTTTTTATTGTGTCCAAGTGTTTTAGGAATTAATAATTAATAACTAACAATCTATTTTTATCGTTTGAGATAACAGGGTAAAAAATTAATTCTGAATATCAGATTGTAAATATAACGTACATTTACCGAAAATAAAAACGTATGCTCGAAAACGAAAAATTTGACGAAATATTGAATATTCTCAACGCCGGCGGCACAATTCTTTTCCCAACCGATACGATTTGGGGTATCGGCTGCGATGCTACTGATGAAGTTGCGGTCGAAAAAATTTTAACGCTTAAAAATCGAAAAAAAGATCAAGGCTTGGTATCGTTGGTGAGTTCGGTGGAAATGTTGAAAAAATATGTATTGCACGTTCATCCGCGCGTTGAAACACTTTTGTTATATCACACCCGTCCGGTGACGGTTATTTACGACGAAGGTTTTCATATTGCCGCCAATGCGATGGAAAAAAACGGAAGTGTTGCCATTCGCATTGTTCGAGATGCTTTTTGCAGGGAACTGATTGAACAATTCGGAAAACCTATAATTGCTACCTCAGCGAATATTCACGGAACACCTTTCCCTAAAAATTTCAAAAACATCAGTTCCGAAATCATCGAAGGCGTAGATTGGGTCGTGAAATACAAACACGAAAACAATGACTTAAACGAACCCTCCGTCATCGTTCGCCTCAACGATAACGAAGAATTGGATTTTCTAAGAGAATAAAAATCAATTACGAATTACGAATTACGAATCAATAAATTCGTAATTCGTAATTGATTACAGTTACACTTTTACTTTATCCATGCCGCATTTAGCGCATTTTCCGGCAGTTTTGCCGGGTGCCTCGCACTTCATCGGGCATTGATACATCGCTTCGGCAGTTTTTTTGTGATTATGTTTTTTTTCCGATTTTGCCGCAGCCGTTTTCGTTGTGGTAGCAGTTGTTGTCGGTGCCGTTTGCGCATTCGTAAAAACGAGACCGGATAATAAAATAGATAAAACTAAAAAGGATTTTTTCATGATTGAATTTAAAATGAATTTTTAATAAAAATATTTTCACCTTAACGTCGGTTTTATCTTTTCGGATATGCAGGTTGAAATTTATTTTTCTTGAACACCGTAAACTGAACAAATCGGACAAACTTCAAGTTTGTGTCCACGTGCAGGACAATATTCTCTACCGAAAAAAATAATTTGCAAATGCAGTTTGTTCCAAGTCTGTTCCGGAAAAACGGCTTTTAAGTCTCTTTCGGTTTGTACCACATTTTTTCCGTTCGTTAAGCCCCAGCGCGTCGCTAATCTGTGAATATGCGTATCAACGGGAAAAGCCGGAACACCGAACGCTTGCGACATTACAACAGAAGCCGTTTTATGCCCGACACCCGGCAACGCTTCCAACGCTTCAAAACTTTGCGGTACTGCACCGTTGTATTTTTCCAACAAAATATGCGACAGTTCGTAAATAGCTCTCGATTTTTTCGGCGACAAACCGCAAGGGCGAATGATATCGCGTATTTCTTCCACTGAAAGTTTCACCATATCCGCCGGATTATCGGCTTTTGCAAATAAAAACGGCGTTACTTGGTTTACCCGCACATCGGTACATTGCGCGGACAGTAAAACCGAAATAAGTAAAGTGTAAGCATCTTTATGATCTAAGGGTACGGGCGTTTCAGGATAAAGATTTTCTAAAATACCCGCAATTTCATCTGATTTCATATTTCCGGAGTAACTGAAAACTGAAGCCGGATAACCGCTTTCGAGTTTTCAGTAATTTTAAATCGCTCATCCGCTCTCAGCCCGACAATCCAAATTATTTTATCGTCGGCATCCGTTAGCAGCAATTGTTTTTGTTTATCGAATTCGGAAAGCTTTAGCGAGCGGAAAAAATCACTCAACAATTTCGATTGTCCGTTCATACCCGACGGTTGAAATCGATCGCCCTTTCGCGCTAACCGGATACAGAAATTTGAATTTAAACAATCCGCATCTAAATAAGTTTCAAATTTATTATCCGGTTTTTTTTCTTGAAAATTTATTTTTCCTGAAATTATTTTTACCGCAAAAACAATTTTTTCATTTCCAAAAATAAAATCTTTTTGAAAATTATTTTCAAAATATTTTTTAAAATCTTTTTGAAAAAAAATTTTCAAAATGATTTCTTTTTTGTCAGCTTCTACCCTACTCGCTTTTTTAGAAATTTTTTCGCGGATGATTATTTTTTTTCTATTCAGCAACAAGTCATGCGTTTCTGAAAAAAATTTTTTACCGCTCTCATTTTCTTTTTCTAAAACTGAAATAATTTGTTCAGTTTGGTCGGCATTGAAATTGTACGGCAATAAAAATTCGTAGAGTAAAATATTTTTGTGTACCGATAGATTCAACGCTTCCCAATTTATTACCGTTTGCTCGGTATTTTGCCGGACGTATTTTTTTTCTTGTTCGGCAATACCTTGTTTATAAAACGCGAACGTGGTATTAAAAATACCCAAACCGTGCGCAAAAGTTTTTTCAAATGACGGATTGATGTTTTCAAACGCCGGCACTATGTGGTGCCTGACATAATTGCGGCGGTATTTATCGCTTTTGTTGGAAATATCTTCGCGATAAGTAATATTATTTTCTCGCGCATAATCCGTAATGTCATTTTTGAAAGCAAACAATAACGGACGCACGATGCGCCGCTGTTCGTCTTTTGCCGCGATACCGGTTAAACCTTTCAAGCCCGTACCTTTCGCCAACCGGTATAAAACCGTTTCTACGTTATCGGAAGCATGGTGTGCGGTGATGATGTATTTTAATGTAATATTTTCAGCCAACAACTCCGCAAAATAAGCGTAACGCAAATCGCGTGCGGTTTCTTGAATTGATTTTTTTTCTGCTCGGACAATATCAAGCGTATCAAATTTTCGGATAAAAGAGGAAATGTTATGACGCACACAAAAATCCGTTACGAATAACTCATCGTCGTCGGAATCCACGCCGCGCAATTGAAAATTACAATGCACAACCGAAAAACAGTAACCGCTTTTTATCAACAAATCACACAATACCATCGAATCCACACCGCCGCTCACTGCTACCAATAACCGATCTTCGCGCCGGAAAAGCGCGTTCTTTTCGATAAAAAACTTAAATGAATCGTGCGTTTTAATAATAATTATATTAACGCTGAATGCTGAATCCGGTCGAGCAAAATTTAGCATTCAGCATTTAGCATTTAAATATTTACCTCCAACTCCACTACCAAATCGTCTTGCTCTACCAAAGTGCGTTCGGACAAATGAATTTTTTTGACGCGCGCTTTATACGGTGAAGCAATAGTAGATTCCATTTTCATGGCTTCGATTACGAATAAGGGAGTGTTGATGTTCACTTCATCACCTTCGTTCACGAAAATTCGACTGATACTGCCATGCAAGGGCGCACCGATATCGTATTTACTCGTCACTTTTGTGTGTGCTATTACATTCGTTTTTACTTTCGTGTCGCGCAGTGTAATCGAGCGCGTTTGTCCGTTGAGTAAAAAGAAAACAGTGCGTTCGGCAGCATCGTTCGGTTCGGTCATATTCAAATATTTGATGAGAATAGATTTGCCTTTATCTATTTCCACCAAAATTTCTTCATTATGTTTCAAGCCGTAAAAAAATGCAGGTGTGGGAATATTGCGAACGGCTCCGTACAACTCGAAATGTTTATTAAATTCCTCGAAAACTTTCGGATAAAGTTGGTAACTCAAAAAATCCAATTCATGCGCGTAATCACCGAATTTTTCTTTGAATTTCGGAAATTCTACTTCAAAATTAATCGGCTCTAAATAATCGTTCGGATTTTTATCGTGCGGTTGTTCGCCGTTGAGGATAATGTTTTGCAATTCGTGTGGAAATCCACCCGGATTTAGTCCCAAATCGCCGCGCATCATCTCTTTTACCGATTCCGGAAAACTCAGGGTGGCTCCTTTTTTAAATAAATCTTCGGGTTTTAAATTATTTGCCGTCATAAACAAAGCCATATCGCCGACTACTTTCGATGACGGTGTGACTTTTACAATATCGCCGAACAGATTGTTCACGATTGCATAATTTTCTTTTATGGTATCAAATTTTTCTTCCAAACCCAGACTCCGCGCTTGCGGACGCAAATTGGAATATTGCCCGCCCGGAATTTCGTTATCATAAACTTCCGCAGTGCCCGCACGCAAATCGCTCTCGAACGGATAATACAAATCGCGCACCGCCTCCCAATAGTTTGAAAATTGATTAAGAGCGTGCAAATCCAAAGGATTATTGCGCGGATGATCCTGCATCATCGCCACCAAAGAATTAAAATTCGGTTGAGAAGTTAAACCCGACATAGAAGCTATCGCTACATCAACGATGTTTACCCCAGCATCTATTGCTTTTAAATAAGTTGCGGATTGAATACCGGCAGTGTCGTGTGTGTGCAAATGAATGGGTAAGGAAATGTTTTCGCGCAAAGCGTGAATTAAAATTTCAGCAGACATAGGCTTCAACAAACCCGCCATATCTTTTATGCCAAGTATGTGCGCACCTTCGTCTTCCAAACGTTTTGCCATATCCACATAATATTGCAAATTATATTTCGGATGTTCTTTGTTCAAAATATCTCCGGTATAACAAATACACGCTTCCGCTAAAACTGAAGTATTATTTACAACGGTTTTGATGGATGTGCGCATCGAATCTACATTATTAAACGAGTCGAAAATGCGAAATATATCTATGCCTTGCACCGCCGCCGTTTCAATAAATTTTACGATTAAATTATCCGGATATGCTTTGTATCCTACACCGTTTGAGCCGCGAATGAGCATTTGAAATAAAACATTCGGCATTGCGGCGCGCAATAATTCGAGGCGTTTCCAAGGGCATTCGTACAAAAAGCGTAAAGCGACATCAAACGTCGCACCACCCCACATCTCTATCGAAAAAAGTTTATTGCCGAAGTGATGCGCGTAACTTTCCGCCACTTGTTTCATATCGTAAGTCCGAAAGCGCGTCGCTAAAAGCGACTGATGCGCGTCGCGAAAAGTAGTGTCGGTATAATGAATTTGTTTTTCGTTTTTCAACCAATTTATAAACGCCGGACGACCGCCTTTGTGTAACCTATCGCGAGTACCGATTTCGAGTTTCGGATTTTTAAGAAAGTCTTCGCTTTGAGCGAAGCCTTCCTTACTTCCCGAATCCGAAATCATCGGAACAATCGGTTTTCGGAACAGCGCATTTTTTTTCGGGTCAATAAAAGGCACATCTTTATTACCGTTGACGATGACATCTGCCATGAATTTCAAAAGTTTAGTACCTCTGTCTTGTCGGCGCGGCATTTTCAACAATTCCGGATGATCACCCATAAAATTTACGGTACAGGCACCGTGTCGGAAAACATCGTTATGCAATAAATTTTCCAAAAATCCGATATTGGTTTTTACACCGCGAATACGAAATTCACTCAAAGCACGCAACAATCTGTCGGCTGCACCCGTAAACGTTCGCCCCCAAGCCGTCACTTTTACGAGCATGGAATCGAAGAAAGGTGAAATTTGCGCACCGGCATAAGCACTACCGGCATCAAGACGAATACCGAAACCACCCGGCGATCGGTAAGCAATTAAAGTACCGTAATCCGGTTTAAAATTTTCTTCCGGGTTTTCGGTCGTGATGCGGCATTGAATGGCAAAACCCGAACACTCAATATCTTTTTGTTCCAATTTTAATTTCGAACTGCCTAAACGATACCCCATTGCGATCAAAATTTGCGAACGCACAATATCCACACCCGTAATTTCTTCCGTAATCGTATGCTCAACTTGTATGCGCGGATTCACTTCAATGAAATAAACATTTTCTTCGCTGTCTACCAAAAACTCAACCGTTCCGGCGTTCGAGTAATTCACGGAGCGACAAATTTTCAGTGCGTAAGCGTATAATTTATCTTTTGTATTCTGATGCAGGGTTAAAGACGGCGCAATTTCTACAACTTTTTGAAAACGGCGTTGCACCGAGCAATCGCGCTCGAATAAATGTGATACTTCGCCGTATTTGTCGCCGATGATTTGTATTTCAATATGTTTCGGATTTTCGACAAATTTTTCCAAAAAAACGGTATCATCGCCGAAAGCGGTTTTGGCTTCGCTGCGCGCTTCGTCGAAAGCGCGAGTTAACTGTTCGGCATCGCGCACTACGCGCATGCCGCGCCCGCCACCACCGGATGCGGCTTTCAACATCACCGGAAAACCAATGCGTGTTGCTTCGCTTTGCGCAATATCAATCGTAGTTAATGACTCGTGTGAATCCGGAATCATCGGCACACCCGCAGCTTTTGCCACAATTTTTGCAGCAATTTTATCGCCGAGTTGCTCCATAGATTCCGGTTCGGGTCCGATAAAAACAATGCCTTCTTCTTTGCAACGGCGCGCAAAATTTACATTCTCGCTTAAAAAACCATATCCCGGATGAATGGCTTCTACTTGATTCATTTTCGCGACGCGCAAAATTTCTTCAACATCTAAATACGGACGCAAAGGTTGGTCGTCAGCACCGATTTGATACGATTCGTCGGCTTTATATCGGTGCAAAGAATAGCGATCTTCGTAAGTGTACATGGCTACCGTGCGCATACCCAATTCGGCGGCGGCGCGCAATACGCGAATCGCAATCTCGCCGCGATTAGCGACCATGAGTTTATTAAATTTTTTTTTGAGAAATTCGTCAGCCATATCCTTTGAGCATTTAAAATTTGAAACCCCGACCGCAATCAATCGTTAAGAAGCAATTCATCACTATCGTGCAAATTTAGGAGTTTTGATTTGAATTTTCGGTTTTGCTTAAACTAGATTTCGAAAATTATGGAAAGTAAAAAATAAAATGAAATAAAGGGTTAAAAATTTTCAACTCTTGTAAAACAGATATGTCAGGTAAATCAGTTAATGACTATTTTATAAAGATTTAATATTGTACAAGCGTTAACTGATGTTACGCGGTTAGTGCAGCACACCAAAATATTTGTAACGTACAAATAACAGATAGCTCGGTGCAATGCACCAAAAAACATAATCTTTTTTACGTTTCTTCAAATAGCGCACGGCACTGTTGCTACTTTCACAAAAACTGTCAAATAACCATTATTTTTATAAATTCCGTTTCTTAAATTTATAAATAAAATTGAGCGAATTATATTTTTTAGTGCGATTTTACACAATGATTTTATTCAAGAAAAAGAATTAAAAAGGAAATTGCAGCGGTTTTTTAAATAAAAAACCGGTCGAAAAAATCCGGTAGCTCAAGATTTTTTGCCGAGAAGTGACGACATGGCAACAGCGAATCTTACTACCTTTTTCAACGCACTTTATGAGGGGCTATTCACATTCAGCCGAGTTGTAGTTGGAAAATATTTTCCCATATTCCCATCGCGTTTCACGCGGGGTTATTGAAGTTTATTCGCTTTCCGGTTTCACATCGGCAAAGAAATCTTCCCCATAGACACTGCCGGAAAGAAATACGAACAGGCATTATTACTTGCCAAAGATTTTTTTTCGCCGGCTACACATTCGTTTGCGAGTGTTGCAAACAATACGGCTTCTTTTGCGTCGCCGTTTATACCTAAATCATCGGTGATACCGAACGTGCAGTCCGGTAATAATTTTTTAAGGGAACTTACCAATAACGGATTATGTACGCCACCGCCGCTCATGTAAATTCGGATTTCGGATTTCGAATTTCGGATTTCGGAATCTTCTTTTACCTGAATCCCGAAATCCGAAATCCGAGACGCGATTGTTTGTGCCGAAAACGCCGTAAGCGTTGCCAATAAATCTTCGACAGAAATATCTTTTGTTTGCGATTTTTCTTGTGCTTGTTCGACAAAAGCCAAATTAAAAACTTCCGGACCGGTTGTGCCTGATGATTGTTTTTTAAAATAATCGTGTTGCAAAAGTGTGTTGAGGAGTGCGTAGTTTATTTTTCCTTTTGACGCTATTTCCGCATCTTTATCATAAGATTTTCCGGGAAAATAATTCTGAACACACGCATCTAAAAGCGTGTTGCCGGGACCTGTATCGGTGACAAAAACTTCCGAAGGGTGCAACGATGCCGGCAAAAAAGTAAAATTGGCAATACCGCCCATATTCAGCATAATGCGATTTTCATGGGGCGATGAAAACAAAAAATAATCGCCATAAGCCGCTAACGGCGCGCCTTCGCCACCGACAGCAATATGTTTTTGACGAAAATCGCTGATGGTAATGATACCCGTTTTTACGGCGATATGATCACCATCGCCGATTTGCAAAGTGGCATTCGGATAATTTTTTAAACCGTGTTGCGCTTTCGGCGCGTGATAAACCGTTTGTCCGTGCGAAGCAATTAAATCGATTTTTGTCGGTGCGGTTTTATTTTTTTTCAAAAAATCCAAAATGATTTCGGCGTGTTTGATGCCGATTTGTTCGTTCAGTACCACCAAATGCTCAAACGGAATCGTTTCTTTGGCGAAAATTTTTCTAATCTCGTTTTTAAAATTTTCGTTATAAGAAACGGTATCGAAAGCAAGAATGTTTACATTTGTTTGCGCGCCGTTGCCTGTGAATTTGCATAAAGCAATGTCGAGACCGTCAAGTGAAGTGCCGCTCATTAATCCTATAATCAAGCGCGATTTTTTTTTCGAAATTTTGTAGAGCCGGAGTATATCTGTTAGCATAATAATTGGCTGCTTTCTAATAGTTTTTTGCTGATACCTGTTAGCGATCTAAATAATTTTCCGAATTTAAGCAGTTTACTCTATTTTTTCATTGATCAAAACAAATTTTTCTCATTATATTTGAATATTTAAGTCCAATTTACAAAAGAGAATGGATAAGAGAATGTTTGACAGCATACAGTTATTTTTACAAATCATCTTACTACAAAATTACAAAAAAAAATGAGCGAATTATATTTTTTAGTGCAATTTTGTGGAATAATTTACTAATGAAATTAAATCAAAAAATAATAACGAAATGGAAATTACTCAGGCTGTTTTAAATAAAAAACCGGTCGAAAAAAAGTCAGTGGCTCAAGATTTTTTGCCGCTCAACGGTACCGATTATATTGAGTTTTATGTCGGTAATGCTAAACAAGCGGCTTTGTTTTACGAAAATGTTTTCGGTTTTGAAATATTTGCTTACGCCGGACCGGAAACCGGTGTACGCGATAGGGCTTCGTACGTGCTTAAACAAGGAAAAATAAGATTAATACTTACCGCTTCGATGCAACCTGATTCTGCTATATCGGATCACGTGCGTTTGCACGGCGACGGTGTAAAAGTATTGGCTTTGTGGGTGGATGATGCCGAAAAATCTTTTGAAGAAACAGTTAATCGCGGTGCCGTAACGGTAAAAATTCCGGAAAAAACGCAAGATGAAAACGGTTACGTGATTACGGCTTCCATAAAGACTTACGGCGAAACCGTGCATACATTTGTCGAGCGCAAAAATTATCGCGGTATTTTTTTGCCGGGATATGTGGCGCGTTCTTCTAAAAGTTTCAAAGGTGATGTGGGTTTGTTACATGTTGATCATTGTGTCGGAAACGTTGAACTCGGTGAAATGAATCGTTGGGTGAAATTTTATGAAGATGTCATGGGTTTCAAACTTCTGTTGACGTTCGATGATAAAGATATTTCTACGGAGTACTCGGCTTTAATGTCCAAAGTCGTATCGAACGGCAACGGCTACGTAAAATTTCCGATTAATGAACCCGCGAAAGGCAAAAAAAAATCGCAAATAGAAGAATATCTTGACTTTTACAAAGGTGCGGGAGTTCAACACATCGCTGTTGCTACTCAGGATATTCTTAAAACAGTGCAAGAATTAACGGCGCGCGGCGTAGAATTTTTGAGTATTCCGGGTAATTATTACGATGAACTTTCGGCGCGCGTAGGACATATTGACGAAGATATAAAATCGCTGCGCGACTTAAATATACTCGTTGACAGAGACGAAGAAGGTTATCTGTTGCAAATTTTCACTAAACCGGTACAAGATCGTCCGACTGTTTTTTTTGAAATTATTCAGCGCAAAGGTGCTACTTCATTCGGGAAAGGTAATTTTAAAGCTCTTTTTGAATCCATTGAGCGCGAACAAGCAAAACGCGGAAATCTTTAATTTAACTAAGAATTAAGAATTAAGAAATTTCGAAATTGACATTTTCGTAAATATCGTTCATTGCTAATTCAACTTCAAGGGATTTCAGATTAACTTTTAGATTTTCATTATAGTATTTTGTAACACGCCATAAATCATCGGCTTCTCGAAACCTTGTTTCAACACTTATTTTTTTATGATCAATGAGTATATATTCCTTAAAAGACGGGATAGTTTGATACAAATCAAATTTAGCCGTTCGATCATACAATGCTGTTGTGCGGGACAGTACTTCAACAATGACTATCGGATTAAGAAGTATATCCGTTCTTTCTTGGTAAAAAACAGGTTTTTCAAAAATGACGATAGCATCCGGATAAACGGCAACATTCTCCAATTCTACGTAAATTTTTTGCCCGTCGCCTAAAACGATATATTTTTTTTCTTTTTTATAAAGTTCAATTCGTAAAAAGTGCAGCATATTAGCTGCAATTAAATTGTGATTATATTTAGGATTTGCCATTTTTACAATTTTTCCGTCGTAAAATTCGTGCTTATCTTTTGAACGTTCTTCGCGTGCGAGGTATTCCCACAAAGTATAAACTTTAGGCGCATCGGGAACAACGTTTTTTTTAGAAATAACAGTTAAGGCTTCCATTTAAAAATTTTTACAAAGATAAAAGAAAACTTTTAAAATGCCAATATATCATAAACTCGGAAAATTTCCGGAAAAACGACACACGCAATTTGAAAAACCGGACTTCGGCGGCCTGTACTACGAGCAACTGTTCGGTACGATTGGTTTTGAAGGAATGTCGTCTTTGATGTATCACATTCATCGCCCAACGCAGGTGCGCGAAATTTTATCTTCAACGGACGTATCGCCGAAAATCGCCGTAGAAAAAAATATTCAAGCGCGTTTGTTAAAAGGTTTTCAAGTGCCGTCGGTATCCGATTATTTGGATAGCCGCATTCCGTTATTGATCAATAATGATATACAAATCAGTTTAGCAGCTCCGCAAACATCGCTCACGTCTTATTTTTTTAAAAATGCCGATGCCGACGAAATGATTTTTGTGCATCGCGGTACCGGTACTTTGCGTACACAGTTGGGTAATATTCGTTTCGTCCCCGGCGATTATCTCATTATTCCGCGCGGCATGATTTATCAAATCGCGTTTGATAATTCCGACGAGTCCGAAATCCGAAATCCGAAATCCGAAATCCGATTATTGGTTGCCGAATCTTATCATCCGATTTATACGCCGAAACGATACAGAAATATGTTCGGACAATTATTGGAGCATTCGCCGTATTGCGAACGCGATTTAAAGTTGCCGGAAAATTTAGAAACACACGACGAAAAAGGTGATTTTATTATAAAAATAAAAAAACAGGGTGTTTTGTATGAAATGCTTTATCCGACGCATCCTTTTGATGTCGTGGGTTGGGATGGGTATAATTTCCCTTACGGTTTTTCCATTCATAATTTCGAGCCGATTACAGGTCGCGTGCATCAACCACCGACGGTACATCAAACTTTTGAAACCAAAGCGTTTGTGGTGTGTTCGTTTGTGCCGCGTTTATATGATTATCATCCGAAAGCGATTCCCGCGCCTTATAACCACTCGAACATTGATTCCGATGAAATGATTTATTATGTAGACGGCGATTTTATGAGCCGAAATAATATCGAGCAAGGTCATATCACATTGCATCCGAGCGGTATTCCGCACGGACCGGCACCGGGCGCTTATGAACGCAGTATCGGAAAAAAAGAAACGGTGGAGTTAGCGGTGATGATAGATACTTTTCGCCCGTTAATGCTAACGGAAGAAGCTTTGAAAATTGATGATGGGATTTATTATAAATCGTGGGTTGAGTAGCTTTTTTAAATACTGAAATGCGATTTTTTTAACCACATATGAACACATGAGGCCGTACATAAGGTCACCAAGGCGTGATGTTGACAATAAAAAAATATAAATGGCTTTGTGACCTTATATACGGCCTCATGTGTTCATATGTGATTAAAAATCTAACAATCTTCTAAAGCCGCAAAATATTCATTAACGAAAGTTCTTTGCCCTTCTTTATAGAGATGCTGAACATGAAAATTGAATAAAATACCTTTAGGAACTTTAAGATGTTTCATATAAGAAAGTAAAGTCGTTTCAAAAATAGAATGCATTTCAAGAACGGCTTTATTTTCAACAACAATCAGATTTTCTACAAGAATATCATATCGAAGTTCACAATCCAAAATAATATTTTTATAAGATACTTTTACAATTTGTTGAGACTGAATGTTTAAGCCACGTAAAGTAAGTTCGTGCATCAATGCTTTTTCGTAATTACTTTCTAAAAGTCCCGGATCCAAAATTTTGTGTACTTCAATTGCGGCACCAATTATTTTGTAAGTCAATTCATTAATATACTTTTTAGAAATTGTGTTGCTCATAGTCGTAAGTTGGTTTAAGAGTTTTTACAATTTTTTAACCACATATGAACACATGAGGCGGTGCATAAGGTCACAAAGGCGTGATGTTGACAAATAAGAAAACCGTAAAGGGGTTTGTGACCTTATGCACGGCCTCATGTGTTCATACATGGTTAAAAAACCCAAAAGTAAAATAAAATTCAATGTTAAAAGAAAACAATAATGATTTTTCTATTCACAATATTCCGTTCGGAATTTTTTCTATCGAAAATGAAAAAAAAAGAGTCGGTACAATTATCGGCGAGGAAGTGGTGGATTTGTACGCTCTCGCACAACTCGGAATTTTTGACGATTTAGAAATAAAAAAAAATATTTTTCGAAAAGATTTTTTGAATGATTTTATCGCGCTCGGAAAAATAAAAACAAATGCAGTGAGAAAAAAAATTCAAAATATTTTTTTAGAAAAAAAAATAGCGCGCGAAAATATATTTTTTCATCAAAGCAAAGTTCAAATGCACCTGCCGATAAAAATCGGTGATTACACCGATTTTTATTCGAGCGAACAACACGCCACAAATGTCGGCATGATGTTCAGAGATAAATCGAATGCGCTGCTACCGAATTGGAGATATTTACCGGTGGCTTACCACGGCAGAGCATCTTCTATATATGTTTCGGGTACAAATTTTTATCGTCCGAAAGGACAAATGCTTTTCGGAAACGCCGACGCACCACCGGTTTTTCAAGCCACTCAACAATTAGATTTTGAGTTGGAATTAGCTACCGTAATAGGGAAAAAAAATGATACCGGATACGCGATAAACATAAACGAAGCAGATGATTATGTTTTCGGTTTTTTACTTTTCAACGATTGGTCGGCGCGCGATATCCAACGTTGGGAATACGCGCCGTTGGGTCCTTTTCTCGGTAAAAATTTCTTCTCGTCCGTCAGTCCTTGGGTAATAACTGCGGAAGCACTCGCGCCTTTTCGGATAGATGCACCGATACAATTGCCGGAAGTATTGCCGTATATGAAAGAAAAAAACAGGCACACTTACGATATACAATTGGAAGTTTTTTTGGAAACAAAAACCGGCGCGAGGCACGCACTCACTGTGTCTAATTTTAAATATTTATATTGGACAGTGGCGCAACAAATCGCGCACCACACCGTCAACGGTTGCAATTTGAATGTGGGCGATATTTTGGCTTCAGGTACAATATCCGGTGATACGCCGGACAGTTTCGGTTCTTTTTTAGAATTATCTTGGAACGGAAAAAATCCGCTTATTTTTCCTGACGGCACATCAAGAACTTTTGTCGAAGACGGCGATACGATTATCATAAAAGGTTTTGCGGAAAAAAACGGTATGCGCATCGGTTTAGGTGAAATGCGCAATACCTGTTTACCGGCACTCGCTTAAATTTCTACAAAATTAAAAATTCTGTTCGGCGATTGTCGGCACGTCCCGCTTCAGTATCATTAGTGTTTATCGGCTGAGATTTACCGAAACCTTTATAGCTCAAGCGCACTGCTTCAATTCCGTTTTCAATTAAATAATCGTAAACCGTTTTTGCGCGGCGTTGCGATAGCGTTTGATTGTCGGTATCGCTACCGACATTATCCGTGTGCCCTCTGATTTCGATGCGCATGGTCGGATTTTCTTTTAATAACAACCGCAATTTATTAAGTTCAGTTTGCGAGCTGCGTTTAAGTTCAGCTTGTCCGGTTTCAAAAAAAACATTTTTAAGAATAATCGGCTGATCTTTTAGATTTTTGGTTGGTTGGTTGGTTGGTTGGTTGGTTTGGGATAAAGATTTTATAGGCATTAAAAAAATATTTCTTAAAAACGGTTGCAGTACGCCGTGTTGTTCGGTCAAATTAAAATTATCGCCGGCAAAAGCATATCCTTCACGGGACACATTCAGCGCGTAATTTTTTCCGATGGGCAGACAGATAATAAACACGCCGCTATCATTGGTTCGCGCTTGTGCTATCATTTTTTGCGTTAATAAATCCTCTACTTCAATCCGCGCCACCAATTTTTTTTGAGTAACGGCATCTTGCACCTGCGCTTTTACATATGTAACTTGTTGCGCGCGCGCCGCCGCCGGTAACTCAAAACTGTATAAATTAAAGTGTGCTTGTGCTCCGAATTTTGTACTTCGCGAATAGTAAGCTGTTTTTCCGTCTAAACTCACCGTCATTGTACCTTCGTTTTCTTTTGTGTTTATCGGATAGCCGAGATTTTCGGGTTTAGAAAAAACAGAATCGTTTTCAAAATGCGATAGATACAAATCTTTTCCGCCCATACCCGCGTGACCATCGCTCATAAAATAAAAAGTAGTGCCGTCGGCGTGCAAAAACGGCATTTCATCGTCGTATTTTGTATTTATCATCGGTCCGGCATTGCGCGGTGCCGACCATTTTCCGGCGGCGAAACGCGAATACCAAATATCAATACCGCCGTAACCACCGGCGCGATTGCTCGCAAAAAAAAGCAAACGGTTATCGGCAGAAAGCGACGGTTGCGATTCCCATGCTTCCGTATTAATGGCACCGCTACCGAACGGGCGCGGCGCAGACCAAGTACCGGCGGTTTTCGCGGAGTAATAAATATCGCAACTTTTTACGCCGTTCATTTCTTTGTCGCAAGCGGTGAACAACAGCAAACGACCGTCGGCAGAAATGCAATGCGAACCTTCATTACCTTCGGTGTTGAGTTCGGAAAACGGTTGTGCCGGTAACCAATTACCCGCACTGTCTTTTTTGGAAAAATAAATATCTTCTTGTCTATTCTGCAAGCGCGTGAACACCAACATATTTTCTTCCGCCGTTAAAGCTGCGCGGTATTGCGAAGTTTGCGGATTGTTTATATTTTCATTTAGCATTATGGGATTAAAAGGTACCGGATGTTTTAAAGCATAGTCCGTGAAGCGCGCGTTTTCTGCAAATCTTTCTGCTTTGTCTTTCAGTTCGGGTGCAGCTTTCGCATTTTTCGCATAATTTTCAAAATTTTCCGCCGATTTAATATAATTTTCTTGTTGTAAAGCGATGTTGCCGAGCGAATAATAAACGAGCGGTGCGTAATTCGGATCGAGTTGTATTGCTTTTTCAAAAGCTGTTTGAGCTTCCGGCAATTTTTTGAGTTCGTAAAACATCGCTCCTTGCTGAATTTGCGCATCAATAAATCGTCCGTCTTCTTTTATGGAGGCAGTGAAAGATTTTAAGGCTTTTTCATTTTCTCCCGCAAAATTGTATTTCATCCCTTCGTCGTAAAATGTTTTCGCTTTTCCGGTTGCCGTTTTTTTGGTGGTATAGTTTTGCGCCTGCGAAGACAACGCGAACGAAATTAAAAAAAGGGAAAGAAATTGTATTTTTATCATGAAGGATTTTATTTCGGTATCTTAAAATTTCTATTTTACACACAGAAATCTTTGCGGTTAAATTTTTTAACTACATAGATTCTAATGCACCGAGTTTAATAACGTTTTTAGTAAGAAAATAATGTGGTAGGAATTACAATTCAACAGCTATCGGACGATTAATGCTTTCTTGAAGCGTTATAAAAGTTTCGGTGCGTTGAATTCCGTTGATTTTCTGAATTTTATCGTGTAAAACTTCTTTCAAATGTGCCGTATCCCGACAAATAACTTTGGTGAAAATACTGTAAATGCCTGTCGTATAATATGCCTCCACCACCTCCGGAATTTTTTTTAAATTTTCGGCTACTTCATCGTAATAAGAACTTTTTTCTAAAAAAATACCCAGAAACGCGCTCACATCGTAACCCAATTTGTTGTAATCAACTATCAAAGCTGCACCGACAACGATACCCGCTTCTTCCATTTTACCCATACGCACATGAACGGTTCCGCTCGAAACATGAATCGCTTTGGCAATATCCGTATAAGGCGTATTCGAATTTTTCATCAATATCGCCAAAATTTGTCGGTCTACTTCATCAATGTTGGGCAGTTTTTGCATAATCGGATTTCGGATTTCGGATTTATTTGAAAAAAAACTATACGGATTTTTGGCGTAAAATTAATCAAATATAAAGCTAACTATTTAAGGCATGAGTATTTTTTTGATAAATTGCCCTTTAAGTAATAATCTATAATTCTTTTCTGTAAATATTCAGCCAAAAATCTTTTCCGAATTTTTTTATTTTCTTTTCATTATCCAACGATTACCTTTGCAATAAACAATGAATTATGCAACACCCAACAACGGGTCGTAATTCGTAATTTGTAATTCGTAATTGAATAAAAAATGGGCGCACCTGCAATAGAAGTAAAAGGAAAAAAAGCCACGCGCGACGGTTTCGGCGACGGCATTTTAGAATTGGGCAGAAAAAATCCGAACGTAGTAGCATTGACGGCAGATTTAGCCGGATCTTTGAAACTCGATGATTTTATAAAAGAATTTCCGGAAAGATTCATTGAAGTCGGTATTGCCGAAGCAAACATGATTTGTATTGCTGCGGGTTTAGCCATTAGCGGAAAAATTCCGTACACGACTACTTTCGCTAATTTTTCGACCGGTCGCGTGTACGACCAAATTCGCCAATCGGTGGCATATTCCGATAAAAACGTAAAAATTTGTGCTTCGCACGCCGGCTTAACTTTAGGTGAAGACGGTGCAACGCATCAAATGTTAGAAGATTTGGCGATGATGCGCACGATGCCGAACATGACCGTGATTAATCCGTGCGATTACGCGCAAACAAAAGCGGCGACTATTGCCATTGCCGATTATCACGGACCGGTGTATTTGCGTTTCGGTCGCCCGGCTTGGCCTATGTTTACGGATAATTTACCTTTCGAAATCGGAAAAGCACTGACAATGCGCGACGGTAAAGACGTGACGATTTTTGCTACAGGACATTTGGTGTGGAACGCGCTCGAAGCCGCCAAACAGTTGCAAACCGAAGGCATTTCTTGCGAAGTTATTAATATTCATACGATAAAACCGCTCGACGAAAAAGCGATTATAGAATCCGTATCGCGTACACGAGCCGTTGTGAGTGCGGAAGAACATCAATTGCACGGCGGTTTGGGCAGCGCGATTGCGGAAGTTTTGGCGCAACATTTGCCGACACCGCAAGAATTTGTTGCCGTACATGACACGTTCGGCGAAAGCGGTACTCCCGACGAATTATTGGCGAAATATGGTTTGGGTATTGTAGATGTGGCAGCGGCGGTGAGAAAAGTATTGACGCGGAAATGAATTTTTGGGTTAAGAAGATTTATAAAAAATGCGTTTCAAAACGTTTTCTTTGAAACGGTAATAATGCAATGCCACACCTCCAACGTGTGCGATGAGCAAGCCTATCATCAAATTTCCGGCAAATTCGTGTGCATCGAAAATCGCAGTATCTACTGACGCCGGCAGTTTTTGCCAATTATTGTGCAGTACCGGCGAAATAATATCGGCAACAAATATGGTCGCTAATCCGGAAATCCCTAAAACCCACAGCGAAATATAAAAAAGGCGTTGCACCAACAAAATAAGAATATTATGTAAGTACCGGCCCGTATCCAGTCTTTGCGGGCGTTTGGCGGTAAAAAACAAATAAGACCTGTAAATGGTCATAGAAAAAACCAAAATACCTACCGTAATATGCCATTGATACAAAAGTAATTTCGTTGAGCTGATGTCGGTATCGCGCAAGATTTTTCCCGACGGAATCATCGTCAGGATAAGTGCGGCACTCAACCAATGTATCCAAATGATGCGTTTATCGTGCTTTATCGTTAAGTCGTTCATATTTTTAGTTGGTCAGTTAGTCGTTTATTAGTCGGTTAGTCAATTATCAGGTTGGTCAAAACGTGTACTTGTTGACTAACCGACTAAATGATTAACTGACTAACCCACTTTTATAAAATAATTTCCCCAGAAAAAAACCATGAGGTATATCCAAAGATAATCTAAAAAATGCCAATAAAGTGCCAGTAATCGCAATTGCAATTGTTTTACCGGATCGGTGAAATAAACCAAAACCGTCACCGGATCCCTCATTTTAGTATAAGCATTGTACAAAAATATAATAAAAAACGGTAAACCGGCGACAATGTGAAAAACATGGATGATAGAAATAGCGTACACATAGCCCGACATATTCCCGCCCTTGAACAATTCCGGATTTTCGGAAAGCAAAACTTGCCAACCGTAATATTGCAACGCCATGAAGGCAAATGTAAGCAATACGGTTATCAATAAAGTTGTTTGATAGCCGGCTGTATCGTCTATTTGATATTTTTTTTGCGCTCGGCGAAACATCACACTTGAAGCGTACAATACAACGGTGTTGAACAGAAATAAAAGAGGAATTTTTATCGGCGGTTGTCCGGTCGTGACACGCGTATACAAATAAGCTGCCGTTAAACCGGCAAAAATCATGGTTAAACCGGCTAACAACAAATAAAGCATAATGCTGTACGGATGCGTTGCTAATGAACGAAAATCGTTTGTTCTTTGATTCATGTTTTTTAACTTGGACGTTGCAGAATTTCAATTCCATTTTTAAACACGTAAATCATTCACTTTGTTTTTGCTTTTTTCCTACTAATAATGACTCTTCATGGGGACATGGGGAAAAATTAATTTTCCGTTTAGTATAACTGAAGCGATTAGAAAATATATAATTAACCCCGTTACGTCTACGAGTGTTGCAACAAACGGTGCAGAAGAAGTTGCCGGATCAAGACCAAGGCGTTTGAGTATAAACGGAATCATAGCGCCTGAAAGCGTTCCCCACAAAACAACGCCAATAAGCGAAAGAGAAACCGTTAAACCGAGAAAAGGCCAAAACTCTCCGTAATTTTTCATGCCGATTAATTGCCAAACCATGATGCGTAAAAAACCAATTGAACCAAGTATAATACCCAGTGATAAACCGGACATGATTTCTTTTTTCATTACATAAAACCAATCTCGGACGTTCAATTCTTTAATAGCCATTGCCCGAATAATAAGCGTTGCTGCTTGCGAACCTGAATTACCGCCCGAAGAAATAATAAGCGGTAAAAAAAGCGTCAGTAAAACGGTTTGTGAAAGTTCATTTTCAAAAAAGCCCATTGCCCAAGCCGTAAACGATTCTCCGACAAATAAAATGACGAGCCAACCGGCTCGCTTGCGGATCATTTCAAATAAAGGTGTATCTACGTAAGGTAAATCGAGCGCTTCCAGACCACCGAATTTTTGTATGTCTTCCGTATCGCGTTGTTGAATAACATCAATCATATCATCTACCGTAACGATGCCGACCAACACACCGCTTTCGCTCACTACGGGCAAAGCCGAACGGTCATATTTAGTAAAAGAACTGATGGCATCTTCCCGGTTCATGGTGCCGAGCAAACATAAATACGCATCATCCATAAGCGATTCAATCGTTGCTTTATCATCCGCTAAAAGTATTTTACTGATGTGTATGTCATCAATCAATTTCTGTTCTTCATCTACGACATAAACGAAGTTCAACGTTTCGGCTTTTTTTCCGTTTTTCCTTATTTGTTGCAACGTACGTCCGACAGTCCAATCTTTATGTACCTGAATATAAAACGGAGTCATTATCCGTCCGACGCTATTTTCGGGATATCCGATTAAATTGAGGGCAACTTTGCGTTCTTCATCACCCAACAAATTTGTCACGTCCTTTATCAATAAATCCGGAAAATCTTCAAACAATGCTGTTCTGTCATCGGGCGCCATTTCATTCAGAATTTCACCCAACTCTTTACTGCCCATATTTTTGAGTACAGTCTCCTGCGTTGCCACATCCAAGTGCGAAAATACATTCGTTTTCAAGTTACTCGGCAGCAGCAAAAACACCAGTGTTTGTTCTTTACTATCCAACTCACCGATGATTTCGGCAATATCGCTCGGGTGTTTCAAAATTAAATCTTCCTTGTTTACGTGTGGTGTCATAACCTATATGTTGATTATATTTCTTAGGAAAATATCGTACGAATTTTTTACGATACCGTTGTGCGTTAATCAGGAATAATATTATCTCCGGGCTGTTTCCCGCTTCGCTCGAAATTCGCATGCCGGAGAAGTTTTTATGGAGTGCGATATCCCTAAATAATGCACGGCAGTAAAGCAAAAATAGCGCGGAAACAGTACGGTTTGAAAACTGATCGTGCTTCCAAATATTTACGCTCAATATAACATGAGTTCAGAGATTTTAAAAATTAACCGCTTTCGTGCCATCTTGTTTACTTAAAAACGCCGAAGGGACGAAGGCATTAGCGCAGAATGTATTCCTTAATTAAACAACATTGACTTTCGCGGTTGGATTTCAAAATCTCCTGACTAATGTTGATATAGAAAAAAGGGCGAAAAAAGTGCTCTTTTTGATACGTCGGAAAGCATCAAAACTCACTACTCACATGACCACGAAGGTAATTATAATCTCTGAAAGTGTTAATTTTTTTTACCTTAACCGTATCCGAAACTACTAAGCAAATCGAATATTCTACGTCTTCGACACAACATTGCGCGAAAACGGTTGGTTTTTAAAATTATTGGAACTCATTTTAAAATAATTATTCCGGAATAAACAAAGTAAACAAAATCTTAAATTTTTCAAAAAAAATATCAACAAACCGGTGTATCTTTGCGCACATTTTTGAAAATTATTTCGTACTTGTGCGAAAGTTTTATAAATAAAATCTATTTTTTCATCAAAAAAACCATTGTACAATATGCCTTGTGGTAAAAAAAGAAAGCGACATAAGATTTCGACGCACAAAAGAAAAAAGCGGTTACGCAAAAACCGTCATAAAAAGAAAAACCGTTAATTTGATTTTCTCACTCTGACAGGTGCCGAAACGTCGTTAAGTAGTGTGTATTCATTCAAAATAACAATCAACAGTGAAAAATGAATCACCGCAGTGCTATATTTTTGCCGGCGGTATTCTTTATCGCGATTCAAATTAACTGAGGGTGTAACCGACGAAGCAAACAACCGAAAACCGGACAATAATTTTTACGAATTATTTAATTCTCCGTTTTTAATCATGTTTTCATAATAAATAACCCCATCGAATTTTATTTTTTGTCGGTTTTTTTTTACGTTACACAAACCTCTCTTGTTCTTATACCCGTTTTTTCTATACGCGCGTCGCAAACGTCTTGGTTTAGAAAAAAAAAATAAGGATTTTGTAAAACCGTTGATTCGTCGGTGTGTTGGTTGATAAATTTTAAACCTACGACCGATGTTGTTATTAATCAAACACGTTGCCCGTTTGTTTCGCGCCCTCTAAAAACACTTTAAGTTGTGGAAAAAGAACTTGTTATTCATTCCACGCAAACGGATGTAGAAATCGCTCTTCTTGAAAACGGTAAATTGGTTGAACTTCACCGCGAAGAAATCAGTAATGATTTTGCCGTCGGTGATATATTCATCGGCAAAATCAAGAAATTGATGCCCGGTTTGAATGCTGCTTTCGTAGATATTGGTCATAAACGCGATGCTTTTTTGCATTACACGGATATGGGACCGAAATTGCGCAACGTATTAAAATATACGGAAGGCGTGGTATCGGGCGGTATCAATACTTCGAGCCTCGAACATTTCAAAATCGAAGCAGACATCAATAAAAACGGCAAAGTAGATCAAGTACTGCCGCGCAAGCAACACGTACTTGTTCAGATACTCAAAGAACCTATCGGTACAAAAGGTCCGCGACTCAGTTGCGAACTCACGATTCCGGGACGTTTTTTGGTACTTACGCCGTTCACGGATATAATTGCCGTTTCAAAAAAAATCAGTACGACCGAAGAGCGAAAACGCCTGCAATCTATTGCGGAAAGTATTAAACCTAAAAATTTCGGTGTCATTATCCGCACGGCGGCAGAAGGTAAAAATACTGCCGAGTTGCACGAAGAAATGACCGAAATGATGTCGAAGTGGGATAAGATTTTTTTCAATTTGAAAGAAATGACACCACCGGCAAAATTATTAAGTGAATTAGACAAAACATCGAGCATTCTGCGCGATTTGTTGAGTACGTCTTTTTCGCGCGTCGTCACCGACGATAAAGATACGTTTGAGAGTATAAAATCGTACTTGTCGGGTTTTTCGCCGGAGCAAGTTCGCATCGTACAACTGCACAAAGGCATCAAACCGGTGTTCGAAGTGTTCGGCGTGAACAAACAGATTAAAGGGAGTTTCGGTAAAACGGCAACATTGCCGAGCGGTGCTTACCTGATAATTGAACACACCGAAGCCATGCACGTCATTGATGTGAACAGCGGGCACAAAGTAGGTACCCAAACTACCGACGATTCCATTTTAGCCGTAAACATGGAAGCAGCCGAAGAAATCGCGCGCCAAATGCGTTTGCGCGATTTGGGTGGCTTGATTGTAATTGACTTTATTGACATGAAAGATGTCGAGCATAAAAAAGATTTGCAAAAAGCAATGAAAGACTTTATGCTCATTGACCGCGCGCAACACACGATTTTGCCGTTGAGTAAATTCGGACTGATGCAAATTACGCGACAACGGGTACGTCCGGAATTGAAAATAAATACCACCGAAATGTGTGCACTGTGTAACGGTACCGGTAAAGTACAAGCACAGATAAATATTGAAGAAGAAATAGAACGCGATTTGGCAACCGTACTGCAATCGAGACCAAAAGGCAAACTGTTTTTGCGCGTCAATCCGTTTATAGAAGCGTATTACAAAATAGGATTTCCGAACCGCATTATTAAATGGTATCTCAAATATCAACGCCGCATTCGCGTCGTTGCCGATAAAGAATACACTATTAATCAGTTCAAATTCTTTGACGACAACAACGATGAAATCCGGACAAATAATCCGGACAAATAATTTTTTAATCGTGAGAAATATTTCTTCGGAAAAATATTCCCGGAAAAATATTTTTCAATTTTCATTTTAAAAAAAAAATCGTGCAGAAAAAATTTATTTTTCTTGCGCGATTTTTTTTAAAATGAAAAATTTTTATTTCAACTTCATTTCATTTTTCGGATTGGAGGATGCAATATCTGTATTCACGCAACGCGAATAAAAATTATCGCTTTCCAAAAAAAAATTTTCGGGTAAAAACACAATTATACTTACCGTAGTTTTTATCACGCGCCCGTCTTTGAGGGCGATATCGCTGTATGCCGGTTTTTTTTGCGTGAAAGACATACTCAACGGTAAATTTACCGAAACGGTATTAAATTCGCCTTCTTTGACGAAATAATCCAAGAGTTGATAGTTACCGATGTTCCAAGTGACGAAAGTTTCTATTATCGCCCGTGAATTGGAGGTGCGTTTGTATTCCACTTTGCACGGAAAATCGAATTTTAAGGTGCTGACATTTTCATTTAAATCGAATGTCTGGTAAAAATTTTTTTGTATCTGCTGAGAAAAACCGGCAAAAAAAGTAAAACCGATAAAAAAAATAGTGAGTAGTAATTTGTTCATAATAAAAATTGAAAGTGATTGCCTCTAGATAATGATACAAAAATACGCCTGCATTTCGGGTATGTAAATACCGTAAAATAACTGTATTTGACTACACAAAAAAATGAATAATTAATTATATTGTTTCCTATCGGAGTGCCTGCAATAAATCATTCTTTTTTCAGTCCGATTTTTCGATAATTCCCGATATTCATTGTGTTTTACCTTTCGTCTTTTGTTTAGTAACTTTGCATGCTTGTTGCCAAAAAAGGGAATCAGATTTTTTTTCTAATGTCCAAAGTCCAACGTCTTTCGACCGAATTTATGAAAAATGTAAACGTCTTTTTATTTTTAATCATCACGGTGCTCGGCGGCGGCACCTTGTATTTGATGCGCGGTAATACCGCATCGAATGTAGAAGGTTACGATTTTAATTTTGCCGTTGAAGATACCGCCGCTATCGGAAAAATATTTTTGGCAGACCATGATGGTAAAACGGTGACACTTGAGCGCGTGAATAAATCGGAATGGCGTGTCAATAAAAAATACAAAGCACGCCCTGACGCCGTTAATAATTTGCTGGCAACCGTCAATAAAATCACGATGCTGTATCGTTTTCCGCGTAATGCCGTAAAACCTGTTATTCAAAATTTGGCATCTCGCGGTATTAAAACCGAAATATACGACAAATCCGGAAAAAAAATAAAATGCTATTATGTCGGCGGCAACAACAACGATGAAACCGCCACTTATTTCATCATGGAAAATGCCAACGAACCCTATCCGTGTCATATTCCGTCGTTTAACGGCACAGTGCGCGTGCGATATTTTACCGATGAGTTGGATTGGCGCGATCGCTACGTTTTTGCTTTGCAACCCGAAAATATTGAATCCGTTGTATTAGATTATCCGTTGCAAAAAAGTCATTCGTTTAAACTTTTTCGGAAGGACAATGATTTTGCCGTTGCACCTTTATACGCGCTTATGCCGGTAATAAATAAAACTCCGGTGAAAGCCTTGACCGAAAATTTTTTATTGAATTTCAATAAATTAGGTTGCGAAGGTTTTGAGAACGGTTATGCACAAACTGATTCCGTAAAAGCAACGGTGCCTTTTGTGATTATCACGGTTACTACACGCGCCGGTGTGCAAACGGTTTTGAAATTGCATCCGCTCATTGCTAAAAACAATGACGATAATATTATTTTCGACGATAAAAAACGTCCGGTAATTGAACGCTATTTTGCCGAATCAAGCACCGGCGATTTTATGATGGTACAGCAAGTCGTGTTCGGCAAAATCTTTTGGGGTTACGAAAGTTTTTTTGAAAATAATACGCTTTCAAAGATTTTTAAAATTAATCGCCGATTTTAAGGTTTTTTTTGGGAATTTACGCGCTATCAATGCTTTCATTATCCGATAAAAAAAGCGGCAACGTAAATAACGTTACCGCTTTTTTTGTTTATTGTATTTCAAAATCTTTTTAAAACAAATTGGACGGAACGGAGTTCGTAATGGCGTGTTCGGCACCGAAATGTTTCGTTAAATGATAATAAAAAGCGGCGCGGTTTTTTTCAGCTTCCGGTCCCATTTTTTCGTGAACGGCGTGAATGGCGGCATCTAATACGGCGTGATCGTGATGGCGCAAACCCAATCTGCCTCTCAAAAAATGTTCTCTGATGTGGTGTCTTTCTTCATGGTCGTGCATATTCACGGGAGAAGATTCGGCATGAGAACCCAAAGTTTGAGTAATGGTGTGCAATAAATGATCATCCTCTTCTTCTTCTTCTTCTTTCGGTACTTCGATATGTGTTACCGGAAACGATACGGCTTCCGAGACTAAAGCATTTTTTATAACTGCCGGTGCTTCAAAGGCTGCATCAACTGCCGGTATATCTTGCTCAACCGGTGCTGCAACTACTGCCGAAGCTACAGCCGGTAGGAAATGATTTTCTAAACCGAAATGTTCTAACAACAAGTAATAAAACACCACGCGGTATTTTTTTCTGTTAGAAGTACCCATTTTTTTGCAAACTTTGGTAATAGCATCGTCAAGTAGTTTTGAATTCGCTAATTTAAGCGTACCGATTAAAAAATCTGTTTTTACGCGACCGGTTTCTTCTTTGTCCGAACAAGCCACGAGCGATGCGTCGGGATGATAAATAGCGGAACCTAAACCTTCAGCAACGGCATTCAAGAGCGGATCATTGATGTTGGTCATTCCTAATTTGGTACTCATAAAGTGCTTACAAGTACTGATTACTTCCGTAAAATTACTTGCCATTTTGATAGAATTGAATTTATTTGAAAAGAGTGTTTTGAACAAATATGCTTGTTCTTGTTATTTTAAACACAAATTTATGCATTTGTAACAACTATTTTCTTTTTGCGTACTTAATTTTGAAGACCTAACAATTTTTTAAGATTAGTTGAATTTTTTTAGAATACAAATTGCGGTTTGCTGATAAATCCCTTACTTCAATTCTTTTTCTATGGCTTGAACGGCATTGACTGCAATTTGTGTTAATTTCGGCGAACCGGAAGATTCATCGTTAAAACCGGCAAACAGGGCGCGTTCGCACGCGTTAATCACGTCCGTTAAAGATTGAATATTGTTGTCGGATATTTTTTTACGGTGCAGCGTATTTTGTAAAACTGTTTTTGAAAAATCCGATAAAGGAATATCAAATCGTTCTTGCGCGTATCTGAATAGCGTTTTAGATATTTCTTCGTAATAACGATGCGGATTTTCGGCGTAAAGCGGCTCGATACCTGTTAATTGTTTAACGGTATTCGTTCCGGCGGATTGTTTTGACAGCATTTCCGGTTTTGCGGTTTGAATTTTTTCTTCAGCTTTTTGTTTCTTTCCTTTTCCTTTAAAATAAAAATAACCCGCTCCAGCAAACAAACAAACCGCTAAACCGATTAAGATCGGTATGGACCACGAATTTGTTTCAGTTGTATTATCCGCAATTGTGTCGGTAATTGTTTTTGCACCGGCATTTTTTCCTTGCGTTATACTTACAGACTGCGAAGTCAAAGCGATATTTTTATATTTTTCCTCTTTTACATCGAAATACGAAAGATTGAGTTCGGGTGTAAAGGTGCCGGTTTCTTTTGGCGTTATAAAATACTCAAATAATTTTGTGGTTGTGTACGCGCCTTGTTGTTCGGTATGGTCTTCTTTAATTGTTTTCGGTTCGCTGACTATATACTTCGGCGTACTTTCCATAATCGGTGCTTGAATGCGTTTCGGGTCGCCGGTACCGATTACAGTGAGTTTTAATTCAATCATATCGTCAGTAGTAGCGGTATTTTTTACAGGTATTAATTCGGCAATCGGTTTTTCGCCCGCAATACCCGAAAAATTGTTCGGCACCGGCGACGGTAAGTTTTTCACATTTAACTGAAGTGCGTTACAAGCAATAGATGTAGGTATGGAATTGGAAAATAAGCCGAACGGGTCGTTATTATCGTCGTGATTTTGTTTTGACGGCATATTCAGCCGGAACTCTATAGGTTCTATTGTTTGTGTACCTTCGCGCTGCGGAAAAAGTGCCACACGCTTCAAAATGCGCATGATATAAGTTTTTCCGCCAACCGTCACCCTTTGATCAGCACGCTGAAAATTGGCTATATCTTCTTTATAAAAACCATCGTAAGTCGGTTCCGCTACCAAATTAATGCCGTTGACGTTAACGGCAGCGTATAACTTATAGTCAATGATAATTTGCTGACCGATGTAAGCTTTACTGACGGAAGCATCGGCGCGCAAAAACACATCACCTTTCGCGCCTTTCAAATCCGCTCCGGTTTGTTGATTGCCTTTTTTCACGGTAATCGCAATCGGTTCCGAAGAAAAATTTTGTCCTTTGGCAGTGATATTGGCACTTCCGATAGTAAATACACCTTCTTTTTTTGCTTGCAGTGTGAATCCGTAAGACTCGCTGCTTGCCGCTTGTCCGTTGATGATGGTCATCGAGTTCATTCTGTTCGGACCACCGACAATTAAAAAATCCGACAACACCGGTGAACGGAAATTACTGCCTTGCGCATTTTTCAACGTAAATTTTAAATCAATATAATCCCCTACCTCTACTTCTTTGGCATCGGCTTCTGTCGTAAAAGCAATTTGTGCCGTCGTAACGTCAACAAAAAAAAGAAATAAAAAAGTACTTATGACGTATCGAAGCATAATTTTTTCAGGAAATAAATGTTGCTATACTTTTTATGACGTTTTTACAGTAACGAGTAAATAATAACTTTGCGCAATTTTTTTATGGAGAATTCAAATATTTAGCGCAATTTAAATCCCTTTACTCACTGTTTTTGCTTTGCAAAAAGGCGTACTGTAAGAGATTTTTGTGGAGCGACGCGATTTTTTTATGTTTTTTGAATGTAAAGCCTTCAAAAAACATAAAAAAATCGCGTCGCTCCTATTTAGTCTTTCTGCCGGCGGAGCCGGCAAATTTGACCAAGTTATTTTTTACACTTTACTTATTTCAAAATCGGTAAAATAATTTTCGATGGATTTTGCGCGTCGTGATAAATTTTTATACGGCTTTTAATAAAATCTTTTTCACCACACTTGTAAATGTTTACAAACTGTTGCGGATTTCTATCTACCAACGGAAACCAACTACTCTGCACTTGTACCATGATGCGGTGCCCTTTTTTAAAATCGTGTGCAATCGGCGGCAATTCAAATTTTATCGATTCTATTTTTCCCGGCGTAAAGGCTGAAGGTTTCTCAAAACTATTGCGGTATCGTCCGCGAAAAACTTCCGCGCGTACCAACATTTGATAACCTCCCATGGGATACAGATGAACGGGATCTTTTTCAGCATAAATGTCTATATCATTAAAATTAAAATAATCCGGAAATACATCAATGACTTTTACTACAAAATCCGCATCGGTAGTTGAAATGCTCGCGCGAATATCCGCGATCACACTTCCTGTAACGGTGACATCATCGGACAAAGTATCTGTTTGAAACACCAAAACATCCGGACGGCGCGCAGCAAAACGTTGGTCATCGGACATATACGTTCTTGTTCTGTTGAAATGTATTTGCTCTTCGTAAGGTACCGGTTTTGCCGGATCGCTTGTATAGGAAGTAAAACCGGTATTGGCGGTGGGTTTTGTTGCACTTAATACGCCATTAGGCTCAAAATAATACGATTGATCCACCTTATTTACCGGAGGCCATTGCTCAAACGATTTCCATTCGTTGGCACCCGTTACAAATATGTTGGCTTCCGCTATTTTTGCAATGTCCCCTTTTCCTTTCAAAAAATAATTAAAAAAAGGTATTTCAAAATTTTGCTGGTAATACGTAGCTGTGTTGGAGCCGAACTTAATATTTCCGTGATGTGTCCCGTCATTACTTGACCATTGTCCGTGATACCACGGGCCATCCACAATTTTATTGAATGCTTTACCCGGATTGTTTTTTTCCGCCGCTTTGTAGGCATTCCATGCACCCCAACAATCTTCTGCATCGAATAGTCCGCCGACCCAAAGCATCGCGGGTTGTAAATTTTTTGTAGCAATGCGTGCGTCTCGAGCTTTCCAAAAATCATCGTAATTCGGGTGCGATATAATATCTTTCCAGAATGCAATCGTGTCGCCGGTGAGTTTCGTCAAATTCTTTAAACTGCCGGCTTCCAAATAAAATTTATAATTATCGTGAACTTTATAACCTATTGAAGGCGCGGGAACGGAAACCGGTTTCGGATGAGGTACACCGAACGCTCCGCCTAATCCGGAATAAAAATCAAATGCATCCATTTGAAAAAATGCGCCGTTATGATGAAAATCATCGCCGATAAACCAATTCGTGACGGGTGCTTGCGGACTTACGGCTTTTAATGCCGGATGATTGCTCGCCGCAGCCATTGTAGAATAAAATCCCGGATAAGAAATGCCGAATACACCGACATTGCCGTTGTTGTTCGGAATATTTTTTAACAACCAATCAATAGTATCGTAAGTATCGCTGGCTTCATCTATCTCTTTTCCTTTTTTGTTCGGGTTAAACGGACGCACGTCTTTAAATTCGCCTTCGCTCATCCACCTGCCGCGCACATCTTGCGAAACCATAATGTAACCTTCTTTTAAATATTCTTTCTGATAACTTTTACTGAAATTTTTATAATTGTCTTGTCCGTAAGGTTGCGAGGAATAAGGGGTTCGAGTCATTAAAATCGGATGCGCTTCCGATGTTCCGATAGGAACATAAACGGACGTAAATAATTTTACACCGTCGCGCATCGGAATATAGACTTCTTTTTTGGTATAATTGTTTCTAAACCACGCCGAATCTACAGTCTGTGCTTGTGTATTAAAATACACAACAGTAAGCAAGCTAATAAGTAACGTTTTCATAATTACAAGATAAGTTTTAAATAAAATCAAAGAGAGGGACAACACTTTGGCAAAATTAGTAAAAAATACTTCGAGAAGGTTATTTTTTTTTCACCCGTAAATGTTATTTTTGTTTTTCAATTCAAACATAAATGAAGGAAACGAAAAAAGAACATCCTCACCAACCGCACAACAATCTTTTTGAAGAAACATTTCGATACAAACAAGTAGTCATTGACTTACTCAATTGTGCTTTCCCGCCCGAATTGCTTGAGTTGATTGATTTGGATAAACTAAAACAGGATACAAATTCATACATTTCGGCGGAATTAGTGAAAACTTTTTCCGATGTGGTGTGGCGTACAAAGCAAAAGGGAGGCAATTCGAAAGTGACGATTGCTTTATTGTTCGAGCATAAAAGCTATCAACCCAAAGATATTTTTGTGCAACTGCTGCATTATATGTCTTCGATTTGGGTGCGTGATGTTGCCGGCGGTCGTTCTTTGAGCGTCATTATTCCGATAATATTTTATCACGGTAAAGCAAAATGGCAGAGAAAAATATTTTTTGAATCGTTTAAAAATCTGTCGCTGACATATAAAAAATTTATTCCCGAGTTTGAATACATACTTTTTGAGGTATTTCAAACGCCTGACGATGTAATTGTAGAAATGAGTAACGAACATCTTTTGGGTACTTTGATGCTGCAATATAAAAAAGCCGACGACATCTCTTTTACGCGAAAAAACGGTGAATATTTTATAAAATATTTTAAAGAACATCCGGAAAAACGCGAATTATTTCGTACATTTGTAACCTATTGGTTATCGCAATCCAAGATGAAACCCGAAGAACTGATAGACCTTATTAATCGTCATCTTTCAACTCAAATCGTATCCGATACTATGACTGCTTACCAAAGTCTTATAAGTAGAGGCGAAGCAAAAGGAAAAGCCGAAGGCGAAGCAAAAGGAAAAGCTGAAGGCGAAGCGGATAAAAGCAAAAGTGCTGTAACACGAATGTTGCTGCGCGGCTTACTTTCCATTCCCGACATTGCCGACGCAATAGAAGTCCCGGTTTCTTTTGTTACCGATATTCGTGATGCGCTTCTAAAAGACGGCAAAACACTGCCGGATTTGGTGCGCGATTTTAAAATCTCCTAATTTCATGCTCAGCATAATTATATTTTCTGAAATTAAAAAACTTAGCAACCGTGGAAGTGAAGTGAATTCACGGATTCACATCCCAAGTCGTTTCTTCTTTCGAGTCTTTTAATTGAATACCCGCCGCTTTCAAACCGTCGCGAATTTTATCCGATGCTCCCCAATCTTTGTTGGTACGGGCTTGCGCGCGCAATTCGATGACGAGTTGCATCACACCGTCGAGGCTAGAGGTATTATTCTCGGAAAGGCTTTCGTCTTGTAAACCGAAAATATCGGTAACGAAATCGTCAAAAGATTTTTTTAAGCGCGCCAAGGTCATTTCGCTGATACAATTTGCGCGAATTTGATTGTTTTTGATAGAATAAACGATCGTACACAATTCAAAAAAACGTGCTAACGCTTTAGGCACATTAAAATCATCACTCATTTCGTTCACCGCTTCGTCTAAAAGCGTATTGATTTGTATCTCAGTAGTCGGTTGTTCAGTATTAATATTTTCTGACCACTGACCACTGAGAACTGACCACTGACGCACGATTTTGTAGGCTTCCATCAAACGTTTATATCCTTTTTCCGCCGCTTGCAATGCTTCATCAGTAATATCGAGGGTGGAACGATAATGCGCTTGCAAAAAGAAAAATCGCACCGTCATCGGCGAATATGCTTTTGTGGTATGTTCTGATGTGCCTGTAAATAATTGCGCCGGCGAAATAGTATTACCATCCGATTTCGACATTTTTTTACCGTTCAGCAATAACATATTTGCGTGTAACCAATAGCGCGCACCGCCGGTTGGACATTGGACATTGGACGTTGGACGCTGATTTTCAGATGATGTTTCATGATTTGATTTTCCAACGTCCAACTTCCAATGTCCAACATTTGAAGATCCGATATTCTGTGCAATTTCATTTTCGTGGTGCGGAAATTTTAAGTCGTAACCGCCGCCGTGAATATCGAAAGTTTCACCGAGATATTTTTTACTCATGGCTGAACACTCTAAATGCCAACCCGGAAAACCGACAGACCAAGGCGAATGCCAACGCATAATGTGTTCGTCGGTCGCTTTCATCCAGATAGCGAAATCGGCGGGATTTTTTTTCTCGTCTTGTTTTTTCAGATTATCGCGCGTTTCCGATGCCAGTTCTTCTATAACTCGACCGGAAAGTTTGCCGTACTCACCTTTGAAGCGTTTATTGAATTTTCGTACATCGAAATAAATTGAACCGTTAATTTTATATGCCAATTTATTTTTCAGAATATCGCTCACCATTTCTATTTGTTCCGGAATATGTCCCGTCGCGCGCGGTTCGATACTCGGCGGAAGGGCATTGAAAATGCGCATAATATCGTGAAAACCGACTGTATATTTTTGTGCTACTTCCATCGGTTCTAATTGATCCAAACGCGCGCCTTTCGACATACGGTCTTCGCCGTTGTCGAGTAAATGTCCGACATCGGTAATATTGCGGACATAACGCACTTTGTAACCGGCGAACATCAAAAAGCGATAAATAATATCGAAATTCACGAACGTTCTGCAATTGCCGAGATGCACATCGTTATAAACCGTTGGTCCGCAGACGTACATTCCTACACGTCCTTCTTGCAAAGGCACGAAATTTTCTTTTTCAGAAGTTAAGGAGTTAAATAAACGAATCATTTTAAGTTAATTGGATAGTTGATGAGTTTATTAGTCAGTTGGTTTCAAAGTTATAATCGCCGCAAAGTTTAAAACTTTGCGGCGGTTTTCGCGTCGAATTTTAATAAATTAATTTCAACAAAAACTAACTTACTAAAGTAAATACTTGCCGATAGAAATTATCTCTGCAAAAATACCGGCTGCAGTTACTTCCGCACCGGCGCCCGGTCCGCGTACTACGAGTGGACGTTCTTGATAACGTTCCGTCGTAAATACAATCATATTATCGGAGCCGTCGAGTGTATAAAAAGGATTTTTCGCATCAACTGTTTCTAAACCCATAGATGCTTTTCCGTTTTCGACTTTTGCAATGAAACTGAATTTGTTGCCTGACGGCAACGCTTGAATTAATTTTGAAAAATAATCGTCAGCTAATTCCAATTCTTTAAAAAAAGATGCGACATCCGGAGCTTCAACACAACTTTTCGGCAAAAACGAATGAAATTGCACATCATTTTCTTCAAGTGCCAAACCGCTTTCACGTGCCAAAATTAATAGTTTGCGTTTCACATCTACACCCATTAAATCGGTTCGCGGATCGGGTTCTGTATATCCGAGTGCTTGCGCATTTTTAACGATGTCGGAAAAGCGCGTGTCTTTCATAAAATTATTGAAAATATAAGAGAGCGAACCACTCAATACACCTTCAATTTTTAAAACATCGTCGCCGGAATTCATCAAATCGTTGAGTGTAGAAATGACGGGTAAGCCCGCGCCGACGTTCGTTTCATACATAAACTTCACGCCTTTTTTGCGTGCCACGGACTTCAAATCTAAATACCGTGCATAAGAACCGGAGTTGGCAATTTTATTCGGTGTAACGATAGAGATACTGCTGGATAAAATATCTTCATAAGTATGCGCGACAGTTGCATTGGAAGTGCAATCAATGAAAATAGCATTAGGCAAATTCATTTTTTGCATTTTATCAACGAACTCATTCAACGATGATCGATGAACGGTAAACGGCAAAGGTTCGATATTTTGAACCCCTGCGGTTTGCTCATCACTCTTCAGTAACCGCAGTAGTTCATCATTCATCGTTCCACATTCATCGTTCAAAAAAACCATTTTCCGACTGTTTGAAAGCCCGACAATTTTTAATTCTATCGAATGATGCTTTTTCAAAAACACTGCTTGTTTGGCAATTTGTTTCAGTAAAGTAGTACCGATTAAACCGGTACCTATCATAAACAAGTTCAAAGTCATGGTTTCCGATAGAAAAAAAGCTTCGTGTAAAGCATTTAACGCTTTCGATTCATCGCTGCGCGGTACTACAACCGAAATATTCAGTTCCGACGAACCTTGTGCGATTGCGATACAGTTAACGCCGTTTTTGCCGAGTGCTTCAAACATTGTACCGGCAATACCCTGACGAAAGCGCATATTTTCTCCGACAATTGCTATCACGGATAGTTCCGCTTCAATTACCAACGGATTCACGGACCCGTTTTTTAATTCGTTTTCAAAAGCGCTGTCAACGGATTTTTTTGCTTTAGCGGCATCATTCGGTTGCACAGCAAAACTGATACTTGACTCCGAAGAGCCTTGCGTGATGAGAATAACGTTCACGCCATTGTTGGATAGTGCCGTAAACATTCGACCCGCCACACCCGGTGTACCGAACAATCCGCTACCCGAAATCGTGAGCAACGATACGTTAGAAATAGAAGAAATACCCTGAACGGCGTGTTCGGATTTATTTTTTAGCGTAGAAACCAACGTACCGACATAATCCGGATTGAAGGTATTTTTTATATAAAGCGGAATTTTTTTGCGCAAAGCCGGCACCAAAGTCGGCGGATAAATCACTTTCGCGCCGAAATGACTCATCTCCATAGCTTCGGCGTACGTCATCGTCGGTATCGTGAATGCTTTTTTTACTTTGCGCGGGTCGGCGGTGAGTACGCCGTCCACATCTGTCCAAATTTCAATAACTTCGGCATTCAAACCTGCCGCTAAAATCGCTGCGGTATAATCCGAACCACCTCGCCCGAGGGTAGTAGTTAATCCGAAATCTTTTCCTCTACCCGAACCTTTCACGGAACCGATAAATCCGGTGACGATTTGAATTTTATCCGTATGCTTCGCGTAATATTGTGCGATACGTTTTTCCGTTTCCGGAAAATCCACTTTTGCCGCACCGAAATTTCGATCGGTTTTTATGATGTACCGCGCATCTAAAAATTCGGCGGGAACGCCGTTATTGTCTAAAGTATGCGCGATGATAAAATTCGACAAACGTTCGCCGAAACTGACAACATAATCAAGGGTGCGCAACGAAGCTTCTTGAATTAAGTAAATGCCTTTCAAAACATTCAGTAAATCGTCGAGGTTTTTTTCCAAATTCAAAAGCACGGGTTGTAATTTATCTTTCGGAATCAATATTTTCGCCGCCGCATTGTGTCGTTCTTTTACCTGCTCGAACGCGACCAAATAAGTAATATCACCGTTTTCGGCTTTTTTCGCCATATCTATCAATCCATCCGTAACACCGCCGAAAGCGGAAAACACCACCGTAAATTTATCACCGCGCTTCAAATATTTTTGTAAAATAGCAACGATTTGCACGATCCGCTCCGGTTTTGCAACAGACGAACCACCGAATTTTAAAACTTTCATAAAAATAGATTATGGATGTTGAACGTTAGACTTAGGATATCGGACGTTGGAAATTAGAAAATTTTTGTTAATCTTCTTTTCTATTACCAAAAGACCAATGTCAAATGTCCGTTGTCCATTATCCAACGTTCAAAAAACGTGCAAATTTAGAGAAATAAAATTGTTTCCACTCTTTAAAAAAAAATTTGTTGTTAAATTTATGAACGACTTTTGATGATAAACGTTACAAAAACTTGTATTTTTGTCCTGCATCAATTATCCATCATCTATTATCCAAACAAAAATGACAACAAAAATAATTTATGAAGGCGGTTTGCGCGCCGATATGGAACACGTAGAAAGTGCCACGCACATAAAAACCGACGCGCCGAAAGACAATCAAGGCAACGGTGCCGCTTTTTCGCCCACCGATTTATTGGCAAGTTCCCTCGGTTCATGCATCGTAACAACGATGGCGATCTACGCGCGTAATCATGACATTTTTTTTGAAAATGTGCGTGCGGAAATCACAAAAATAATGATCCCGATGCCGCGAAAAGTCGGTGAAGTAAAAGTGGATATTTACTTTCCCAATCATCCTTATTCAGAAAAAGAAAAATCGGGTTTGGAGCATATTGCGTACACTTGTCCCGTTGCACGCAGTTTGCATCCGGACGTTTTACAAACGGTACGGTTTTTTTACGGTGCTGCTGAAGTAAAATAATTAAAACGCGCCAAAAAACCAATTTGTGATGTTGAAGTAGGGTATAGAACGGCTTCGGTTTGTAATATCGGCAATATTACTTACGAACTCAATCGTCCGTTGCAATGGAATCCGAAAAATGAAAAAATTCAAAAACGATGATGCAGCCAATGCACTTTTACCGCGTCCCATGAAAAAAGAGTGGATAGTTTAGAAGATTATAGACTTTACGAAGAGGACTTGCTGAAAATTAATGGCTATTTATATCGGTCGTCGCACAAGTTAAAAAAATAAAAAACGTGTCAGAGAAAATTATCTCAGATGCGTTTTTTATTTGCGTAAAACTTATTCATTTTTTTCACGAAAACCATTTAAAAAAAAATTTTCGAAGCTAACTAAATTTATTTTTGTAAACTTGTACCGCAAAAAGAATCAGCACAAAAAATTTTTCTTGAAATGTTTTTTTGAAAAATTTTTTTTAATTATAATTTTATTTTTCAAAAAATATTCTCATGAAGAAAACTTTTTTATTTCTTGCCGCGCTTTTTATTTTTTCAAAAATTAATTCTCAGAACGATGGTTGGCACATCGTCGCCGATAAAATTGATCCGTCGAAATATTACGGTGTAACGGTAGCGAACGGTATGATCGGTATTGTGTCGTCGCCGGTGCCGATGCAAGTAAAAGATGTTGTATTGAACGGCGCGTTCGATACATACGGTCGCGGTCGCGTGAGCAATATCATGAAAGTTTTCAGTTTTGCGAATATGAATTTGGATGTGAACGGCAAACGTTTGGCGGCAAAAGATTTGACGGGTATGACACAAACACTCGATATGCAAAACGCCACATTTATCACCCGATTCGATTACGGTAATGTGCTTTCCGTAAAACACGAAATGATGGCGTTGCGACAAATGCCGCACACCGCACTTATTAATGTAGAAATCACGGCGAAAAAAGATTGCGAAATCGTGCCGGCAAGTGTAATTGAATCGCCGGACAATTTGAAAGATGTGAAAAATTTTTACGAAGAAATTGACCGTCCACACGTTTTAATTCCTTTAATGACTTCGGTGGCAAAAAGTCCGACCGGACGTTTAACACTCGCCGTATCGAATACTTTTTTGTTCGACGAACCGCACGGCAGCGAACCGCACGTCATACACGAAGATTGGGACAATAATATGCACTTGCTGAAATTCTCTAAAAAATTGAAAGCCGGTGAAATCTATAAGTTTGCAATAGTAGGTTCCGTTATTTCGTCAGCACAAACGGCGGATCCGCAAAACGAAGCCATTCGCATGACCATTTTCGCGGCATTGGAAAAAAAAGAACGCCTGCTCCAACGTCACCGCGATGCATGGGCGAAACTTTGGGAAAGCGATATTGTTTTGGAAGGCGATGTGAACGCGCAACGCGATATTCATTCCGCATTATATCATCTGTACAGTTTTGTGCGCGAAGGTACATCCTATTCATTGTCGCCGATGGGTTTATCCGGTTTGGGTTACAACGGACACGTTTTTTGGGATACCGAACTCTGGATGTTACCGAATCTGTTGGTGTTGCATCCGGAAATAGCAAAATCTCCCCTACTCTATCGCTTCAAAGGTTTAGAACAAGCAAAAAACAATGCCGTCAGTTACGGTTATACGGGCGCAAAATATCCTTGGGAAGGCGACGATACCGGACAAGAAGGCACACCGGTTTGGGCTTTATCGGGTCCTTTCGAACATCATATCACGGGTTGTGTGGGTTATGCGATGTGGAAATATTATCAAGTCACGCACGATAAAAGTTGGTTGCGCGATGTCGGCATGCCCGTATTACGCGGCACCGCCGATTTTTGGGCGAATCGCGTTGAACTGGGTACGGACGGAAAATATCATATTAATAATGTAGTCTGTGCTGATGAATGGGCGGAAAATGTGGATGATAATGCTTGGACAAACGGTATTGCTAAAACTGTTTTGATGAATGCCACCGAAGCGGCAATTGTTCTGGGCGAAACGCCGAATCCGATGTGGCAAAAAGTGGCGGATAATATTGTCATTTTAAGTTTTCCGGACGGCACCACGCGAGAATATGCAGGCTATAAAGGTGAACCGATAAAACAAACCGATGTGAATTTGTTGAGTTATCCTTTGAATATTATTTCGGATACCGCGACGATAAAAAAAGATTTGGATTATTATTGGAAAAAACTCGGCGATAATGTGCCGGGCATGAAAGGCAGTTCGCCGGCGATGTCGCAAGCGATTTTTTGTATTTTGAATGAACGATTGGGAAATACCGAAAAAGCCTACTCACAATTCATCGACAGTTACAAACCGAATGAAGTACCGCCGTTCGGTGTGCTTTCCGAAACTGCCGGAGGTACGAATCCGTATTTTGCCACCGGCGCCGGCGGATTTTTGCAAACACTTATTTTCGGTTTCGGCGGTTTGTCTTTCACCAACGAAGGTATCGTTCAAAACGTAAAAACAAAATTGCCGAAACAATGGAAATCCTTAACGATTAAAGGTGTGGGAGTTGAGAAAAAAACTTTTACGGTGCGGAATTAGGGGGTTGATGTTAAATAAAACCGCTTCACATACTTTCGGGTAACGACTCATTGTAGTGAAGGAATTGATTACTTTTGTTGTAAACGGGAGAGTAATTATTATTAAAACTTCCATAAATTTAACAATTCAAAAAATGGCATACAACCAGAATAGCTTTAAAATACTCAAAAATCAATATATTCCGACAGCAGAATTTTATAGCCAGATAATAGATAGTTTACAGGACTATTCTATTTTTACCCTAGATAAAGAATTAAAAATTAATAGTTGGAATTCGGGTTCAGCCACCATTTTTGGTTATGAACCGGACGAAATTTTAGGAAAAGATTTTGATATCATTTTTACTGAAGAGGATAAAAAAACCGGAATTCCTCGGAGGGAAATCGATAATGCATTAAAAGAAGGCAGGGCTGTAGATAACAGGTGGCATATTTGTAAGAACGAAAGTATATTTTATGCTTATGGTTTAGTTTTTCCGCTAACGGGTATAGATGGGGAAATGCTAGGCTATGTAAAAATACTTCGCGACCTCACAGAGAGAAAGAAAGCAGAAGATTCTATTAAAAACTATGTGAAAGAACTGGAAGAATTGAATACACATAAAGAAAGTGTGCTTGCAATTCTCTCTCACGATTTACGAAGCCCTTTGTCATCAATTATTGGAACAGCCAAATATCTGAAAAATAATTTTAAAAAAATGAAGCCCGAGGCATTGAATGAGATGCTGGAGCTTCTTTATAACTCATCAATGGATGAGTTGAACATGTTAGACTATTTAGTGGAGTGGGCAAGAATTAAATATGCATCCGAAGTATTTTCTCCCACAAAAATTGAACTTGTAAAATATATAAATCGGGTATTTGATAAGTTTAAGGAAATTGCCATTGTGAATGCAATAAATCTTTGTCACGAAATTGAAGAAAACGAAAGTGTTTTTGCAGATGGAAAAATGTTACTTTCTATTTTGCAAAACATAGTTTCAAATGCTTTAAAGCACACAAAACCGGGAGGAAAAATTACAATTACTGCAAAAAGAAACGAAGATATTCTTACTATTGAAGTGAAAGATAATGGCATTGGAATGCCGAAAGAAATAATGGAAAAGCTTTTTACCCCCCAAATGTCCTCCCTATCAAAAGCAAGGGCTGAAAATAAAGGTGCCGGAATTGGATTATTATTAGTAAAAGGTTTTTTAGAAAGAAACGGTGGTGAAATTTGGGTGGAAAGCATAGAAGGTAAAGGTTCATCGTTTTATTTTACATTACCAATAAACCAACCTGTAGACAAAATGGACAGCCTGAACAAACTAGATCTTAATTAAGATTTTGTTCCGCTCGGCAGGAGAAGGAATAACTTGTGCCAAACTAGATCAAAGTGACTTTCGGCAATGAAAGCGATATACTTTTTTTGCAACGTGCTTTGCAAGCGGTGATTCAATCGGAAATTCAAATAATGGAAATAACATTCGATTAAACTGAATATAACGGCACTACACCGGACAGCAGAAACAGCATATTCGATTTAACTTGCACGGACGCAAAAAAAATACGTTCATAGTAGAAATGCCAGTCCAGTCCATTTCCGAATTTTATACACCGCATGAAGTGCTATGGATTTCAAAAATTCAGCATGCGCATAGAAAATAAATTTTCTGTGCGCGTTTTTAAGTGTGCGAATTTGGATTTATTACGGCAATAACCGTCACCAAATTTTCGCGCGTAAGGCTTCTTTGCGGTACATTTTATCAGAGGGTTTTATGTTAAACGCTTCGTAAAACTCAGGTACATCTGCGAAAGGAGCGTTGACGCGCAAATTGGCGGGGGCGTGTACATCCGTCATAATTTGTCGTGCTAAGCGTTCTTTGGTTTGTTGCGACATCCAACCGAGTGCGTAACCCATAAAATATCTTTGAAGCGGTGTGTAACCGGCAATACTTTTTCCGGCTTTATATTGTTCCGTTTTTTTGAAGGCTTTTAATCCCAAAACGATGCCACCCAAATCCGCGATGTTTTCGCCTATAGTGGCAGAACCGCGCACGTGCATCGTATCTACGCCGATAAATTCGTTGAATTGATTGATGAGTTTTTGTGCACGTTGAGCAAAATTGACGGAATCTTGAGGTAACCACCACATTTGCAAATTACCGTCGGCGTTAAATTGTCTGCCTTGATCATCGAAACCGTGTGTAATTTCGTGACCGATTGTAGAGGCTGCCGTATAACCGTAGGCGACGGCATCATCAATTTTATCGTCCGCAAAACCCGGTACCATAAATTGCGCGGCGGGTAAAACTATTTCGTTGTTCGACGGATCGTAATACGCATTGTAAGTTTGCGGCGTCATGTTCCATTCCGTTTTGTCAACGGGTTTACCGAGTTTATTGATATTATAATTCGACCACCATTTAGACTCATTGATAATATTTTCGACATAACTCGATTTACCGATTTGCATAGCAGAAAAATCTTTCCATTTGTCGGGATAGCCGACTTTTTTTGCCACTCGATCGAGTTTATTTATTGCCGCTTTTTTTGTGCTTTCCGTCATCCAATCTAAACCCGCAATTTGTTCTTTAAACGCCGCGCGTATGGCTTCGGTCATATCCATATAACGTTGTTTGGCTTTTACGGAAAAAAAAGCCTGCACGAACAGTTGCCCGAGCGCATCACCCATCGCACTTTCTTGCGCATCAAGTACGCGCTTCCATCGCGGCTTTTGTACTTTTCTGCCTTCTAACGTTTTGCCGTAAAAATCGAAATGTTCTTTTTCAAATGCCGAACTCAAATACGGCGAATAATTACGTACAACTTGCCACTTCATATAAGATTTCCAATCCGCGATATTGAATACAGTTAATGCCGAATCCGCTTTTGCGAGATATTCGGGCTGACCTACGACTACGCTATCTAAATGAATTTTATAGGCATCAAAAAGTTTCTGAAAAGCTAAAGTCGGTGCGCGCTTGTATAATTCGCTTACGCTCATTTTATTATAATTCGCGTGCGGATCGCGCAAGTCTTCAATGCGGCGATGTCCGGATGCCAAAAAAGTTTCAATATCGAAAACGGATTTACTGCTTTTTTGTGCTTGCATTTTCGTTTCACCCAAAAGTTTGAAAGAGTTAACGAGGTGTTGTAAATAACTTTTGCGGATAGCCGTATTTCTTTCATCGGTGTTGAAATAGTAATCGCGATCGCCCAGACCCAAACCGCTTTGCCAAATATAGAAAGCGTATTTATCGCTCTGCATTTCATCTTGCTGAGCACCGCCACTGAAAATCGGACTTCCCAAGTAAGTTTGAAAAGATGCAATGAGATCCGTTAAATCCGAAACATTTTTCATTGCATCTATACGCGCTAAATCCGGCAGCAAAGGTTTTATTCCTTGTTTTTCAATCGCCACCGTATCCATTCCCGTTGACCAAAAGTCACCGATTTTTTGTTCAATTGATCCTTGCGGAGCATTTTTCATTGCGGCGTTTTCACTTACTGCCCGCATTTTGGCGTAAATATCTTCCTGTAAAACGCGCCCGATACCCCAACTACTTTCACTCGGCGGAATCGGATGCGCTTTTAACCAACCGCCGTTAGCGAATTGAAAAAAATCATCGCCCGGTTTTGCAGTCAGGTCAACATTGTCGGCAACTACGTCTTTGGAAATGGGGTTTGTATTTTGAGCCTCGGTTTTGGAAATGAACCCAAAAAATAAAAGAAGGAAGACTAACTTTTTCATGCAGTTTTTTTAAAAGTATTATTCGAGTAAGGTAATGAAAATAAAACAGGTAAAATTATTTCAGAAAATCTGTGTAAAATCCGTTGTATCCGCGTCATCCGTGTTCCATTGCATTTAATCGGAACACGGATGCAACGGATATAAAACGGAATAATTACTTGAGCAAAGATGCAAAATAATTTTTAAAAAATAAAATTCAGGAAATTTTTGACCAAACCCGCGCTTTATCTTTTTGAAAGTCTAAAAACATTTTCAAAGTATGGTGTTGCGGTTGTTCCAATTGCGGATCGGTTGATAAAATTTCTTGTGCGGTATCGCGAGCGGCTTGCAAAATTCTACCGTCGCGCGCTAAATCGGCGATGCGCAAATTAAGTAAACCGCTTTGTGTAGTGCCTTCGATATCGCCGGGACCGCGCAATCGCAAATCCACTTCCGCAATTTCAAAACCGTCGGTTGTGCGCACCATTGTTTGTATGCGCTCCCGCCCTTCACGCGACAATTTAAAACCCGTCATCAAAATACAATACGATTGTTCAGCACCGCGACCGACACGACCGCGCAACTGATGTAACTGCGAAAGTCCGAAACGTTCGGCGTGTTCAATGACCATGACGCTCGCGTTCGGTACGTTTACACCGACTTCAATAACGGTTGTAGCGACCATAATTTGAGCTTCGTGTTTTACGAAACGCTGCATCTCAAAATCTTTTTCTTTGGACGGTAATTTGCCGTGAACTTTCGCGATTTGAAATTCGGGTGTCGGAAAATCATTACTCAAAGATTCAAAACCTTCATTAAGCGGTGTTAAATCCACTTTTTCATTTTCTTCGATAAGCGGATAAACCACATAAATTTGTCTGCCGAGTTGAATTTGTTCGCGCATAAATTCGATGACTTTCAATCTGTGATTTTCGGTATAATGCACCGTTTTAATCGGTTTTCTTCCGACCGGCAATTCGTCTATAACTGAAATATCCAAATCGCCGTATAACGTCATCGCCAGCGTGCGCGGTATCGGCGTTGCGGACATTACGAGAATATGCGGCGGTGCAGTCGGATTTTTTTTCCAAAGTCTGCCGCGTTGCTCTACGCCGAAGCGGTGTTGTTCGTCCGTAATAGCGATACCCAGATTTTTGAATTGCACCCAATCTTCAAAAATCGCGTGCGTACCGATGAGTATTTGCGTTTCGCCCGAAATTAATTTTGCCAATACAGCGTCGCGTTTTTTTCCTTTAATAGAACCGCTCAGAAAATCAATCGTGATGCCGAGTTGTTGGCAATATTTTGAAATACCTTCAAAATGTTGTTGCGCCAAAATTTCCGTCGGTGCCATCATCATTGCTTGAAAGCCGTTGTCGAGTGCCATCAACATTGCAAAAAAAGCCACCACCGTTTTACCGGAACCGACATCGCCTTGCACTAATCTGTTCATTTGTTTTCCGACCGATACGTCTTGGCGAATTTCTTTTATCACGCGCTTTTGCGCACCCGTCATCGTGAACGGCAATATTTTACCGTAAAAATTATTGAAATAGTCGCCTATTTTTCCGAACACATTGCCGCGTATAACGGCTTTGCGTATTACTTTTTGTTGCAGTAATTTGAGTTGAAGGAAAAACAATTCTTCAAATTTTTGCCGCCGAATTGCTTTTTCCGACTCTTGAATATTTTCCGGAAAATGAATTTTAAGGAGAGAATCATATCGCGAAATCAAAACGAATTTTTCAAGAATATCGACGGGCAAATTTTCAGCAAGGTCTTGCGGTTTCAATTTTTCAAACAGCGCGCGCAATAATTTTCTTTGACCTTTTGCATCTAAACTTTTGGCATCGAGTTTTGCCGTTGAGCTGTACACCGGATCGAATGCGTTCAATCTTTTTTCCGTCGCCGCCAATGTTGCTGCCTCCACTTCGGGGTGCGACAAACTCACGCGCCCGTTGAACCAATTCACTTTTCCGTAAACGATATATTCGGTACCGACAAGCAAAGATTTTTCCCAATAATGAATTTGCTGAAACCAAATCAATTCCAAACTCGCACCGAACTCGTCGCGCAAAGTGGCACTTAACCGTTTTACACGCCCTTCGCCCAAAACTTCCATGCGGCGCAAAATACCTTTTATTTGTACGGTTTCCGTTTCTTCCGTTATTTCCGAAATTTTATAAAAGCGCGTTTTATCAATATACCGATACGGAAAATGATACAGCAAGTCGCGGAAAGTAAAGATATTTAATTCTTTTTTCAGCAAATCGGCGCGAAAAGCCCCTACGCCGGGCAAAAATTCTATAGAGCTGTCAAGTACGTGCGCAGTGGTGTTTGTCGTCATTCAAAAATTATAGTTGGTGCAAAAATAGGGAAATTGAGCGATTTTTTTACTCGTTTTCTTCCGAATTTTTAAACGCGCACATACTTCCGAATTTCTTATCTCAGAACTCATCGAGTATCTTTGCTGTTATTATTACTCAAATATTAATTATTCCGCACAACTTGCTTTATCCGAAGAATTATTCGTAATTTTGTGAACATAGTTTGAATTAACCGTGTTTAAATTGCGTAACCAAAAATTATAATTAACTATGGATAATGAAAAAGAGTGGCGCAGACTCAACGGTCAAAAAATACAATTGCCGATACAAGATGCCGTTGAGCGCACAATTATTGAAGAGCAATCGCTCGGCAATCGACTGAAAGTTTGTATCGGTACCGATTCGCAAGTGCGCGGTGAGGATATTCATTTCGCGACGGTCATTGTTTTCTTACGCGAACGCAAAGGCGGATTTATGTTTATTCATTCCGAAATTGCACACAAAAAAATGTCTTTGCGCGAACGCATGATAACGGAGGTCGGGAAATCCGTTGATACAGCTTACGCACTGTGCAATCTTTTGGATAAATACGAAGTTGAACTCGAAGTTCATGCCGATATTAATACCGATCCTTATTTTCAATCGAACATAGCTTTGCGCGAAGCAATGGGGTATATTATGGGTATGGGATTTACGTTTAAAGCAAAACCGGATGCGTTCGCCTCATCGAATTGCGCGGATAAAGTAGTTTGATGAATTATGAATTATGAATTATGAATTATGAATTATTTTTCGTTAAGTGGCTTGCATGCTAATGAAATTGATATTTCAAGTTTTTCCTAAAAATAATTCATAATTCATAATTCATAATTCACATAGGTACTTCCATCAAAAGAATTTCTGCGTCATCTGAGTTGGATACAAAATTTATTTTATCGGTATTCCAAATACCTAAAGCATCTCGTTTATTGAGCGATTGCCCGTCAATCGTAAAATTTCCGCTGATGACAAAAGCGTATACACCTGAATTTTCCCCTTTGAGCGTATATTCCGTTTTTAAGTTTTTGTCGAACTTACCGAGATGAAACCACGCATCTTGATGAATCCACATACCCGCATCACCGGCATCGGGCGAAACGATTTGTTGTAATTTATTGTACCTGTCTTCGGGTTTGAGCGTGACTTGGTCGTAACGCGGTGTAACGCCGCGTTTACTCGGTACTACCCAAATTTGCAGCAGACGCACTTCATCTGTTTTGCTCGCATTGACTTCGCTGTGAGTGACGCCTGTACCGGCACTCATCATTTGCACATCCCCGCTTTTAATGACTTCGCCGTTACCCATTGAATCTTGGTGTTTCAGTTCACCGGAGAGCGGAATGGTAATAATTTCCATATTGTCGTGCGGATGCCGACCGAAACCCATTCCGGCTGCAACTATATCATCATTCAGAACGCGCAATGCGCCGAAGTGCATACGTTCGGGATCGTAATAATTAGCGAAACTGAAACTGTGTGCCGCGTTGAGCCAACCGTGATTCGCTTTGCCGCGCGTATCTGCTTTGTGAAGTACAGTATTTGAAAGGGGCATAAAATATAAAAATTATTTTCAGTGAAAATTTTTATGTTAATCCGGTGCATCAATACGCAATTTCTTCATCAGTTCAAGAAATATCGGACGTCGACGGCGCGAAACTTCTATTTCTTTACCGTCTTTCATGACCACAAAACTTTTTGTTTTCATAAATTTAACCATGTAATTCAAATTAATGAGGTGCGTTTTATGAACTCTGAAAAAGTTGGAGCCCATGAGCATTTCTTCAAAAGATTTTATGGTTTTTGCAGCCGTGAGTTTATCCGTTGCAGTAAAAATATGCGTGTAATTATCATCGCCTTCCAATCGAATAATATCCGTGATATTGACGAAATGATAACCGTCCATAGCCGAAATACTTATTTTTCCGAAATGATTTTGCTTACTTATGTATTCTTCAACAACTTTTACCCGTTTTTTGTTTTCTTCAGATGGATTTCTGTTTTTGAGGAGATTTTTTTTTCGAGATACATCTGCGCGGTCAACGGCTTCTTTGAGTTTATCGGCATCGATCGGTTTCAAAATATATCCGATACTGCCGAAATCATAAGCCTTTATCGCGTATTTTTCGTAAGCGGTGACTATAATAGGATCGAAATTTATTTTTTCGAGTTTATTGAATAACTGAAACACCAAACCGTCGGGCAAATTAATATCTAAAAAGGCAATATCCGGTTGTTGGGCAGGATCTTTTAAAAGTTGGTAAGCACTTTCAATATCTTCGGCAAAACCTGTTACTTCAACGTTGGTGCAATATTGTTTCAGCATATTTTGAAGATTTTCTCTGCCGGGTTTTTCGTCTTCTACAATAATTGCTCTTAACATAAGTTGAAATGGTTTGCTAAATGATTAAAATTTGTTTCAAGAAACAAAGATAACAGTAAATAGTAAATGCTAAATGCTAAATGATAAATATCTTGAATTTACCATTTAGCATTTAGCATTTACTATTTGAATTTATCTCTTAGCATTTACCATTGAACTATAATGTGAATCAAAATCTTTTAAACGTACAATCGCCGCAAAAAAAACATACACCACCAAACTCGTCGGCAATTGCACAATAGCTTCCTGCGGATAATTCGCTACTGCCAACATAAAAAGCGATGTCATTAAAGCCAAATACAAAGTTTTTATGGTCGGGTCTTTTACACGCAAATAAAAATATAATGCGCGGCGCAACACCACAAACAACAAAGCCATATACAAAGCCAAACCGATAATGCCTTCTTCTACGGCGAGCCGCACATAATAACTGTCATGTGCAAATTTAGCAAGATAACTGTCCGGCGTAAAACGCCGCGCCCACAAACCGGTACTTCCCGGACCGAAACCTATCGGATGCGAGTAAATGAGCGGACGTATGCGTTGCTGATTGTAATATCTGATCTGAACGGAAGCATCACCGCTCGGTTTAAAAGCAGATTGAATGCGATACACAACGGCGTTTGAAGTGGATTTCATCATCATACCCGCACCCAAAACTATAAAAATAATGGTTCCCAACAACACTCTGCGCGTCAATGTCATAGCAGCATAAAACGCAAAACCAATCGGGATCAATACATAACAAGTGCGTGTACCGGTGTAAGCTGATACCCAAAACATAATCAGTCCGCCGGCTATGAGTACCGATCGCCAAAAAGTTTTCATGGGTGCAGTAGCGTAAATCAGACAGAAAACACCCATGTATGACATCATGATGCCGAAAGTCATGGCATCGTTAAACAAGGAAAACAAACGCATTCGTCCCCACTGAAAAAATAATTGGAAACGTTCGGGGTCGGCGTACAACCACGCTTTTTCGGTGGAGGTAAAACCGAAAAATTCCTGCTTGAAACCATACAAGGCGGTTATTAAAGCCAGTGCAATAATAAAATGCACCATCCATTTAATGCGTTGCAGTGAATTAAAAGCATAACAAGCAATAAAAAATAATAAATTCAAGATAGCTAAACTACGCACGGTATAAAGCCACGCAATTTTTACGTCTTGCGAAGGATTCAATACTTGAAAAATATTGTAATATACCCAAATAATAAGCCAAGCGGCAATCGGATCGCGCACGAAAGACCAATCTTTTTTTACGATTTGGGAAATAAAAATACCTATCATCATCAATACCAGCAACGCATCTAATGAGGTTCCGACGGGTGCTTCAGTATATTTTCCGATAAATTGCACGGAAAAAGCAACGATTAAAGTGAATGCTATACCGAATTGCTGATAAAACATACACGCTAAAATAACGGGCAGACCCACTAAACTGCCGACAAGTAAGGCAGTTGGTGTTATACCGACCATTGTAATCATAAAACCCACTAACAAGCCCAACGACAACATCGTGAGTATGCCGAACGGATTATTCAGTTTTTGTACCGTTATTTGATTCGAGAGCCAATTCATTGTTTTAGTGATCAGTGATCAGTGATCAGTGATCAGTAAAAATAAACTGATTACTGATCACTTAACACTTTTTATAAAAAAAGTAATTTCAAGGCTGAACCTATCAACACACTTGCAAAGACTGTGATACCGATAGTTTCAATTATTTTTTCTTTCGTTGAAAGAATGAAAGGACGGTGGTTTTTTTTCATTTTTAAATACCATTAATTTTGAAAATTGATTTGCGTTTTACGTTTTAAAAAAAAATCGTAAATCCAAAATCGTAAATCTCTCAGGATTCTTTCCCGCTCAATACTTTTTTGGCGATGCGGAATACCATCGGCGGCGTTAAATCTTTCACAAATTCTTTCACGCCTTGTTTTTTATTAAAAGATTTCATGGCTTCGTCCTCTCCGGTTTTGCGTGCCACAAAAAGCGTGGTATGATCTTCTAAACCTTGATTGACTTCCGATGCCGGGCGACCGTTGCTGTAATAATACAGCGCAATGGATTTGCGCGATCTGTCGGGCGGACAAGTCAGCGGATTCGGTAAGCCGTGATAAGTAAAATCCGTTGTATTGAACATAGCGAGAGTATTGAATTCCGGCGCGAATTTTTTCACGCAGCGCGTCATTTCTTTATCCCACATTTCGAAATGTCCGCCGTATTCATCTTTCCAATCTTTATTCAGATAAATGAGAATGTTCAACCGGCGATCGAGTTTAGTGAGTTTGTGCTTATTGAAATCGGCATGAATTTTCAAAAAGCCGCCCGTTTTTGTTTGATGGAAACCGCCGCCTTCAAAAAACGGATCCGGAATCAAAATTTCTTCGATGCCTGTTAAAACTTGTAAAAATTCTAAAAACGGTTCCGAATTTAAGTAATGTACGAACGCTTTAGTTTTAGGACCAAAACGTTGCTCGCCTTTCGATGCCAACTTAATTTCGTTCGGCGTTTCGTATTTCAAAGTTGCGCCTTTATCGAGGTCTTCAAATTCTTCCAATACTTCATTCAACATTTTTTCGTCGAAAAAATTTTTGAACGAAGTACTCGGATACGGCGAAGCAGTTTTATAAGCCTCTTTGTTTGCTTTGGCTAATTCCGCCAGATTTTTGTACTTTTCGTTAATAAAATTCATATAAATTTAATTTTAAAAAAAAATTTAAAAATAGTATGTTAAATCAAAATTCGTAAAAATCCGTCGCATTCGCGTCATCCGTGTTCCATTCAATATTAATTGGAACACGGATGACGCGTATGCGACGGATTTTCACGGATTTATCATTTTTCAATTTCAATATTTTTAACTTTCAACCACGTTTTTGAATAAAAATCGTATTGTTTTATAATCCTTGCCGGATTACCGACGACGACGCTATATGCAGGCACATCTTTCGTCACGACCGAACCCGCACCGACGACTGCATTTTTTCCGATGTGTACACCGGCGGTGATGAGTGCGCCGGCACCTATCCAAACGCCGTCGTCTACTATAATTTCTTTTACAGATACCCCTTGCTGTACAATCGGCAACGTGATGTCTTCAAAATTGTGATTTAAACCACTCATAACCACGTTTTGTGCCAATAAAATATTATCGCCGAACGTAACCGGTCCCGTAATTTTTGAGCCGGCACCGATAAGTACTTTTTTACCCATTACTACATCTCCGACAGCATTGGCGATGAGCGTAAAATCTTCGATGATGCAACCTTCGCCGACAACAAATCTTTTGAAAGGAAAAACATCCAACCGAATCCTTTTACGGATTATCGCTCTCGAACTCACTTTATGTACTATCGGATTCAAAAGATTACGAACCCACCAACGCGGACGATATTCACCCGTCGGTTGCAATGTCCACATCGCAATTTTTTTTATCGTCGAATTCGCTTTTATTATTTCTTTAATTCCCATAGTTAAAAGACATTAGATTTACGATTTACGGTTTTATTTCTTTGTTATTCTGAATAAATCGTAAATCCTCTAAACTGTTACTTGACCCAAATACCTTTTATGGTGTTCGTGTTGATAAATAATTTCCCAAAACTCTCTGACCCGGTCGCCCCACGTATTTTTTTCGGCAACCGCCATCCGCTTCCTGATGAGTTCGTCGGAATAATCCGTAGAAGCGGCATCTATCAAATTAATAAAATGTGCATGATCGTTTGCAACCCGAATCGTCGGACTGAAACTGCGAATGTCTTCACTGAAATTTGTTGAAATGATTGATTTTCCGGCTGCCAAGTATTCATTGATTTTGAGCGGATATACAGAGAGAGACATCTTATTGAGCAACGAAGGCAAAATAGCGACATCAAAAAATTTTAAATATTGCGGTACTTCGGTAATTTTTTTCGCGCCGGTGAGTATCACGTTCGGCATTCTATCTAAGCCTTGTTCAGCTATTTCCATTGAATTTTTCGGACCCACGAGTACCAAAGTTTTGTCGGTATGTGCCAGCGCTATAGCTTTTAATAACGGATAATCAATGCGCACCGGATCGAGATTGCCGACAAAACCGATTATTTTTGTTGTCACGTTCGCCAATTCCGCGGGACGATCGAAATGTTTAAAAGCCGTGTTTTTAAAAATGGAAATATCCACTGCGTTGTGCAAAATATAAGTTTCGGGTTGTACCTCTTTAAATTTTCGCCATAAATTAGTCGACGTGACGAGTGTAATATCCGATGTGCGCGCCGCTTCAAACTCTAAACGAACGCCGTGCTTGGCGACATAAGGTTCCGTAGAAATATCGTCAATGCACTGATAAATACTCAACGCCGAACCCATTTCTTTCGGTAATACCGGCACGAAAAAAGGGTCGAAACACGTCAGATAAATAAAATTTTTGAGTTTATTCTCGGTAATAATAGTTTGTATAGTTTTGATGACAGTGCGGCGGTTGCGACGATAAAGACTGTCGTATATTTTTCCGGGTTTTAAGCCGTTGATAGGTAATGTGGGTGCAGGAGTGTAGGCTATGAAATTTTCCGGAATATCATTGACGGTTTCTTTAAAACTGCCGCCTTTAATAATGGTACCGAAACGTTCTTTTACCTTGTCATTTTTTCTGCCGTCCCATAAATCTTTGTAAGAATAAGGATGATTGACATAAAAAATTCGGTTGGTTTTTGCCATTTCTTTAGCAAAACTCAATGATACCGACGAGTAATTGTTGTCGGTTCTGAACAAGGTGTTCAAGATAATGTCATAGTCTTTCCTCATGTATGTTTTGGGTTTTAGTTTTAAACAGTCACCTTTCTAAAATTTCTTTCTCTAATGTTACTGCGCTTTAAATTTTATTACTAAATCACCTATCAACATCTTGAGTAGTGTGCTGATAGCTGATAGCTGACGGCTCAAAGCTCAAAGATTTTCTAAAAAATTTCCGATATAATTCGCCGTAAAAACTCAAAGCGTATCTGAAAACTTGAATCAGTTGCACGTTCAGCACGCGGTGCAAAATCGTTTGCATGATAACGAACATAATACTCAAAGCCGTCAGCGTGCCGTAAGCCGCGCCGAATAAACCGAACATTCGGATGAAAAAATAATTACAAACCAAATTCACGCAAGCACCGAGAGCGGTAATATAAAAATTCAGTTTCGGTTTGCCTATTGAGTCTATAACGGTACCGAATTGAACACCGAACGCCATGAATACGCCATAAAAAATTGTCAATCGCAAAACCGGAGCAGCATCTGCGTAAGCATTGCTGCCGATGACGCGCACGATAATATCCGCCGCAAAGAGAATGAAAATGACGACGGGAATTATCAGCGACAGCAAAACACCGACCGATTTTTCGTACAAATATTTGGCAGAACTTTTTCCGTCTTCGTGGTGCCTGCGTGCGGATTGCGGAAACAAAACCGCCGCTAAGGTCGTCGTCGGCACATCTGCTAATGTATTTATTTTCGTGGATAAATCGTAAGTGGAAAGCGAGCCGAGCAATAATTTACCCAAAATTAATTTATCAACTGTTTTAAATGCCATCGTCGCTACATTGGTACCGAAAGTATATTTACCGTATTGAAACAGTTTTTTCAACCAACCGAAATCCAATTTTCTACTCAGTACAAAATATTTTCTGGCAAACCAATACCCGACAAACGCTGCAGGAATTGCTGCCAATAGTTGTATGCAAGCCAATTCCGATAATTCAACCGATTTGTGTGTCAATTTTAAGTACAGGATATAAAAAAACATCGCACCCGTACGCACAAAAGTTGACCAAAACAAACCTTTGAAATCCATGTAGGCTTGCTGTATAAAATTGAACTGATACACCGCCGATAAAATAATGGTCGTAATCGCATAAATGCTCAACAATTGTATCAGTATAGGTTCGTTGTAAAAGTCTGCAACAGCCGTGCACGAAAACAAAAGCAAACCGGCAATTAATAACGATAACAACACGTTCATAAGCATGGACGCTGTATTTATGGCGCTGTGTTCTTCTTCCGGCGTTGTGTTCAGGAAAGTCATTAAAGCATTTTGCAACAAACCTGTTCTGCTTACTTCCACTACCGATGTTATTGTTAAATAAATTACCCAAATCGAACAAACATCTTTGCCCAACATTCGCCACAATAAAACCACAGAACCCAAATTAAAAATCATTTGTGTCACTTGATTCAGCAGCGAATAAAAACCTGATGTTATCCAATAGTTCTTCACGTTCAATTACGAATTACGAATTACGAATTACGAATTGAGAAAACGCACTTCTGTTCGTAATTCGTAATTCGTAATCCGTAATTGATTAATTTAATCTAAATTCTTCAAATTCGCTTTATTCAATACACTGCCCAAAACTTTTCCGTTGAGGTAGTGCAGGTATTGAATATTATATTCATCGTCTTTTGTCAAACTGGTAGAGGCATCGAAAACGGGAACAACTTTATCTACGTAATCCACCAATTCGCGCGCATCAGAAAATTTACTCAAACACGCCGCTTCCAAGAAAACGAAATCGTAAGTTTTACTGAAATCGTGTATCTGTCGTTTAAAATCCACGCCGGATAATAACTCCGACGGCGAATGACTGCTCATTTTATTGCCGATTATATCCACTTTTGCCAATTTGAAATCAAAATCCAATTTTTTTGCTTTGCCGTTATTCACCGGTACAAGTTCGGTAGAAGACTCGTCGCCTGTTTTCAAAAACGGATTCGGCGACAGTTGCGACAAAGTATTGTGTTTGAAATTCGTATCGATAATCAATACTTTTTTATTTTTCATGGCAAGCGTATGTGCCAATGCTGCTATCAAAAAAGATTTTCCTTCACCTTGTTTCAGTGAAACGAAAAGGAAAGAGCGCGCTTCGCTTATTTCTATATCGTGTCGCAATTTACGTAAGGCTTCTTTAAAATATTCTACTTCTTTCGCATTTTTTTCGGTTTCAAAGAGCTGCGCGAAATCGTTTTGCTTTTTATTATTCAGTTTATTCAGCACACCCAAAAGCGGCAGACCGATGTGTTTGGCATATTGAAAACGCGAATTCAAAGAGCGATCGAAATATGCTAAACCGAAAAGCAATAATATTCCTAACGTACCGGCACTCACACCCGCAAAAGTTGCCAACAAAGTACGTTTCGAAGCTTCCGGTGCGTTCGGATACATCGGATTTTCAACTACCTTCATCGGCAATTCTTTCGAGCCGGATTGTTTTATTACGTCTGCTTGATTTTTTTTATCGAAAACGTTTTCGTATTCTTTTTGCGCAATATCTATTTGCTGCGTCAGTTTACCGAACTCCGCATTGTCGTTGATGAGTTTACTTTTTCTGCCTTCGAGTTCAGCAATGCGTGTATTCACGACTTCAATTGTTTGTTTTGAGCCGTCGCGATTACTTTCGGCATCAATTAAACGCAAAAAAACTTCATTATTTTTCGCAATCACCGGATCTTGGTCATCGCGTTTATCAATAACACCGTCGCGAATGAGTTGCGCGCGCTTGGCTTTTATAGATTCTATTTGTGTGCTGATTTTTTCGTCTTTGAAATTGCTGTTAGTCCACTGTATTTGAAGCGCATTAATTTGATTACCGAGCGATACTATTTCTTCATTTGTAAATATATTTTTGTTGTAAGTCCGTTGCACTTGATCGCTGTAAGGGCGTTGCTTATCTTTATATTTGGTTGCCGTTTCGCCATAAAATTTATATTTCTTTTCTTCTTCGTTGCGCACCGTTTCAGCATCTTTTATTTGCGCCACTATTGCCTGACTTTGGTCAACGAGAGCTACTACACCATGATTTTTTGCATAATTGTAGCGCAAGTTATTCAGAGAGTCGAGGGTACGTTTTTTTTCGGTTGTTAATTTATTATAAAAAATCACCGAATTATTTTGGTTAGTGTCTTTTCCGAGATAAAAAACGCTCAAAAATTCGTCTAAATAAGTTTTAGCTGTGAAGTACGCCAAATCTGCTTGCGGCGCGGTACATTCTACTTTCAGGTAATCGGATTTTTCGATGCGCTTGATATCTAATTTATCGCGCAGCGTTTCGTAATCGTAACCCAAAGCTTTTTGAACAATCGTCGCAGTGTTCAACAATTCGACATTCGTTTCCGGACCCATCAAGTCCGGACGTTTAGCCAAAGCCTGTATATAATCGTTAACTTGATTTTGAGAAAGTTTAATTTTATCCAAAGGCGGCAATTTGGAAAAAGCGACTTTACCCGAATCGGTGAGTAAATCGTGCAGAATAAGTTTTTTGGAAAGTCCGTTGATGACAGTGCGCGATTTCATGGTTTCGGCGAGATTGGCGAATTTATTTTCAATTTCAAATTCTTGAACGAAAACATTTTGTTCACCCACGCGTACACCTTTGTAATCCGTAATACCCGTTGAAAGTATAGCACCCGATTTATATTTTTTCGGCATCAAACCCGCCAAATATGCCGTTGTAACAGCGGCAACCAATGCCGCAAAAATTATTAACCATTTCCTTTTGGATAGCACGGACAGAAAATAACGCAGTTCCATGTATTTGTAAGTTTTCTGATAGTATTGAAGATTCCGTTTCTCAATGTTGTGTTAAGTTTTGGTATTTTTTTAGTGGTCAGTTGTCAGTTGTCGGTGGTCAGTCTTCAAAAAAATTAACTGAATACTGAATACCGACCATTGACAACTGATTCAATATGCGTGCCGAATTGCTGCTGCAAAATTAAATGAAAATTAAATGCAAAACTGTTTTTTATTAATGTTTTATTAAATTGTTTTTTTTAAGAAATATTTTTTAATTCTTCAAAAATATTTTTTTGAATTTATCTTTCAAAAAATATTTTTTCAAAACGTTGAAAATTAGTTTTTTAGAAAAATTTTTATTTTTTTTTGAAAAAATTTCCAGAAAAAAATTTTCGCAAATACACTTTTTATAATTATAAAAGATACCTTAACGATTGAATGTTTATTTCGGATATCTTTTAAAATTTCAACAATTTTTAATCGCATTTTTTTTCTTAAATAAAAATCGCATTGGCGGTGAAGTTTAAAAATTTTTGTATGCTAACAGCCTGTCTCGACCGGTGTAAAGGCTAATTTTTAAAAAAAATGTGCCGGAATAAATCATTTTTTATACGCTTTTTTATATTTTTGTTGCGCGGCTAATTAAATACGTTTGCTCTCAGGTCTAAGACAATCGAGATAATGATTGAAAGTTTTAAACTTTCGACGGCGTTGTTTTCTTTTTGTAAGAGATACAATTATTGCGAGTAGGTTCATTATCTTGGTCACATTGTTAAAATTCGAGAGATCTTTATAGAATATAACTCTGACAACTCAAAAATAAAATGAAAAACGAACACAACAAACGAACTTTATTAAGTTTAGCATTTACAATTTGTACAACTATTCTGTTTGGGCAATCTGCCACACAAACAATTAAAGGTATCGTTAGAGATAAAGATACTAAACAACCGCTTGTAGGTGCGGCAGTACGATTGTCAGAAACAAACCTATCCGAAACTCGGAATTCGACATCTGAAATCGGAACAGTTACGGATACTACCGGACATTTTCGTTTGGAACACATTCCGGTAGGAAGGCAACAAGTGTTATGTAATTTTATCGGCTATGAATCCTATTTGAGCGAAAGTATTGTACTCAATTCAGCGAAAGAAGTTGAATTAGATATCCAACTCGTTCAAGCTGCAACTTTAACAGACGCAGTAGTTGTTCACGCCATCAAACACGGAAGCGAACCTTTGAACGAACTTTCAGTCGTGAGTTCGCGTTCTTTTTCTGCGGAAGAAACAAATCGTTATGCCGGCACTGCAAATGATGCCGGACGTATGGTGATGGGTTTTCCGGGCGTACAAATCAGTAATGATGATTCTAACAGTGATATTTTAATACGCGGAAATTCAGGTGTGGGATTGTTGTGGCGATTGGAAGGCATTGACATTCCGAATCCGAATCATTTTGCGAGATTGGGTTCGTCGGGTGGCGGCATTACTATTTTTAGTACGAGTGTACTCGGTACTTCCGATTTTTCGACCGGTGCTTTTCCGGCAGAATACGGCAATGCACTTTCCGGCGTATTCGATATGAAATTCCGAAAAGGAAATTCCGAAAAACGCGAAAACACGATTAAAGTTGGTTTAATCGGTTTAGAATATTCAACTGAAGGTCCGGTCGGAAACCAAGGTGGCTCTTATTTAGTGAACGCGCGTTATTCTACACTCGGCATTTTAAATAAATTGGGATTTCAATTAGCTGGTCCGCGTATTGACGATAATTTTCAGGATATCAGTTTCAATATCTATTTGCCGAGCAGCAATCAAAAACATCTTTTCAGTGTTTGGGGCATTGGAGGTTTAAGTCTTGAAAAAAGGCGTGTTGCTGAAATGCCCATTAATTATGACGACCGCGTGACCGCAAATTTTGAAACTAATATGGGCGCTATCGGTGCTACACATTCATGGTTGTTAGATAAAAGTTCGTACATAAAAACGACTTTGGCGGTGATGGATCAATCCGTTGTTCACGACCAAGATTATAATCCGGCATCAGCACCTGCTACGCGATTTGATACGCAACATTCTATGGAAGGGAGATTTTCATTGGCTTCTTATTACAGCCATTTGTTTAATCCGAAATTGACATTGAAAACCGGCTTATTTTTAAGCGATATGTTTTATAATTTTGAAAGTTATTCCGGCACTTCCGTTGACTATAACGCGAATGTTTTAGGTAAATACGCCACACTCGGCAGAGCAAATACATTTGGTCAAACGCTTTCTACTTTTTTGATTCAACCCTACGCAGAAGTACGTTACCGTCCGGCTGAAAAATGGACCATTAGTGCCGGCATACATACGTTGTTTTTAACGCTCAATAATACTTCGAGTATAGAACCGCGATTTGGTGTGCAATATAAATATGCCGACAACCAATTTATTAGTTTCGGATATGGTTTGCACGGAAAAATCCAACCACTCGGTACTTACTACACGGTGTTCGGGGATTACGAAAAAAGTCAAATTTATGCCAACCGAAATTTAGGCATAACACATTCCAATCATTTTATTTTGGCGCACGAAATTATTTTAAAAAACAGCTATAAACTGCATTCCGAACTTTACTATCAATACTTAACGGATGTACCTGTTAGTGCCGATGTAAATAATACTTACTCTGCTTTAAATGTCGTTGAAGGTTTTCCGAATCAAATTCTCATAAGCAAAGGCACCGGACACAACTATGGTATAGATGTGTCGTTAGAAAAAATATTTAACCAAGGCGCTTTTTTTATATTGTCCACATCTCTATTCAACAGCACCTATCAACCACTGAACGGACAAACTTATAACACTCAATACAATACACACTATTCTTTGAATTTCATGGGTGGAAAAGAATGGCGCACAAAACACGATGGCGTTTGGCAAGGTGGTATCAAAATTTTATTTAACGGCGGCACACCCGCTTCTCCGTTAGCGGCAGTGCAGACCGGCAACGTACAATATCCGGATTTAGATCAAGCGCATCCGTTTTCGTTAACCACGCCGGTTTATTTTCGCCCGGATTTAAAAGTATCTTACCGGAAAAATAATAAAAAAACTGCTTACACCATCGCCTTAGACGTTCAAAATTTTACGGCTCAGACAAACGTGAATGGTTTAATCAGAAATTATGACCCGGCTACGAATACTTGGGTTTACAGAGAACAAGCCGGATTATTGCCGGTAATTAGTTTTCAATTAGATTTTTAGGGGGTGTTTGCGAGTCGGTAACTTATTTCTGGTTATGAAATCCCTTTGCTTAATTGTATTATTTAAAAAATAATGCCGGTGAAAGACTTCCGTCTTAGCAATAAATTCTTTTGAAAAAACTTGGAAGAGCAAAGAAAGATACCTTAACAGGTGGATATTCTTTTCGGGGTTTTAAAAAAATTTTTGATAATTATTTCCTCTGCTGGTTTAAATATATTTTTTCCTAAAAAAGCGATAAAGCCGGTTTCAGTATATAAACTGAAATTCAATATTTTCAGGACTGATGACCTGAAATACTATATTTTTTTTTGAAGTTTAATAAAAAATTCTTTGTAATAACAAATCGAATAATAGGCTTTCAGCTCATGAGACATGAAAATAATAAGTAAAAGTTTGAAAACTTTTACCGGCGATGTTTTTTTTTATTGTATCCAATATTGGAATAGTCAGGTGGGAGAACAGTTCTGATACTTTTAATTAAAATAAAATGAAAAGACAACTAACGCTTGTAGAGCGTGTGATTCATTAAAACTACAATAAAAATAATGAACATGAATACTATATCAATTTGCACAAAAACATATATTCCGACTATAATAACTTTGGCTATACAATCGTATAACGAACATTATTTGCATTTATGGTACGATAACGGTGAATGGTATAAACAGCGTAGTTTTACTCCGGAAATTTTACGGGAAGAAATGTCGGACGGCAACGCCGTTTTTTATTTGCTCTATGATAACGATTCACCTGTCGGATTTTTAAAACTTAATCTCCACAAAAAATTAGATCCCTATACCGATGCCGATTGTTTGGAATTAGAACGCATTTATATCATAAAAGCCGGTGCCGGAAAAGGTATCGGAAAACAAGCGATACAATTTACGCTTGATTTGGCACGTCAACTTAAAAAAAAATTTATTTGGTTAAAAGCAATGGACACCAGCGATGCAATTTTTTTTTATGAGAAAATCGGTTTTAAAAAGATTAATACAACCCGCCTTGATTATGAATTAATGAAAGAAGAATTTCGCGGCATGGTGGTTTATGTATATCGAGTTGGTTAAAGTGTGTTTATTTTAAAAAAAAGTATCAGTGCCAGTAAAAGTTTGAAAACCTTAACTGACTTGTTGCCTTTTATTGGCATTTTTAGGCGAGCGTTTTTCTCAAAACAAAAAAAAATCCCGACAGACCTTTCACGGTTTGGCGGGACGTAAGAAATTCTCAAATTCAAATCTTTATTCTGCTTTTACCAATGCTTTTACTTGTTGTATTGCGCCGTTTTGCAAACGTGTATAATACAATCCGCGCGGCAAATGTCCGCCATTATACCAAACGCTATATTTTCCGGCGAGATATTCCGCATCCACAGGTGTAGCGACAAGATGCCCTTCGGTATCGAAAATTTGAATTAAAGTATACCCGCCGAAAGTTTCAAATTCAATCGTAGTTCCGAAAGTAAACGGATTCGGATAACTGCTTATGATACTGTATCCGGCATTCACATTTTCTTCATGAATAGAAGTTGAAATGCAATTCGGTGAATTTACGATGCTCAACGATTGGAAAGTGTTCATCTGCACATTTGTCAATTCCGTAGAAGAAACGCAAAACCAATCTTTCAGCATGGAAGCATACACGGAACGGAAATCGTATTGCATCGCCACATTATCGTTTACGGTGGCTGCTGTCGGTATTATCGGGTTAGTACCCAAAATACCCGGAACTATTTTCGTTCCGAAAACAAATACCGGCAAACCTACGCCATGATCAGTGCCTAAACTGGTGTTCGATTTTATGCGCCGACCGAATTCAGAAAACGTCATACCCAAAACGCGGTCTTGAATACCGAGTTTCCCCAAATCATTTTGAAAAGCACCGATTGCGGAAGACATCAAACCAAGTCGGTCCGCATGAACGCCGGTCGTCACGTCGGAAGACATTACTTGGTCGGAGTGTGTATCGAAAGTACCGTTACCTGCCGTGTTTACCATATAGACGCGCGTTTTCAAACCGCCTTTAATCAAGCGAGCCACGATTTGAAGTTGTGCGGCTAAAGTATTTTTTGCCGGATACGTAGCAATATTAGCTCCTTTTAAATAAGCATTTTTTACGACACTGCCATACGCCTGCGATTCGCGCTGTACAGTGCGAACAAAAGTCAGTTCTTTGCCGGCATCGGTAGCGGGTGCCGGATCTTGAATATTATTTACGAAATTGTACAAACTCGTCGGACTTGAAATAGAAATACCCAATGAACCCGCTGGTCCTTCCAAAGCACTTGTTGCCGGTGCGCCGACTTGTATGGCTAACGGATCAGGCATTGTTGCATTCGGATAACCGTTCGGAAAATTCGGATATTCGTAATTCAAATAACGTCCTTGCCAACCGGTCGTGACGACAGAATTTGAATCGGCACCGGTCATCCAGATATCCGTTGCACGAAAATGCGAAAAATTCGGTTGCGGATAACTCACACCTTGAATGATGCGCAATTGTCCGTTGTTGAACATATTTTGCATATCTGTCATCGCGGGGTGCAAACCTGTGGCGTTTGTACCATTCAGTTTTAAAATTTTTGCTTGCGGAATCAAGATATTGCTCCGTGCCGCTTGTAAATTAGCATAATTCTGATCGAGAGAAATAACGGTATTTACACCGTCATTACCGCCGTTCATTTGTACTATCACAAGAACATGATCGGTATCTGTTGCCGAACTCGCCAATGCTTGCAACATCGGCGACAATACGGCAGTTTTTAACGGAAAACCGTTTATAATGGTCGGCAATACTCCGCCCATAGCAATGCTGCTTATAAAATTTCTTCTTTTCATTTTATTTAAGTTTGATGATTGATATGCAAAGCATCGCGTCTCTACAAACGTGACTATGAAAGTTGATACTCCGATTGTTCCATCATGTATTTATAAAAAGTTTTAAGGCGTGTGATGACAACATTAAGTGCTGTCGGGTCGGTAGGTGTAGCGATATATGCCGCCCAAGCATCTGTCCAATAATGATCGCTGATTTGACCGGAAAGCAAAATTTCTTTCAGATACGTCATAAAATCAGCCTGCACCGGTATTCGATAAAGCCGTTGCAAAGAATCCGTTATCAGCAAATTCGGATCGCTTGGATTCGGTAAACCCTTGACATAAGTTATCACATCGAAAAAAATATTTTGTCCTTGTGTCGTGTATCCGCCGGAAACCATTTGGTCCGTAAACATCAAACGGATGGGCAACGTATTGGTATCAATCCAAAGTTCGTGATAAGAAGGTATTTGATAGTAAGCGGGCCAACCGGCTACATTCGGTGGATCGCCGAGTTGCTGATTCATTGAAGCAGCTCTACCGAAAGCATAACCCCACATGGCATACTGTGCCACATAATTGGTTGCATCCGGAAATTTTACATTGAACTCGCGGATACTGCCGACAACAAACTCTAAAGGAGATTTTAAAAGCCGACCGACATTCGCCATATCAAAAAAATGCTGGCTTGAAAATAAGGCGAATAAAACCGGTTTTATTTCGTAATTATTATTTCTGAAAATAGTTGCTAAAGGCTGAATAATATTGGTTTCCACATCGGCTGTTATGTTGTAGTACAAAAAAAACCGGTAAATTTTTCGACAGATAAACGCCGCCGGATTGGGCGTGACGAAAATCATGGCTAAAAAATCATCCAATTCTTTTGCACCATCTGCACCTGTTCTGCCCGCAATAGTTTTGGAACCGTAGAAAGCAGAAAAAACTTTATTGGTTGTATCGTGACGAGTTGGATTAAAAACACCCGTAAAATTAGTCCCATCTATTTGATAACCGGTGAGTAACCGCGCAGCAGCTTGTACATCTGCTTCGGTGTAAGGTGTAGTACCGTCCGCATTTTTACCTATCGTAAACAGCTCCTGTACTTCTCTGCCGTAATTTTCGTCGGGCGCACCTACCACATTATTTTTGCCGTTCAAAAAAGCCAACATAGACGGGTCTATAGTAATGGCTTTCACGAAATCTTTAAAATTGCCGAGCGCGTATTTACGCAAAGTCACATTGTGATAATAACCGAAATTGGAAGTTACGCCGACGGCAGTCGTTTGTGTTGCAAAATGATTGTGCCAGAACAGTACCATTTTTTCTTGAATGCTTGTAGTTTCATTAATCATCACACCGGTCCACCAATCGCGATACGATTGCGTTCTGTTTGCGTCTAAATTCTGAACATTTTTCGATGGTGTATTCACCCAAGTTTGTCCCGGTGCAATGTCCGGATCCACAACATTGGCATTGTAGTTATTAACGGGCGGCGAAGGTGGCGTTGCCGGTGCAGTCAAAAGTTTTTGCACGGCTGCTGCCGGTGTTAATGTCAGCAATAAATCTATATCCGCTTTAGCCGCACCGAACATGGTGCGTTTCAGCAGATGCACGACTTGTTCTGTTGCCCACGCGCCAGTGTAAGGCGTCAAATCTGAAAACGGCGGCGCAGTTGCTGCAATGCTCGGATTTTCTAAGAGCGTATTCATGTTCTGTTTTTAAATGAAAAAATTGATTTAAAAATGTGTTTTAAAAAAAAGGCGGGAGTTTATATTTGCTCATACTTATAAGACGGTTTAGTTTTCATACGGTTTAACTGCACGGCAATATTAAGTTTTTGTAAACACAAGGAATTATTTTAAAAAAAAATCGTTTATAAAAATAATATTGTAGATTTGTTTTACAAGATTAAATTATTGAAAACCGATTCAGCCAAAAATTATTTGATTTGATTAAAATTACAGACTCACAGACCGATTATAAACTACTTAATCATCTTCTACTTTTCAATTATTTTTATTTAAAAAAGATTTTTTTTGTTTAATCACTGTGTAGTGATTGAAAGGAATTTTTATTTTTCACCTTTAAACGTAAATTTATATTCAATTCTCCTAAAAAAAATCCTCGACATACTAGGTATGGCGAGGAAAGGTTGCTCTTATGCTTTCTCCAACCTTTAAGCCACAGAAAGCAGTAAAAACAATTTATAAACTTAAAACAAAATTAAAATGAATTTCTCACAATTACAAAGACTTTTTGTCTTTTCTATGTCGTTTTTATTTTTATCCACTAATGTTGGATATTCTCAGTCAGAAAAATTTTTATCTGAAATAAGAAAAGAAGAGGCTAAAGCTGATGCTTCTTCAGATCAAGATGCTATTGGTAAATTAGATAATCATCCAAACGCTAAGAATGTGCATTATTTTAAAATGGGCAATATTGCTAATGTGCATAAAAAAGGTTTATTTGATTTCACTTCTCCTATTACGGGTAAGAGTATTCATGCCATGACTACACGGATTGAATACCAATCTGATAAAGATTATTATTGGTATGGTACAGTTAGTGATAGTATTATTCAAGGTGATATGATGCTTATTTGTAAAAAAGGGGAAATTTATGGACATTTAAAATATAGAGATGAAGGTTATAGAATATATGGAATAGGAAATAGTATAAGTGGATTTGTACCGGATTTAAAACTGCAATCTCAAATGTGTCCGGAACCAATAAAAGAACCCAAAAAAGGTTTTGTACAACCCCCTGTCGTTAATAAAGTCGAAGCAATACTTACAACTTGCCCTGTTGAGAATCGTGTATTAATTTTATACACCGCAGCCGCTCAAGCTCATGATCCTGATATTTTACAAACTGCAAGTGTGTGTGTCGAACAATTTAATCAAGCACTTCGAAATTCAGGCATTACTACACCTGAAGCATATATATCACTGGCAGATGTTCAACAGTTAAATAGCTTTACCGGTGCGACAGTCAGAGGTAATTATAATTCTGTAATGGAATCAGACTTATATAGTCTTCAGGCTAATAATGAAGCACAAGGTTTAAGAAATATTAATAATGCTGACATGGTAGTACTATTAACCGACGGTAATTATATAAGAACTTCTCATGCTATAGGCTTGGCATTTTTTGAACCAGATTATTCTTTCCCTTTTGCCATTGTAGAGGACAGATTTTCTGATTCACCTACCTATTATACATTTACTCACGAAGTGGGACATATTTTCGGTGGTGCGCATGAAGCCCATCCTGGTTTCGGATATAATGGCAATATATTAGCACCTTACGCACGAGGTTTTTATTTTGAACATAGATGCTTTTTTTGTTTCACTACGAATCGTTACGTAACCACTATGCATGATGGTGTTGACGACTATGGTATAGCTCTTGAATCTACAAAAAAAATTCTTCAATTTTCAAGCCCACTTTTAACATACGAAGGAGTTCCAGCAGGTGATGTTTCGAACGGTGACGTTGCACGAAGGATAGTTGAACGTGCTTATACAATTGCTTCATTTAATCCTGCAGTAGTAGGGCAATTAACTGCTTCAATATCGGGAGTGCAAAGCATTAATTATCCTGGATATTATACCTTTTCAAGTAATGTAGAGTGCGGACTTTCTCCATACAGTTATCATTGGGATGTTAGTTCAGATGGCTATTCTTATTTTAATGATGCTTCTATGTCCAGTTCTGTTTCTGTGGGTGTATATCCGGGTTCATCTTACGGGCAAAGTGGACATGTTTATCTTCGATTAAGAGTTAAATCAGATGATCAACAATGGTTTACAGCTTATTACAGTGTTTATGTAAATAATGTTCACTACATAAAATTGGATAATAGTGGTATAACTGACAATAAAATAGCAAATGCATCAATTTCTAACGCATTTCCAAATCCTACGGAAAATAGTACTATATTTGAATTTATTTTGCAAAATAAACAAAATATTACAATAGAACTTTTGAACGAATTTGGGCAAAAAATTCGTTTACTCGAATCGGGTGAATACGAAACAGGAACGTATCAACACACACTTAATACGGAGTCTCTTTCATCGGGAATTTATTTTTATCGTCTGACCTCAGAAAATTTTTCGGATACAAAAAGGTTATTAATTTCTAAATGAATTTATTGGGGTATATCATCTAACAATGTTATACCCCAACTTTTTTTAATCTTATAATAAAGCACTTATAATGAAAAATTTCTTTAAAGCTATTTTGATTTTTACCTTAATCACAGTTTCTTGCAAAAAAGAAATAATAAATCCTCCGGTACCGGACTATAAATATACCGGCTATCCGGGTGACATAACGGGATTACTGTTTAACGGACAACCATGGACTATACCGTCATATTGGTATACACAAACATTCGGTTCGGTGGATTTACCCGACATGTCTTGTAATATGATTTCCGGTTCTATACATGTTAATTCTTTTACCAATAGAAAGGAAAACCGAGAAAGCATCGGTATCGCCAGTATTCCGATGAAAATAGGCAAGTTTATTTTTCCTGCGGAGGCAGATATAGCTTTGCCAAGTTGCAGTCCGGTGCTTATTGCATCAATATTTTTACATGAAGCAGATGGGGATGCTATTGCAGGCATTTATACGCGCTTACCGAATGTCGAAAGCAGTGTAACAATTTCCTCTTATGATACAATTTCGGGTGACGTTAGAGGTACATTTGATATAACTTTTTTCAAGCACTATAAAACACCCGGATACTACAATAACTATCCTGATACTGTTCGTTTCAGCGGCGGACAATTTCATACAAAATGGATAAAATAAAAAAAGAGAGGCGACTACAATCCATAATCGCCTCTCTCATTTCCGCTACGCCACAGCTTCCACTTCCGTATGGTGTTTATGTTCTTCGATGAGTTTCAATTGAATGTCGGCGGGAACGGGTTGGTATTCGGCGAACATTAAACTGAATTTGGCGCGTCCTTGCGTGAGTGCGCGCAAGGTGTTCGAGTAATCGTGCATCGTCGCCAAAGGAACGCGCGCAGATATTTTTTGGTAATGCCCGAGCGCATCCATACCCGTTATAAAAGCGCGGCGCGTTTGCAAATCTCCCATCACATCACCCATACCTTCGGGTGCGCACAATATTTCCAAATTATATATCGGTTCCAATATTTGCGGAGCAGCTGTCGGAAAAGCTTCTTTGAAACCTTGCGCGGAAGCAATCATAAATGCCATATCGTTGGAGTCAACGTCGTGCATTTTTCCGTCGTAAATACTGCACCGCACGTCGCGTACATAACTGCCGGTAAGCGGACCTTCATTCATTTTTTGCATAATGCCTTTAAGTATCGCGGACATAAACCGTGCGTCCACGGCACCGCCGACAATACAATTTTGAAAAACCAATTTTCCGCCCCAAGGCAAATCATGTACTTCGATGTTGCGCACATTCAATCCGGCAGGCGGCGGCATCCCTTCCGTATAGGGTTCGATGCGTAAATGCACTTCGGCAAATTGTCCCGCACCGCCCGATTGTTTTTTGTGGCGATACGCATGATTTGCCACCCGCGTAATAGTTTCACGATAAGGAATGCGCGGTTTCATTAATTGAACTTGAACGCCGAAAGATTTATCCAATCTGAATTTAATAATATCGAGATGCAATTGCCCTTGTGTATGCAGCAAAGTTTGTTTGAGTTCAATATTATGTTCAACCAATAACGTCAAATCTTCTTCTTGTAAAGCGTGCAAGGCGCGCGCCATTTTTTCTACATCATTTTTCGAAGGCGGCTGCACGGCAACGCGCATTCGCGACGACGGAAACCGGATCGGTTCTATTTCGCGCACCGTTCCTTTTGTGTTGAGCGTATTGTTGGTGTGCGAATTTTTCAGTTTCAACGCCACGCCGATGTCTCCGGCTCGCAATTCACTCACCGCTTCGCGATTTTTTCCGTTAGCTACGAACAATTGATTGAAACGCTCTAAGGTATCTGTCGTTTGATTCACCAATTCATCGCCCGTTTTTAAAGTACCGGAGCAGACTTTAAAATAACTGACCAAACCCACATTGGGTTCCGACATAGTTTTAAAAATAAAAAGGGTTGTCTTATCTTTTGCATCGCATGGCAGTGTTTTACCGTTGGTCAAAGGTGCTTCCGAACGATCCGCAGGAGACGGACAAATATCGTGAATGAAACCCATTATGCGTCCGCTGCCCATATTCAAAGCCGACGACGCGCAAAACAACGGATAAAACGATTGGTTAGCAAGTGCCAACGTGAGTCCTTTTGCTAATTCTTCTTCGGTAAGCGCACCGTTTTCAAAAAATTTTTCCATTAAAGTTTCATCGCCTTCGGCAGCAATTTCTACGAGTGCTTGGTGCATTTTGTTGGCGCGCGGCATTTCGGTTGCCGGAATCGGATGTTTTTCCGGTTTTCCGCCGGCTTTCGGAAAACTGTACATCACCATGCGCAACGTATCAATAATAGAATGAAAGTCGGTGCCGGCATCTATCGGATATTGCACAGCCAAAACTTTATGTCCGAAACGCTGAAGCGCTTGCTCCAATACGGCATCGTAATCCGCTTTTAAATGATCGAGTTGATTGACGATAAACAGCGTGGGTGTTTTGTATTCTTGAATGTATTCCCACAAAAGTTCGGTACCGACTTCTACGCCTGTACTCGCGTTGAGCAACATTAAAGCCGTGTCCGCCACTTTGAGCGACGATACGATTTCGCCGATAAAATCATCGTAACCGGGCGTGTCCATGATATTAATTTTGCAATCTTTCCAATCCGCGTGCAGCAGCGTCGAAAAAACCGAGTGTCCTCTACCCTGCTCGATACCGGTAAAATCGGAAACGGTATTGCCGAGATTCACTTGACCTCTGCGCGTAATAGCTTTTGCTTCATAAAGCATACACTCGGCAAAGGTCGTTTTCCCGGAGCCGGAGTGTCCGAGTAAAACGATGTTTCGGACCTTGGGTGTGTCGTAAACCATGCGTTAAAAAATTTTAAAGGTGAGATAAATGGATTTCGAAATTTTTTTGATGTGGTTCTATCAATAAAAAATATTTTTTTTGAAAATATTTTTTTTATTTCAAAATAAAATTAGAATTTATTTTTGAAAATAAAAAATTTTTCGCGGAATTATTTTATATTTTTTTGAAAAGACTGCTCAACGCACTTTATTTCAATAAAAAAAAATTTCTGAATTATAAAAATGAAAATTCTTTTTAATATTTTTGTGGAACTAATAAAAAAAAATGAAAATCCTGATGGTCTGTCTTGGAAATATTTGTCGCTCGCCGTTGGCGGAAGGCATTTTGCAATCGAAAATAAAAAAATATAAATTGGACTGGACTGTTGATTCTGCCGGTACTTCAGGTTGGCATGATGGTGAGTTGCCGCATCGCAGAAGTATTCAGGTTGCCCGCAATAATGGAATTGATTTGACAACGCAAATTTCAAGACGCATTACAAAACAGGATTTAGTGGACTTCGATTTAATTTTTGTGATGGACGATAAAAACGAAGCCGATGTTTTAAGTTTAACGGATAATGAAAGTCAACGAAATAAAATTCACCTCATTAAAAAATTTGCGAACGAAAAAAATGCTGATCCAAATGTTCCCGATCCGTATTTCGATGATAAGTTTGAATACGTGTATGATTTATTGGATAAAACTTGCGATGCAGTAATGATAAAATTATTAAAAAAATCCTAATCAAGGTACAATGCAGATACAATACGGATACAATGCGGATATTTTAATTAATTTTGAGGCACAAAAAAATAGCTTTGAGTACTATTACAACGGTTAAAACTGCAATTTATATTTTAAATATAAAAAATGATCAACCAAGTTTACTGTTTCGGTGAAGTATTATACGATTTATTGCCGGACGGCGCGCAAGCCGGCGGCGCACCGATGAACGTAGCGATACATTTGAGTAATCTCGGCATAAAAACCGGTATGATAAGCCGCGTAGGTGATGATGATTTAGGAAAAAATATCGTCGCCTTTATGAATGAACGCGACGTAGATACCGCTTTTGTCGGTACGGATACAAACCATAAAACCGGAACGGTGACGGTTACTTTTACCGAAAAAAACGAACCCCAATACGTAATAGCACAACCTGCCGCCTGGGATTTTATTTCGGTTACGCCGGCTGCATTAACGGCAATAGAGAAAGCAAATGTGTTGGTATATGGTAGCTTAGCGTGCCGGGACGTACATAATTTCGAGACATTACAATCCGTTTTAAAAGAGTTGCAAGTGAAAAATAAGTCGGAACAAGCCGACATTTTGTGTATATTCGATGTGAATATGCGCGCACCGTTTTACGAAAAGGAAAAAATATTCAGTTTAATGCGATTGTCGGATGTCGTAAAAATGAATGAAGACGAATTTGAAATGATAGCGAATTGGTTGAACTTAAAAGGCACTGAAACCGAAAAAGGCGCCGCCATTTTAAAGACTTTTAATTTGAAACTATTGGTCGTTACGCAAGGTGCGCGCGGTGCCATTACTTTTCAAGAAACTAAAATGTTCACGGCTTCTACACCCCGCATTGAAAAAGTAACCGATACTATCGGTTGTGGCGATGCTTTTCTGGGTGCGTTTATCAAAAAATATGTTTTCGATAAACTTTCTGTTACCGAAGCCTTACGATTTGCTTGTGCCACCGGTGCTTTAGTTGCAACTTACAAAGGTGCTACGCCGCGCATTACGGAAAATCAAGTTAATAAGTTGTTTTAATTGCTATCCTTGCCGGTAAAAAAAATCACAATGATGAAATTAAAACCATTTTTAATTCCTCGATTTCTTTTAACCTTTTGTAGTTTGTCAGGAACAATTCACAATTCATTTCCAACGCTGATGCAATTTGGAGTGCATCCATACCTTTCAAAAAGGAATATTTGGCACGTAATTTCGCGGATGCTTTTGCTATTTTTATTGAAATTACATTTACATTGAAATCTAGTTTATTTAAAAAATCCTCAAATTTTATAATTAAATCATTCCGCTCAGATTTTTCAGGTCCTACACAAAATTCTGAAATACTTAATACACTCGTATAAAATTCAACGTCTTCACTCGAAGCCTTGTCAATAAAATCAAATGTTTTAGTATAAAATTCAGGATGATCCTCAATTATATAAATAAAAGGAGCAGAATCAATAAAATATTTAGAAGCGATCATCTTTTCTTAATTCGTTAATATATTCCTGAGCATCCATATCCCAAACTCCTTTTCCTATGCCACGAACTTTTTCAAATGTCGCCCTTAATTTCTCTGATTTTTTAATTCTTTTCACTAACTCTTGATAAACGATATCTAATTCATCAGAATTTAGTTTATTTATTTCAATCAATATTTGCTCTGTTTTACTCATTTTAAATAAGTTAAAAACCCCTTAATAATTAACAAAAATAGATTAAAATCGGAATAATACAAAATTAATTTTCCTCCACGATCACTTCATCTACACCCGTTTTAAATTTCGTGCTGCGTGATTTTACCGGGTTTGCCGTCATTTCAATATAATTTTTTCGGTTGCGGGCAATATCAATCGCAGTAAACAAAGCTTTTCGAAAAGATGCCGGATTGGCAATATTTTGTCCGGCAATATCAAACGCCGTACCGTGATCGGGTGAAGTGCGCACTGCCGATAAACCCGCAGTATAATTCACGCCATCACCGAAAGATAAAAGTTTGAAAGGGACCAAACCTTGATCGTGGTACATAGCTAAAATAGCATCGTATTTTTTGTATGCTCCCGAACCGAAAAATCCGTCTGCCGGAAAAGGTCCCATAGCGAGAATGCCTTTTTCTTTACACATTTCTATCGCCGGACGAATTGTAGTTTCTTCTTCCGAGCCGATAGAACCATCATCACCCGCATGCGGATTTAAACCAAGTACGGCAATCGTCGGTTTTTCTATTCCGAAATCTACGCGGAGCGTATCGTTTAAAATCGTGAGTTTTTTCACGATTTGTTCGCGTGTGACGTTTGCCGCTACTTTTTCAATCGGTAAATGATTGGTCACTAAACCGATGCGCAAATTATCGCACACCATCAACATCACGCTTTCCGAACCGCCCAGTTGTTCCGTCAAATATTCCGTATGTCCGATAAACGGAAAACCCACCAATTGCATACCGTGTTTGTGTATCGGTGCCGTCACCAAAGCATCAATAAAACCTTGTTTAAGTTCTGAAACTGCCGACTCCAAAGATTTGTAAGCATATTTTGCGCCGACTTCATTCATTTTTCCGAGCATGATATTAACGCTTTCCTGCCAACAATTAACGACATTCACTTTACCCGTTTCCGCATCCGTTGCGGAACGCAAATTGGCAAAAGGAAACTCTACTTGAACAATGTTTTTATGATACGAGATCACTTTTGAAGAGCCGTAAATAACGGGTGTACACAAATTTAGAATGCGCGCATCGGCAACCGTTTTTAAAATAACCTCCAAACCGACACCGTTTATATCACCTATCGAAATACCTATTTTCAATTTTTCCATGTGCTTTTAATATCTTTTGCGATTACACCAAAATAAAAACAATGATAAAGTTTTGTTATTTTTAAAAATTTCCGCAAAGATACACGTTTATTGAAAAAATAATTTTGAAAAATAATTTAAGGAAGAAAACCTTATGGGGATTTTAACCTTGTTATGATTATCAACCATGATTATCCAAAATCTTGAGAATCCGTTAGGATTCTAACGTTTATAGAAAATATCCGCCAAAATAGTTTACGAATCCGTAGGATTCACACAATATATCGCGGAGAATAATGTGCGAATCTTACGGATTCGGTAATACTTTTGCATATTTTTTCTATAAACGTGTGAATCCTATCGGATTCAATCAGGTTCTGGACAATCATTGTTCTCTACTATCCTTTATGTAATGAAAATATTCAGACGCGATAAACCATCATCTTTATATTACCAAAAAAATTTGTACCATCAAAAAATTCGTGTAAATTTGTTTTGCTTTTCAGATTTAAACTTTTCGGTATGTACATTTTCAAAAATATTATTACGATTGAAAACGGAAAACGCGGCGGCAAACCTTGCATTAGAGGAATGCGTACCAGCGTTGAAGATATTTTAAAGTATCCGGCATCCGGCATGAGTACGGAGGATATTTTATTGGATTTCCCGGAACTTACTAAAGAAGATATTTATATTGCTTTAGAGTTTTCCGCGAATCGCCAACACAGAATTTTATCTGCTGTATAACGAAATTGTTGATGGGACAAAATATAATTTGCAAATTTGCATAAAAATTACAGTTATGGTACTTATAGAAGCAAATAGGAAAGAAGATATTTTTGTGTTTGAAGCATTGGCACAAAGATTGGGTTTGCGTTTTTTAAAACTGACTGACCGAGAGCAACGCCTTTTTTCCCGACAAAAACTTGTCAAAATTACAGAACTATCCGATGAAAATAACGTACCCGATTCTGTTGTAAATGATGTAATTGAAAGCATCAGAGCCAAACACTGTGCAGAAAAATAGAGTTAAAATTGTAAAATTATCAGACTTTCTTTTGTTAATTTAGGCATTGCTTTTCTATAAAAGGCAACACGCCGTAATTATTGAAAATGGCAAGTAGTGCGCAAAAAATCGCTGTCTATACATCTTCATTCTTCTTTCATCCATTTTTCGGCTTTATCCAATTGTGCGGCATCAAGTCCGGCAGCACGGAGTGTTTTAATATCTTCCAAAAATACATCGCGATAGTTTTCTCCCAGATTATCTTTTTGTGTTTTGAGCGCATTATATGCGGCTTTTGCATCCGCGTCTTTGTTTTGAAAAAGTAAAGCGTGACAAAGATTTGTTTTTACCCAAGTTTGTGTACCGTCTAAGGCTAAACCGCGACGTGCAGCTGTTTCAGAAGCAGCAAATTGATTTATAAATAAATCATATCTTGCCAACGAACCATATTCTTTTGTAGCTTGCAAAGCATAATTTTTATCTATTTGAATAAGCGAATCTAAGAATTACACTTTTTTACATTTAATTAAGAAATATTTTTAATTTATTTTGAAATTTTTTAGGCAACTATAATTTGTTACACCTAAATTTTCACAAAAAAACCGTTTATACTGAATAAAATTTTGTTTTAATCCGAAAAAAATGTACATTTGCAAAATTTTTCGATGCTCACTTTTAAAGATTCAGGTCTCAACGATGCACTTCTCAAAGGCATAGAGACATTAGGTTTTCAAACTCCCACTCCTGTTCAGTCATTAGTCATTCCGGCAGCCCTTAAAGGGGAAAATGATATTATAGCGTTAGCGCAAACAGGTACGGGTAAAACGGCGGCTTTCGGTTTACCTCTGTTGCAACTCAGCGACCCAAAGATCCAGCACGTCCAAGCACTTATTTTATGCCCGACACGCGAATTGTGTGTACAGGTAGCGAGTGACTTGAGTAATTATGCCAAATTCGATCACCATTACAAAGTGGTGGCGGTTTACGGCGGTACACCCATTGATGCGCAAATCCGGCAATTAAAATCGGGCGCGCAAATTATCGTCGCCACGCCGGGTCGCCTGATTGATCTCATCGAACGCCGTGCAGTATCTTTAGCGCACGTTGCGCGATTGGTACTTGACGAAGCTGACGAGATGCTCAATATGGGTTTCAAAGAAGCTTTGGATACGATTTTGGAATCCGTTACCGGAAAAAAATCGGTGTGGTTGTTTTCAGCTACCATGTCCAGAGAAATTCGCTCGATTGCGGCGAATTATATGACCAACGCCATTGAACTGAAAGCGGGCGGACACAACGAATCGCACGCGAATATCGAACACGTATATTATGTATGCCGTGCCGATGACCGTTACGAAACGTTGAAACGCATTGTAGATGCGACTCCCGGTATTTTTGGTTTGATTTTTTGCCGCACCAAAGCGGAAGCAAAAGATATTGCCGAACAAATGATGCGCGACGGTTACAATGCCGATTCGCTGCACGGCGATTTAACGCAAGACGATCGCGATCGCGTGATGAAACTTTTCAGGGAAGGTACTTTGCAGTTATTGATTGCAACGGATGTAGCGGCACGCGGTATTGATGTCAGTGATATTTCGCACGTTATCAATTACGGTTTGCCCGATGACAGCGAAATATATACGCACCGGAGCGGAAGAACCGGACGCGCCGGCAAACAAGGTCAATCCATAGTAATTGTTTCAATGAAATTTGAACCGCGTATTCGTGAAATTGAAAGATTAACGAAATCTCCGTTCAAAAAAATGACGATTCCTTCGGGCGAACAAGTGTGTCAAGCGCAATTAATGAATATCATCAGTAATATTCAGAAAATTGAAGTACAACACAAAGAAATAGAACCTTTTTTAGAACAGATAAACGAACAGTTACGCGATTTAAGTAAAGAAGAACTCATCCAACGTATTGCGAGTATAGAGTTCAACCGTTTTTTATCGTACTACAAAAATGCGGCGGACCTCAATGTATATCCACGCGTTTCGCGTCGTTACGAAGAAAATGCTTCCGGAAACGAAAGTAGAAACCATTCGGGTTTAACGCGTGTGTTTGCGAATATCGGCGAATTGGACGGACTCACCAAACGTGAATTTACGCGTATGATGACTGCCGATGTCGGTGTGCCGGCGAGTGCTTTAGGTGATATACATATTCAGCGCACATTTATGCACTTCGAAATAGATCCGAAATTTGTTGCGCAGGTAAAAAAAGAAATGGCACAACTTAACGTTAATGGCAGACAAGTGCGCGTTGATGATGCCACACCGCGCACGGGCGGCGGAGAAAGAAGCGGCGGCAGTTCACGTCCGCGCACCGAAAGTAAATACGGCAGCGGTGGCGGATACGGCGGCGGCGAAAAACGCAGCGGTGGTTATTCATCTAATAAATCGAGTGGCGGCGGCGATCGCAGGAGAAGATAAAAATGATTATCACAATTATAGGCACAGGTAATGTCGCATATCAATTGGCGCACCGTTTCATATCGAAAGGTGCGCCAATTGATTTAATAGTCGGTAGAAAGATTTTCGATATTGGAAGTTGGACGTTGGAAAAACAAAACGACCAAAATCTAAAATCCAAAATCCAACGTCTTTCTACTCATTATGCTGACGTCTCTCCGGAAACCGATTTAATTATTATAGCTGTCAGTGATGCTGCGATAGTGGAAGTGGCAGAAAAACTCGGTCGCTTTGTTGCAGAAAAAACTTTGGTCGTACATACGTCCGGCACTATATCGTCGGGCGTTTTAAAACCATTTTTCAAAAATTTCGGCGGCTTATATCCGTTACAAACTTTTACTAAAGAAAGCTTTCCCGATTTCGATAGCATTCCGATTTTTTACAACGTAACTACAATCGCACCGCAAAAAAAAAATAATTACGAAAAATTAATTGTTGAAGCGGCACGATTATTAAGTCCGAAAATATATTTTTTGGATGATGCAGACCGATTAACGTTGCACATCTCGGCAGTTTTTGTCAATAATTTTGTGAATCATTTATTCGGCATCGCCCGAAAATTACTCGCCGAAACACAAATACCTTTTGAAGTTTTAATGCCGCTCATCCATGAAACGGTTCAAAAAATTGAACATCAATCGGCAGATACAGTACAAACCGGTCCGGCGCGGCGCGGCGACTTGCAAACCATTGAAAAACATTCCGCTTTCCTTTCCGAAAAAAATATTTTATATAAAGCCGTTTACGACGCGATAACGGAGAGTATCCGGAAAATTTAAATTTTCAATCTCCGAAAAAAAATAAAACTTAAAAATTTATATTATTTTCGCCCCGAAACTAAAAACCGGATTTTAAACTCTTTCAAAATCGGTTTGCGAAAAAGCACACGTTTATAAAAGTATGCTTTTTCGCAAGTTAATTCTGTGTGAGTATAAACCGATACAAACGTAGTTCATCGTTATCAGTTCATCGTTCATCGTTCCCCTTTCCAATGCTTTATTATTTTTTCGATTGGCTCAGTAAGTACTATAACTTTTCGGGTGCGCATTTGTACCGTTACGTTTCGGTGCGCGCGAGTGCCGCGATTATACTTTCTCTGATTATTTCGCTCATTTTCGGCAGATACTTGGTACAGTATCTGCAAAAATTACAAATCGGCGAAACGGTGCGCGATTTAGGTTTGCAGGGACAAAAAGAAAAACAAGGCACACCGACTATGGGCGGTATCATTATTATACTATCCATTATTGTTCCGACATTACTTTTCTGCAAACTCGATAATATATATGTGCAACTCATGCTGCTGGCAACAGTTTGGATGGGCAGTGTCGGATTTATAGATGATTATATAAAAGTTTTCAAAAAAAATAAAAAAGGATTGCCGGGCATCTTTAAAGTAGTCGGACAAGTATCGTTGGGTTTAATGGTCGGCTTGGTCATGTTGTTCAACAAAGAAATTGTCGTACGCATGGACTCCAAAACCGCTGCAAAAAATAATTACGAAGTTACCAAAACCGTTTATGTACCCGATGCCACACGTGGCAACCGACTGAAAGAAATGGTGTATACCAAAGCTCCGCTCACGAACGTACCTTTTTATAAAAACAATGAACTTGATTACGGCAAATTTTTAAAACCGCTCATCGGTACCGCAGCGAGCAAAAAAGCGACACCGATTATTTTTATTATTTTGGTTATACTCATCATCACCGCCGTATCCAATGCCGCGAATTTGACGGATGGTATAGACGGTTTGGCGGCGGGCGTATGCGCCATAATCGGTGTCGTACTGGCGATATTTGCTTATGCAACGGGTAACTCGATTTTCGCGGATTATTTGAACATTCTTTATATCCCTAATTCTTCGGAATTGGTAATTTTCGGCGCGTGCTTTTTAGCGTCTTGTATCGGCTTTTTGTGGTACAACGCCTATCCGGCACAAATATTTATGGGCGATACGGGTAGTTTAACGCTCGGCAGCATTATAGCCGTGTTCAGTATTCTGATTCGAAAGGAATTGTTGATACCGATTTTATGCGGTATTTTTTTAGCCGAAAATTTATCGGTCATACTTCAGGTGAGTTATTTTAAATATACCAAACGCAAATACGGCGAAGGACGACGAATTTTTTTGATGTCGCCATTGCATCATCATTTTCAGAAAAAAGGAATTCCGGAAGCTAAACTCGTCACGCGATTCTGGATCATCGGAATTATTTTGGCAGTACTGAGTATCGTTACTTTAAAATTGAGATAGGACTTACTCGATAGAAGGTATCAGGTAAAAGGATAAAGGACGAATCCATATTTTTTTACTCGGTGTCTTTCTAACTTTTTGTAAAAAAATAAAAAAAAATAAAAAAATTATTTTTTATTCAATTATTTTTATAGTTTTACACTGCTAAAACTTCCGGCAACGGAAAAGAACAACCATATTTTTGTTTAAATAAAAATTGAACACAACAACTAAAGCGAGAACCGCATGATGTATGAAACTTTAAATTCCGAGTATGTATGAACATGCATTGAAAATTGTTATTATAAGCTCAAATTACCCAACATTTTTTAAATTTTTTTATTCGACTTTTCTAATCCGAGCAACTTCTTGGCGAAGCGGTAACGATTATTGAGTATATTCTATTATCACAATTAGTTTTCATAATTAAACAACGAGAATGTATGAAAATGAAGTTTAACTTCAAGTTAACGATGCTGTTCAGTGTTTTTTTGACGCTCAGCAGTTTCATTATGGCGCAACGTACCGTTACCGGTACCATTACCGACGGAAAAGATCCGCTTGTTGGCGCAAGCGTAGTTATCCCCGGCACTTCGATAGGTACTGTTACTGATATTGACGGCAAATTCAGTTTACAAGTACCGGCTGATGCGACACAGCTCAGAGTAACTTTCGTCGGCGAAAAAGACGAAATGGTGGCTATTCCGGCTTCCAACGTCATTAATTTTGCGATGTCTGAATCCAATGCTTTAGAAGCAGTGGTTGTTACAGGTTACGGCACAACTTTGAAAGCCAAACAAGTAACAAGTTCAATTGCTACCATTAGAGCAGAAGATTTTAACACAGGTGCCATTAACGACCCGCAATCACTTATTGCCGGTAAAGTTGCCGGTTTAGTAGTGGCAAATCCGAGTGGCGACCCGAATGCGCCACCGGTAATTCGTTTACGTGGCATCACAACGATTTCAGCGAATCAAGCACCGCTTTATATCGTTGACGGTATTCCGGTTGGTGAAGGAGCTATTCAAATTTTGGACGTAAACGATGTAGAATCAGTTGACATTTTAAAAGACGGTTCTGCGTCGGCACTCTATGGTGCGCGCGCATCGTCCGGTGTAATCATCTACACCACTAAAAAAGGTAAATTAGGTCAATCGTACGTGAATTACGATCCGGACATTCGTGTTACAAATATTGCCAGCAGAGTTAAAAACATGACGGCATCAGAGTACGTTTCTGCCGGTGGTAATGATTTAAAAGGTTCAACAAATTGGTTGGATCAAGTAACACAAACAGGCGTTTCTACCACACAACGTATTTCTGCAGGCGGCGGTCTCGGTAAGGGGACTTCTTACCGCGCTTCTTTCAATTTCGGAAATATTAATGGTGTGTCTTTGACTGACGGCACCAAAAACATCAACGGACGTTTGAATTTAACACAATATGCCTTAAACGATAAATTGAAAATCGGTTTAACCCTCGCATCTACTAACAGAGATGCAACGTTGGTACCTACTGATGCTTTCCGTTATGCTGTTACTTATAATCCGACGGCTACACCAACCGGTGGGCAAAATGCGGATAAATACAACAGTTACACGCAGTTGGAAGGTTTTGATAATTTCAATCCTCTCGCTATCGTAAAACAAAGCCATATCGGAAGAACGACTAACCTATTGCAAACTTCACTTACGGGCAGCTATGAAATTATTCCCGGATTGAAAATCGGTGGTATTTATTCTCGCTTTAATTACGGTAGCAATCAAACGCAATATTACGATAAATTGGCTTATTTCCGCGGCAAAAACTCGGACGGTTTAGCTATACTTAATTCCGATAATGGCGTAGAAGATTATTACCAAGGTACAGGAACTTATGACACACAAATTGATAAATTAACCTTAGGTTTATTGGGCGGTTATGATCTAAGAGACATCAATTATTCCGGCAATTCTATCAGCGCGGGCGGTTTCCCTTCCGATGTTTTAGGTGCTAACAACTTAGGTGCATCTGCTGATGTTATTAAAGGTACTGCAGCAGTAAACTCTTATAAAGGTGCCGACAGAAATATTGCATTTTTCGGTCGTGTTTATTTAGGCTGGGATGATACTTATAACTTGTCAGCATCTGTACGTCGTGAAGGCTATTCAGCATTCTCGGAAGGTAATAAATGGGGTACATTTGCCGGCGTATCTGCCAGTGTGAATTTGAATAAATTTTTGAATTTACCATGGTTAGACGCTCTAAAACTCCGTGTAGGTTACGGTACAACCGGTGCATTGCCTATCAATGATTATTTAACGCAAAACTCGTTCTTTATCAACCGTTCTGCCAATAATTCTTATGCTCCCGTGCGCAACGCGAGTACAAATTTGAAATGGGAACAAAAAGCAGAAACTAACGTAGGGTTTGATTTCGCTTTGAAATCAACGCCGTTTAGCGGTTCGTTAGAATATTACAGCCGCGATATTACCGACATCTTATACAACTATACTGTTTTACCGGCTGGCGCTTTTGAGGGCAACTCAATTTGGGCAAATGGAGGCGGTTTAAAAAGTAATGGTTTTGAGGCTTTAATTAATTATGATGTTTACAAAACAAAAGATGCAAAATGGAGAACATCATTTAACATGGCAACTTACAATTCTACTTTAAAAAGTATCAAAGCTGATGTTCTGCAAGTTTCTCCTGACGGTACTTTAAAAGACGGTAACGTAGGTGCGCCGGGCTTAAACGGTATCCCTTACACTATAGTAGGTCCAAACCAACCACTCGGTCAAATCTACTCGTTCAAATATGCAGGTCCGGATGCAGCAACAGGCGCGCCGACTGCTTATGACTATAAAGGTAACGTGAAAAAAATTACGGACTTGAATGACTCAAGTAAAGTAGTTGTCGGTAACGGTTTACCTTCATTCACTTTAGGTTGGACGAATACCGTCACTTTGGGTCATTTTGAAATCAATGCGGGTATTCGCGGCGCATTTGGTCATAGTTTAGTGAACGAATTCCGTATTTTCTACGAAAATGGAAATAAAGGTAGTATCCAATCTTTTAATCGTATTAATACTAAATACTACGATCCTAAATTAACGGATGCTGCATTTTCAAGTTTACAAGTAGAAAAAGCGGATTTCGTTAAGTTGGATAACATTACCGTTTCTTACAATTTCCCTGTTGCTGCAGGTAAGTTATTCTCTAAATTACGCGCTTATGCATCTGTCAATAACGTATTTACTATAACAGGTTATACGGGTGTTAGTCCGGAAGTGCGTTTCAACGATTTAGGTTCAGTTGATAATGCCGGAGATAATTCTCGTAATACACCAAACGGCTTGGTAACAGGTATTGACCGTCGTAATACGTACTTTACAACACGTACGTTCAGCTTCGGTTTGAATTTAGGGTTTTAAATTGTAGGGACGGCGATTTATCGCGTCTCTCACACAAATAGCAAGTAACGATTTGTAGATCGTGTGAGAGACACGATAAATCGCGTCTATACAAAATGCACTATTTATTTTGAATCTATACTAAAAAAGATAAAAAAATAATTGTGCGTCATCAATCTTTTTGTAAGTAAATTTGTTATCGTTTTCATAATAATAATCAAAAAATTTCAATAACATGAAAAAAATTAGTTCCTTTATTAAGTACAGTGCTGCCGCGGCTCTATTGGCTATGGGTGCAAGTGCTTGTACGGATTTGACGGAAAAAGTTTACTCGGAAATTCCCGCAGACAAATTTTATCAAAGTCAAGATCAAATTGATGGTGCGGTTGCAGCAATTTATTCTAACTTGGCACCTTTCATGAATCACGGAACAACGTTTTCTTGTCAAGAAAACTCTTCCGATGAGATGATGGTAACTCAGAAAGGCGGTGACTGGTATGACGGTGGCCAGTGGATTAATTGTCAATCACACCAATTCAACGCTAATGACGGCTTTTTAAATGGTGTTTGGCAATCAGACTATAAAACGATTGCAACTTGTAACCGTTTAATCGCTCAAATCCCGAAAGCGGTAACGGATGCTACTAAATCCGGTCCGTTAGTAGCCGAAATTCGTGCAGTGCGTGCTTTCAACTATTATTTGTTGATGGATTTATTCGGTAACTTACCGATTTACGCAAATTTTCCGGCTACTACTGACGAGTTCGTTACAAAAGACCGCCCTACCGTTTTTGCGTTTATCGAAAGCGAATTGAATGCAGTAGCACCCACTTTATCGAAAAGTAAAACTTACGGTAAAATTAACTATTGGGCTGCAAAAGCACTTTTGGCGCGTTTGTACTTGAATGCTGAAGTCTACACAGGTAAACCCAATTATGCAGGTGCGCAAGCAGCGGCTAATGACATCATCACGAACGGACCATACAAATTAGAATCTGACTATTACAATAATTTCAAAACGGCAAACGAAACGTCGACTGAAAATATTTGGGTAATTCCTTATGATGAAATCACACTTACCGGCTTCAATATGCCGCAAATGACATTGCACTACGCCAGTCAAGCGACGTATAACTTACACGACCAACCTTGGAACGGCTATTGTTCAATTCAAGAGTTTTATAACTCTTATGATAAAAACGATAAACGTATCAAAAACTTTTTGGTGGGTCAACAATACGCGGCTGACGGAAAAACGCCATTGGAAGACAGTGGTGCAGAATCAAATGCTCCGAACGGCAAAAAATTGGTTTTCACACCGGAAGTCAATGAATTGTATCCAAATGCATTCCGTGCAGCGGGCGCACGTGTCGGTAAATATGAATTCAAATTAGGAGCATTGAATACATTATCAAATGACTTTCCATTGTTCCGTTTGGGCGAAATGTACTTAATTCGCGGTGAAGCTGCTTTCAGAGCTAATGCTGCGGATCCAAATGCTTTATTGGATATTAATGTAACTGCTGCACGTGCAGGCTTACCGGCAATTGCACCACTTTCTTTGGATGCTATTTACAAAGAACGCGGACGTGAAATGTTTGCAGAAGCAGTACGTCGTACAGATATGATTCGTTTCGGTAAATTTTTATTGCCGGCACGTTACGCACAATCGACTGACGGTTATCGCGGTGCAAGACCGCAAGGTAAAGCAACAGATATCGTTTATCCAATTCCGCAACCGCAATTGAACGCGAATCCGAGTTTGCGCCAGAATACAGGATATTAATTTAGTCGTTAATTGATAGTTGTCGGTTTTATATCGATCAACAATCAACTAAAAAACTAACTACAAACACAAAAGAGCTTCTCGATTTATTTCGGGAAGCCTTTTGTGTTTTATGCTATTAGTTTCAAAACTATGACTCCGAAAAATTTGTTACACTGATATCTATCATATTTTATCCGAAAAAAATGACACACGAACTCGTTTACGAAACAAAACTATATCGCCCGCTTGATGAAATATTCGATTTCTTCAGCCGCGCCGAAAATCTGAATCAAGTGACGCCGAAAGATTTATCTTTTTCGGTACTGACGCCGATGCCAATTGATATGCACGTCGGAGCTATTATGGATTATCGCATTAAACTCATGGGCGTTCCTTTTTTTTGGCGCACATTAATTACGGCTTGGGAACCCCCGCTTCGTTTCGTAGATGAACAATTGCGCGGACCGTATGTTTTGTGGCATCACGAACACACTTTCGAACAAAAAGAAGGTTATGTTTTGATGACTGATCACGTGCATTATTTATCACCGGGTTGGATTTTCGAGCCTTTAATTGATAAATTATTTGTCCGAAAACAACTCGATAAAGTTTGGGCATATCGGGAAAAAAGATTTTCGGAACTATTCGGAAAAAAAGATTGAACTTAATTCAGGAGAAGTTTTTTAGTTCTAATTTAAAATTAAAAACTAAAAAACTTCTCCTAAATTAATGAAAATGCCGCTCGAACCGTCGCGACCTCGACCGTAATCTATGCACAAATTAGTATCGGAATGTTTATTTAATTTTATCCGCAAACCCAAACCATAACCGGGAAGGAGGGTTTGATATTCATTTACAAATACGGTTGAAAACGTTTGTACGTTCGCAAATACTACGCCGCCCAATAAACCGTTTTTTGTCAACCGAAAGCGATATTCGGCTTCCAAATAAGACATGTCTTTATCTCTGTATCTACTTTGAAGATAACCTCGACCGGTGTTAAAAAAATCATCCCAACCGGTACTCGGTAACAGCAAATAAGGCGGTTTACCGTTTGTCGTTAACCAAGAGTAACTCCAAAAAGCCAATACATTTTTTGAATGGCTTGGAAAAGTAAAATATTTTTTTATTTCTATTATGCTTTGCTCCCAATTGGCATCGCTCCCTATCGTTTTTTGATTTGTCCGATACCGAACTGAAGCATACCAACCATGTTTCGGATTAATCGAGTTATCTCTGTCATCAAAAACGGCTTGAAGATTAATTCCGACGGCAGTCTCAGAGGTACTAAAACCGTATTTTTGAAAACTTGTACGTTTATTAGTCGGCGGATTGATTTCTTTAATATCCCAAAATCTATCGTAGTACAAACCTATACCGGCAAATAAGTCCGGTATAATCTTTCTCAGAACGGTTTGATGAATACGCAAATAATTGAAATCAATATCGGATTCGTTTTTTGTCAGTTGTTTAGGTCCTAAACCAAATGTTTTACTGGGATAATTCATGAATCTGATATCCGAAATAAAATTGTAATTACCGGTTTTGGACCAAATATTTGCTGCAAACGGTACGATGATTTGACTCTTTTGGGTAAATGCGGCACTCATTTGCATGGACGATTCGCGCGAAATATTCTTTTTATCAGTATAAAAAACAAGATTAGACGATGCGATAATCGCTAAACCCGTTTGTGTGCTGTATCCGCCGCCGGGAATAAAAGCTAATTGCGTGCTTTCAGATTTTATTTTTGGTTTATGTAAATGCGGATGATTTTTTTTATTTAACAAATTATTGAAAACATCTACCAAATCTCTTTCCGATGTGAGTGAATCGCGTTCCGATTTTTCGTTTTCTAAAGTGATGCTTGGTATTGTAATATTTTCTGAAATTTGAGCGTACAAAATCTTGTTACAAAATAAAATCGGCAAGAATAGGAAAATTATTTTTTTCATTTTAATATCATGGTGGAATTAAGTTTTTATATACTAATTAACGAAAATTTTTGTTTTTAAGTTTACTATATCCGTACAAATTTTACAGCCGTAATTCAGAATCTTAAAAACCAGTCGACCCCGAAGTACTGTCGGCAAGTACCGTACCGTTCTTACTTCCGAATTCGTATTATCGGATTACGGTCAAAGATAAAAATCGGGAATAATTTTTACTTAGCGGCGAAAAACAAGAAAAAATAAATTGCACTCAGGTTGGCCATCTTGTATTTGCTCTACTCTATAAAGTTTTTTTGTAATGAAAAAAAGCAGCCAACCGTACTGTTACCGTACGGTTGGCTGAAAATAATTAATCCCTATATATTTTTTTTAATTTTTAGTTTTTTAGTTTTTGGTTTGCCGGTTAATGTTGGGATAAACCAAAAATGAAAAATCAACAAAACTAACAAATCAACAACTAAACTCTATTTCAAATCAAATTCGCTTTTACCGGCGATATAACCTTTGTTGTAAATCTCGATAGTGTATTTACCTTTTACTAAATTGGCATTACCTTTTGCATCCCAAGACATACAAACATTTTCGGTATCGTTTTTGAAATCCACGACTTTTGTAGTTGTGTATTGAATGTCTTTACCGTCTGCCAATTTAATAACACCACCACCGCCTGAAGTTGTAGACACCGCCACACCTGTCGGGTCAATGATGCGCATATAGAAAGTTTCTTGACCGCCATCCGTCACATGATTTTCGATGGCATCGAAGCACCATTTGAACCGATCAATATTGCCGGCGTGCGTACGTTCTTTTTCTTTACCGCTTTCTCTCACATGATACCCCGTTGTTTTAAGATTGGTAACGTGAACGACAGAACCGATTTCGGTTTTTTTAGCCAATAAAGCTCTTTCTTGTTCTATCTTAGCTTTTTCTGTTTCCACCGCCGTTTTTTGCGTAATTACTTGCTCTTTTTCCGCAGAAACTTGAGTCAAATTATTTTGCAAATTGGTTTTATCCGTTGTCAAAACAGTAACTTGCTCGCCAAGTTGTTTTTTGTCGGTTTCCAATCTCGCGATTTGATCCATGTAACCTTGTGTTGTCGCTTTCATGCGCGCCATTTCGGCACGTGCGCCATTCAAATCTTTTTGCACGTTTATGAGTTTACCGATTTTGTCTCTTTGCGCACCCAATTCACTTTTTTGTTTGTCAATCAGCTCGTTCAACTGTTTGTTTGTGCCTTTCATGCCTTCCAAAGAAGCTTGCGCATCATTGTATTGTTGCGTCAATTGTGTATTCAAGTCTTCATCTTTCTTGATTTCAACTTTAGCGGCTTGAACTTCAGTAGTTTTATTGCCTAAGCCCACAAATGTTGCAATATTTGTTCCCGCCAATGCTACCATGCCGGCGATAAGCCAAGGAAGAATTTTCTTAGCTCTGTTGTTGTTACTGCTGTCCGCAGAATTGTTCTGATAATTGGTACTCATGATAATGGTTTGTTAAAGAAAAAGTTTTCGAATAAATTTATGTATCCACCCACAATATTTTGATGCAAGCCTTGCATGCAACATAAACAATAACGTCAATTCGGAAAGTCTATTATAAAATACGTGAGATGTAGGTATTTATTCTATACGGTTTTAAATTAAAATTAAACAAACAGGTTATAAAAAGTAATTTCGGAAAAATTGTGTTCGTGTTTTCTTTTGCATTAGGCTTACGTGTTTTCAAGTATTTGTAAGCAAAACGAAAAACAGAATTTCGTATTGTGCATTAAAATAAAAAAAAATCAGATTATTTTGTTTTAACGTTTTGCATTAGATGCAGTAACAGTAATTTTTATTAAAAAAATGTAGCTATTTATGAGTTGCCACGTCCTTTAGGGCGTAGTACTATGTTATAAAATTTTTAGCGCTTCAGCCCTTTTTATGTGATGTAAATTACTTTGAAAGGTCTAAAAGCCCTAAAATTCAACATTTTCATCAATCCACAACCTGAAGGGCGTGGCAAATGCTTAATAATTACGAAAAATTATTAAATAATCTGTGGCGGCGCATAAAAAGCTTCCGTAAAATCATCAACTGAATCTATATTCACTTGATTACGCTAATAGTTTTTGTTTAGATTTCCGTACACAAAAGATGCTTCGAGCATGTTTTTTTTCACCGGTGGGTACAAAATCTTCTATGGTTTTTAAGGTGGCTGACATACAAATACTAAAACAAATGTCGGTGATAATTTTTCGATTGATGCAGCAATAATGTCAATCTCAGAATAAGTTCGGCGGGTTTGAAAGGGAAAAGTAAAAAATCATCGGCACCCGCTTCAATACCTTCAGTAATAATATTTATATCGATATCCGATTCGGCGCATAAAACAATGGGCATCGTGCCATTTAAATCCTCGCGAATCAAAGCAATAAAAGTAGAAATTTGATAAGTGACAAAATCCGTATTCAGTAAAACGGCATCTACCGGTGTATTATGTATCAGATACAATGCGTCATTGATATTGTCGGTTCGTTGCAAAAAATATCTGTGCCGCCGCAATCGGAATTCCATTACGTTCGCTACCACCGGATTTAAACCACAAACTAAAATACGCATTATTACGATTTTGGATTTTGGATTTACGATTTTGAAATCCTTGAGTCGTTGAATAAATTAAGAAAAATATCGATTGTCTATTGTTTACTATCCATTTATTTCTTCCGCATCATCATTAAACCGTCCCGAATCGGGAGTAATACACATTCAATACGCGTGTCGGCGCGCATTTTTTTATTGAAAGCATCAATTATTTGAGTATCAATATCTTTATTATCGAGCGTTACTTTTCCGCTCCACAAGATATTGTCGGCTATAATGATTCCGCCCTGCACGACTTTATGGATAACCAAATCGAAATAAGCCGGATAATCGCGTTTGCCGGCATCAATGAAAACGATATCGAAAAGTTCATCTAATGTCGGAATAATTTCTAAAGCATTACCGATGATTAAACGCAATTGATGCGCTTGCGGTGCTTGATGAAAATATTTTTCAATCATAGGTTGCAATTCGTCATTGGCTTCGATGGTATACAAAATACCTTCATCCGTTAAACCTTCGGCTAAGCATAATGTTGCATAACCGGTAAAAGTTCCGATTTCGAGAATACGGCGCGGTCGTTGAGATTTGCTGATAAAACTCAATAGCCTGCCTTGCAAATGACCGGACAACATACGCGGCTGTAACGTTTTCAAATGCGTTTCCCGATTTAAGGTTTTCAACAAATCACTTTCCGGTGTCGTATGCATTTCGGCGTAGTGCGAAATAGATGCGGGTAAAAAATCCATAAACAGTTTTTATTCAAAGTTAGTTTAAATTTACTAAATTTGCGTCGTAGGGGAATTTGTAAAAAATAACTTAACAATCTTAGATACTCTATTTCCTTTACTCTACGGCAAATTGTTTTTTAAATATTCCAATATTTCTCAAAAAATTTGCCTTGATTAAAAAAACGTAGCACCCAATATGGGTAACCTATTTTTTACAAATTCCCTAAATAAAAAAATGATAACTGCAATACGTTATAACAATGCAAAAATAGCTTACAGAATTGACGGCGAAGGGATTCCTTTAGTTTTAATTCACGGTTTTTGCGAAGACAGTACCATCTGGGATAACTTTATTACGGGTTTGAAAGGCATAAAAACCGTTCGCCCGGATATCAGTGGTTTCGGTGAAAGCGATTTGATGAAAAGCAATACTATTGAAAATATGGCGGACACAATAAAAGCCGTACTTGACGCCGAAGATATAAAAGAATGTATCATGGTCGGGCATTCGCTCGGCGGTTATGCGGCGTTGGCATTTATGAAAAAATACGGAAATATGCTTCAAGGCATCGGTTTGTTTCATTCGTCTCCTTTTGCGGATACCGAAGAAAAAAAACAGGAACGCTTGAAAAGTCTGCACTTCGTAGAAAAAAACGGGCATATCGTTTACGTTAAACAAATTATTCCGCGTCTTTTTGCCGAATTATTTGCTTCCAGCAACGAGTTTTTAATCAACAGTTTAATTTATAAAGCTTCTTTTTACCGCACCGCGAGTATTATTTCCGCTCTCAATGCCATGATGCAAAGGGGCGATTACGCGGATGTGATAAAAGATGCTTCGATACCCGTATTGCTTATTGTCGGCAAATTGGATAGGAGTATTCCGTACAGCGTCAGTAAAAAAATGTTGGATTTGCCGCAACTTGCCGACATTCATATTCTTTCCAAAGTGGCGCACATGGGTTTGTTCACCGAACGCGATAATACCGCAAAAGTTATTCAAAATTTCGCGGCGTTGTGTAGAACAATGGGATAAAAGAAAGTAGTTGCTGCCTTTAATATACTAACCTTCGGTGGATTTTAAACCCTCCGAAGATTAGTATCACTTTTTACGGGAAGTTTATTTCATCTTTCATCGCCCTATATCCAAAATTGCTGCCGTCATATTTTCCCATGAAAAATGTTTTTTTTCATCAGCAACGCCTTCAACAAAAATATTCCTATCCGTTTTATAAAAAGCAATCAATGCTTGCGATATCGCATCGGCATTCGGCTCTACTACAAAACCTACTTTACCGTTCGGAATAATTTCCGGTAACCCACCCACATTTGTCACAATCATCGGCGTTTCAAAATGATACGCCATTTGCGAAATACCGCTTTGCGTTGCCGTTCTATACGGTTGCACCACCGCGTCAACTGCTCCGAAATAATAACGCACGGCATCGGAAGCGATAAAATCGGAATTTATTATCACATTGTCGTCGAGTTGGTGCAAATTGATATAATCCCAGTAAGTTTGAGCATCGTCATAAAATTCACCCGCTACTAAAAGCGTCAAGTTCAATGCACGCACATCGGCGTTCGTAAGGGCTTCCAATAAAATATCCAAACCTTTATATTTCCGGACGAAACCAAAAAATAAAATGTATCTTTTATCCGCACGTAAATTCAAATATTTTAAAGCCGAGTCGCGTTCGGCTTTTTCACCGTAAGTATCGTATATCGGATGCGGAATATAAACCACTTTTTTTTCCGTAAATGAAAGCATTTCTTTTTCTACGGATCGGCTCATCACTACAAAACCGTCGCAAGCATCGGCAAAATATTGCGCCAATTGTTTGTCGCCGAACCTTTTTTCGTGCGGAACGATGTTGTCTATTAATCCGATAATGCGTACGTCGGGTATTTTTTTTTTCACGCGGCGCAGTATTGTACCCGTACTCGGTGCAATAAACGGCAACCAAAACCGGCAAACAATGATATCCGGCGCGTAATTTATTATTTGACGCGCCGTAAAAAACCACGACAAGGGTTGTACGGAATTAATAGTCGTATGAATCGTTAAATCTACGGGCGGCGGGTCGTCAGAAAATTGTGTTTTTCCGGGAAATAAAAAATTCGGATACTGCAAACTGAATGAAAAAATATTCACCTCGTTACCTTCCGCTTGAAATGCTTTTGCCAAACGCTCGCCGGACGCAGCTATGCCGCCGCGCAAAGGATATGCGGGTGTTATGAGCGCAATTTTTTTTTTAGACATAACAGGATCAATTACGATTAATCAATTAAGAATTAAGAATTAAGAATTAAGAAATCAATCGAAAATCAAGTATTAATCGCAGGCTATTATATTCGTTCAAAATTGATTTGTGAAAAACTATTGCAGATAAAAATTTACCGAATAGTTCACATCAGGTCGTTGATAGATCGCATAGCCTTAAGACAAAAACCAAAAAATATCTGTGTGACTTATGTACGACCTGATGTGAACTATGTGGTAAACCTAATTTTTCGCAGACCGTTTCTGTTTGATTATAAATCAAAAAAAAGATCGTAATTCATAATTCGTAAATGAATACTCGTAATTCGTAATTGATTATTGCCGCATCAATTTTTTTAATTTTTCCACTACCGCACGCGATTCTCGGCGCGTTAAAGCATTAATAATCCATACCGGAATACTGCCGTTCGGGTCCGCAAAACCAGTATACTGCATTTCGATAGTACCTGTTGCGGTTTTTCTGAAAAACCAAGACGTGTGCGCATTTGTCACGCGAATAATACCGTATTTACGCGCCACTGTATTATCATCAACCGCTTCCGTGATACAAGAATAGGTTGAGTCGGTAGCATTAATCATAACTTTGGAGACCTCATCGCGATCATTTACACCGAAAGGCATTGCGTAATAAAAATATTGCAGACTCGTATTTTTATCCAACGTTTTCAATAAGCGCGCTTCTGCGCAGCTTTCGGTGAGTTTTTTATTGGTTTCGATGTCGTTCATTACCTTAACGAGTTGCGGAAAATCGCCATCGAATTTATCCAATAATTTAACTTCCTTTACCGGCGAATCATCGCATTGGCGCACATAAACTTTATAATTGCCTTCGGCGTTTTTTAATTGCCATTCGCTGCAATTATTGACGGGTGCTATAGGAAAATTACCGATAAAAAGTGCTGAAAAAAGTGTAAGTATCTTCATGTAGTTTATATTTATTCTTACTAACTATACGAAATACTTACTTGTTTAGATTTTAGTTTTAAATAATTATTTACATTTTGGACGTTAGACGTTAGACTTTAACGTTGGAAAAAATTAGTATCCAAATATCCAACGTCCAAACTATCGGGTAGAAACGACGTAATCTCGGATTAAATTTTCCAAAAAAATACAACTTTCGCGAGCAGATAAATTTTCGGGTTCAATATCGAGTAACGCCGTCATTTTTCGGTATAAATTATCAATCACTTCAGCATGAGCCGTATTTTTGTATTTCAAATACCGCTCAACGGCGTATTTAGTAAATACAATATCTTCTTCGCGCAGGTGCACCACTTGCGGATAAACGGCTTGGCGCGTATAAATATCACTGTGACTGAAATTATCAAGTAGCGCCGATTCGCTTTTGTTGCGCAGTTTTACGACAATCGTTTGCGCCGCCATATCGCCGAGTCGTTGCCGCCTCTCATTCGATACGATAAATAAAGCACCGACAGCACCGAGCGAGAAAAAAAAATCAATGTATAGCAAAACCACGCGCATAAAACTATCACCCCACCGTAAAGGCGCACCGTCTGCGCGCATCACGCGGATACCTAACGAACGTTTACCCAAAGTTTGTCCGTGAAAAGCCGTTTCGGCGATGATGTTGTAAGCAAATACAAACCAAATCGGAAACGAAAACACGATTTCACCCAAAAGTGCCGAGTGCCTCAAACCGCCGATAGAACCATACAGTAAACCCAAACCGGACCAAAGAATTAATATAATAATTAAATCCAGCAAAAGCGCGAACAACCGATCCCGCAAAGGTGCCAATTGATATTCGACGGCAACATTTTGTGCAGTGAGAATATTGAATGTTTGCATGAGATGTCGTAATTTTTCTAAAAATTCAAAATAAAAATAAAACAGAAAATCAATTTAAAATCAAACAAAAAATCAAACAAAAAATCAAATATACACTGCTAGAAGTATGCTAAATGAAATAGTAAGTGTTTTTTTGCAGTTTTAATTATTTTCAGATGATGAATGCCGTCCGACAGATAATCTATACCGAATACCGACCCGCTTTTACGAAAATACCGGTGGCGATTATTACCGATAATATTTCCACACACTTGAATATCGGTTCCGTTTTCCGGATTGCGGATACGTTCGGCGTGTCGGAAGTCGTTTTGTGCGGTAAATCTCCGGCACCGCCGCACAAACTTATCAGCAGAACGGCGCGCGGTGCCGAGCGACACGTACCTTTCAGGTATTTCGATAAAACAATTATTGCCGTTCAGAGTTTAAAAGCCGAAGGTTATCGTATTTTAGCACTCGAAATTACGAATACAAGTGCGGATATGCGGCACTATAATTTTTTGTTACACGAAAAAATCGCTTTCGTCGTCGGTTCCGAAGAAAAAGGTATTACTCAAGAGGTTTTGAATGAGGCAGATGAATGTTTGCATATCGCTTCCGTCGGCTATTGTTTGTCTATGAATGTGGCAACAGCCTTAGCAGTGGCAATGTATGAAGCAGCTTCGCAAATGAGAATCATGAAATATGAAACACAAGAGATGAAATTTTTTTAAAATAAGTTTATGAATAATTTAAATTCGGAAATGGCAGAATATCCGAAATCCGAAATCCGAAATCCGAAATCCGAAATAATTTTGCCGCGCGTTACTTTCAGAGATGACGGCGTATTTGTTCCTTATGCAGAAGCGTGGGAAGAGCAGTTTGTTTTGTTGAACGCCGTTATTGAGAGAAAAAAAAATATCCGCACAACGCAACCCGAAATTAAAACAGATGCACAGCGTCGAGAACTCATAGCACGACAACGCCATTATTTATGGTTTTGCGAACACCCGCCCGTATTCACGCTCGGTAAAAGCGGTTCGATTGAGCATTTGTTGTACACCGAAACGGAACTTGCGCAACGCAACGCCACGTTTTTCAAGATAAACAGAGGCGGTGATATTACGTTTCATGGTCCCGGACAAATTACGGGTTATCCGATTTTTGATATGGAATGTTTTTTTACCGACGTACACAAATACGTCCGGAGTTTGGAAGAAGTCGCCATTCGCACACTTTCGGATTACGGTTTGGTCGGCATACGCATAAAAGATTACACCGGCGTTTGGATAGTCGATGAAAATCCCGAAACGCCGAAACGCCGATTCCGAAAAATCTGCGCCATCGGCGTACATTTAAGTCGTTGGGTAACGATGCACGGTTTTGCTTTTAACGCGAACACCGATTTATCTTACTTCGATTATATTATTCCGTGCGGTATTGATGAGGCTGATAAATCCGTGACTTCGCTTGCCGTTGAATTAAATCGTCCGGTGGATATGCAGGAAATAAAAAATAAAATGAAAAATCATTTTAAATCTGTTTTTTCATTTGAATATTGTGAAGAGTAATTAATGGTAATCGAAAGCACAACAATTAAAAAAATTTACGAAAAAAATTTACGAAAAAAATTTACGAAAAAAATTTACGAAAAAAATTTACGAAAAAAATTTACGAAAAAAATTTACGAAAAAAATTTACGAAAAAAATTTACGAAAAACTTCTTGCGCATATTTTTATTTATAAAAAAAAATCTTGCACGAAAAATAATTTTTCTTGATGCGCATTTATTTAATTTTATTTTTTCTCCGACCGATATAAATATTTTTAGTATTTTTGTAGCATAAAAACTTACATGAGAAAAAAAAGCAGATTCAATTAAAATTTTAAAGTGACTTCAACGCAAAATATTTCTTCAGCCGTTTATAAAATTGATCGTTCGAAAATGATTTGGACGGTGGCGATTGTCGTTATCGGTATGCTGGCGTTGCTGATGACGCGCAAAAAAAACGTGTCGCAAATAAACGACACAATAGTTAAGATAACGCATTTGGATAACGGCAACAAAGATTTCATAGACTCCGCCGATGTGCTGTTGATTTTAAAACACGCATTGGACGGCGACATAAAAGACGAAAGAGTCGGCAGATTAAATGTGGCGCACATCGAACAAATACTGAATCAAGATCCGTTTATAGAAAAAGCCCAAGTTTACGTCACAGCCCTCAACAATTTAAGTGTCACCGTTAAACAACGCGAACCGATTTGCCGCATCATTGATAATGCCGGCGGAAATTATTATTTAGATAAAACCGGCTTCCGGATGCCGTTATCAAAACATTTTTCGGCGCGAGTGCCGATTATTACCGGTAATATATCGCTGTACGACCCCGATTTTTTAAAAAAAAACAATATACTTCGGAACGTTTTTTATTTAGTGCAAACCTTAGAAAACGATAATTTTTTTCGTCCGTTGATCCAACAAATCAGCGTGGATGCCGGCGGCGAATTTACACTCATACCGGTACTCGGCGACCAAAAAATACGCATCGGCGATGTCGGCGACCTCGATGATAAAATGAATCGCCTGAAAATTTTTTACAGAGAAGCACTTCCTTATGAAGGTTGGAATACCTATTCAACCATTTCCGTTAAATATAAAGGACAAATTGTCTGTAAAAAACGCGCCGGTTAAGGTAATTTTAATTTATTTTTAAATTATTTTTCACATTTTGCATTTTTATTCAAAGAAAAATTTGATTAAACAAATACTATTTATATTTTTGTGGGTATGATTTTGTGAAAATGATTTTAAATTTCATTTTTTGCGAATTATTTGAAACACGTTTATACTTTGATAAGACACATTCTGGCATTTTAATAAGAGACGCTATAATTTTTAACGCGCAGTTAATGTATTTTAATTGCCCATTTTTTTAACCTATGAATGACGTAGTTAAGTCTGCTTCAACAGACATTGTTGTAGCTTTGGACATCGGTACCACAAAAGTATGCGTGCTCGCGGGACGCAAAAACGAATACGGCAAACTGGAAATTCTCGGTGTAGGCAAAGTAGACAGTGTCGGCGTTATGCGCGGCGTGGTTACCAATATCGAAAAAACGGTAAATGCGATTTACGAAGCCGTTTCTGCAGCCGAGCGTATGACGAAAACAAAATTCACGCGCGTTCATGTCGGTATTGCCGGTCAGCATATCAAAAGTTTGCAGCATCGAGGTATACTTACCCGCGACAACGATCACACTGAAATCAGTCAAAAAGATATTCAACGTTTGATTAACGATATGTTCAAATTGGTTTTACCGCCCGGTGATAAAATTTTACACGTCATTCCGCAAGAATTTACCGTAGACAACGAACAAGGTATCGTAGATCCTATCGGTATGAGCGGTGTGCGTTTGGAAGCCAATTTCCATATCATTACCGGACAAATTTCCGCAACCAATAATATACACAGATGCGTCGAGCGCACGGGTTTGAAAGTTGAATCAATGACTTTAGAGCCTATAGCGTCCGCACATGCCGTTTTAAGTGACGAAGAAAAAGAAGCCGGCATAGCTTTAGTAGATATAGGTGGAGGAACTACGGATATTACAATTTTTTACGAAGGCATCATTCGACATACAGCCGTTATTCCTTTCGGCGGCAATGTTATCACGTCAGACATAAAAGAAGGTTGCGCCGTTATGCAACATCAGGCAGAGCAATTGAAAGTAAAATTCGGCTCCGCTTTATCGGATGAAGTTTTCGATAATCGCATCATCACGATTCCGGGCATTAAAGGCAGAGACTATAAAGAAATTTCCGAAAAAAATCTTTCGCGTATTATACAAGCCCGAATGGAAGAAATTTTCGATTATGTCGTCTGGGAAATTCGACGTTCCGGATACGAACGCAAACTGATTGCGGGTATCGTACTCACCGGCGGTGGAGCTTTGATGAAAGATATCGAAAAATTATGCGAATTTCATACAGCCATGAGTGCGCGCATAGGTTTTCCGGTAGAACATCTCGGGCACGGCTATCTGGAACAAGTTGCCAGCCCGATTTACTCTACCGCCATCGGTTTATTGATGAACGGTATTGTACACGAAGCGGAAAGAACACCCGTAGAAACGCCTAAAGCGGAAATAAAAGCAACAGAAGTAAATGCGACAGTTGATAATAAACAAAAAGAAGCTTTTATGATGTCCGGTAACGATAAACTGAACAATACGAACGGCGGTAAATGGCTCGAAAGTATTTTCAAAAAAACCAAAGAGTGGTTTGAAGCCGAACCTGACGTAGACTTGAAATAAAAAATTTTGATCGGTAAAAGAAAAAACGGCAATATAGAAACGGCATTTTAAATTTCATACGGCAAAATTTTTCTGTATGAAATTTAAAACGCCGACAATCTTATAAAACAGCGCAAAACAACATTAAAAGTAACAATCACGAGCAGTAACTTATACAGGATTTCAATAACCGAAACTTTTTTCGTGCCGGTAACGGCACACATGGCATTCAATAAACAGCAAACATACATTATTCATTATGAGTTAGAATTCTCATATCCAAAATGTAACGATCATGGTTTTTAATTTTAAACAAGACGATTCGTCCATCATAAAAGTAATCGGTGTCGGCGGTGGCGGCTCAAATGCCGTCACACATATGTATAAACAAGGTATCGTCGGCGTTGATTTCGCAATTTGCAATACCGATATTCAATCCATGGCACTCAGTCCGGTACCCGTGCGCATTCAACTCGGTAAAGAAATATCGAAAGGTTTAGGTGCCGGGTCTCAACCGCAACGCGGTAAACAAGCGTGCTTGGAAAGTATCGAAGAAATAAAAAATTACCTCACCGACACACGAATGTTGTTTATAACAGCCGGTATGGGTGGCGGAACGGGTACAGGAGCCGCTCCGATAATTGCCAAAACCGCGCAGGAAATGGGCATTCTCACCGTGGCTATCATTACGTTACCTTTTACTTTTGAAGGACGTAAACGGGTGACCCAAGGTTATGAAGGCTTAGATGACTTGAAAAAAAATGTGGACACTATTATCGTTATTTCCAATGACAAATTGCGTCAGATTTTCGGTAATTTATCCGTGACCAACGCTTTTGCGCAAGCAGATAACATTCTGACAACTGCCGCAAAAGGTATTGCAGAAATAATTACGGTGCCGGGTCACGTGAACGTGGATTTTGAAGACGTGAGTACCGTTATGCGCGGTTCCGGTGTTGCTATCATGGGTATCGGTATCGCTGAAGGCGATAATCGCGCCTTGAAAGCAGCAGATGCGGCACTTTCTTCGCCGTTGCTCGAAGAAAATAATATCCAAAGAGCGAAACAAATTCTACTTAATATTACGAGCGGTACGAAAGAGGTAACGATGGATGAAATTTTTTCCATCACCGAATTTGTGCAGGAAGAAGCCGGTGAAAATGCCAACTTAATTTGGGGTAATTGTTACGATGATACACTCGGCGATAAATTAGCCGTTACGATTATAGCTACCGGTTTTGAAAGTCATACACAAAATCCGCACGCTGAACCGAAAACGGACGGTAAAATAATTGTTTCACTCGACGACGAAAAACACGTTCGTAAAGAAACCCCGAAGAAAAACGATTTTTTCGGTCTCGGCTCTGAGTTCAATGATAGCAAAAACGTGATAGAATTTGAATCTAACCGCTTGCCTAAAAATAAGATTTCGGAGCCGAAACAACACAATCATTTTACCGAAAAGCCGGAAATAAGTGAGCAACTCGACGAAGATCGCCGCCGCCGCACTACGCAAGAAAACGCACGTCGCGAGCGTTTGCGCGCCTCGACTAACAATACAAAATTGAATAATCCGCAAACGATTATAGAATTGGAAAACGAACCGGCGTATTTGCGTCGCGGTGTAAAATTAGATGCCGTGCAACATTCATCTGAACAACAAAATTCAAATTGGGCGATGGACGAAAATAATGAGCTCCGTACCAACGGTAATTCTTTTTTGCACGATAATGTGGATTGAGGAATTGGACTCTGGACTTTAGACAATTGACTTTGAATAACAAAAAAAGCGCGCAGAGAAATTATTTTTCTTTGCGCGTTTTTTTGTTAACGCTTGAAAGTTCATAGCATTTGGTGTTGGATATTTATGTTTCTTGTAAAAGTCGGCAAACATTTTTATCTTTGTAAAAAAAATCTTATATTAATGTACTTACTTTTGTCATTGTACGAGAATTTTAATACGCAACTTGCAAAACATAGCAAATTCATTATCGTTTAAATACAGATGAACGATAAGAGAAATTTTATTGATTATTGGAAAACGACAGCAGCTGATGATTTAGAAGCAATTGACTTCTTATTCAAAGGCAAGAAATATGTTCAGGCTTTGTTTTTCGCACATCTATGTCTGGAAAAAATATTGAAAGCACATTGGGTGAAAGACAATCTCGAAAATTTTCCGCCTAAAACGCATAATTTGATTTTTCTGTTCGGAAAAACAAAATTGGAATTATCGGATGATGATACAGATTTTTTGCAATCAATGAATACATTTCAAATTGAAGGAAGGTATCCGGACTATTTAGCACAATTACAAAAAACGGTAAAAAAAGAAGAAACAAAAAAAATTATCGCTCAAACTCAATTGCTTTTTGAATGCTTACACGAGAAATTGCAATAAATACGGTAACGGATTTTATTAAAAATTGCGAGGAAAATAATATTGTTTTCAATAAAGTTATCTTGTTCGGTTCAACCGTCACCGGAAACGCGCACGCTTTTTCCGATATAGATGTCTTATTAGTGTCCGATCAATTCGGATTGAGTAAATGGGAAAATGCAAAATTAATTGCGCGTGTCAATAAGAAATTCAGCACTATAGAAGCGCATACCTACCCGACAAAATATTTTTTAATAGGCGATCCATTCATTAATGAAATAAAAAAAACCGGTATTGAAATAGCCTAAAAAAACGCACAAAGAAAATTATTTTTCTTTGTGCGTTTTTTTTGGTTTATATAGATTTTTTTAATAATTGTGATGTTAGCAAACCTTTCAACGGCTTGGTATAAGTTTTCCTTTCAAAAAATAAAGAAAAAAATCTTAAGAAAAGTTCCTGCTCTTTTAGACGTTCATTTTCTTTACCAAACACAGCACGCCAATCTGTATTTTTTTGTAATTCACCTAAAAATTGATTAAATTCTCCATAGTAAATACATGCTCTAATCTCTTGTGGTGTTAAAGGATTACCTCCTGTATTCAACCTTTCAAAAATCAAGTAAATGCTACTTTCTTCATCGTTAGGCTGATCTTGTTTAACAATTGTTGCGTGAATTATAGAGTCATCTAAACGCATTCTATCTAAAACATCAAGAGTTTTATAACTTTTTCCATTTAGATCAGAATTTAATCCGTTAGGGTAAGTGTTTAATCCGCTCAATACAAATTCTTTATCCCTAAATATACCTTTGTAAAAATTATACAAAGACATAAGTCTTTGCTGACCATCTACAATAAGAAGTTTACCCGTCAAATTTTCTTTAGATAAAAAAACACCAGGAACAGGAAGCCCAATTATTAGGGATTCAATAAATTTTGATGATTGAGCAATATTCCAAACAAATTTTCTTTGAAAAGGTGGTACATAAATAATATCATCATTTATTCTTTTAACAATACTATCAACGGGATAATCGGCACCATAACTCGTAATCTCATATCGATAGGGTATTTCTTCTGATTCGATATCATCAACAATTGTTTCTTCTGTTATCATAATCTATTTTTAGTTATTTGAAACTTGATTGCTATTTTGATTTATTTATGTTAATTGAGTTAGAAAATTCGGTATAATATTAATTTAATTTTTCGTTATTAAATCTTTAAAAGTCAATTTTTTAATATATTTTCATCGTCTTAATATTCTTTGACAAACAATTTTTACAAATGCGGTCGTAAACTAAATGAATATCGCCTCCCGCAATCAAAAAAAATTTATACACAAAATAATTTTTACCTTTGCCCCATGATCATAAGTAACATACACGAACAATCTGCTGACAATCCGTTTATTCAATTTACTTCGGATTATGGCTTTAAAGCAACATTCGGCAAATAAAGCGATTTAGAAAAACTTATTTTTACGATGAAAAATTTACCGAAGTACGCGACGGACTTAAAGCAACCTGATTTTTTTACGGAAGAATGGCTCGAAAGTGCGATTAAAGAATTGGATGTGCGCAGTTTTACGCCCGAACAATACGAGCAATACAGTAATATGCTGGCGCGTACTGGTACGCTTGTCCGCGCGGGAAAATTAGATATTGAAAATGCAATTAAAGAAAGGGAGGTTGAAGCGGTGATTGGTTTTTATGAAAATGGTGTATCTGTTCCAATAATTGCAAAATCTTTAAAAATGCAAGAGGAAAGAATTAAGCAAATTATTAATAAACATCAAAAAAATACGCTGTAAATTTGTGTAGCTTGTTCAATGAAGTTTTCATATTTTTGCCTAAACACTTAAACTAAAACAAAACCGCCTCACAAACCAAAAAAAGTTTGCGAGGCGGTTTTGTTTTATTTTGAATATTCTCGAAAAAGTGTAATTTTGTAGAATAATAGAATTTAGTTAAAATTTACGAGAATGGTAGCTTATCAAAATATATACGATAGCCTTGCGGATTTCATAGCGGGTTTGGATGCTGCAAAGGTTTTGGCTTTTCATGCCCCCAAAGATTTACAGACACGTGTTGAAATATTAATTGAAAAGAAAAAAGAAACAAATCTGTCGGCACGTGAACAGGAAGAGTTGGATCATTATTTTATTTTAGAGCATATTGTGCGACTTGCCAAGTCACGAGCAAAATTACGTTTAGCACCGTCCAAACAGAGATTGCAGAAGCGACAATAAAAATTTTAAACTTAAACGATACTAACCGTATTCTTGAACGGCTTGATTTAATTAACGCCGGATTATTTCCTTAGAGTCTTAATTTAAAACAAAAACCACCTCACAAACCAAAAAAAGTTTGCGAGGCGGTTGTTTTTATTAGACAAAATTTAATTTTTAAAACCCGAAAACATAACCTAAACCAATGCTGATCCATTGATTATTGGATTTTCCGTTCGTAAACGTCGGCGCGGAGGAATTCGAAGATCTACTCAGGTTACCGATACCTTGATTGTACCTGCCGTCTAAAGTTAAAGTACCGCCGCCGATAGGAAAACCTACACCGATTCCGCCTCCGATACCGTAATCAAAACGATTGTAATTATTGGCATTGAAATCAAAAGCCGACGAAGAACTCACCGTTTGATTACCGGTTGACACCGAATTTAAAGTGCCGCTAATCGCATAACCCAAATACGGACCCGCCATTAAAAAAAGATGCGTTTTGGACGGACTGCCAATGTTTACTTTCAGGAATAACGGAATATCAACGTATTGAGTCACCAAACCGCCGTCAACCTTTGTTTTTCCGATAACCGAAGTATCGGAACCGTAAACTGAGTTAATTTTATACCCGCGTCGGATATAATGAATTTCGGGTTGAAAACTGAAAACATTGCCGATAGGAATCTGAAACGTCAATGCCGCACCGTAACCCGTTTGGAAATTAATGTTGGTCGAGCCATTCGATGTTGTCAAGGATTTTGAAAAAACATCGTCGCCGTTAATTTTACTGAAAACGGCTTCGGCACGTATTCCGATTTGCGCATCGGAAGAAGAAAAAGACAGCAGCACCAAAAAAAGTGCCGCCACAATAAGCAGTGTTTGCTTCATAAGAAAAGTGTTTTGAAAAATAAAAAAAAATTACTCATCACTATAACGAAATAATCTTTCTTTTTGTTATTAAAATGACTAAATTTTTACTTACCGAAACTGACCATGTACCCTACACCGATTGCAAAACCGGTATTTCGTACCGCAACACCGATTACAGGTACGGTATAAACATCCGTGAAACCGTGCGTATAACGGACATCAGCGAAAAATTTGTTGTCGCCGACCGGTATTTCTAAACCGCCGCCGATGGCACCCCCTACTTCAAACTGATTGAAACCGTTTGCCGTAAAATCAATCGGTGTAGATGTAAGTTTAAGTTTTATAATCACATCGGCATAAGTATTCAATGAACCGCTTGAGGCGTATCCGAATGTAGGTCCGCCCGTTACATACCAACGCATTCCACCCTCATCACCGAATTTATATTTCAACATAACCGGCATATCAATATACTTAAACGATGTAACTGCTGAACTGCCTAAGCTGAGATTAGTTCCTAAAATAGATATACCAGCTACATCAGCATTTACTTTAAAACCTTTTTCGGCATAATTTAATTCCGGTTGAACGGATAAATTAGGACCTAAAGCAAATTCGCCGACCGCACCGACCGTATATGTAGAAATGGTATTGAAAGAAACTTGACCGTTCAACGATGGTGCCGATACGTTTTGAAATGCTAAAGACGTACGTACGCCAACAAAATTTTGAGCTTGTACATTGGTGTTTACTGAAAAGAAAACGATTGCCGTTGCGGCGAAAAAAATTTGCTTTTTCATTTTGAGAAATTAAAGGATATTGAAATTTTTAAACTTTTGAAATTATGTCATTTTTAATTGACAATACAAAGAACGCCGCATTCGGTGTTAAGCACTTTTAAGGCGGCGTTATTATTAATTTAAAATTCCTAAACTTAGTTAAATGAAAGTCAAAAAAAGGATTTAAGGGAGTTATTCACCTGTTTTATACGGTACACGTTGCGCGATTGAGCGACCGAGCGTTGTTTCATCGGCATATTCCAGTTCGCTGCCGAAAGAAATACCGCGCGCCAAAGTGGAAATCAGGACGGGATACATTTGCAGTTGTCGCGACAAATAAAAAATAGTGGTTTCGCCTTCAATCGTCGGCGAAATAGCCATAATAATTTCTTTCACTTCTCCGCTCTGAACGCGCTCAATGAGCGACATCACTTGAATATCGTTCGGTCCGATACCTTCAATCGGCGAAATCACGCCGCCGAGTACATGATATATACCGCGATATTGTTGAGTTTCTTCAATCGCCATTACATCGCGAATACTTTCAACGACCATAACGGTAGGTTGATCGCGGCGCGAATCGCTGCAAATACTACACAAGTCGTTGTCGGAAAGGTTATGGCATCGCCGGCAAATTTTTATGCGTTGCCGCATATCGGCAATTGTGTTAGCAAAATTTTCGGTTTTATCAGTCGGTTGTTTTACTAAATACAACACCAAACGTAAAGCCGATTTTTTTCCTATACCCGGTAAGGAAGCAAAAGCATTCACGGCATTTTGCAGTAATTGAGAAGAGAGTTGCATAAATTTACTTTTCGAGCAAATATATTAAACATCTGCAAACGCAGAGTAGTTAAACTTGTTTTATATTTGCGTTTGTATTGGATTAACGGTAAAAATTTTTTTCCGATATTTTTTTATCTGATGAAAATTATTAAATAAAAACAAAAATAAAAATGGCTGACGTAATATTAATGCCGCGATTGAGCGACTCGATGGAAGAAGGTGAATTGGCAACTTGGCACAAAAAAGTAGGCGATGCGGTAGAAAAAGGCGATTTACTCGCCGAAATTAATTCCGATAAAGCAACAATGGATTTTGAAAGTCCGAAAAAAGGTATTCTTTTATATATCGGTGCGCAAGTTGGCGATAAACTTTTAGTCGGTGCGCCTTTAGTTGTTATCGGTAAAGCGGGTGAAGCTTATGAAAATCTATTGAAAGGCGGTGCGCCGGCAGCACCGGAAACAAAAACCGAAGCCGCACCTACTGCTGTACCCGAAACAAAATCTTTACCCGAAGTTGCCGTTGTTGCAACGGTAAAAACAACTTCGCAACCCGTTACTGCCGAAACGCACTCGGATACTGCCGCTCAAGTGGAAACACACGATGCCGGACGTATTTTAGCATCTCCGTTGGCAAAAGAAATGGCGAAAAGCGCGGGTATTCCGATACAATCTATACAAGGTTCCGGCGATAACGGGCGCATCGTGAAAAGCGATGTAGAAAAAGCCGCCGCTAAAACGCCCGCACCGAGCGCGGCACCTCAACAGCAACCGACTTTCACGCCGGCTGCCGTTGTACAGAAACAAGTTCAAGTTGTTTCAAACGGCGCGGAAAACGCCGGTTACGAAGATATTCCTCTTTCGAATGTGCGCAAAATAATCGCTAAACGTTTGGGTGAAAGTAAATTTTCGGCACCGCATTTTTATTTAACGATTGAAATAGCGATGGATAAATGTATGGAAGTGCGCGAACAACTCAATAAAATAGCGGCGCCTGCAAAAATTTCCTATAATGATATAGTCGTGCGCGCCGCCGCCACCGCATTGAAAAAACATCCGGCGATTAATTCATCGTGGATGGGCGATTTTATCCGTAAAAATTACAACATCAATGTCGGTGTAGCTGTCGCCGTAGGTGAAGGCTTGTTTGTACCGGTAATACGAAATGCCGATACAAAATCTTTGACGCAAATCGGCGCCGAAGTGCGCGCATTAGCCGGTAAAGCGAAAGAAGGCAAATTACAACTGCCCGAAATGCAGGGCAATACTTTTTCGATATCCAACTTAGGTATGTTCGATATCGAAGAATTTACCGCCATCATCAATCCGCCCGATGCGTGTATTTTAGCCGTAGGCTCCATTATGCAAAAACCCGTGGTGAAAAACGGCGCGGTTGTAGTCGGTCACGTTATGAAAATGACTTTGTCTTGCGATCACCGCGTTGTGGACGGTGCAACAGGTGCACAATTTTTGCAAACACTCAAAGATATTATAGAAGATCCGATTCGTATGTTGGTTTAAGCAAACTACTTTTCAATCCGGTCAGGAAATTTATAAAATTAAATTTATGAATTTTACAGAAAAAGTATCGAATCACGATAATCTGGAACAAAAATCGGTTGCCGAATTACTGCGCGCGATAAACGACGAAGATAAAACCGTTGCGCTCGCAGTCGAACACGCTTTACCGCAAATAGAAAAATTAGTTACGGCAGCATACGAAAGAATGCAAAAGGGCGGCAGATTATTTTATATCGGTGCCGGTACGAGCGGACGTTTGGGTATTTTAGATGCGAGTGAAATTCCGCCAACCTACGGCGTATCTCACAATTCGGTGGTCGGCGTTATTGCCGGCGGCGATAAAGCGATTCGCCACGCTGCCGAATTTGCCGAAGACGATGCCGAACAAGCATGGAAAGATTTAGAAAAATTCGAGCCTGACGAAAATGATATTTTAGTCGGTATTGCTGCTTCCGGTAGCACGCCTTACGTTGTCGGCGGTATCCATGCAGCTAATAAAAAAGGATTATTGACAGGTTGTGTTGTGTGTAACCCGAACAGTGCGATAGCACAAGCGGCACAAAATCCAATAGAAGTTATCGTCGGACCGGAATTTGTTACCGGATCAACGCGCATGAAAGCGGGTACTGCTACAAAATTAGTGTTGAATATGATTTCAACTGCTTTGATGATAAAACAAGGGCGCGTAAAAGGCAATCGCATGGTGGATATGAAAATGAGTAATCACAAACTCATTCAACGCGGCGAAAAAATGTTGATGCATGAATTAAATATTGACGCACAAGTCGCTAAGACTTTAATTAAAAAATACGGTTCCGTGCGCAAAGCCATAGAAAATAGAGAGAAGAGATGAGAGACTAAATTTTTAATTTCAAATCTTTAAAAATTTACAAAAAAATCCGGATAGAGAAAAATAATTTTCTTTATCCGGATTTTTTTATTTTTTATCTGTCATCTTATTTCTAATTATTCAAATAGCCGCGATTAAACCAAGCCTGTAATTTATTAATGGTGCAATCCGGCAATTTTATGCCATTTTTAGGCATCGGTGAATGACCAGGTAATTGCCGAATAGTGCCAAACAAATTGGTACCGTTATCGGCTTTAATAAATTTTTGAATGTTGGCGTATCCCTCCAAATTTATGCCCCCATTAAATTGATAGGAACTATTTGTATGACAACCCGGCACCGCACAATTTTGAACGATTATCGGCGAAATAACTGCCGTAAAAGTAGCTGCCGTCGTATCACATACGACGATATTACCTTTTCCGTAGAGCGATTGTTCGTTATCGTTGTAACAACCCGTCAGATACGTTCCGATCGCAATAAACAGAAAAGCAATTAAAAAACGGTTTTTCATCGGCTTGTAATATTTTATTTAAAAATGTACGCTTAATAAAAAAGCTCGCATTATTTTTTGTCAAAAGTAAACTATTATGCTAAATCCGCAAAAAAATTCCATTGAATAATAATAATTTAACCGTACACGCGCAAAGAATTGCCGGACAATGCCGTATTATAAATCGTTAATCCTCTTGAAGCGTTAGCATTTAAGCCCACTCCCGTTTCGGAAAATTGCGCACCGTGTACCGTACAACGAAATTGGCTCGAAGGTCCGTCGAAATAAATATTCGGATTGTTTGCGTGCGAGCAAACTTGAGTAGCTGCCACGTAATTGCCGTTGTTGTCGAGTGCAACCACTACCCCATTCGTGACAATGTAATTTCCTTTTGTTTTTAAATTTGCGTTGGCAGACGTTGTAAGGTCGAGCGTGAAATCTACGCTACCCGTACCTGCTGCGGAACTTGTACAAGAATGCAGGCAACTTGCGGTAAGCACAAACGCTGCACCCAAACCAATGGATTCTAAAAAGTTTCTTCTTTCCATATTAAAATTGTTTCCGACTTAAAAAATAATTGACCCTAAAATGTTTTTGAAAATACGCGAATTGACAAAAAAATTACATTTAACTAACCCAAAAAAATTACATTTAACTAACCCAAAAAAATTTTGGACGACGCACTGCGCCGTCCAAAATTAATACCTTACTAAAACTCATTCCTTGAAAGGAACTAATGAATTACTTTAACACTCATGAATGTGCCCGTTGCATCGAATTCAAGAGCATAGCGCGTATTGTTCGCATTTATCACCACTTCATAACCTTGCAAAACACCGTTAACCGTTACGCTTTCTGCAGCCGTGAATACATAATTCGGATAAGTTGCCGTTAAATACGCCAAAGTTTTTGCGGGTAATGCTGTTTGTGCTACGCTGACTTCAATACCGTGAATGTGCGTGATGAGTACGCGGGATACAAAAACACCGGCAGCCGTAAACGTGTTGACATACAAGCCGTTGTTTTGCGTAATTACGATCGTGTTATTATTATCGCTGAACGCTTTCACTAATGTATCGGTCGGATAAGTCGCTTTTAAATAACTTTTAACCGAAGCCGATAATGCTGTTAACGAAATCGTATCGCGTCCGTCGTGTCCTCTATCGCCGAACCTACCGCCGTCGTGACCGCCAGGTCCGTCGTGACCATCCGGTCCGCCGACATCACCGCGTTCGCGTTGTTCCAACACACTTTGAAATATACCTGTTGTATCAAAAGATAAAGCCACAGGTTTTCCGTTGTAGTTAATTATTACTACATAGCCTTTCAAAACACCGGTACTGTCACTGATTTTATATGCTTTCGTGAAAGTGTAGCCCGAATAAGTAGTCGTCAAGTAAGTTGTAATCGCCGGCAATAAAGCTGAAACTGCAATAGAGTCTTTATGAGCACCGCGCGGAAATTCGTTTTTGTCGAACATGACGCAAACGGAATCGTGTCCGCCACCTTGTCCGTTACCGCCGGTTACGGCAGTAGTAATAAATTGGTCTGTCGCTAATGTGGGTGTTACATAACTCGAATCGTTTTTGGTACAAGATGTAACAAAAAACAAACCCGCTAACAAACTGCTTAATTTTAAGAAAAACTTCATTGTATAATGATTAAAAAGTTATAAAAAAATATTTTTTAATTTTACTTTCAAATACAAGACGTTAAAAAATTTAGAAACGTTACGGAAAATAAAAAAATTTCGGAAAAATATTTTAAATTAATTTAAAGACAAAGAAATTACCTGATCCGGAAATCCAAAAAATATAAATTTTTTCACGATTTTTATGCTCTCAAGATATACCGTTCATAAAAAATGATGCTTTGATTTTTCAGGCTTACATTTTTATGACGTGTTTACGGAATTTTTTCTTTCCGTTAAATGATTGATAAAACCCTCGCAGGGTTTAAAACCTTACGAAGGTTGAGATAGTAAGAATTTTTTTGGCTGACCGTACGGTTTGCTTCCGCGTTCGGTATAAATTCTTATTTTTGCATTGTTTTAAATAACCGTCCCGCAAACGGTCAAAAAATAAAAATGAAAAAATTACAGTTGATAAACCGCGTGAATAGGGAAGTGCTTTTAAAAAAAATGTATACCAACCTGGAAATGCGCACGACAATTTCGTTTTATAAATACTGTTTCATTGAAAATCCGGAACAATTTCGAGACACACTTTATTTGATGCTTGATGCCATAAACGTAAAAGGCAGAGTTTATTTGGCGCACGAAGGTATTAATGCGCAAATTTCGGTACCAACTTTTTCGGTCGAACTTTTCAGGGAAACGTTAAACGGAATTTCTTTTCTCGATAATATTCGTCTGAATACGGCGATAGAAGACACCGGCAAATCGTTTTTTAAACTCGCGATAAAAGTAAAAGAAAAAATTGTTGCCGACGGTTTGAATGATGATACTTTCAATGCGGCGGACAGTGGCGTACATTTAAATGCAGCCGGTTTTAACACATTGACAAATAAAACGGATACGGTACTGATAGATATGCGCAATCATTACGAATCGGAAGTAGGTTATTTTGAAGGTGCTATTCGACCGGATGCTGAAACTTTCAGAGAAGAAATAAAAATCGCGGAAGATATACTGAAAGGGAAGGAAGATAAAAATATCGTGATGTACTGTACCGGCGGCATTCGTTGCGAAAAAGCAAGTGCGTATTTCAAACACAAGGGATTTAAAAATGTTTTTCAACTCGACGGCGGTATTATTCAATATACCAAAGAAACAAAAGCACTCAACTTGCCTAATAAATTTAAAGGCGTTAATTTTGTTTTCGATGCACGTTTAAGCGAGCGCATTTCCGATGATATAGTGGCGCAATGTGATCAATGCGGCGCGCCTTGCGATACGCATAAAAATTGTGAGAACGAAGCCTGTAATTTATTGTTCATTCAGTGCGATACTTGCGCGGCGCGATACCAAAATACTTGCTGTCTGCAATGTGCCGATTTCATTCAATTACCGATCGCCGAACAAAAAATTTTGAAAAAAGAAATCGGTTTTTTGGGAGCTAAATTGGGAAAAGGTAGGAAGGCAAGAGATATGTAACTCTGCAAACGGCGCGGTGCAATGCACGTTTCTTATATTATCAGTCAATATTATACTCAACCGGAATTGGTTTAAGAAAAAGAGTATTTTCCTCAATTTACCAAAACCATTGCACTTATGGCGGGTACGACGACGGTTTTTGAAATATTTTTTTTATTTTTTTCATCAACCGTTTTACCGTTCAATTTTACGCACCAATTACCTTCCGGTAATTGTAAAGTCACATCGCGATTGTTACCGTTGTAAATGACGAGAATATTTTTCCAAGTATCGCCGTTCGCGTGTTCTCCGATGGTGTACTCCACAATATTGTCTGCGGGGGAATTATCGGCGGTGGTTGGGGACCGGAAAATCAATTTTTCGGCGATCATCGCCGTTGAAGGCATACGAAATGCAGGATGATTTTTGCGCAAAGCAATGATTTGTTTGATGTATTCAAATACGTTTAAGTATCGGGTTTTTCTATCCCAATCCATTTCATTGATGCTGTCGGGCGAATTATAAGAATTTTCAACACCTTGTTTAGTGCGCAAAAATTCGGTGCCGGCGTGTAAAAACGGAATACCCTGCGCCGTCAGTACAATAGTTTGCGCCAACAGGTGCATTTTTATGCGCGTCGGTTCATCATCATTCGGATTTGAGTTGAGTAATCTGTCCCAAAGCGTATGATTATCGTGACATTCGGCGTAATTAATACACTGAAACGGTTCCGTCGCCCAAGATTGTTTTGAATAATTAACGCGCGAATAATCTACTTGCGGATGCTGAGTGGCGGCTACTACTCCGAATTTTATTGTTTCTTCCTGACCTGTTTTGCCGCTTGCGAAACCTTTATCACGTCCGTCGAAAACGGAACCTTTAATACCGTCGCGCATATCATCGGAAAAAGCGGCGATGCGATCCAATTGCGGTACGTGCGCTTTTACGGCGCGTTGCTCCAATTGAAGCGGTGTGTCACCTGCCGTCCAGCCTTCACCGTATAAAAGAATATCGGGTTTGATGTCGTGCAAGGTTTTAGAAATTAAATTCATGGTTTCTATATCGTGCAAACCCATTAAATCGAAGCGGAAACCATCAATACCGTATTCTTTTACCCAATACGCCGTGCTTTCTACCATAAATTTCCGCATCATCGGTGCTTCCGAAGCCGTTTCGTTTTTGCAACCCGAACCGTTAGCAAACGTACCGTCCGGCAAAAACCGGTAATAATAATGCGGCTCTATTTGATTGAAATTCGATTCTTCTCCAAACATCGTATGATTGTAAACGACATCCATTACAACGCGCAAACCTTTGGCGTGCATCGCTTGAATCAGCGTTTTAAATTCTTTGATGCGCGTAACGGGATCATACGGATCGGTCGAGTACGAACCTTCGGGCACATTATAATTCATTGGATCGTAACCCCAATTATATTTTTTATAATTAGGGTCGGCACATTTTGTTTCATCCACTGTGTAATAGTCGAAACACGGCAACAAATGCACATGTGTTACGCCGAGTTCTTTAATATGGTCTAAGCCTGTACTCAATCCGGCAATATTTTTTGTATGCGTTTCAGTAAGCCCCAAAAATTTCCCTTTATTTTTTATGCCCGAATGAGTGGCAATCGAAGCATCGCGCACGTGCAACTCGTATACCACAGCATCTGTCGGATTTCGAATTTCGGGTACCGGATTTTTTCCGACATCCGAAATTTGAAATCCGACGTCCGTCGGTTCCGTATCTTTCATATCAATTACGGCAGCGCGCAAACCATTTACACCGACCGCTTTCGAGTAGGGGTCCGGCACCTCGACGTTTATCATGCTGTTGGGTTGCGTAACTTGAAAAGTATAAAACTGACCTTTTCTGTTGCCCGCAGCGCGGTAAATCCAAGTACCATCTTCTGCTTTTTCCATTATCACCTTTTCAATTAGATCATTTGCCGCGGTATTTTTATCCGGCAAACCATTTTTATAGAAGTTTAACGAAACATTTACGGCACTCGGTGCGTAAATTCTGAAGAAAGAAAATTCGGGTGTATATGTCAAGCCTAAATCCGTACCGGTATAGACCGGTAAATTTTTCTGAGCATCCATAATAAAGTGTGCAAGGGCAAAAAAAATCGTAATTAACAAAATTTTCATTTTGATGTTTTGATTGTACAGAACGGTAAAAGTAGATGTTTTTTTAAAAAATCAAATAACTATCAGTCAAAAAACTTGTTCTATTGTGTATAAGTCAGCATTGAATCAAGATGCATAGACATTGAATGCAACCTTTGTCCGAATTTTATAGACCTTTGTAAATAGAGATACAGCGCACCGTCAAATTAAATTTTCGATTTAAATCACAGACTCATATTAATTTTTTTAACTTTTTTTATTACAAAGCGCAAAAAGATTTCTATTTCCGAAAGAATGATTTATATTTGTCCGAATATTGAATTAAGTAAACTTACTCGAAAATGCGTTTGATTTTTACGGAAAAGATCTTTTTCTTTTTCTAACTTAACTCACGATTAAACGCTTTTTTTATACCAAATTTTAAATTATTAAGCATAACTATGAACTCAGTAGAAGGAGTGCAAACCCTATTAGAAGCCGGTAAAACTGAAGACGCACTTAAAAAAGTGCAAAAAGCCCTTGAAAAATTACCCGAAGATGTAGAAGTCAAGCAGGCTGCAGCGCAAGTTTATTATCGCAAAATGGTAGATGCCCACGAATCGGGTAATTCCGACGGTGCCATCGAATGGTACGGGCAGTATTATGCTTTACAATTGCCGGAAGAAGATCCGCAGCACGAAGCTTTTAAAGAATATCAACGCCGTATACATCCGGAGTTTGCGCGGATGCAGGAAGCGAATAAACTCAGTAAATCCGGAAAAAATCTGGAAGCGCTGGCTATTTATGAAGAAATTTTAAAAACGATAAAAGATTACAAAGTGGCGTATGTAAACGTCGGTTGGTGTCTTTACCGTTTGCTCGCCGAACTGACACCGCAAAGCGATCCGGATGTGGATTTGGTGAACAAATGTTTCGATATTTATAAACGATTTGAAATTTTAGGTCCGAGTAATCTGCACGCACAAATGTTGCGCATCGCGCTTTATTTCAAAGACGTTCAAGGTGTGCATCTCTTGGATTTCTTGCACGGTTGGAACTTCGAACATTTCAGAGAAGAAGATTACAAACCGTTTAAAACTTCCAATAATTCCGTTATTCCGAGTTTGTGTGAACGCGCGTTCCTGACTTACAGCCGCGTATTGATGAAATCTTTGGACAGTAAAGATGCGGAAACGGTATCGAGAGCTAAACAATACGCACTCGATTTTTTACCGCAATTGGAAAGCGTTTTCGAAAGGTTGCCGCGCAATACATGGCTGCCTTATGTCCGTTCGCTCTTGATGGCGAAATTGGGAAAAACGCAGCGCGTACAAATGGAGTTGGTGCATTTACTGAAACGGGAAAATAACCAATTTTGGGCGTGGGCATCTTTGGCGGAATGTTTTGCGATTGAAAATCGGGATCAAGAAGCACTCGCAAGTTATTGCAAAGCCTTTTTGTTGCCGACACAAGGCGAATTGGCAATTCATGTACGCGAAGCGTTTGCGCATTTGCTGGCAAAAATACGGATGTACCCGGAAGCTAAAGCGGAAATAGAAACGATTGAAAAATCTAGAGATAAAAAAGATAAAATTAAAAAAACCAAAAATAAACGCGACGATGCGTTCGATTTGACTGACGAAGATTGGTACAAGAGCGATTTAATCCGCTCTACGGGCAATAATAAAATGTTGTATACCCGTTTTGCCGGACGTGCCGACGCACTTTTATGGGCAGATGTACCCGAACAAATTGCCATCGTTACGCACGTAGATGCCGAACGCGGGTTGTTTTTCTTTGCCGTAGACAGAAAAATCGGCGGAAAACACGGCGTGAAAGGTTTACTGTCGCGCGTGAAAGTCGGCGATATTTTGGCACTTAAACTGCGCGAAGAAGTGAAAAATGATTTGAAAGGTTGGAAAGTTGTAGGCGCACGTTACGAAAAAGATAAAATTCCTAAAGATATTTGTCAAGTTTTAGACGAAACGATTCAAGTACCTTACGGTCGCGATTTCGGTTTTTTCAAACCGAGTAATATTTATGTCGGACCGGACATCGTGAAAAAATACCGTTTATATGATGGTCAGCGCGTAAGAGGGCTTGCTTTGCAATCCTATAATAAAGCAAAAGCGGACTGGGGCTGGAAAGTAATTTCCATTATGGGCGAAGATTAGTTTTTGCCGATTTCCTTAGAATTTTTATGTCGCGTTTAAAAAAATCGTTCAACTTTTTAAGTTGAACGATTTTTTTTTTGAAATACAAATTTGTTTTGTATCTTGCCGTAATAAACTTTTTAGGAATTATTTTGTTTAACGAAAAACAGAACAAGATTCGGCATATCGAATTCTTGTTTGTTAAGATAAGTTGAATTGATTGAAAAAGTTAGAAGCGCGTAATTTTTAAAAATTTACAAAAAACAGTAATTATTTTGGCAAGAAAATTGGGTGTTATTTATAAAAAAATTGTAACTATTTGGCATTTTAAGAAATAAAACCTTTTGTTGTGATTTTGAATTTTTTTTTGATTAATATTTTTCAATTTTTGCATTCTTGTAGGTGACTTTTAAAAACTATGCCGTCTGAATATTCGTAAGTAAAAAACAGCACTGAACAATAAAAGAATTTTGGTTGTTTAAGCAATAGTAAAAAGAATTTTATCTCCTCATTTAGGGGTTAATATGTAGATTGTTTTCATTTGGTTTTTTGGGGTTATACAGGGTGTCGATCTTATCGCACCCTGTTTTTTTTGTTTTATTTTCTGTGACATTTTTATTACGCTTTATATATCGTTCTGTTTAATTTTTAGGATGGTTCAGCTCAAAAAATATTTTTCACGTATCTTTGCGGAATAAAAAAATAATTTTAACGTTTTTATTTTGTAACTGTTTTGCATTTGCTGTGTACTTTAGGGCGCGGTATACTGAAAAAAAAAGATTTTTCAGGGCTCAAGCACTTTTTACGTGCTGCTTATTACTTTGAAAAGGGCTGAAAGCCCTAAAATATTTGTTTAATACTATGTCCACGCCCTAAAGGATACGGCAAAAACTAAATAATTATTTTATTTCAGATAAAAAGAAGTTGAGATTCGAATGTTAAATTTTTTTTTTATTTTCGTTTTTTATTTTCGTTTTTTATTTTCGTTTTTTATTTTCGTTTTTTATTTTCGTTTTTTATTTTCGTTTTTTATTTTATCAATTCGTAATTCACAATTCGCAATTAATTTCATCCATAATTAATCTATTTTTTGATGAGACTTTTTAGTTGAGAAAATTTTAACCGACTGACTAACGTAGGAATCAACTAACAAACAAACATCAAGACTAAAACTCAATAATCGGAAAACATGATTTCCAAATTCCCTGTTTTTTTTACAATCTTTTTATTTTTTGCGGTGAGTGCTGTTCGCGCTCAGGAAACGACTATTTATACCGAAGCCAACGTTGCCTACAAGCGCGGAATGGATTTTTACGACAAAGGCGTGTACAGTCCGGCGATGCAGGAATTTACTTACGCTATCAATAAAATTCGTCCGGCAGCAGAACCCGAAGCGCGTTTGTTGCGCGCGCAAGCCGAATTGTATTTAGCGAAATCGGCAGTCCGTTCCGGTCAACCGAACGGGGAACAATTGATGCTCGATTATATCCGGAATTATTATCCCGATCCGCTCGCCGCGCAAGGCGCATTAGAGATGGGCGATTTTTATTTCAATCAGAACAAACCGGATAAAGCCTTAGAGTTTTATCAGAGCGTACCGACCGGTAGTTTGTCAGGCGATGTAGCCGACGAATTGAATTTCAAAATCGGTTATTCGCTTTTCACACAAAAAAAATTGCCGCAAGCCAAAACGCTTTTCTCGCAAGTAAAAGAGAAAACAGGTTCAAAATATTACAACGAGGCGAATTACTATTATGGTATGTGCGCTTTTTTCGATAATAATCTAGATGAAGCCGCCAAAAGTTTTCAGCGCGTTCAAAACTCGAAACAGTATGCCGCCGTTGTGCCGTATAATATAATACAGATTTACGCCGCCAAAAAAGATTACTCCAGTGTGATAAATTATGGTTTGCGCGCTATCGAAAATCCGAAAGCCCGAAATATCCCGCAAATCAATCAACTCATCGGTCAAGCTTATTTCGAGAAAAAAGATTATAAATACGCAGAAAGTTACCTCAAAACAGGTGCTGATGGGAACAACTTTATGCGAGAGGAAGATTTTTATCAACTCGGATTGGCACAACACCGCAACCAACATTACGCGGATGCCGCGGCGAATTTGGAAAACCTCAATCGTTCGGATAATGCAGTCGGACAAAACGCGATGTATTTGCTCGGCGATTGTTATTTGCATCTCGGCGACCGCAATAAAGCTAAACAAGCTTTCGCCTCCGCATCGCGTATGAATTTTGATGCCGGCGCGAAAGAAGAAGCGTCTTGGAACTATGCCAAACTGTGTTACGAACTTAAACAGACACAAGAAGCATCAGATGCACTGCAAGCGATACACACCAACAGCAAATACTATAACGAAGCGCAAGGTTTGCTCGGTGAAACACTTTTACAAACGCACGATTTCGATGAAGCTATAAAGGTGATGAACAACTCGACTCAAAAATCACCGGCATTGCGCGTCAGTTATCAAAAAGCAAATGTGTTTAAAGGTATGGAATTGTATAAAACCGGTGACTTAAACGGCGCGAAAAGTTATTTTGAACGCTCGCTCTTAGATGCACCGGATATTAATTCGCGTGGCGAAGCAGAATATTGGCTTGGCGATATAGCCAATCAGCAAAAAGATTACGCCACAAGTACGCGGCATTTAATGGCATTCAATAATATCGCTAAAAGTTCAACGACTCTTCCTTCCGAATCTTCGGTCTATTCCGCCAATTATTTATTGGGTTACGATTATTTGAAAGAAAAAGATTACAAAACCGCCCTCACTTATTTCAAAAATACGGTAACCGGTATTCGCGCCAACTATGATTATATTTCGAGCGATGTCGTAAAAACTCAAATATTGGGCGATGCCACTTTGCGTTTGGGAGACAGTTATTTTAAATCCAATCAGTACGACGAAGCCTTGCGTTATTACGATGAATCCATTCAAAATAAATATTCCGGATTTGTGTATGCCCTGTACCAGAAAGGTATTATTCAAGGTTTGAAAGGCAATAACGTGGAAAAATTGATTACCTTAGAAAAGCTGGCGAACAATTATTCCACTTCCGAATACGCACCTTTTGCACTTTTAGAAACAGGCTCGACGTATCTGAACATCAATCAACTCGATAAAGCGCAACAAAGTCTGACGCAACTCATCACCAACTACAAAAATAAACCGGATTTGGTCGTACAGGCGCTCTTAAAACTCGGACTTATAGCACAGAATAAAGGCAATCCGGACCAAGCGGCTTCTTACTACAAACAAGTTTTTTATAATAATCCTTCTTCCACCGATGCGAAGTCGGCATTGGACAGGTTACAGGATATTTATGTCAACGATTTAGGCAGACCCGACGAATACTTTGCTTTCCTTCAAACTATTCCGGGTTACAAAGCTGATAACGTAACGCAAGACAGTATTACCTATCGTTCTGCCGAAGCGCAATACGAGCAAGCGAATTATCCGAAAGCGATTACCGGTTTTACCAATTATTTGAGTCGCTTCCCGAATTCGCCCAATACGGTAATGGCATATTATTATCGTGCGGAATCATTTGCGGCACAAAAAGATTATTCCAATGCTTTAAACGATTATGATGCTGCTTCACAACGCGGTCCGAGTAAATTTTATGAAAAAGCTTTAGAGAAAGGGGCTATTATTGCTTACAACTCTAAACAAGATTTCGTAAAATCTTTTGATTTGTACAGTAAGTTGGATAAAGCCGCTACCACCGACGATAAACGTTTTGAAGCCGAACTCGGTGCCATGCGCAGTGCTTACCGACTCAATAAACCGGATCAAGTAGCTGTTTATGCCTCAAAAGTTGCCGGCAATACTTTGGCGACGAGCGAACAAATATCTACTGCAAATTTTTATTTAGGTAAAATCGCTTTCGATAAAAACAGTTTAGATGAAGCACAAAGCGATTTGCAAATTGCTATCAGTAAAAGCACCAACAAAGACGAACAATACTACGAAGCACTTTATTTGGAAGCGGCATTGGAGTACAAAAAACGTAACTTGGATGCCGCGCTTGCCAAAGCGGACAAAGCCTCACAAAATAATCCTTACGACAATTGGACGGCAAGATGCGTTATTTTGCAGGCAGATATTTATGCCGAAAAAAATGATTTGTTCAGCGCGCGCGCCGCTTTAGAATCCGTTATTTCGGGGGTAAAAGGTTTTCCGGATATTGTAGCCGAAGCTAAACAAAAATTAGCGAATTTGGAAGCTAAAGAAAAAGTAAAAAGCCGTTTAACGAAAGATAAACCGTCAACCTCCAATTCTTTGGATATGGAAAAGAATGACGGAAATAATTAGGGTAATTGCGAATTACGAATTACAAATTTCATGTGCCGTATTTCGTAATTCGCAATTAATTCCATTGTTACTTCATTTTTAATTATTAATTATTAATTACAAAACATGACCCGCTTATATTATCTTACAGTTTTTGTAGTCTTAGTTGGAGTTAATACGGTCTTCGCACAAAAACCGGCTGGCGGTATTAATGATCAATCTCAAGATGTCATTAAAAATTTTGATGCGCGTTTGATTGAATCGGAAAAAATAAAAATGAATCCGATTTTACCGCTCATTGATACGACTACAAAAGCACAAACGTATTCAGTGCCGGATAAAGTTATTGCCGTGCAATATCAACCTCCGAAGATGCGTCCGATTGCTATTGCCATAAAAAAAACGGAGCCGGGTTACAACGGTTACGCCAAAATCGGTTACGGTTTTCCCAATTCGCCTTACGGAGAGTTGAATTACCGTTACAATGATCCCGGAAATTTTATTTTGGGCGGCAAAGTCAAATATTTTGCAATGGACAATGCCACGATTGCGAATCAAAGTTTTTCTAACTTGAATTTAGAAGGCAACGGTACTTTTTTCGCCAAAGATTTGGGTTTAGCTGTTGACGGTACATTAGGTTATAACACCGATGTTCGTAATTATTACGGCTACGATCATTTAAAATATCCGGTTGAAACAAAAGAATCATCGAAACAAAATTTCAATACTTTTTACGCCGGCACCAAAGCGTATAATTCGGCGCGCACGGTGGCGGATATTAATTACGGCGTAGGTGCTAATTTTTATAAACTGAATGATAATTTCGGTGCACAAGAAACAGACTTCAATGTGCGTTTGGAAGGAACAAAATGGTTTTCCGAAAAATTCCCGTTAACGGCGGTATTGCGAACCGAGTTTACTTCTTTCGATTCGACGGGCGGTAAAACGCAGAGTTTGAATAATATTTATTTTCAACCGAGTTTTACTTATAAAACCGACGAGTTGAGTGTACGTGTGGGTGCAAATTTAATTTCATCGAATGACGTATTTTATCCGAAACCGGATATTGAAGCGTCTTATAAAATTGCCGGACAACAACTCTCCGTTTTTGCGGGTTGGAAAGGCGATTTAACCAAAAATACTTTCCGCCAACTCACGAATTATAATCCGTATATTTTTTCTCAAACCAAGCTAAAAAATACGGAACGCACCGAATACTACGGCGGCATAAAAGGCGAAATAGCGAATTTAAATTATTCGGCGCAGGTCGGTTACAGTAATAATAATAATTTGGCGTTGTATTTATCCGATTCAACGGATCATTTCCGCCGATTTAATGTGTTGTACGACACAGTGAATATTTTTAATATTCGCGGTTCGGCGTCGTATCGTCCGATAGAAAAATTGGAAATCATCGGTACACTCAGCCAAAATGTTTACACGCTTACACGCGAAAAAGCCGCATGGGGTTTACCGTCTTTGGATGTGAATTTGTCCGGAAAATACACCGCTTATGAAGTAGGCGACCAAAAAGCGATTCTGAAAGCAGCATTGTTTGTGCAAAATGGTGTAAATGTGCGCGATAATAAAGGCATTGCACAACGATTAGACGGCTTGTTCGACATTAATATCGGCGGTGAATATTGGTTTTTAAAAAATATCGGCGCTTTCTTGGACATCAACAATTTACTCAACATTAAACGCGAACGTTGGCAGTATTATCCGAATTACGGAATGAATATTTTGGGCGGCATAACGGCGCGGTTTTAAGTTTTAAAGCCTAGTGCTGAATGTTTTGGGAAATGGTTTTGGGAAATGCAGGTAAAAATAAAAATAATGGCTAACAGAAATTTATATATCTTTCTTATACTTACAACAGCGTTGGTTGTTTCGTGTGCAAATAGTACCGAAAAAAAAGATAATGGTTTACAAGAAATTCGTTTGGACGATAAAACCCGCAACGCGGATATTATCCGTATGCCCGTTTCCGGCGAAGCTATTGATTCTGCTGCTGCTGCAAAAATAGAATTTGAAGAAACTGTTTACGATTTCGGCACCGTAAAAAAAGGTGATCAAGTAAAACACGTTTATAAATATAAAAATACCGGAAAAGCACCGCTTCTGATTTCCGATATTCGCACCACTTGCGGTTGCACGGTACCGACCTGGAACAAAGCACCGATTCAACCGAACGAAAAAAATGAGCTCTCTATTAATTTTAATACGGAAGGCAAATACGATAAGCAAATAAAATACATTACCGTCGTAGCCAACACCATTCCATCGGAAACTATTTTGACTTTAACGGGTATGGTGGTGCGCAAGCCGGAAAATTAGTTTTTGAATTTTTTGACGGTGGAATTTAATTTTTGACGGTGGAGATTGGAAAAATTAAACTTATCCAACGTCCAACGTCTTTTAAACTAACAAATATTCAAACTGCAAAACGAGTGTAACGGCAACTAATGCAAAATGCAAAGCCTCTGCAATTCCGGACGACAAACGTTGGAACAAAAAAGCTATGAAAATACTGAGCGGCAATACCACTACCAATAAATGATCCAAACCCAGATGTGGTACTACTAATATCGTTAAGCCGCTAATCAGCATCAATACGTACAAGATGGTAAAAAACTTTTGTACGGACAGTGTTTTTTGTGCAAATAAAATCCCACTCAAGAATACACTCGTCAAAATGAGTACACCCATCACCGCCAATTTAATATAAGTGGTGTTGCTCGTCTGGGGCGTAAAACTTGTCCAACCGAAATTCGAGTAAAAATTCGTAAAAAAAAGCGGCAGTTTATCATACCAAAACAAATACACGCCCAATAAAAAAAACGGTAAAATAAAACCCAAAAGTAAAATCAGAATATCTCGAAAACGCGCTCCGAGCATAATGGATAAACCGATTATCGCCCAGATAATCAGTAGAATAAAGGAATAATTAAACAAACTTGCCAAACCCAACCAAAAACCAATATCGAACACCGTACCCGTTACAGAAGAATTACCTTTATATACATCAAGCATATAATATACAGAGAGTATCAAAAAAGTATTGCTCAAAAGTACCGTCGAGAGCGTCATAAAATCCGGTATAATACTCGACAACAAGCAATAGAATAATCCCGGTAAGAGCGTGGCTTCGCGCGCGAGACGAAATTTTATGACGATAATATTGATGAAAGCGGCTTGAAAAAAAACTAAAAATAAGGCAGTAAATTGTGCGGCTTTGCTTTGCGGCGGCAATTCATTGTACAACCACCCCGATAGTAAACCGTGACTGCCGACAGATAAAGTACCTGAATGTATGAAAATACTCAACCGAACTATACACAAGTAGAGCAACAATAAAATATTCCCGAAAAGTTGATTTGTCCTGAATAATGCCAGCATGATAAATCGTTTTGAAACAAGTCGCTAAACTACTTTGTTTTTAGCAATCAGTGAACTTTTTTCTCTTAGAAATCATTTAAGCAGTGTATTTTCCAAATCATAGGACAAAAATATTATGGTTGATCATTTTATCCGTTGGCGCAAACAAATTATCGTTTTTTTCGCGGCAGCTTTTTTTGCTTCGATTTATTTTATTTCAACGCTTCATTTTTCTTTTGATTTTGAGCAATATTTTCCGCAGGGAGATCCGGATTTGCAGTTTTTTCAATCTTTTATAAAAAATTTTGAAACCGATGATAATTTTCTTTTGGTTGGTGTAGGTAATAAAGGCAATATTTTCGAGCAAAATTTTTTAAGAAAATTCGATTCACTCACCGAAGCCGCCGTTGCATTACCGTATGTGCACGACGACCAATCGCTGACGAAAATTCAATTGCCCGTAAAAACTTTTTTAGGTGTTTCCGCCATTCCCGTTCTGCATATCGAAGATACGTCGCGGTACGAAGAAGACAAACAACGCATTACACACGATCCGCGCTTCGTGAAAAATTTTATTTCCGAAGATGCTTCCTCTACCGTACTTTTCCTGAAAACCAAAGATCGTTTATCGTTACCCGAATCGGAAGTGATGATGCAAGGCTTGGATTCGTTGATGCGTACTTTTAATTTTTCGGAATATCATTATCTCGGTCGCGCTAATTTCCAGAAAGAATTAGTCTGGATGGAAAAACGCGAAGTCGCGGTATCAACAGCCGTTGCTGCCGTTTTGGTCGCCTTGATCATCATTGTTTTGTTCCGCCGGTGGCGCACCATGGTTTTAGCCTTGCTGTCAATCGGTTTTTCGATGCTGTTTTTCTTTGGTATTCTTGGTTTGTGGGGACGTGAATTAAGCGCGATGGCAGCTTTGTATCCGGTGTTAATGGTAATTATCGGCACTTCCGATTTTATCCACATGCTTTCCAAGTACATTGATGAACTCCGGTTCGGGCATACAAAAGATGAAGCGATTGCGCGCACGGTAAAAGAAATCGGCTTGGCAACTTTAATGACCGCCGTTACAACTGCGGTCGGCTTTGCTACATTGGTCACCAGTCGCATCACGCCGATTCAGGATTTCGGTATTAATGCTGCCGTCGGTGTTATGGTAGCCTACGTAACCGTATTGCTTTTTACAACCGCAGTGTTGCCGTATTTTTCCGCCGAACAACTGCAACAAGCGTCAAGCGGTGCAGCGTATATCGAAAAATTTATGGAATGGGTGTATCAATTCACAAAAACGCGCGCACGCACAATTGCCGTAGTAGCTATTGCGATTTTAGGGATTTGCATTTACGGCACTACCCGCATCACGACCAACTATAATATTATGGGTAATATGCCGCGCGGACAAAAAATTACGGAAGACTTCAGCTTTTTTGAAAAAGTTTTTGCCGGCTTTCGTCCGCTCGAATACGCCGTGTTTGCTGAAAATGGTCGGCATATCGATAATTTAGAAGTCTTGAAACAAGTAGAAAAAGTAGAAAATTATTTGTCGGCACAACCCGCTATTCGCTCGGTGACTTCGCCGACGATTATCTATAAAAGTTTGAACCTAATGAACAACAGCAATCGCGCCGAAGCGTACAAATTGCCCGACGATTCGCTGCAATTCAACGAATTCAAACGCATGGCTGAAAAATTGCCGAAAGCGACTGCTAATATTCTACAATCAAAAGACGGAACCAAAGCGCGCATTGCCACGCGCATTCTCGATTTGGGAGCCGATTCAGTGATGGCAGTCGGCGATAAAATTGATGCTTGGATAGCCGCTAACACCGATAAAAATATTGCTACGTTCCGCCGTACCGGTACCGGTTATATCATAGACAAAAACGCCATGTACGTGCGTTCCGATTTAGTGGAAGGTATTTTTTGGGAAGTCGGTCTCATTGCGCTGCTTATGGCGTTTATGCTCCGCAACGTGCGCATGATTTTTATTTTCCTGATTCCTAATTTATTCCCGTTGATATTTGCGGGTGCCTTGGTCGGTTACATGGGCGTTCCGCTTGATGCCGGCATTTCCATGATATTTACCGTCGTGTTCGGCATTGCGATTGATGATACGATACATTTTTTAAGTACGTTCAACATCAATCGCGGCAAAGGCGAAACCGTTGATGAAGCTTTGCACACTACACTCATAGAAACCGGTAAACCGGTGTGCATCACAACTATTATTTTATTTTTCGGATTTTTGGTTATGATTTTTTCCATTCATCCACCCTCCGTTACTATCGGCAAAATTATCGCCGTCACCCTCGTTACCGCTTTAATGAGCGATTTGTTCATTAATCCGATATTATTGCGTTGGTGGATACGCGATAAAAAAGTAAAATTGTATTCGGGCGTATTAGAAGGTATTGGTGAAGTTTGAAAAACAAAAGCGGCTTAACTCGAAATTGAGTTAAGCCGCTTTTGTTTTAGAGTTGGATGCTTTCGATTTGTTCAATTGGAATATTTGAAGATTCTATTTTTTTCTTTAGAATAGAAAAGACAATTTCTAAATCCCTTAAATCAGTAATAGCTCCACTTATATGATTTTGATTTTTGTATTCCATTTTTTCTTGATCAAATAAATGAGCTATAAAATGGAAAGTTTTAAAAATTAAATTAGTATCCTTTTTATCCCAAAGATCAATTAATTTAATGTTCACATTAATTTTATCAATATTTTTTTGGTCTTTATGCTTTAAAATAAAATATTTAGTTAAAACTAATTTTATTAGCCCCAGATAAAAATATCCGTAAGCTAATTCTATTTTAGCCTGTAAAGCCATCTTGTAGACATAATGGGCACAAAGCATATCTACAAAAATAGTTTTCTCATTGAATATCTTTTCATATAGTCCTCGTTCATTTTCTTTGATTGAGATGAAATTAATATTATTTCGAGAATTATTTTTATAAACAGATAGTGGATCTTGTAACTGATAGGCTAAATACTGCATCGCAAAGATTTCATTCGACACAACCTCAACTTCACCAGGCAAAACTCTAAACTCATCTCTCCTTTTCTCATACCACACCTTAGTATTAAAAGATTCTTCCTGCAAACGAATCTGAACTTCGTCGTTCGCGTGGAAATCTCTGTCGGTAACGGGATTTTGTGAATTGGTGAAACGGGTTACGTTAAGATCAAAATCCGTTCCGCCGGATTGAAATAATCTTAACGAAACAAGCATTTGTGTATCAAGTTCTAAACGTTTAACCTCACTTGCATTTTCGTAAGCGCGATAAATGGCGTAAACAGTTTGCGCACCGTTAATAATTTGCAGACCGGTTAATGGAATACTAACCGCTTCATTTCTAATTTCATCAGGCATAAATCTTGTGATGCCAGTGATACCATTGTTATAATACCAAAAGAAAGCAGGATTGTCTATCGCCGTTTTTTCAATTTGCTCATTGAACTGTGATTCCAATAAAGGGTTTCTGACGTTTTTGAAAAACAAACCAAAATTAAATTTTTCAAAAAGTTCGTGAATCATTTTCGGACGCAAGAGAAAAATATAAGCGTCAAATGGTTTTTCAATTTTAATGATATTGCCACCATTTTTATTCAAGCGTTCAATGAGTAGTGATATGGGTGATGTTTCAGCATTTTCTTGTTTTTCTAAAGGATTAATCGGCGAAATATCTTTGTAATTTCTATCAATATAATCCGATTTCAATCTTTCGATGTCAACTACTTCAAATTGGGTTTTAGGGTGGCTCTTAATGAATGCTTTTACATCGTCATCCGCACCACCTTTGTAATTTGCTAACGAAAGAAAAATAAATTTCACTTCACCATTTGCTTTTAAGTGAACATCTAATTCCTTTAAACGCTCTGTTAATTTTTCATTGACATTGAGTTTTTCACTTCTTAGTATTGTATTAAATTCGATTAATGCTTTCAATATTTCGTCTCTGCTCGTTTCTTTTTCGGCATTAGCAGCATTGTTCCATTTTGATTGAACAATATAAAATATTTTTTCGCCTTTATTGTTTTGCCGCTCAAAAACTATATCGCAAGATTTATCATTATTACCGTCCGTTATAGAATTAAAATAACCGTTTGCTTTTCTGTAAAATTGCAAAAACCAAATCAACAACGCATACGATTTCTGATTATCAACTGACTTGTGATATTTCTTAATAAATTCATCGTTTTTATTTTCTACGATGATTTGTTCAAGTTCTTTATCAATTATATTATAGAAATCTTTGGTGAGCATTTATAAATTTTTATTCAAGTGAGCAAAAAGATAAAACCGAATTATCCAGTACTCGAAATTTTCACAAATTTAAACAATTATTCAAATACAAAAAGATTTCTTATTGCATTTATATTTGTTTAGCCTCAGAAAAAATTATACTTTTGCACCGGAAATAAAAACAGGTCTCTTAGTTCAACGGATAGAGCGTGGGTTTCCGAAACCCAAGATATAGGTTCGATTCCTATAGAGACCACATAATTTACGATTTTGGATTTTAGATTTTGGATTTTTTTTGGAACGGGATATTAGAATTTCAAAAAAAATATTTTTTTAAATCGAAAACCCAAAATCGCAAATCCTCCGGTTTCGTAGTTCAACGGATAGAATAGAAGTTTCCTAAACTTTAGATACAGGTTCGATTCCTGTCGAGACCACGATGAAACTATTTCGTGTTTATGCTTTATTTCGCAATACTTTCCACCAATACGCCGGACTCCTCAATTGTTTTGTTAAATTCACATCATTGAAAGCAAATGCTAAGGTGCGCGCTAATTGTTTATTCCGATTCACGAACCAAGCTAAGCTGTTAAAAAATCTTTGACTTTTAAATCGTCTTTGCAACCAATAACCGAATTGAAACTCCTGCCCGCGAATACGATAAATGCGTGTATCGTAGTCTTTGAGTTTGGATGCCGAAAAATTATTTTCCCGAATACACACTGCCGCTTGTTCTGCCGCAACGACACCGGACAACATTGCGTTCGCAATACCTTCGCCTGCGAGCGGATCAATCAAACTACCCGCATCGCCTGTGAGCATATAAGCATCGCCGGATAAATTCCTTTTTTTACTTGCCAACGGTAAACCGAAACCTTGTACATCGCCGATAAGTTGTGCATCGGCAAAACGTGTGCGAAATTTTTCGGACTCAATGACTTCCTGCAAACATTTATGCAAATTGAGTTTCCGCTTTTGCACCGTTTCGGCAACAATTGCTATGCCGACATTCGCTTCGCCGTTCGGCAATGGAAAAATCCAGAAATAGCCGGGTAAAAAAGTATCCAGAAAATAAAATTCGAGCAAGTGTTCGCGCCGGAAACCGGAAATATTTTTATAGTAAGCCTTCACGCTCGCCATGTAATGTTTCGGATCAATGCTGATACCTGCAATTTTGCGCGCAAACCGCGATTGCGCACCATCAGCAACAATTAATAAAGACGTTTCTAATTGAAAATCGCCCGACTTATCCGATAAATGCCAGACATCGCCGTGTTTTTCAAAATGAGAAATTTCTGTATTTTCGTAAAATTTAATGCGCGGTGCTGTGCGAACTTCTTCTACCAAAAAATTATCGAACCAAATGCGTTTACAAATAAATCCGGGTGGTGCGTCGTGCTGCATATCGTAATCGGCGCGATAACCGATTTCGAAACTGTTTTCGCGCGTACCTTCCACGCGCAAACCCCACGAGTCGAGTTGAATATTTTTTTCGGCGCAAAACCTTTCGTAAAGTTCAGGATACAGCCAACGCTTCATAATATCTACGACGCGGTGACTAATGCCGTCGCCGCAAATTTTATCGCGCGGAAATTGTGCTTTATCTATCAACACCACGTCAATCCCTAATTTATTTAATTTTAAAGCCGCACAGGCACCGGCAGGACCGGCACCGAGAATTGTAATTTTAGTGGTTTGCAGCATTTCCGGATTATTTCTTTAATATTATTTCGCTCAAAGGTTTGCGCATACGCGGCGATAATTCTCTGGTGAGATAAGGCTCGTTGAGTTTTTCGGCTACATCTAAATAACCCAATGCAATGACCACCATCGGTTTTAAATATTGGTCAAGTTCAAAGATAGTTGAAAGTTTTGTTTTATCGAAACCACCCATCGGATGCGCATAAATTTTCATCGTCAGTGCTTGTAATATCAGCAGCATATAGGCAGAACCTAAATCCATTTCCGCAGCACCGTTTGGCGGGTTTCCTTCTTTATCCAAATTAGTTTTAGTAATACCGACTACAAAAGCTGCGGCGTTTTTTGCCCAAGTTATATTGCCGGGCATTAAAGTATCCAAAATTTTTTGAAAAATTTCGGAGCCTTTAAGTGCGTAAATAAACCGCCAAGGTTGTATATTATTACTGCTGAACGACCAACTTGCGGCTTCAATCAATGTAATTATATCCTCATCGTGCAAAGGTTGGCCGGAATAGCTAAGTGGGCTCCAACGATTTTTGAAAAATTCATGGACGTTGTGTTGTGTTTTTGCAATTTTAATGGTGTGCATAATTGATTATTGAATTTATAAAACAAAAATAGAATTAACAAAAACAGCGATGAACAAGTTTTTAATTACCGTATTTTCGGTAAAAAAATATCGTTCATCGCTGTTTTTGTTATTCCGATTTGCTTTTTAATATAATAAACGTGAGTTCGTAGATTTTTACATTAAACCACACCCAACAGAAATATAAAACGCAACTCTTTTCTAGAAATTCTCGGCTTCTCCGCGCCGAAGAATGGAGAACGGAGCGAAAAGAGTTGCATTTTATACTGAAAAATCTCCGAACTCACGTTAATAAGGAGATCGTATAAATTATTTTTTGAAAACATAATAAAGCAACGTTATCAGAAGACCTACCAAAAATCCGCGCCAAGCCCATTTAACAGCATTACCGCCGAACAAAAGTGCAACCAAAACGCCCAATAAACTGAAAAGCAAGCCTAATAAAAAACCTCCTAAACTAAAATCGCTCAAATCCATACCGACTTTTTTTTGCAAAGTATCGGCATCAACGGTTTTTGAAACATGCGCCAAAGCGCGTTTGGCAAAATAAAAAACAATCTTTTCCTTGAATGTCATTTTTTTTCCCGTCATCAATTCATAGTCTTTTACTTTGAAAGTGGCGAGATCAATGGCAGGTGCCGTGCTTGAAAGTTCGGTTCCGTAGTGGTGAATAACAGCAGCCGAAAAACCTGTTTGCACGCTCAAAAGAGCGATAAAAAGTAAAAGTGTTTGTAAAAAACGTTTCATTTTAATAAATTTTAAAAAACTATACCTACTCGTGCGCTTTTCGGTAATCGCGGCTTACTCTTTTTTACAGATTTTCGGCATCATTCTGTGTAAACTGAAAAACAGTTTCAATTATTGAAATAAATTTACGGAATAAGCCGTATTTCGGATTTAATTTCCGATAAATATGTAAATCTTATTTTATTTTTAAACTGTCTTTTGCTTCCTGTATCACATCTTGTACTGCACCGCGCGCACCCATCAACACGTCGCCGCGCGTACGCACTTTAATTTTATTCGGATATTTTCCGGTTTGCTTTTTCAAAGTTATTAGAGAATCTATCAATTGCCGGCGCAGGAAATCAACACCCGGTTTTTTTGCACCCAAATATGTAATACCCTCCGAGTCTACACCGACAAATAAAGTATCCACGAGCGCGGAAATATTTTTCGCCACAATACCGCTACGCGGCATAACGGAATCGTTTCTTAATGTAGTTGCTGCCGACTCCGAGAGTGTATCAATTGCAAGAGTGGTAGCGGGTGAAGTTGTAATCGTCGTTTTATTATCGTCCGCTTTCGGACGACATTGTATAACATAAAAAGTACCGGCAAAACAAAGTGCCATTGCCGGAAAAAACAATATTTTGCGTGTACGTGTCATAGATTCGTGTTTTAAATTTGATTAAGTATGATTTCAGAAGAATGAGGTATGAAATCTATTTATTCGCTAATTGTCCGCAAGCGGCATCAATATCTTTTCCGCGCGATTTGCGGACAGTAACTGCAATACCTTTATCGTTGAGATAAGCGGCGAAAGTGTCTATTTTATTGTCGTCGCTTTTAACGAAATCCAAGCCTTCTACTGTGTTGTATTCAATAATGTTCACGCGCACCGGAAATTTTTTGCACAGGCGCACTAATCGTGCAGCATCATTCAGGTCGTCGTTAAAATCTTTGAAGGCGATGTATTCGTAAGTGATGCGGTTGCGGGTTTTATTGTAAAAATGTTCGAGCGCATCAATCAAAACGTCTAAATTATTTTGCTCGTTGATGGGCATAATTTCGTTGCGTTTCATATCGTCGGCAGCATGAAGCGACAATGCGAGATTGAATTTAACATCATCGTCACCCAATTTTCTTATCATTTTTGCAATACCGGCAGTGGATACCGTTATGCGTTTGGGCGAAAAAGTCAAGCCTTCACTGATGCGCGTTACGCTTTCCAAAGTGTTTTTGTAAGTCAGCAACGGTTCGCCCATACCCATATACACGATATTAGTGACCGGATGATTGTACACCGACATCGCATAACGATTCATGGCGACGACTTGGTCGTAAATTTCCGCCGGTTCCAAATTCCGAACGCGTCCCATTTGTCCGGTGGCGCAAAACTTGCACGTAAGGCTGCAACCGACTTGCGTGGATACACAAACCGTAAACCGATTATCCAAAGGCACCGGAATGAGAACGGTTTCTATAAAATAACCGTCGTGCAAACGGTAACGCGCTTTGAGTGTGCCGTCGAAACTTTTCTGTATTTTATCTTCGGCGATGGTGTTGATGATGAAATTGGTTTCCAACTGCATTCGCAATTCGTTGGAAATATTTGTCATTTCCCCGAACGATACAGCCGATTTTTTCCAGAGCCAATCGTGAATTTGTGAGGCACGAAACTTTTTTTCACCCAACCCGGTGATGCTTTCCGTGAGTTGCGGCAATGACAGGGCGCGTATATCTGATTTAGAAATTATTTCCGGCAAAATATAATATGTTTAAACGTTCAACATCGGTAAAGTGCTTTCCGATTATCGCAAAAAAAAACAAAGTTACGATTTTATTAGGGGATTTTAGACACAACCTTTTTCAGGGAATTTTTTACGAAAAAACTTACCAGTCCTTTTTCGGTCGTACGAACTCCGGTTTGCCGTTTTTTTTCATTTGGCGCGCCTGAACTTTTCGTTCTTCGTCATCCATGATGCGCAACATTCGGTTGGCTTCGTCCTTGTTCATTGTTGCGGGTTGTTGATTGTCGGTTGACGATTGCGGATTAACATTCGGGTTTTGAGACGGATTTTTTTGTTGATTTTTCGAGTCTTGATTATTCCCGTTTTGCGGTTGGTCATTATTTTTTTGCGATTGCGGATTGTTTTTATCGCCCGTTTTGTCTTTTTGTTGCGGATTTTTATTTTGTTTATCGTTTTTTTCTTTATCGTCTTTGTTTTTTTGTTGTTGTTGTTGTTGTTGTTGCTTTTTAGCGAAAGCTAAATTTTTTTTGGTATCGGCATCATTCGGTCGGATGCGCAACGCATTTTTGTAGGCTTCTACGGCTTTATCGAATTCATTTTTTGCTAATTGCGCATTGCCTAAGTTGTACAAGGCGCGCGATTTGATATTGTCTGAGCTGCGTTCAATGGCGTCTTCGTAATTTTTCACTGCATCGTCATAATGTTGTTGTTCGAAGTCGGCATTGCCGGCGTTGTATTGAGCTTTACCGCTCTGGTCCGATTTGGCGGCTTCAGCGTATTTTTTTTCGGCTTCCTCGTAATTTTTATCGGTGTATCGCGCATCGGCTTCGCGCAATATTATATGGGCAGTTTGCGCAAATGCGGTTGCGGAAAAACATAAAAAAAACATAAAAAAACACTTCACCATAGTGGTTATCTTTCGGAGGCAATTTTTTAAAGCGCGCCCATAGCGTACATTTTATCTAAATTGGGTGCTTGGCTTCCGCCTTTTTGTTCCAGAGTAACAGCAAATGCTTCGGCAGCATCGAAATCTTTCATGCGTTGTACTTTCTGAAAATCCAGATCGAAAACGCCGGCATCGACGGGTTTCGTATTCACGATTGCCCAAAGTTGATATTGTTTATCCGATGGCGGTTGCGGCAAATCGGCTATGTTCAAGAAAGTTTCTTTCGTGGTTTTGTTCCAGTATACCATTACTTTAGCTTGCGGCGAAAGTTTTAAACCTTTCAATTGTACGAATTTAGTGTTCGGGTCGCGCAAAATATCTATAGTATGATTCAAGCGCGCAATTTCTTCTTGCTTGGTTTTATCCGAAACAGCACAAGCTGATTGTTCTGTTTGAGTTTTGTTTCTCTCGCTATAAAAATAAAAAGCTGTCGTACCTAAAATCAATGACAGCATATACGGCAGAACTTGGGCCAAATTCAACGTCGGTTTTGCAGGTGCTACCGGTATCGAGTGTACCGAATTATTACCGGTTGTGTATGTTTCTGCATTTCCGTCACCTATATTTTCTAAAATTTCGGCTTTCAAAGAAGGGCGCGGGGTAACAGCTTGCTTAATAGCCAACCCGTGCAAAGCAGCTTCTACTTTTTCTATTTCCGCTCTTACTTCCGGATACGATGCAGCCATACGTTCCAGATGAATACTTTCCTCCTCAGGAAGCGCACCCATGACGTATAACTCTATGTAACCTGATTCTATAAGATCTTGAACAGTCATAGTAATTGCTGAAACAGCTTTAAAAAATTATAAATTATGAAGTAGAGTTTATGAATTATGGTCTATAAGCTTTAATGATTTTAAACTTCATACTTCATACTTCATACTTTTAAAACAGTGTTCTCAGTACATTTATCGCGGTACGAACGCGCGTTTTTACTGTACCTAACGGTATATTCAGTTCTTCGGATGCCTCGGCTTGCGTAAAACCTTTAAAATAAATTAAATCTATGAGCGCATACTGATCTGACGACAGTTTTTGTGCCAAAAAGCGCACATCCATTGTATCCGGATTAGTAATTGTCTGGTATTGTTCGTCTATACTATTTACGACATTTTCGATACTTTGGTTTTTCCTATTGAAACCTTTTGATCGGGTGGCATCAATTGCAGCGTTCCGAGCTATATTTATCAACCAAGTAAAAAGTTTTCCTTTAGACGTATCGAAACTCTCGAAGTTACGCCATGACTTAGAAAAGACATCTTGCAAAACTTCTTCTGCAATTTCTTTGGACTGTACAACACGCAACACGACACCCAATAGCGCGGAAGCATATTTATCATACATCAGACTCACACCTTTCGTGTCCCGATGGCGGAGCAAATCTATAATATATTCGTCGGAAGAAGGAGTTGGCATCGCGTTTAAGATATCCGTTGGAAAATATAAGAGAGCAAAGATATAAAAAATAATTAAATCACACGTATTTTTTCAGAGAAATAAACAGGTAACTGAATTTGATTGTCTAAAAAATTGTAACACTCGGACGACAGTTTTTGTTTAAAAATATTAGTTTTGTGATTCTTAGGAATTAAATTTTAATAAAGTAGTAATTAATTTTCAAAATTATTTTCTTAAAACAATATCCGCAAAATCAATATCGAAATGAATTTAGGATTTATTTTAGACATGGACGGCACTATAGTGGATAATATGCATTACCACGAATTGGCATGGCAAGCGGTTTTAGCCGAACGCGGTATTTACTGCACGCTTCACGAAGTACAATTCAAGGCTTACGGTAATAACAGAGAAGCCTATCGCCGTTTTTTTAACAGAGATGCTTCCGATGAAGAACTCGAAAATTTCGGTTTGCACAAAGAAGCGCGTTATCGGCAGTATTTCGCGCCTCATTTTGCACCCGTAAAAGGTTTAGTGCCTTTTATGGAAAAAGCGCGCGCGATGGGTATTCCGATAGCCATCGCGACAGGGTCAATCCGGAAAAATTGCGATTGGATAGTGGATAAACTCGGTGTACGCGCTTTACTTTCTGCTATCGTCACTGCCGACGAAATAGAACACGGCAAACCCAGTCCCGATACTTTTTTGAAAGCGGCGCAACAAATCGATATTGCACCCGAAAACTGTATCGTATTTGAAGATGTGCCGAGCGGCGGCATGGCAGCGTTCAACGGCGGTATGCGGTCCGTCATACTCACCACCACTTATCCGGCATTTATAGCAGCCACTTTTGCATCGGTGATAAAAGTGATTGAAAATTATACGCAAGTTACACCCGAAGAATTTTTAGGTTAATAACCTAATTTTATTAACTTTGCGGCGTTTATCGATACACTGTTAAGTTTTATGAAAAAAATTGCATTGGATATCATCGGCTTACAGCCGAGTATGACACAAACACACAATTACGCCGTAATTCTGGGCGAACAACGCGGCAATCGGCGCTTGCCGATTATCATCGGCGCCTTCGAAGCGCAAGCGATTGCGGTCGCCGTTGAACGCATATCGCCGAACCGTCCGCTGACTCACGATCTATTGAAAAATACTTTGGATGTTTTCGGTATAGAAATGCGCGAAATTATTATCAATAATTTGTTGGACGGCGTATTTTACGCGCGATTGGTATGTGTCCGCAACGGTGAAGTATTTGAAATTGACAGCCGTTCAAGCGATGCTTTGGCGATGGCGGTACGCTACAATTGTCCGATTTATACCTACGATTTTATTTTGGAAACAGCCGGCGTGGCTTTGGAAGAAAGTGATGACACGAAATTGCGCCCCGTAAAAAGTAATCCGAAAATTCCGCAAAGTTCGGGCGGCACTGTACCGGAAAGTCGCGAATCGCTTTCGGGTTTACCGCTCGATGAATTGGAACGCCAACTATCGGAAGTGCTGAAAAACGAAGATTACGAACAAGCCGCATTTATCCGAGATGAAATTAATCGGCGAAAATCGTAAAAAACTTATTAAATAAATTATTTCCAATTTGTCCGTTCCTACCTTTGAACTGCAAATCCGAGTAGCAGCAACCGATATTGACGCGCTCAATCACGTGAATAATGTCGTGTACGTTCAGTATATTCAAGATATTGCTGTAGCGCATTGGGAGTTTGCCGCGCCGGATGCGCTTCGATCAAATGTAGTTTGGGTCGTGCGTCGTCATGAAATTGATTATTTGCGCCCCGCCGTTTTAGGGGATCATTTATTGGTAACGACGCGTGCAGGTAAACATACCGCTGCCACTTGGGAACGTTTGTGCGAAATTTATCGCGTTTCAGACAATCAATTGATCGTAAAATCTAAAAGTGTTTGGGTAGCATTGGATGCCGTCACACATAAATTACGCAGGATTGACGACGAATTACTGCGGATATTTAAACCGGAAGAGGAGTAATGTTTTTAATTTTTTTATAATTTTTACCGAATTTTTTTTAGTAAGAATAAAAAAATCCGCGCGAAAAAATTTTCGCGCGGATTTTTTTATTCTTAAATAATTTTCACAAAAAATTTTTAAAAAATTATTCCCAAAAATTATTTTCTCCTGAAAACTTTTTTCTGTTTTGATTTGCGCATCTCCTGCCATTGTTGCAATTGAACGGGAGAAAGCATCATCTCGAAATTTTCGCGGCGCGATTTTTTCAAGTTGTAAATATCCGCTTTTCTGTTTTTCTTGGATAAATTTTTGTTGTCGTACAGCGCGGCTACTTGCGTGACGTAGGTATCGTTAATATCATCTAAAGATTTGAGTTGTACGACATCTAATTTGAGGGTGTGTGCTATGCGAAGTTCTCGGCGTTCAAATTTATTGAGAAACGAACCGGAAGTCGGTGCCGAAAAATTAGTTGATTCGGCGGATATCTGCGCATTCAATACCAACGTATAAACGCAGAAAAGTGTAAAAATGGTGAATTTTTTCATCGTCTAAAATTTTATACTTGAAATACAGTGTAAAGATATTCCGTTAAAAATAAAATACAAAAAAATTAACACAGAACCGGCAAATAATTCTCACCGGCAAAATTGCAATAGTAACTATTTTCGCGCTGTTATTACCGCACTTTTGCCGGTAACGAAATTCCTTTAAACTCAATGCGCTTTCAATCGTAAACAGACAAAGCATCAAAAATATTATCCAATGCATCATAAGATTTTACGCCTACTTGTTCTTCTTCACCACCATGCAAACACAGCGCATACAAATCGAGCTGTTTTAATTGCACCCAATCATTTTCGTTGAAATTAATATCCAAAGAAACGGAAAATTTTTCGGTTAAATGTTTTAATGACGCAAAATTTGTTGGATTATCGCCACCAAACCAACCGTGAAAACCGTTTTTCGGAAAAATAATTTCGGTAATGACGCGCTTCGAATGGCTTATTTCGGAATTTAATTGCCCGATGTCTATACGTGCTTGCAACGCCGCACTGTCAATATGTTCAAAAACAAAAATTTTTCTGAAAACGGTATCTGCTTCAATGAGCGGAATGTTTTCAATCGGAAAATCTTCTCCGATTTGTATGGCTTTGATGTGTGTATCGCGCAAATTCTGATTCAATATATCTACATCATGCGTTGCCCATTCTCCCGCAAAATCAATTCCATCTACCCAATTCATAATTGCTTCCGCATTTGCCGATTCGATATAAAACGGTGAGGTGATTCTGAAATCAAAATGCATCCACTCGGCACCTTGCGCTGCAAAATACCGGGCGTCCGTTAAATTCGTTATGCCGACAGCTTTAATTTTCAAGAATTAATTATTTTTTAATAATCGCAAAAGATATTCTCCGTAACCGCTTTTAATGTATTTATGTCCGAGTTTTTCAAATTGAGCGTCGGTAATAAAACCCATTTGCCACGCGATTTCTTCAATACAACCGATTTTTAAACCTTGACGCGCTTCGATGGTGTGTATAAATTGTCCGGCTTGCAACAAAGATTCGTGTGTGCCGGTATCCAACCAAGCCATACCCCGCCCGAGTACGCCGACTTGCAATAAACCTTTTTCGAGATAATATTTATTCACGTCCGTAATTTCGTATTCTCCGCGCGGCGATGGTTGCAAGTTTTTGGCAACGTCTATCACTGAATTGTCGTAAAAATATAAACCCGGCACGGCAAAATTCGATTTAGGTTTTTCGGGTTTTTCTTCTATCGAAACAGCTTTTAAATTTTTATCAAACTCGACAACACCGTAGCGTTCCGGATCGGCTACTTGATACGCAAACACCACACCGCCTTTCGGTTTATTGGAAGCTTGCATCAGTTCGCTCAAACCGGCACCATAAAAAATATTATCGCCGAGTATGAGTGCTGCGTCGTCGTGTCCGATAAATTTTTCGCCCAAAACAAACGCTTGTGCCAGTCCGTTAGGCACTTCTTGCACCTTATAATGAAAATTAACACCTATTTCTTCACCCGAACCGAACAGTTTTTTGAAATGCGGTAAATCGTATGGCGTAGAAATAATGAGTATTTCGCGGATATCCGCTTGCATGAGTGTACTCAACGGATAATAGATCATCGGTTTGTCATACACCGGCATCATTTGTTTACTCACCGCCAACGTTAAAGGATATAATCGGGTGCCGAGGCCGCCGGCTAAAATAATTCCGCGCATAGTTTCCGGATTTACGATTTACGATTTTGGATTTACGATTCAATTTTTTAGAAAAATCGTAAATCGTAAATCGTAAATCAACTAATTATTTTTACTTTATTATTCAAAAGAATTTGCGACGGAATAACGACGCGTTCATTTTCATTGACCTGAAGTGTGATGGAAATGTTTGTCACATCCATGATTACGCCGCGTACACCATCTACTTCAATTGTCATGCCTTTTTGAAAAGTGCGTTTGTTAAAAAATCCGGCTAAAATATTAGACAGCACATCGCGCGAAGCAAAACCGTAAGAAATGGCTGCCGCTAACATCACCGAACTTATAATAATAAGCAAATTCGTAGATAAAATGCGCGTATCCACGCGCGCTTGTTCGAGTGCTGTAAGCGCAATCATGATGAACAACAAATAATAAATGGCAGTACTCAGCACCCGCCCGGCACTGATGCCGAGTGAACCCATTGAACGGCGCAAAAAATCTCGAATCACGGTAGCGAAGTACCAACCGACGATGAGTATAATCACGGCGGTGACAAAATGCGGGAGGTATTCTAAAAAACGTTGAATTTGATACGAGACGGGAATCCAATTCAACGTTTCGGCAGCAGAGGAAATGATGAGCAAAATAAATACCCAATAAATAAATCGCCCGATAATAAAACTCGGTGATACAGTGATGTTGGCTTGTTGCAAAAACCGTGTGATATGTACGCGCTCCGCGAATTTGTCGAAAGAGATCGTGCGCAACAACCGCTCAATGCCGCCGGAAATTAAACGCGCCAACAACAAAACAATCAGCAGCACAATAATACCGCCCAATAAATTGGGTATGGTATCTCTGAATTTTTCCGCGAAAACGCGTAAAGATTCCGTAAATAAATACCACAGTCTGTTTAATTCACCCATTTTTTTTTAACGATAAACGATGAACGATGAACTTTTTTTTTACGATGATCCTTTTTAACGATGAACGATGAACGATGAACTTTTTAAAAAACATTCATTGTTCATCGTTCATCGTTAAAGTCCGTCGTTTTAGCTGATTGATATTTTTTTTCAAAATAGCGTAAAAGGTTTTGTTTATCGTTGCCGTAGTTACTACCCGGAAGGACATTGATAATTTCCGCCTGCGCATCTAGAAATTTGGCAGTAAACAGGTCCAACACATCGGCGATTAAAGAAGTCGCATCTATGGTCGTAAAAACTTCATTCTTTAATCGCGGGTCGGCGACTATTTCTTCCGGTTCTTTTTTTTCACCCAGCTTCCGGAATAAAGATTGTAAAATTTTTTCTTGTTGCTCCATGTGTGGATTTACGATTTACGATTTATGATTTTGGATTTATGAAGCCTTAAATGTGTCGGAATCGTAAATCGTAAATCCAAAATCGTAAATCAACTTGCTGTTTCTAATTGTTTTTGTTTATGAACGCGTTTTGCTACCAAAATACCGATTTCATACAAAGAATACAAAGGTACAAAAACCAATAATTGAGATACCACATCAGGACCAGGCGTAATAACACCGGCTACGATAAGCAGAATCACAATCATTTGGCGGCGATATTTTTTCAGAAAATCTGCAGATACTACGCCCAAACGCGCCAACAAATAAATAATTATCGGCAGTTCAAATACCAAACCAATCGGTAAAGTAAACATCGTCATGTAGCCGATGTAAGAGTTGAGCGTTACGTTTTCGCCACCTACACCGCCGATGGTATAGCTCGATAAAAAAGAAATGGCGAAAGGCGCGATGATAAAATAACCGAACAAAACCCCGAATAAAAATAATCCGGAACAAATACCGACAAAACCGCTCGCTGCTTTGGCTTCTTTATCCTTTAATCCGGGTTTAATGAATTGCCACAACTGCCAAAAAACATACGGGCTGGCAATCACTAAACCTAAAATAATGGCAACTTGTGTTTGTTTAAAAAAAGGTTCGCCCATTTCTATCGCTATCATTTTTACGGGAATCGGTTTCATGGCTAAACTCGGCATATTCAGTTTTACCGACAGCCAATTCATCATTTGGTACGTAACGAAACCCGGATTGCGGGGCGCATAAATAATTTTCTCGAAAACCCAATCGCCGGAAGCGAAAACCGCTACAACGCCGACTGTAATTGCTAATATCGCTTTTATCAACCGCGCGCGCAATTCTTCTAAATGTTCCCAGAAAGACATTTCGTCGCCCGGTTTTTTTTCCGCTACATCTACATCTACTTGGTCTAATGCCATATTAATTTTAGTTTTTAATCCATGCAAAAATAGCTAATCTTGAACTATTATCGGTGATTTTCTTTCACAGATTTTTATTTAGACGTTCAACAATAGTTTTTGTTTAGAGAGTAACTGAAATCAGGTCTATAAAATTAAAAATAAATACCGTTGGCAAGCAGAAAGGTACAGCGTACCGGACACTTTGTAGTGATACACCCTTCGGACAATATATTTGGCGCATTTGCAAAATAATATACCGTTCGTGACGAAACTCGAATTTTTTTCCGTTTTCCGGCGTATTGAAAATCCACAGTTGCCAATATCAAAAGCATAACGGCATAATTATTACACAATCCCTAATTCAACGTTTTACGTAAATATTTGCTTTACCCCCTGCAATCCATTTAAATCCGGTCGGATTATCGGTTGCATCCATTATAAACTCGATAATATAGTCGGAAAATTCTTTTATTCTGAATGAACTGTTTTTGTAACCGATTAAGTGCATTGGCGGTAATGGCGAATTTTGTAAAACGAGTTCTTGATTTAAAATTTGAACTTTTACATTGTCCTCATTCAAAGCGTATTTACCTTCCAAGCGTTTCAAGAAATTCATATCCGTTAACTTGGCATCCGGCTTTTTAATAAATACTACTTCTTTTTCGTCCATACTGATTTTCGCTTGGTGAATACTGCCTTGTGCATCGGTATCAAACAAAATAGAAATAGTACCGTAAATTTCATCATCCGGTGAATCAAATCTGTCGTAATGATAATGATTTAACGGTAAAGAGACTTTATTGAAAAAATAATGAAGTTGCTCATTTTTCATTGAAATATCTAATTTACCGTAAGCGGCATCTTCATAAACGCCGACATAATCCGATAAAGAATGGGAAGGTTTTGTGTTCGCAATGCGGTCAATATTGGTAGTCAGACGCGATTTTTTAGCGGCTTCTTTATTTTTTAAATAAACATCCAATCCTCTATTATTCCAGTCTGTGGGTGGTAAATCCAAAAGTTTATCGAAAAGTAAATTCGGAATGATATTTACCAACGCTGAGCCGTGCTCGCCATTTACATACACCACTATCCCGATACTGTCAGTAGGTAAATAAGCAATTTGCGAATAAATGCCGCCGATTGCACCATTATGTTGGGTTCTGTAATGTCCTTTATAACTTGATATACCGCGTCCCATGCCGTACAAACCATTGAGATTTTCAAAATATTTATCGGGAACGGACCACGGAATGCTCGCAGGTTTCAAAGTTTCGGTGATAATATTTACCGGAATAACTTGTTGTCCATTATATTTCCCTGCGTTCATTTGTGCAATCATCCAACCTGAAAGATCGTTAATGCTCGAAATAATTGAACCGCAAGGTCCAACCCCGGCCATCTCGGTATATAAAGGGTAAGGCAGTAAAATATCGGTGTCGCGTTTTTCATAATAGGGCGACATGAAATCAGATTGCTTGGCCATATCTGTAGGCACAAACATAGAATGAGTCATACTGAGCGGAGCAAAAATTTTATTTGCCACAAATTTTTCCCAAGTTTGTCCGGATAAATCTTCTACGATTTGTCCGGCAGCTGCGTACATCAAATTATTGTACAAAAAACCTTGGCGTAACGGCAAACTGGGTTCCAAATATTTTAATCTGTCAAATAATTCTTGTCTTGTAAAGGACGAATTATCCCAAATACCATCATGCCGCGAAATGCCGGTGCGATGCGAAAGCATATCGCGTATCGTCACGTTTTTATTCAAGTCATCGGTATTAAACCGGATTTTCGGGACAAAATTTCTTATCGGTTGATCCCATTCCAATTTGCCGTCATTGACTAAAAAACCTATTGCTGTTGCCGTGAAAAGTTTTGTATTGGACGCAATTTGGAACAAAGTATTCGGTGTTACCGGCAATTTTTTTTCTAAATTTCGATAACCGTAACCCTTTGCAAAAACCAATTTATCTTTTACGACAATACCAATGCCGCAACCGGGCACATTCCAATCTTTGAGAATTTGGTTAATAGTTTGCTCAATGCCTTGCAGTTTTTGTTCGACATTGAGATTTTGTGCGTTTGCTGAAAAAAAGCTGATTAGCAGAAAGACGAGACAGTAAAATTGTTTTCTATATTTCATTCTATTTAGTTTTGATAAAAAAATAACACTTGTGTAAGATTAAACAAATATCGCTGAATAAAATTGACGAACCTACAAATTCGGCATAAAAAAATTCTGAGAAGAAGAAAACTTTTTTAACGCGAATTCAGAGATTTAAAATGAGACGAGAGGCTCGGTTATTTTGTAGCCTCGAAATTTATTTCAAGGTAAAATAAAGGAAACCTGTATCGAGTTCCTTAGGAACAGTACAAATAATACCTAAGAAATGTATCATTCCTACGGAACTCGAATCAATTTTTTAAACACTTTCAACGGAATAAATTCCGTTGCTACAAAATTCGTCGAGGTTACGGTTCTTTTATAATCTCCGAACTCACGTTTTTAGTGATATTATGTAGAAGTGCAGCGCACAGACCTATTAAGATTGTTCTGACAGCATTTAATAGCTTGGTGCGCTGCACCTGAAAATAATATATTTTTAATTTTCTACAAAGAGTTCACGGCTTTGCCGCTTGTGTAACACGGTGATTTACAAAAAATCACCGCTCAAACGGTACAATCAATTTAAGACTGATATTTCTGCCCGTGTTATAAATACCGTTTCTGCCCGTAAAATTATTCGGGTAAGGTTCAAAGTATTTCAATCGGCTTAAACCACTTTGATACGCTACATCAAAAATATTATTTCCGAGCAGTGTTGCGCTTAAAATACTTTTACCTTTTTTATTCGTAAACGTAGCACCGATACCCATATTGGCGAGCGTGTAACCGAGCGTCGGCGTTTCCGTGCCGTAAGCTAAAAAAGCGCGATTTTGTGTGGCATAATAAGACAGTTGTCCGTAAACAAAAAAATTGGAGATGTGCGCGGATTTAAAATCGGTACTGAAACGCAATTCCGACGTGCCGTGAAGCGGCGGAATAAACGGCAGATATTTGGAACTGTCAGGCGAAATACTTACAATCGGTTTTTCATTATCTCCGTTTACGAGTGATAGCGCGTTTTCAAAATGAATGGAGGCTATCGGATGAATATCGAAACTCAACTCACCGCCGTAAAGTCGCGCCGCACCTTGTTGAAATTGAAAAGTTTGATTTCCGGCAACGATAACCGAATCCTCACCGTGCACGTTTATCAATTTTTCATTAAAAATATAGTTGTCGATATTATTATTGAAAACGCTCAAACTCGCCGTAACGTATTTTGAAGCATACACCATACCGATATCTTCTTGCGTACTTAACTCCGGAATAAAATTCGCTCTGCCGATTTGATAGACATTCGTGCCGGGATGCACACCGTTGGAAGTAATTTCGGAAACATTCGGTGCGCGATAGCCGCGCGCGATGTTGGCTTTTACGGAAAAAGCATTTGAAAAATTATAAGTAAAACCCAAACTACCCGAAGCACCGGAATAATTATGACTGTTTTCCGAAAACCGTTGCTCTCCGCCGGCATCGTTTGAAACCGGTGTATCAAAACCCGTTGATTTATTCGGCACCGTATAAAGTGCATCATTTTTAAAAAAGCGCGTGTCGTATCGAATACCTCCGGAAATATCCAACGCGCCGAAACTGCGTTTGACTAATGCAAACGGACCGAAATCGAATTGGTTATAAGACGGAATTACGAATTCTGTTCCTCCCGTTACAGTATTATTTTGATACATACCGTTCACGCCAAGCAAAACATTCCAACCTTTAATTTCCGGCAAGGCATATTTCAAATCGTAATTGTATGTATTGAGTTGCAAAGATAAGCCTGAAATATCGAGTCGTTCAGGATGCGAAAATTCTTGGCGTACACTGCGTTGAAAACCGATATTTGCCGTCAATAAACCATCGCCGATGACAAAATTATTGTTCCAAAAAACGCGGTAATGCTGAATATGCTGATGCGGTTTATCGGTAATGGAGTAAGAAGTTAATTCTTGGTCGGACACAATCGGACGAAAATCATCGGCTTCCGTTATTTGTTTCGTGAATTTTCTGGTCGCCGAATCGCGACTGCCGTCCGGAATCAGTTGAAAATTGTCGTACAAAACAAAATTCAAGTGCGAGTAACCCCATTTTCTATGTATGCCGACAGACGCATTAGCATCGGTTTCATTAAATGCCGTGCCGAACACGCGACCGTCGAATTTGTTTTCGTAGTTCGTCGCTTGTTTGTGCGACAAACGTCCCGACCATTCCAAACCGTTGTTGTTGCCGCTCAACATCGCCGAACCGCCGAACGCACCGTTGTTCGATTGATAATCGGCGAGTAAATTGCCAATAATTTTACCGTCGGTAGGCGGTTGTGTCGGAATTAAATTCACCACACCTGCCAATGCATCGGATCCGTAACTCAAACTTGCCGGACCTTTCACGACTTCGTAATGATCTACGCTGTACTGATCCACTTCTACACCATGCTCATCTCCCCATTGCTGTCCTTCTTGTCGAACACCGTCGTACAAAGTCAAAATTCGATTGTAACCCAAACCTCTGATAAACGGTTTCGACACATTCGGACCGGTCGTTACAGCTGACACACCCGGAATCGCACTGATAGCATCGATAGCATTTGTGCCGACGTGACTATCAATATATTCTTTCTTAATTGTCACAATCGGTATCGGACTTCTGCGAACTTGTGTCGCTTTCGACAAACCGGTGACGACGACTTCCGATTGTTCAATCGGGGTTTCCGTCAAATCGAAATCCATTTTTGTATCGTCTTTAATCGTTACTTCTTTGGATACGGTTTTATAACCGATAAAACTCACTTCTACCAAAAAAGTACCCGCCGGTAATTCTATGAACTGATAATTACCGTCCACATCACTCACCGCGCCGAGTTTTAAATCGTGGATATAAACCGAAGCACCGATTAAAGACGTTTTATTTTCGGAATCAAAAATTTTTCCGGACAACGTGGATTTGTTCGAGAACGATGAAAAACGAAAGACGAAAGATGAACTGTTTTCTACACCCGCAAAACTTGGAGCGTTAAAAAAAATCAGAGTGAAGAAAACAGTAAAAATTTTATTTTTATGTTGTTTAATGATTGTCATTTACAGATTTTTTTTTGAATGAAAATAATAAGCCGTTGCAGAGACTTTGTGCTCCAACGTCTCAGATTTATACTTTATAATTTTAATTTTTCAAACTATGCAATGAAAACATACGGCGGTGCACGTCCTCTTGAAAAAGAGAACGCTGGAGAAGAGAAACAGAATGGAAAAGAGAAGAAACTTTTTTGAGGAATTATTTTTTCATAAGAACGCAAAAAATACAAGCCCGGCGTTTCAAAATTCGAAGATAAAGTACCGCACAACCCGTCGCAATGATGGTGGGTATTTTCGTCGTGCCAATGCGTCGTTTTAGTATTTGATGAAGTATCACAACCATCGGAAAGTTTTTCCGAATCATGAAAATGCAGTGTATGCCATTCGTGCAGCGCGAAAGCAGACGAAAAAAGAAGCAGCAAAAAGATGACTGCAAAGCGAGGCGGATATATCAGTGATTTTTTCTTCAATACCTTTTAAGATATACAACTTGTACGACGTGTAAATTCAACACAAAGGTAGATAAAAATAAAAGAAAATTTGCATAAATTTTTTTGTTTCAAGGAGATTGAAAAATCCGGAAAGCAAAAATCCGCGATATCTTTAAAAACTTTGTAATAATTTCAAAAAAAGAATACTATCTTTCGCCGATTTTTTGAAAAATATGAATTTAGTACTCGACATCGGTAATTCGCGAGTTAAATGCGCCGTTTTTGAAAAAAATACACGCATCGGGAAAGCGATATGGGAATCTTTATCGTTAGAGGTTTTGAAAGAAAAATGTGCCGCGTTCGATATAAAAAATGTTATCGTTTCCGCATCGGGTATTGAACCGGAAGCGGTAAAAAAATATCTTGATGCGCATTTTAACGTCATACGTCTAACGCACGACATACCGGTTCCGATAAAAAATAATTACTGCACGCCGGAAACGCTCGGCAAAGACAGATTAGCCGGTGTTGTGGCAGCGCATTTTTTGTATCCGGATAAAGCATGTTTGGTCGTTGATGCCGGTTCTGCGCTCACTTTTAATTTTTTAGATGAAGACGCGTGTTTTCAAGGCGGCTGTATTACGGCAGGATTAAAAATGCGTTACAAGGCTTTGAATTATTTTACGGCAAGGTTGCCGCTCTTGGATTTCGACGGCAACACAGCCGATGAATTTATCGGGCACGATACAATTTCAGGCTTAACAATCGGTGTACAAAAAGGTTTTATACACGAAGTAAAAGGTTGGATAAAGCAATACGAAAAACAATATCCTGCGCTGCAAGCCGTATTTACGGGTGGTGAAGGCGCGTTTTTATACGAAAACATCAAAATAAAAAATAAATTTTACGAGCGCGATCTCGTATTAATCGGGTTAAACAGGATTTTAAATTGGACTATGGCTGATAGCTATCAGCCAACAGCTATCAGCTAAACGCTATCAGCTATCGGCTAAAAAATAAAAATATGCGACAATTCTTTTTCAGCGCCGTATTAGTAAGCGCGAGTATTTTCTCGATTTCGGCGCAAGTAGTAGACAATACTTATAAAAGTATTCAACCGAAAGACAACTCGCCGTTATCGCGTTTGGGTTTAGGCAATATTTTATCGCAATATTATATTGCTAACGCCGGTATGGGCGGTTTGACGGCGGCTTACCGAGATCCGCTCAATTTAAATCCTTTTAACCCGGCATCACTACCGGCTTTGCGCACCACTTCTTTTGAAGTGGGTTTGTATGCAAAAACCACCACTGCAACTGATGCGCAAGGTAATTCGGGTACCGGTGCGAGCGGAAATTTATCGTACATAGGTTTAGGGTTTCCGTTGTACAGCGTTATCAATGAAGTTTTGGATAGGTCTCCGCGACAATTACGTTGGGCAGGCGGTTTTTCGCTCACGCCTTATAATCAAGTGGGTTACAACGTCAACACAACCGGCACAATACCGAACAACGATACAGTGACTATTACTAATTATTTTCTGGGCAGTGGCGGTACTTATAAATTAATGATAAGTAACGGTGTTCAATACAAAGACTTTTCCGTCGGTGCCAATATCGGTGTTGTTTTCGGTCAGATGAGTTACATCAAACAAACCGCTTTAAGCAGCAATTTAATTTATCCGTATAATGATTATCTCATCAACAATTATTCCTTGTCCGGATTTATTTACAATGTCGGTTTCCAATACGATATGGAACTCGATAAAAAACAAGCCGAAAAATTGCGCGGACGCAAACGTTTAATCATCGGTGCTTACGGCAATGGCGCTACGCCTTTCAGTACGACTTCAAACTCTTTTAATCGCCGAACGATCGCGGGATTTCGAGAAGATACAATTACTTCAATTACCGGTGTGGAGGGAAAAGGCAGATTGCCGGCGGAGTTGGTTGCGGGTATATCTTACAAAAACGGTTATGCCTTTCAAATCGGCGCCGAATATAAATACACCGCTTGGACGGACGGTTATTTTAATACCGCCAAACAAGATGCAGTGATAGATCAAATGTTCAACACTTCGCAATTCACGTTGGGTACCGAATTTATTACCGACAAAAGTTTATTCCGCTCCGACGACTCGAAAGTGCGTTGGCGATTGGGTTTTCATACCGGAAAAGATCCGAGAGTGCTGGCGGGTGAACAAATAAATACATGGGGTGCATCGGCGGGTATTTGCTTACCGATGAAAGTCGGTCGCGGCAGTCAACCCGGTTACGTCAATTTCGCTTTCGAGTACGGTAAACTTACCAACGTAAAATTAAGTGAAGATTATTTCCGCTTTTCCGCCGGTTTTACGCTGACGGATAATACTTGGTTCTTGAAAAGGAAATTCCAATAATTCTATAACTTCCCTAATAACCGGTATAAAAAAAGCCCGTGAAATTATTTCACGGGCTTTTTTTATACCGGTTATTCATAAAAATTTCATCTCAAAAAACTATTTTAAAATCGTTACGCTGCCGAATTGCGATAAATCCTGACCGCGGCATTTGAAACGCACTTTCCAAAGGTACACTCCCGGATTGAGCGGTTGACCGTGAAAAGTACCGTCCCAGCGCGCGAATTTATCGGTGGTTGAAAACATTTGTCCGCCAAAACCATCAAAGATTTCAAAAATAGTTAAATCTTCAATTGCATACGGATTAGAAATGAAAAACAGATCGTTTCTTTCGTCGCCGTTAGGCGTAAAGGCTTTCGGAAAATACACGGTGTTACATTCCAAATCTTTCGGGTCAATTACTTTTATTTTCACGGAATCTACCGCCGTGCATTGCAATTCTTTCAGAACGAGTTTAACGGTGGTAAAACCGCCCTGAGTAGGTCGCGCCGTCGGATTAATTGTTTTCGCATCGCTCATAATATTTGCCGGCGACCATTGAAAATCCGTTGAACAGGTATTTGTGGTACGAAAAAGTACCGTTGAACCCAAAAAAATAACCGTATCGCGGTTGGCAATTCTGTCCGGTGCGAAATAAAGTGCCTTAATTTCATCGGCACTGAGCGGTCGGTCGTAAATGCGCAATTCGTCTACAGCTCCGTTAAATTTTTTATCGGTCGTAGAAAGGCACGGACCGGCGGCAATCGCTAAAGGTTTATTGTTCGTGATATTCACACGTTTGTTAGTGCTTGCCGAGTTTACCAGACGACCATTAACGTACAATAATAACCGATTGTAGTTGCGTACAATGGCGATGTGCTGCCAACAACGGTTATAATCCAAACGTTGAACAATGTGATAGCCGAGACTGATATTTTCGGAAAAATCAAGACTGATTTGATTCGATGACGGCGTATAACGGATAGCAAAACAACTGTCGAAGTTGCAATTCGGACGTTTTGAAAGCACGTCCAAAGTAGCATTTCCACTCAGATTATTCACTTTCATATAAAAACTCAACGTAAAATCGCTGACTTTAAAATTATCGAAAACTGCGGGACCGATAATAAATGCTTGCGTATTAATACCGTTGAAATTCAGTGCTTGCCCTTCTACTCCGCATACCAAAGCCGAATCGGAACTGAAAATAATTTTATTGGTGTTGCCGCTACTGTCCACAAACGGATAACCGTCAAAGGCATAATACATCGTCAAACCTTCCGTCGGGATTTGCGCCGCAGATTTTTCATTTACAAATATTAAAAGTACTAAAAACAAGAAAATAAATTTCTGCATGGTATATTTTAAACTCGGTATTGCACGTTTTTGAATCATAATGTTTTTGAGGCGTTTGGATTTCAACCTGTTTTTGTTAAACGTCTGAAAGCAGGTATTATTTTTTCGGCGTGTGTTTCAAAAATTATAATAAAAATAAAAACTACCCTTCTCCGGTTGATTTGTTTTAAAAAATGTTTATACTCATCTATATTTTTTGTTTCTCGCTGTACGCACCGGCACAAATTCATTGGTTATCGCCGACTGCTCATGACTTTGGTACGATACCGAAAGGCAAACCGGTTTCCGAACGATTTACTTTCACGAATGTTTCCGATTTGCCTCTGATAATTGATAATGTGCGCACCGATTGCAGTTGCACTGCCGGCGATTGGGATAAAGCACCGACTTTACCGCATCAACAAGGCGTACTTATAATCAACTACGATGCCGAAAAAACCGGTTATTTCCATAAAAAAATTGCCGTCTGGCTGCACGGACAACGAAAAGCAGAATATATTTCTATCGAAGGGGAGGTTGATTAATGGTAAATACAAAATGGTAAATTTTCAAATGCAAAAACACGTTTTTTACTCTTAATATTTAGCGTTATAAATTTGAAATTTGAAAATTTGCATTTACCATTAATCAACTATCTTTGCCTATCGAGCTCAATTTTTCTAAAACTTAAAAAAAAAAATCATGGCAACTTTTAAATTAGATCCGATACACTCGGAAGTGCATTTCAAAATCAAACATTTAATGATTTCAACCGTATCGGGTATTTTCAGTAAATTCAATTCAACGATGGAAAGCGCGTTAGCGGATTTTTCTGATGCTAAATTACATTTCGATATTGATGTGGACAGTATTTCTACAAACAACGAACAAAGAGATGAACATTTGAAAAGTCCCGATTTTTTTGACGTGGCGAAATATCCTAAAATTAATTTTGAATCTACCAACGTCAGAAAATACAATGATAAAAGTTTGTTGCTCACAGGTAATTTAACGATGCACGGCGTAACCGACCCTATTTCATTTATGGTAGATTTTCATGGCACGATGACGGATAGTTTCGGGCAAGTCAAATCCGGTTTCGATGCGGAAGGTAAACTCAACCGCTCCAAATTCGGTTTAGTTTGGAATGCTCCAACAGAAGTGGGCGGCTTGGTCGTAAGCGATGAAGTAAAATTACAATTGAATATCGAGATGGTTAAACAAGGATAATCTTTTAAAATATGAAGTATGAAGTAATTTTGTTTTCGAGATACATAAAAATTGTTTAAAGAAATTACGTTTCTTTAAGCAATTTTTATTTGAGGGAAACGCGAAGTTGTTTTTTTTTAAAAAATCGGTTTTTTAAAAAAAAATTTCGATTAAATTTGCATTTTTTTAAAAAAAATTTCGTTGAAGAAAAAATAAAATCCAAAATCGTAAATCCGAATTTTTCCATGAATTTTTTAAAACTCTCTTTTCTTTTTCTCATTCCGCTCTCTTGCAGTAATGCGCAGCAACCGTCCGTAAAAACGCCGGCAAAATCTACTCAAGTGACGCTGCATCTCAACGGTTACAACAACGGTACGGCAAAATTATTGGGTGTATATGCCGATCAAAATTATTTAGCGGATTCGGCAACTATTGCCGCCGACGGTACGGCAGTGTTCCATAAAATTGCGGGGTACACCGAAGGCTACTATTATTTGTTGTTGCCGGATAAACAAAATTTTCAATTGCTGATTGCTAACGGTGAAAATCCGGTTTTTAGTGCCGATAAAAATAATTTGCTTAACAGCATTACGGTTCAAAATTCCGAAGAAAATACGCTTTTCTATAACGAACAAAAATATCAGACGGCATTGGAAGCAAAATTCAACGCACTGAACGATCAATACAAAGCTAATCCGGCATTGGCTGCCGATATAAAAAAACAACAACAAGTTTTGCTTGATGAACGCGATACCCGATTCGTGGAATTGAAAAAAACAAAACCCGGCGCGTTTTATACCAAATTTCGTTTAGCGGGACAAAATCCGAAAGTGCGTATCGTCAACACAAGCACCGGTGCGATGGATACGGTAGCGACGATGAACAATTACAAAAACGATTGGTGGAACGATTTTGATTTCAGCGATTCGAGACTGATGAATACGCCCGTTTTTCATAACAAACTGAAAAAATATTTATTCGAGTTAACGCTTCAAAGCAATGATTCGCTCATCAGTTCTGCCGATTATATCGTCGAACGCGCCAAAGCCAACCCCGATGTTTTTAAATATTGTTTGAGTTGGATAACTTATCAGTATCGCCCGACACAAACGACCTATATGGACGGAGAAGCTGTATACGCACATCTCATTCAAAAATATTATTACGCCGATAAAGTCAATTGGGAAACGCCTGCCGATATGAAAGGTTTGCAGGAAACCGCCGCAAAAATTCAACCGAGTTTAATGGGTAAAATCGGACAAGATGTGCGCGCACGCGACAAAAACAATGCGTATAAATCTTTGTACGAATTGAAATCGAAGTTCACGATTGTTTTTATTTACAATCCGGATTGCGAACATTGTCAGGAACAAACCCCGCAATTGCGCAAAATTTATGACGAATGGAAACCGAAAGGTTTAGAAGTGTTCAGCATCGCAGCTAATGCGAATGACCATAAAAAATGGACGGAGTTTGAAGATAAATACGGTATTAATTGGACGGATGTTTGGGATCCGCAACTCGAAAGCCGTTACCATGAAAAATATTATATTGATATCACCCCCGAAATTTATATTCTTGATGCAAACCATGTAATAGTGGCGAAAAACCTGAAAGCATTTCAAGTTCCGGAAATGTTAACCAAACTTTTTAAAGGATAAAACAGAGTTATGAGTTATGAATTATGAATTATGAATTGATGTTAAACATAGAAGCGCAACGAAACGAAATCTTAAACGTGTCCTTGATTTTTAATATTTCGGTGCGCTGCGCCTTTGAGTAACATCAGTTAATTATTATGAATTACCTCCGAAAAATAATTCATAATTCATAATTCATAATTCATAATTCATAATTCATAATTCATAATTCATAATTCATGCTCGCATTTTTGCTTTAACCGTTAAATTCTACCATTCATCCATGTTTTTCTACCATTCGCCCTTTTTTTCAAAACCGGATTAAATTTAGGTGCATCTTTGCAGTACAATAATTGAAAAATTTTTTAGGGAATAAATACCATGAAAAATTTACGTCCGGTTTTCAAAACGCTGCACAGGCGGTAGCAACCTGAACAGTCTTCAGGCTGCCGGAAAAACAAAATCATAATCCTGTTTATTGAACGCGATACATAATGTATCGCTTTTTTTTTGAAATTTTAAAAACTTAATAAAATTCGGGTTTTAATTTATTTTTCAGAAAAAAATAATATAATTTTGTTCATTGAAAAGTATATTAACAGATTGCATGTAAAGTACTAAATTTAGCATTATGCCCAATAACCAAAGAGCCATAGGTCACACGGATGCTGCCGATAATAACACCTCGATTCCGGTAGGAATAAATAACGTACTTGCCATCGGCATCAATAATTACTTGCATTTGCCTAAACTTCACAATGCCACGCGCGACATCAACGACATTACTGCCGCACTGATTGAGCGTTACGATTTTAAAAAAGAAAATATTACTTTTCTGATTGATGAGCAAGCCACGCGCAGTAATATCATCAATACACTTTACCGTTTAACCAACCCCGCACAATTAGGTACTAACGACAGTTTGATAATTTATTTTTCCGGTCACGGTTATCTTGATGATAACGGCGACGGTTATTGGATTCCGGTGGATGCCGATGTGGACGACAATGCGTCTTACATTCCTAATTTCGATATCCGGAATCAAATAAAAAACATGAAATGCCGACACGTTTTGTTGGTATCCGATTCATGTTTTTCAGGATCGTTACTCTATCGCGATAGCGGTATCACTACAATGCGCCGCGATATTTACGAGTTGCAAAGCAAACCTTCACGTTGGATGTTTACTTCCGGCGGTAGCGAACCGGTGGCTGACGGTAATGCGGGCGGCAATAGTCCTTTTGCAAATGCCATTATTATAGAACTGAAAACCAATGTCGATCAAAACCTTATTTTCGATAAATTGGCGATAGATGTGCGGCAAAATACCAGCTCCAACGCTTCTCAATTACCGCAGTTCGGCAGTTTGCGCGATGCGGGCGATATGGGTGGCAGATTTATTTTCACGCTTAAACCCGAATTTGTAAAAGATAATGGCGCACCGGTTAATTATCCGATGTATACCGCAGCATCTTCGGCAAGTTTAACCGCCGATTCGGACGTTCCGCAGACAAAAACCATATTTAATTCCGGTACGCTCATACCTTTTTTTGCACGCTACGGCACGACATTCCGCAATTTTTTATCTATTATCAGTGCGGCGGCGGTCGCTTTTACCGTTTATTTTTCGCAATGCCGCCATCAGAATGAAAAAAGCAGAGCCGGTAATGACGGTAAAAAAAATGAAAAAATTGTTGTGCTGCCGGCTTTACCGTCTGTCTTCGTTCCGGTACCGGTAAATCCTGAACAATTATTCGCAGCCGTTCAGCAACCGCCTATGATTTTCGTAAAAGGCGGCGAATTTAAAATGGGGCAAAGTAATCCGAATATCAGTGGTACAGGTCTTTCGGCGAGCGAACAACCGGTGCATGATGTGAATGTAGATGATTTTTATATCGGGAAATACGAAGTGACGCAAAGGCTTTGGATGTCGGTGATGGGTAATAATCAGTCGCACCATGAAAAATGCAATCTGTGTCCGGTTGAGAATATATCTCGGTATGAAGTGAATGATTTTATTTTAAAACTCAATGAAAAAACCGGCAAAAATTATCGCCTGCCGACCGAAGCGGAATGGGAATATGCGGCACGCGGCGGCATAAAAACACAAAACAGAAAATTCAGCGGAGCGAACGACTTAGAAAGTGTCGGTTGGTTTTTCGGTAACGCCGATAATAACACGCACACCGTCGGGCAAAAAAAACCCAACGAATTAGGCATTTACGATATGAGTGGCAACGTGTTCGAATGGTGCGGCGATGTTTTTTTAAGAGATTTTTATAAAAGTTCGGAATACAGAAATCCTTTCGGACCAAAATTGCGCGCGCCCAATGATGTCTTGGTTATTCGCGGCGGCTCAATTAACGGTTTAGAAAATTTTTGTCGTTCTGCTGCCCGAGCAAGTTTCAATCCGAATGATAAACGCGAGGATATTGGTCTGCGTTTGGTTTTAGGCAAATGAAAAGTTCGACGTAAAAAGTAATGAAAGAAAATAACTTTGTTTAAATTCTTTTAAAATCTTTAATTTTATTCCTTCCATCAACTTTTTCGTAATTATTTATTTCAAAACCGCTACGGGCATATTCGGATCGTAATTACCTTTCATTATGGGTGTTTGCGATTTTCCCAAACTTGCAGCATACACCGTTACGTTTTTATGGACGTAATCGAATAACTCTTGCAGCGTAATTATTTTATCGCCGTTAGTATTAGCGGCACCTTTCAAACCTTTCAGGATAAAATGCGTAAAAACACTGTCGTGAAACGTATTGACCTCCAAAGATTCTTCTTCCGGCGCGCAGGATAAAAAATACGCCGTACCGGTTTCAGATTTTTGTAATTCTCCGTAAAACCTATCCGACATTTCCGCCGCCATCGGTTTCGATTTTAATCCTTTCGATGTAACGTAACTGCCCGCAAAACAAGCATCGGCGATTATCAATTTATGCCGCGCCGGACATTTTGCCATCATTGTATTTATTTCGCGATGGCGCAATTGTACGTCTGCACCGTCGTAATCCGTCGTAAGAAATGAACCCGCTAAACCGTGACCGGAAAAGAAAAATATCACCAAATCATCGGCATCTGCTTTAGAAAAAAGCTCGTCCATATTATTCAGAACCATTTTTTTTGTGGCAGCATCATCTACAATAACTCGGGCGTGTTCATCATCAAGTCCGCCACCTTGTTGCGACATCCAAAATGCGAACATGAGAAAAGCATCATTATCCGGGTATCTTAAAGTTTGTATACTTGAATTTTGATATTCTGCCACACCTACAGCCAACGCCCAAATTTTTGGTAATTTTATATCTATATTCGAATTAGTCGGATTACCAAGCATCGGTTTCACGGGAACATTGGTTCGGTAATGCGGTTCTTCAAAACCCCGATTATTATCTTTAGTCGGCATCGTAATTGCCGAAGTATTTGCCTCGAATGCAAGTAAAGTCTTATCGGCATTAGGCGCGGCTATTAATTCTTTAGCGTGCTTCAGTCGGCTGTTTTCCCATTCACCCGAAATGATTTGTCCGTCACTCAAAGTTAATTTTCCATTGCCTTGCCACATACCATGCCACCACGTACCGTCATAGCTTTTTCCGTTTCTGTAAGTAGCAATACCGTTGCCGTCCGGATATTTATTTTTGAATTGCCCGGTGTATAAAACCGTATCGTGTTTAGTAAACCACCGCTTTCCGAACCCGTTTACACAATCTCCCTCCACGCATTGCGCGGTGCAAAATGAAATACTACAAATGGTTAGTGCAAATAAAACTATTAAAATTTTAAAACGACTCATGGTAATAAAGATAAAGTTATAATTTCTCTATCACATTTTACGCAGAAAAGTATTGAAGGTTTAATTTTTTTTAATGAAAGCATGAACGATTAAACTTCCGGCAAAAAGATATCCGTTAATTTATTTTTTTGAGTGAAAAATATAAAAAATGTATTATCGGGTTTAAAATTTAAAACCGGAAATTGATTTCCAAAAGTGCATAACGTGGTAATAAACGAATTTTATTTATTTGGGTTGAATAATCGTTTACAGTTGAAGTAATGAAGGCATTTGTGTTAAAAATATTATTGATTGATAATGAAACAGATAAACTTGAACGGATAATATTGTAGTCAATATAAGCATTTGCAAAAAAATAATTTTGGCCCAAATTGCTTTGCTGTTTGAAATAAAATAATTCATTCGCTATTCTACCGGAAAATTTATCGCTAAATTTTAAATAAAAATCTAAAAAAGAACCCGCAGAGTTGCTATTAGTATTATAAGATAAATTTTCAGTAAAAGTTCGGGAATTAGATTGAGTTATTGTAGTACCAAAATGAAAATTAAACCATTTTAAATATGCCGAACGTATTGAAATATCAACTGCACCATTCGTTGTTGAAGTTTCTCTGATATTCGAACCATTTAAGGTATTGTAATAATTCCCTAATGTTAAAGACGGACGCACTTTTAAACGAAAATAGAATTTCGGAAAATATCTTTCAAAACTTGCTGATATATTCGTGGTTTTAGTAGGAAAGATATTTTTTGTTTTACTTGAAATATAGAAAAACGGATTGATATCTAAATTGCTTATATAACCTTGTGCATTTATCGAGTGGATAATATTGAAATGTCCGAGAAATTCATCATCAAAATTCCCATAAGTATAATTTAATATTTCCGTATAACTATTCGACGGAATAAATATTGAACTGCCCCGAATAATATATCTGTAATCAGTCAAGATAAAACCGTTTGCTACATCAATTGATTGGGGCAGACTATAATTATAGGCATAAGTTCCAAACAGCGTATGTTTATTAATTACTTTTTTAAAACCGATTACTGGAACAGCATAAAAATTATCTTTATTAATGGATGTATTGGATTTAACTATGTAATAACCTCCTGAAACATCCGAGAACCACTGAATACCTTGCCATTCTTCTTTTATATTCACCCCAATATAATAATTTGCTTGTTTATAAGTAAAATTATTTTGAAAAGAATCGGGCAATGTTTCAGCTAAATTTTGAAATTGTGCAGACAAGCTGGAATTAAAATTTTCATTTTTAAAAACGGCACCAAAATAGTCAGAAACTTTAAGCGTGTTTTTAGCATATAGCCATTGACCATTCACGGTAAAATAAGCAAGTGGTTTTTTTAAGGATTGACTCAATGCGTTAGACAACAAATTCGTGAATGGAATAAGAATAGGTTGAACTTGCATTGAACTTAAATTTTGTTGGTTGTTGTCATTTATATAACTAAGATTTCCAGTAAATGCCTGATTATCGTTAATGCGATAGGTAAAATCTAAAGCATTAGAAAAAGACAAAGTATGTGTATCTAATAAACTTGAAACTGTATTCGTATTTGTTAAAGTATTGGCGGTATTGTCAGCAATAGAGTTTCTAAAATCGAATTTATAACGCAGTAAAGCCTTACTGCTTAAATCTATTTGTGCTTCCAGATGTATTTCTATTACAGTAGGTTTTCGTTGAATAATATTCGATTCATTTAAATTGAAAACCGAATCTTTTAATAAATATTTGTACTGATTATCTATATAAGACCTCAACCTGTCATTTGTAATGGTAAATACAGCTTTTAAACTCAAGGTTTCGATAGGTCGTATTACAAAGTGAGTAGAAAGCAATGCAGAGCGATTGAATCTAACGCTTTGAGTGTTTAAACCCAAATTTGGAATAGCACCTAAATTTATTAAAGAGTAATTCCTGCTTTTTAATATACTGTGTAAATTTTCGGCTTCAGTGTCATCTTTAAAATCAGAACCAGATAACATTTCCGCAGTGGAATTAACTCCAGACGTATTAAAATTACCAAAAGTAATGGTTTTCAGTTTTTTATAAAATCCAAAAAGATTTACAGAGTTATCAGTTCGTTCATCGTTACCTATGCCAATTTTAGCATTACCGAAAAGAAGTTTTTTTCGATTTTCTTTTAGAGTTAAATTTATTACTTTATCTTCAGAGCGTTTAAGCCCACGAAGTTTTTTGTTTTCTACGAATTTGTCAATCACTTGAATTTTATCTACGACATCTGCCGCCATATTTTTCGACATCAATTGATAGTTTCTGCCAGTCAGGTCATCACCTTCGATCAAAATTTTTTTTATTGATTGTCCTTGTACGCTGATATTACCCGTATTTTTATCCACCTCCACCCCTGGTAACTTGGCCAGTAATTCTTCCAAATTTCGTTCAGTGCTGTCTCTATATTTATCTGCATTGAAAGTAACGGTATCACCATGTTCTATTGCCCGATTATTTGCTTTAATTACTGTTTCTTTTAAAGTAAAAATTTTGTTTGAAAGTCGAAAATTAATTTTGATACTTTCTTTATCTTCAGTGTCTATTTGCTTAGTTCTGGTTTCGTATCCCAAGGCAGAAGCTATAGCAATATTTTTTTTAAAGAATGGTGATTGGAAACTAAAATTGCCTTTTTCGTCAGTCATACCGTAAGATGTTATCGCAGACGTGTCATTCAATTTTAAATAGACGTTGGCAAAAGCTATAGGACCATTGAATGAGTCAACAACTGTTCCGAATATTTTTAAAACTTCCTTTTGTCCGCTGATTGTTTTAGAAAGGAAAAAAAAGAAAATAAAAAAAAAAATATAACGTTCCATAATTTGTACTGATTAATCATCGAAATTAAGTTCTTGTTGATCTTCATTTTTGGGAAGTTTCATATACCTTGATCCTCCACGAGGTGTTACAGTAGAATTTACTTTCCTTACATAATTTTCAAGAATTTCATTACGAGTTTTATCATATTCTGATAAAGATACAACGGTACCAATTTTAGGCGAAACTATTATTTCTTCTGAGTGTTGTGCGGGAATTTCTATAGAATGGAATTTGTAAATAAAAGTCATACTCGAATCGTTTGCTTCGAGTATTAATCCGGGTAATCCGTGTAATTTCCATGGGCCACTTGGCACAGGTATTTCAGCCGTAAACCAAGCCTCATATTTCCTGCCTCTAAAAGTAACCATAGCTTTTGTACAATCAAATTTTCCAATCTTTTTAGATACATTCGTGATGTTCCAATTTAATTTAGGCAAATGAGGCTCAACTACTATTAAGGGATTATGATAAAGTATTTCCCTAAAAATTAAAGAATCTTTGCGCCAATCCATATACACAAGATTGCCTTCTTGATCTATATACCTCATATAAATACCTACACCAGGTTTTTTATTTTCAATATCTACTAAAAGTTTCTTTGAATCAAGGGGTTTTCCATCCATGTCACTTAATGCAACCTGCTTTTTGCCTCGATTACTAAAGTATATGGACTTTTCATTCGAAAAATAAAGATGAGACTCATTAGTAACTTTTCCAGTAGATAGTACATTTTCATAAATAACCATGCCCGTACTTTGTGCAAACAGCATAGATTTAAAAAAAGATAAAAATAAAATTATATTAATTACCCTTCTTTTTTTCATTTTAAAATATTTAAATTTAATGGAATTTTATAAATACAAGCAGATGTTGCATTTAACATCTGCTTGTATTTATCAATTAATTGTCTAATTATACATTAATTACACAAATCATCCCACTCTTTTCCTGAAATATCAACGCCTAATGCGCCGTACAAACTACACAGTGCTTGTTCTGGAGTTTCACCGCTACCACATGCCATGCCTATAACTTTAGTATTATCTGCATTGTATATGTCAGCACACATTCTAATCATGAGTTCGTCTGTAATTATGTCTTCCGAATAAAGTTTCTCATACTTCTTAAAATTCACTATTATAGAATTTTTACTATATTCTTTTTGAATTATTTTGAATTCAATAGATAATGGCTTGGACAAAGTTTTAATAAACAATCCATTTCCAGCAGAAACTGAGAGAGAAAATAATAACAAAAGTGCGGGTACAAAAAACATTTTTTTCATTTTTAAAAAATTTTTAATTTTTAATAAATAAGATTTAACACTGCGATTCTTGGCCAAAAAATCATGATGCAAAACTAAAAGAGTTTTTTATAATAAATTACACTTCGGCTCTATCAATATGTGTCAATATGTAGCAATATGTGCCGGCATTATTTTTCAGGTTTTTTAATGCCCAATTTTATCAAAATTGCATCTCTTTTCTCGGGCGAAATGAGTTTTCCGTCGTTTTCAATATTCTGTTCTTCAAGTCTTCTGTAAAGTGTACTCACGCTGAAACCGCACAGTTTTGCCATTTCTATGTGTGTAATATAAACTTCTTGTCCAATTTCTTCATAGTCTCCTTCTTCACCTTTAATTTTATTCTTTGTTCGGTGTTTGTTGTTTTTCATGCTTCAATGTTTTAACATTTTAAGATTATTAAGGAAAGTTAAATTTAACTGTACAAATTTAGCAAGAGTTTTGCTTTTATTTTGAAAAAAAGGATGATTGACAGAAAAAGCTACCTAAACAGTTTGTTATGAGGTGCGAATGAAAAAAAAGAAAAATTAAAATGCTTTGATTATTTCTAAAAAGTAACGAAAGAAAGACCAGAAGTGTGGATTTCCGCTACCCCTAAAAAATATCCTTGCTCAAATATTGTCTGAATATTACGCTTAACTACAAAAAAATTCATACGCGTTAAAAAAAAATTTCAATTAATTCATACCATTTATAAATATTTTTTTAACTTCATTAAAATAAAAAATTTGCGTTAAAATAAATTTTATACTTGTCGTTAATCTGAAATTGCTTTAAAAAAATAAACAAAATACTATGAAAATAAAAAATAAAGTATTTTATTTCAATAATTAAAACAAAAGATAGTAATTTTATTTTCGTTAAAAAAAAACGTAATACCTGTTTTTGTTTAGTGGATACGTTTTGAAAATTATTTTTTTCAAAAAGGTATAATAATTGTAAAAATTAGATGTACAGACTACATAATCTCTAAAAAATAAGTCACGGCGGTATCATACATTATTAATAAAAACAAAGCAGACTACAGTCAACATTACTATGCTATTACAAAACAGAATCACAAACTCGCCGCAAAAAATGTTCGCTTCCGAAACGGGAGAAATCGAGCGGGAAATGATTTTGAATCAGGTGCGACAAGAACTACGCGACGATAATTTTTCGGATAGTCATAATATTTCACCAAACGGACTTCAATCGTTACAATGCGCATGGGATATTTTACAAAATGATGCCAGTAATAATTTAATAACGCTCAAAATTGATGTGCTTTATGTGCTTACCGATACTTATTTGCAACGTCAGGCTTTCGATAAAATAGAATTATATCATGTGCCTTTGCTCGAATTGAGTCGTCAACAAAAAGATATTCGGAAAGAAATTTTGGCACTCATCTGTAAAGCCGTTTTACTTAGCATTTCTTCAGATTACAAAGAAGCAATGTCACTTTTTTTGGAGGCTTACGACAAAAGCAGATCAGTAGATGCGCGTCCGCATGCAGCACGCTGTTTGATAAATATAGGCACCATTTACGCCAATTTATTTAATTATGATGCCGCACAAAGTCGTTACAGCGACGTATTGCGCGACTATAATGATGTAATAGATGCACCGACGCGCGCAGCCATTCATCTGAACGTCGGCAATCTTTTGTATGCAGGCGAAAAATATTCTGCCTCTCTCACCTATCTTTTACAAGGTTTGACTTTGGCACAGGAATTTGATTTGATATCCATTTCGGCACACGCACATGCACTTATTTGTCGTTCTTTGTTGGCATTGCACCGTTTTGATGAAGCTGTTGTACATGAAAATGCTGCCGAAGAAATCATTAGTGTCAGCAGTATTAATATTCCGGGAAGGTCAATTCATTTCGTGAACGTGGCGGAAATTGCTTTTAACAGGACGCAAGTAAAACAAGGAAATTATTTTGCCGTAAAAGGCATTGCAGTAGCGCGGCGTGTGAATGATGACAGTACGGAATTGCGCGGTTTCGCGTTATTGGCAGGGGCTTTTGAAAAAGAAAAACAGTTCGATGCGGCATTCCGTGCGCAAAAAATTTATGCAGGACGGCAAGCGGACTATCTCAAAATGCAACGCAAAATGCACGCTTTGGATTTGGAAATACGTTATTCATTGAATGAAAAACAACGGCGTATAGAAGAACTGTTGCGCGAAAACGAATACCAATCCAACTTGTTGGAAAAAACAGCTTATATTGAACAACAAAACGATCAACTCCGGGAAATAAATGCCGAACTTCAACAATTTGCTTATATTACTGCCCATGATTTGAAAGAACCCTTGCGCATGATTGGCTCTTTTACTCAAATTATTCAACAACAATATGCCGCAAAACTTAATCCTGAGTCGGCTGTACCGTTCCGTTTTATCGGCGAAGGCGTAACACGCATGAGTGCTTTGCTTGATGCACTTTTGCAATATGCGGTCATCGGCAGAACAAACGTTGAACCTGAACCTGTAAATGCAAATGAAGTAGCGCATATTGCGATGACGAATTTGAAGATCGTAATTGAAGAAACGGGAACGCAGATTTCTTTCGCTCAACTGCCTGTTGTACGCGCTTCGCTGTCGCTTTTGGTGCAGCTTTTTCAAAATCTTATCAGTAACGGTATTAAATTTCGCCGTCCGGATACAATTCCGCAAATTGTAATTTCTGCCGAAAAATTCAATGAAAGGCAATGGTTATTTAAAGTAAAAGACAACGGTATCGGTATTGATAGACAACATTTAGACCGCATTTTTATTATTTTTCAACGTCTTCATGCGCGCGAAAAATATGAAGGCACAGGTATAGGTTTGGCTATTTGTCAGAAAATAATTCGTCAATTCGGCGGAAAAATTTGGGTAGAATCAGTTTTGGGTGAAGGATCTACTTTTTGTTTCACGTTGCCGGTGGCGGACTTGCGGGAATAATTTCAGCTTGATTCACATCAGTGATCAAGTCTTTATTTAGAAAAAATAATACTGCCGGCATTTCTTAAACCCGAACGTGCACAATGTGTTTTTGAAAATAAAACTTAAAATACTTGATTACCGCCCGGTACACCGATACATTTGTACCGCAATATTTTTTCCAAACTTATAACTATAAAATGAGAAAATTTTTTCTCCTGATTGTATTGATAATGCAATTACTGAACGGCTGTTTAGTGCCACTCGAACCGGTGAAACCTGACAACTTGAGTGGTGCAGCCACGTGGGTACCAATTCCCGGTTTCAGTTCCGAACAAATATTAAGAGCCTTGTACGCGACACCGACCGATTTATTGGCTTTGTCGAACAATCAGTTCTCGCGCTTCGACCGGAATTTCAATCTTTTGGAAAAACGCCCGTTACCGATAGACCGGCAATTGTACGGCGTACCGGTTTTGTCGGATAATACTTTCATGCGCGTCTTACAAAATTCCGATAATAAGCAAATGCTCGAATTTCGCTCTACGAGAAACGGTACGGAAATAAAAAATGTCCTGACAACTAATTTAATTGATACGCTCAAAAAAGAATCTTTTGTGTTTGATGTGTTATCGCGCACGCCGGGTTGTTACAGTGCCGACGGAACAAAATATTTAATTACAGGCGTGGTATATCCGTCTTATAAACCGACGGCTTTTATTTTAGATATTCAACTCAATTATACTTCTACGGGTTTTGTTTCTATAAAACCCGTACAACGTTTGGAATTACCGAATTTGAGTACCGACGGTAAAGTGGAGTCTTTCAATTTTTTGGAAGGAAGTTTTTATATGGCTTCAAAAGACGGTGGATACCGCATCACGTTGGACGGACAAGTGAAAAGATTATTTCCGGATTGGGTACTGAATTTTTTTGAGTATAAAGGCAATCTGTACGCCACCGGATTTAATGCCATTGATTTTTACGTCTCCTCCGATTTGGGAGCAACTTGGAAACGCAACAGCAAACCTTCCGATTTGCGTTACATCTGCACTGCCGGCGGTAAAGTTTTTTCGGAAACCGTGCGCGGGTTGTCTTACGGCGTAGCGGATTCAACGCTCTCGAGAGTTTTGAATATTCAATATAACGCAGACTTTACGACCGACCGGGATTCTTACTACGATTTTGTATTTTATCAGGGTAAATACGTGATAGACGTCGGCAGATTATTGTATTATGCGGACGCAGTGAAAACAAAATGATTTTGCTGATCTTAGATTTTGACTTCGGATGTTGGATTGCGGAAAAACAATAAGCCCAACGTCCAAAGTCCAAAATTCTATAAATCTATTTCTAAAAGTACCGGGCAATGGTCGGAATGAACCGCTTCATTGATGTTGCGGCAAGCTATAATTCTATCCCTTAAATTATTTGTTACCGATTGGTAATCTATACGCCAACCTTTGTTTTGCGCACGCGAATTAAAACGCGTTGACCACCAGCTGTAAGATTGTTCATCCGGATTTTTATGACGAAAAGCATCGGTGAAACCGGCATCGAACCATTGCGTCATCCAAGCGCGTTCTTCGGGTAAAAAACCGCTCGATTTCGTATTTGTTTTCGGACTGTGAATATCTATTTCCTGATGCGCAATATTATAATCACCGACGATAATCAATTGTGGACGTTCTTTTTTCAGTTCAGTAATCCGGTCGAAAAAATCTTTTAAAAAAGAAAATTTAACGTCCTGCCGTTCATTACCGGAAGTACCCGACGGAAAATAACAATTCAAGAGCGTCCAATCGCCGAAATCCGTTCGGATAATTCTACCCTCACTGTCGTATAAAGCATGATTCATACCCGTTGCAACAAAATCCGGCGTTGATTTGGAAAAAGTAGCCACACCCGAATAGCCTTTTTTTTCGGCTGAAAACCAATTATGCGTATAACCGAGAGCTTCGAGTGCCGACACTTCAACCTGTTCGCGCATAGCTTTTGTTTCTTGAAAACAAACGATATCGAATTGCCCATCCTCAATAAAATTTATCAAACCCTTATTAATAGCGGCACGAATGCCGTTTACGTTGTACGACAGTATTTTCATTTCTATTTTTCTGACCGTTGTTTTTATGTATTTCCGGTGCGTAAAAGTAACGTAACGCACGGATTTAGTTAAATTTTCGCGAATAATTATTATTCTAACCAAAAAAAACAATAAAAAAATATTGATTAGAGTTATGTAGGCGTAATTAAGCAAAAATAATAAACACATTCACGTTCCCGCTTTTTTATTTTTACTTATTGATGCTTATTTTTTTCATCATTAAAATCTACACGTTCAAATCGCCTATGAATGATTTTTTTACATCTAAAGACCTTATTCAACTATTGTACAACGAAGTCTGCGACGGTGAAGCATTGGCGATGAAAAAAGCTATGCAAACCAACACCACTTTGCGCAAAGAATTTAACGCTTTAAGGAAAGCAAAACAATCGCTTCCGCGTTTTTTGATGGAGCCTGCCGGATTTATAGTTGACCGTATTTTGGCTCACAGCCACCGCCGGATGATTGAAACGGCGTAATTGGACGTTTTACGTTGGACGTTGAGTTTGGACTTTGGAAAAATCTGAAGTCAACGTCCAACGTCCAATGTCCAATTAAACGTACTTAATTCAGCGTCCAATTTCAAATGTCCAATTTCAAAAAAATAAGTATTTTGTTTTGGTCGACGGGATTGGTGTTCGTCGGCGCGATACATTTATTTAAGCCGTCATTTTTTCTGCACGTTATGCCGCCGTATTTTCCGATGCCCGTATTATTAATTGCGTTAAGCGGTGCAGTTGAAATAATTTTCGGACTTACTTTTTGGCAAAAAAAATTCAGGTATCCGGTTGCTATCGGTATTGTTCTGATGCTCACCTTATATTTGACGGTGCACATTTATATGATTACAGGTAACGACGCGATACGCGCCGTAGAACCGTCGGTCACGCTCACTGTATCGTGGGTGCGCTTGCCGACGCAATTCTTTTTTATGATTTGGGTGTGGTGGTTACGAAAATAAGTTGTGGAATAGAAATATTTATTATATTTGCACATCTAACCGAATTTCCGAATTTAAAAAAAAGTTTTACTGCTGCATGGGACGCATTAATCAAGATATAGTTGAGTATAGTTTTTCTCCGAAACTGAGTACCTTATACAATCTGAATGTTTTGTTGGGAGCGAACAGTGTTTATTACACGGTCAGTGATGCAGAACAACGGATTTTGGTTTTAAAAAGTTTTCACAATGACGAAAAAAGAAATGCGTCCGTTACCGCCTTATTGAAAGATGTTTTTTTTGAAGATCCGATACTGAATGCAGTGTACAAATCCGTAAAAGTCGGTTTTTCTACACCGCACCAGACTTTAGTGCCGCGCAAATTTTATTCGGAAACCGATAAACCGCTTTACCTGAAAAATTTAACCGCCGAGGACAGTCTTAACACGATGGGTGCGGACCGCATAGATGCACTTGATATAGTGAACGTTTACGCCGCCGAAAAAAATTTAATCGGCTTAATTCAAGCCGTTTTTCCGAAAGCTAAATATTACCACAATATCACATCGCTTTTATTAGGTTTTGATAGAACGGCAAAACACAGTCCGGCACCGCAAGTATTTGCCAATATCCGCGACAACACGGTACAGTTATTTTTTTTCACGCAACAAAAACCGGTTTTTGCGAATGTATTTCCGTTCAAAACTTCTCAGGATATTATTTATTATATTTTATTGGTGTACGAACAATTCAAACTCAATCCCGACGAAACGCCACTTGTATTGAGCGGCACTGTGACGCAAGATTCGGATATTTATAAATATATCTACCGCTACATCCGCCACGTGAATTTTATTACGATACCCAAGCTTCTGCATCTCGGACAACAATTTACGGGTATACCGCATCATTTTTACTTCGACTTATTTTCCTTAAAAGACTGTGAATGAGAATTATTTCAGGAAAGTTTAAAGGTCGTAAATTTTATCCGTCCGCCGACAATTGGCCCACACGCCCGACCACAGATTACGCCAAAGAAGGTTTGTTCAACATACTCATGAATCAATTTGATTTTGAAACTTTGAGTGTACTTGATTTGTTCGGCGGCACCGGTAGCCACACCTACGAATTTATTTCGCGCGGCTGTACAAACGTCACTTACGTGGACAAACACGCGCCGGCAGTAAAATTCGTACGCGATACGGCAAAACAATTGGATATAGAATCGGCTATCACGATTTTTCAAGGCGATGTATTTGCTTTTATCGAGCGCACGGCAAAAAAATTCGATTATATTTTTGCCGGTCCGCCGTATGCACTACCGACGATAGATAAAATTCCGGACAAGATATTTGAGCATCAACTGTTGAATCCGGAAGGTTTATTTGTCATGGAACACAATCCGCACCATCGGTTCGATAAGCACCCGAATTTTAAAGAAGCGCGCCATTACGGAAAAACGATTTTCAGTTTTTTCGGTAACAAACAGAGTGTTGAAGAAAATATTGAAATTTAAAATTAACTCCATTTCTTTGAATTAAATACAAATTCCCTAACTTCGACCGGATTTCAGAGATAAGAAAATGAACCGTTAGGATCAGCTATTTTATATCCTCGAAATTTATTTCGGGGTAAAATAAAGAAAACCGAAATCGAGTTCCGTAAGAACGGTGCATATGATACGTTTTATGGATCGTTTTTGCGGAACTCGATTCAATTTTCGGTATTTTTTCAACGGAATAAATTCTGTTGCTACAAAATCGGTCTGGGCTACGTCTTTTTTTCTTTATAATCTACAAACTCATATTAAATTTAAGGCAAGGCAAGAAAAAAATTGCGAAAAAGTAATGCTTTCGGAAATAAAAAAATAAAAAAACCGTACGAAAAAATATTTTTCTCGTGCGGTTTTTATATTTTTGAATTGAAATAAAAAAAAATGACCTTACAGGAATTATTTCAGCAAATCGGAAAAAATCCGTCTTATTTTTTGATGTATTTTTCTTTGATACCTATCGCCGCATTAGTTGCCGGTGTAATGGGGCGCGATGAAGGTGATAAAACGCCTTGGCGTGAATTTTACGCGCTGCTCATTTTCGCGGTGTGCATTCCGGGTATATTTGCGGCTGCACTCAGCGTTTATTATTTTCTATTCGAGCGGCATCCGATATTGGATACAGACGTATTGACGCAAATACTACCTATTTGCTCCATGACGGCAACGTTACTTCTCATTAAACGCAACGTCTCATTTGATGCTGTTCCGGGATTCGGCAAAATATCGGGCTTATTGTCTATGACCGCCGCCGCGATTATTTTTATGTGGTTTATAGACAGGACGCATATTATTGCAATTACTTACATTCCTTTTTGGCAAGTTGCAATTATTTTTATAATTTTGTACTTGCTCATTCGTTGGGGATGGATGCGGTTAGTTTCTTGAAAAACCTCATCTCGACATTTTAATTTTTAAAATAAATTACAATTATGGAACAGAACAGTGGTCTGAGTATTCGTTTGCTTATTATGGTCGCAATCATAGGTTTTTCTTTTTTTAAATACTATTTTACGACTTCCGTCAACCCGGTGACCGGTGAAAAGCAACACGTATCGCTAACGCCGGATCAGGAAATTGCTATGGGTGTACAAAGCGCACCGGAAATGGCGGCGCAAATGGGTGGCGAGCTCAACGATGCGAAAACCGTGAACGCCATTAAAAGTATCGGCAACAAGCTCGTGAACTCTACGCAAGCTAAACAATCGCCGTATGTATTTAAATTTCATGTTTTAGCTGACCCGGAAACCGTCAATGCTTTCGCTTTGCCGGGAGGACAAATTTTTATTACCGTCGGCTTGCTCAAACATTTAACTTCCGAAGATCAGATCGCGGGTGTACTCGGGCATGAAATGGGTCACGTCATTAATCGGCATTCGGCGCAGCAAATGGAAAAACAACAAGAAATGAGCGGTATCGTCAACGGTGTTGTGATGGGTACAACCGGTGGCAGTGGTATGGCATCCGCACAAATTGCGCAATACGCCGCGCAAATGTTGAACTTGAAATACAGCCGTAATGACGAACTCGAAGCCGATAAATTCGGATTGCATTATATGAACGAAAGCGGTTACAAACCGACAGAAATGTTGACGGTGATGAAAGTATTGGCAGATGTGTCCGGCGGCGGCAACAAAAGTGATTTTCAGAGTACACACCCGAGTCCTGCAAACCGCATGATAAAAATAAAAGAAGAATTGGCGAAAATGGGCGTTGCTTCACCGAATTAAGAGTTTTTGCAGTAGTGTTATATTTGTTCTAATTTTGTTTTTATTTTTAATCCATGCAAAAAAGATTTTGCATGGATTTTTTTTATTTTTATTACTCAAAAGCTAAACGCTCGCCGTGCGTACCTTCTATGTGTTTACCATTCGCGAAAACGATATTTCCGTTGACTATCGTCATTTCTATACTGCCATCAAATGTTTTACCTTTCAGAGGCGACCAACCGCATTTGTAAAAAATATTTTCGTCTGTGACAGTTATTTTTTTATCCAAATCCACTAAAATCAAATCGGCTTTATAACCTTCATCAATATAGCCGCGCTCGGTAATTTTAAAACATTGCGCGGGTGCGTGGCACATTTTTTCTACAATTTGCTCCAAACTGATATTGCCGCGACGGTAAAAGTCGAACATGATATTCAAACCGTGTTGCACCAAGGGCAAACCGGCAGGTGCCGAAAAATAGTCGCGTTGTTTTTCTTCCCAAGTATGCGGCGCGTGGTCGGTGGCGATGACATCGATGGTATTGTCCAAAACGGCTTTAAGAATTTCTTTTTGGTCATTCGATGATTTTATCGCCGGATTGCATTTTATCAAATTGCCGAGCGTCGGATAATCTCTATCGTTAAAAAATAAATGATGTACGCAGGCTTCAGCAGTGATACGTTTTTCGGATAGCGGCGTTGCGTTGTCGAACAAACGCAATTCTTCGGCGGTGCTGATGTGCAAAATATGCAAGCGCGTGTTGTGTTTTTTTGCCAAATTAACCGCAAACGACGACGACGTGAAACACGCTTCGCGATTGCGGAAATACGGATGCAGTGTAGCGTCGGCTTCCAAATTATTATCGCACAAATATTTTTTTATCTTTTCAATTGAGTTTCTAATCGTCGCTTCGTCTTCGCAATGCGTAGCGATCAGCATTTCTACTTTAGAAAATAAGTTTTCGAGCGTTTTCGGTACATCTACGAGCATATTACCGGTACTGCTACCCATAAAAATTTTTATACCGCAAACATTTTTCGGGTCAGTGCGCAGTACTTCTTCGATATTGTCGTTGTTAACACCCATAAAAAAACTGTAATTCGCCAACGACGTGCGTGCCGCTATATCATATTTTTCCTGCAACAATTGTTGCGTGATGGTTGGCGGATTCACGTTTGGCATTTCCATAAATGACGTTACACCGCCGGCGATCGCCGCACGCGATTCCGAAAAAATTGTGGCTTTGTGCGTCAAACCCGGTTCTCTGAAATGCACTTGGTCGTCTATTATGCCCGGCATCAAATACTTTCCTTCGGCATTTATTTCAATATCGGTATTACCGGAAATAAAATAATCTATTTTTTCGATACGCGTATTTTTTATCAACACATCTTTCGTTGAAATAACACCGCGATTGACGACCTTTGCATTTTTAATAAGTATAGACATTTTTCAATTTACGATTTTGCAACCACTAAGGCATTGAGAAAATTAAGCCTTGGATAATTAATGACCTTGATTTTCTTAATGCCTTAATGGTTAAAATAATTTTATCGCAAAGGTCGTAAAGAATTGTCAATTTCCGTCGTCGGGCTGCACAGTACGTAACGATAAAAGTAAACAAGGCATCCGACGTTTTCCGTGCACTTGCCGTAAAAATATTTTTGCGAACACGAAGGAACAATTTTCTATAGGAAACAAACGGAAGCATCCGAGATTATAAAAAGTTTAACGGCTTCCGGCAGAGGCATTCGTTCAGCCGCGGTTGCCGGATACGGAGGCATAAAAAATAAAGATGCCGAAGAAGCTGCCGTATTTTGTGACAAAAAAGTTGTTTCCGGCAATAAAGCGGCAGCTAAGGTACTTTCGGCGGCAAGTACCGCACACGCGGAAAGAAGTCATTTGACAGTGCGTAACTTCAACACACGTCTGACCCGAAAAGGTTCGGGCGTGTCCGAAGAATTTGAAATGCACCGTTCAGATGCTGCCCGTAAAGATATTTACCGTAATCCGTGTCATGAAGTACGTACTTTAAAAGCAGAACTTAATGCACCGGAGCAAACGGATTCAAGATCAAAGTTTCGAAAAAAAACGGCAGCACGGAACGCCGGCAAAGGCAACCGGGTTAACGGATCATACTCAGACTGTCAAAGAACTTTTATTTGGAATACCCGTATTATCAGTATCTGAAAATAATCAACTTTTTAACGGGTGACGACCGGATTTCGGGTTTCGGAAATTCTTTAATTTTTAATTTTAAAATTATTAACTTGGAAACAGCAAATATCTATTTCAATACTTTTACCAATATGGTGATGCAATATGCACCGAAAGTACTGCTCGCACTCTTTACATATTATGCCGGTAACTGGGCAATCAATTCAGCGACAAATATTTTAGGTACGACACTCGAAAAACGCGGCGTAGACTCTACGATTCGTCCGTTTCTGGTTTCATTGGTCAATATCGGTTTAAAAGCACTTCTTTTGTTGAGCGTAGCCAGCATGATCGGTATCGAAATCACTTCTTTTATCGCTATCCTGACGGCGTTGGTTTTTGCAGTCGGTACGGCGCTTTCCGGTAGTTTAGGACATTTTTCGAGTGGGGTGATGCTTTTGATTTTTCGTCCGTACAAAGTCGGCGATTTAATAAAAATCGGCGAAAATACCGGTCATGTGGAGTCCATCGAAGTATTTAATACCGTATTGATTACTGCCGATAACCGGAAAATAATTATCCCGAACGGCATCATCACGAGCGGCGTTATCACTAACATCAGTGGCTGCGGACAAGTGCGTATCGATATGACTGTCACGGTTCATGCCGATAACGACATCAGTCATATCCGAAAATTAATAACCGATGTGGCACTCGAATGTCCGCAAGTACTGAAAACAATACCCGTTGAAGTGGTGGTCAATAAATTAGGTGCGGGAGATATGGAAATTGCCGTTCGTCCATGGTGCAAAAGCGATGACTACTACATTGTATTTCATTATATGCAGGAAAACGTAAAAAATGCTTTCGACAGAGAACATATTGCTCTGGCAAGTCCGGTAATGGAAGTAAAAATGAAGGCGGAAAAAATTTGATTTTTATTTATTTCCCATCAAAACACCGTAATCAACAATAACATCCGTTATTACAACAGGGGTTATGGATTGTGTCGGTACTACTTGCGTAAAATTATGTTTATGAAAACCGCCGCCGCAAATAAAAAGCGTTTCGTGTGTACAGTCAATGTTTGGAGGGAAGCAGATAAATCGGATAAAAGCGTTTGATGTGTCACAGTATGTAAGAAATAGTTATTTAATAATTTTTATGGGACAAAGTTACGGGTGTTGTATACATTGTGACAAGGTTAAGCGCGTTGTGTTTATTACAATTTTATTTTAGGTGAAGTATGTTACCGAAATAAGTTGGAAGAAAATTAACGTTGGACGTTGGACTTTGGAAAAATAAAAATCCAACATCCAACGTCCTAAGTCCAAAATTTATATTGTTTTCAATAAATTTGCAAGAGTCATTTTGCCTTCATGTCGGAAGACTAATTTTTTATTTTTATCGTAAATGCGCAACATCGGTACGCCGGAATAATTAAATTGTCGGTGCATATTGTATTCGTCGTCTTTGAGAATACGGAAAGGCATTTTTACGGTATCGTAAGGCGAAAGCAATTGTTTAATACTCCCGCGTTTGTGTCCGCTGACCAAAAGTACGTTCACGTCTTTTAATTTATTCGGACTTTCAAAAAATTCTTTCAGCATGGCTTCGCAATACGGACAGGTAGTACTGAAATAAAAAAGCACCGTGGGTTTAGCCGTATCAAGCATCGAAGCCGTAAAGAGCACGCTGTCCGACACCGTAAAAAAACGCAACGGCGGCATAGTGTCTTTTTCATTCACTAACGGAGCAACGGTGCCGGTCGTACTGTTTTGAGCATTGAGAACATTAACCGAAAGGATGAGTGCGAAAGCGTATAGAAATTTCATTTTTAAATTCCGTATCCTCATTTTAAAATTATTTTTACCGATACCGTCGTGCATAATATAGGAATAGTGATATTCACTCACTGTTTCCCGCTTCGCTCGAAAGACGTACTTGAAAGCGGTTATTCCTAATTTAATGCACGGCGAATATGTGTATAAGTAAAACGAGCGAATGTGTTGAATGTTTCGCACGGTTTGGCTGAATAAAAAAACGCTTGCAGTGCAAATGCACGCAAGCGTTTTTTTATCTTAACCCGAAAACGGAAATTAGTAACTTACACCCAGTGCTTTCATAGTTTCAACATTCAAGTTACCGGTAGGTAAACCTTTGTCTTGTTGGAATTTAGAAAGAGCCGCTTTAGTTTGTTTACCCAAGATATTGTCTTCAGGACCCGGATCGTAACCGCGTGCTTTTAATGCACGTTGAATCGCCAATACTTTTTCTACTGTAAGTTTATCATTACAAACAACTTCTCTCCATTCAGAGAAACCACCTGCTTTTACCAGTTTACGTTTAGTAATAGTAGCATATTCAGCCGGAATAGTGATTTCGCGCACTGCCGGAGCTGCCGTAGCTACTCTTTTTGTTTGTGTTGAATATTGAGCCGGTACGTCTTCTTCGCGATAAGTAGCCGGTGTTTTTACTTTTTGCATAGTTACCGTTTTGTATTCAGCCGGAATAACTTCTTCGCGTGATGCAGCCGGAGTCGTTACCTTTTGAACAGTTACGGTTTTATATTCAGCAGGAACATTTTCTTCGCGCGTTGAAGCCGGTGTTTTTATTACTTGTTTAGTAATCGTAGCATATTCCGCCGGAATCATTTCTTCGCGCGTTGAAGCCGGTGTTTTCAAGACTTGTTTTGTTACGGTTGTGTATTCAGCCGGTATCATTTCATCGCGCGTCGTAGCCGGCGTAGCGATTTTTTGAACCGAGCGTGTACCCATTTTAGCCGGCGTCGGGATGCGTTTTACGCAGCCGCTATTTGCTACACCTGTACCGTCACAACCTTTGTTTACGGATCTTGTAACAGTTTTGTAGTCGGCAGGTACTTCAACCAAACACCAAACTAAACAGTCATTCGGGTCGGCAGACAAACAGTTTTGGTCTGCGCGTTTTTTTACCCATTTAGTTGAAGCCGGTGTTACCAGAATACGGTCTGTAACAGTTTCCATACGCGGTTGCATCGTTTCTACACGTTCGCCGGCAGGTTCCATTTCGTATTTTTCCGTAACGGTTGAGTAAGCAGCCGGTACTTCCATCATGCGTTTACCTTCCGTTTTGGTCATTACTTTTTCTGTTACCGTTTCGTAACTTGCCGGTACCGCGATTAAGCGTTTGCTTTCCGGTTTTACCATTACTTTATCCATAACGGTTTCGTAAGTAGCCGGCACAGTAATGATGCGTTTGCTTTCCGGTTTTACCATTACTTGTTCGGTAGCCGTTTGATAAGTAGCCGGCACCGTAATGATGCGTTTGCTTTCCGGTTTTACCATTACTTGTTGGGCAGCTGTTTCGTAAGTAGCCGGCACAGTAATGATACGTTTTGCGGCAGCTTTTACCAATACTTGTTCAGATTGTGTTGAATAACTGGCAGGTGTTGTTTCAAAGCGTGTGGTGGCTCCTTTTGTTTCAACTTTGTCAGTTGTTGTTTCGTACTGATCCGGAATCATACATTTTGCGTAGCATTTGCCGGGCTGAGAATTAGGCGGCATATCGCCGGGTTGAGCCATTGCAACTACTGCACCGAATGTTAAGACTACAGATAGGATAAGATTAAAACTTCTCATGATTCTGAGTTTGGTTTAAAATGAATAAAAATTTAATTTAAATGAATAAAATATCGCGAAATAAAATATCGCCGGTTTTATGAAAGTACACGAACAGGAGTTCGACAGACAGAAATAGTGCATTTGCTCTTCATGTTCGTACAAATTTACAACTACTTTGGATAACACAGATAATACTTGTAAATATTTTTATTGTGGAGTTCGTAATCCATCATTTCGGTAATAGATTTTACTTCTCCGGTTTTGGCTAAAATTTTTATTGCGTCTTTCGTCGTGTTATATGTTCGGTTGCTTTCCGTTCCGCTGAAAACCAAATATTCCGAGTTTAAGTTTTTTTCGTATAACTTGCTTAAGGTATCTCGTTTTACTTTTTCAATTTCTTCTACGGTGAAAGGCGCATTTTGTAATTTGATTTTGAGCAGTTTACGGTTCAGAATACTATCCGAAAGAAACGCCAAAATATAATCGTCGTGATACATCCACAGTTTTAGCGATGCAATAATATCAATATCATCTAACATGGCAAAATATTCAACCAACTCTTTTATATTTTTTTTTGTTTTCCCGGTTTTCAGTGCGTCAAAAAAGTATTTTAAAGCAGGCGTACATGGTATTTCAACATTTTTCAGGTTTAATTCCTTGGCGCGTTCAAAAACTTTTTTTAGCATTTGCTCGGCTGCCAAAACGGTTTTGTGCAAATAAACTTGCCAATACATGATGCGGCGGGCAATCAAAAATTTTTCTAAAGAATAAATCGCTTTTTCTTCGACTACTAATTCGCCGTCCGCGACGTTAAGCATTTTTATAATTCTGTCGTAACCTACAACGCCTTCCGAAACACCCGTAAAATAAGAATCGCGGTTCAGGTAATCCAACCTGTCCATATCCAATTGTCCGCTTACCAATTGATGCAAAAATTTTTTTTCGTATTTATCCATAAAAATTTCTATCGCCAAAGTCAGTTTCCCTTCAAATTGCTCGTTCAATATTTGCATAAAGTAGAGCGATAATTCTTCGTGATGATAATCAATAATGGTGTGTTCCAGAGCGTGTGAAAATGGTCCGTGTCCGATGTCGTGCAATAAAATCGCCAAATAAACGCCTTCGGCTTCTTGGTGCGAAATATTTATTCCTTTCTGCCTCAACACTTCCACCGCTTGCGTCATCAAATGATACGCACCCAAAGCATGATGAAACCGCGTGTGCAACGCTCCCGGATAAACATAATGCGTGAGTGCCGTTTGAGAAATACGCCGCAACCTTTGAAAATACGGATGGTCTACTATTTGAAGCAAAATACCAGTTTTCGGAAAACTTATGAATCCGTAAACCGGATCATTAAAAATTTTCATATTAATTATGAAGATGTAAATTTTAATAAGTAACGCACGATATCAGATAAAAATTGAGAAATTATGGCGTTCAAAATATTTATCGCGCGTTTCGGTTATTGCTTTCAACGTCACAAAGTTATGTTTCATTGGGCATTATCGGGAACGAAGGCTGAATAAAAAAAATCCGTATCATCGATTTTTCATTTCCCGAGTTGAGAATTAGAAAACCTATGATACGGACGAGTAGGATTTTTTCGGATTTTTAACAAACTCCTTTACCGCAATACTTTTTTTATTTTGGCGTAATCAACGTAATAAATCAATTTCAAGGTGAAAGAATTGGATTGCGGAGTTTTGGATGTGAGCGATACGTTATGAAAATAATCTTCGTTTACGGCAGCATCCGTACCGGAATCGTAGCGGCTGATATTATTTTTCCAAACCAAGTTCAGAAAACTACCGGGTGCGAACTCCAGTGTGTAAATCATATCAACATTAAAATAATTGTTGTTGATGTTTTCATTGACATTCCAAACGCGGGGCGTGAGTGTTCCGTTGTCGTTGAGTTTATAAAAAGAATTGTATATAACTTTGGACCAATAATGTCGCGCGGTAAAAGTCAGATTTGATTTTGTATTGAATTTGTAACTCAACCGCAAACTGTTATCGGCAGTCGTGCGATTGCGGCGCCCGAAAATAATATCGTCGGCACTGTTACTGTCGGCATAACCTTCTTGATTTTTAACAACACTAATTTGAGATTGCGCACCAATGCTTAAATGATTATTGATACGATAACTCGGTGCTGCAACAAAAACCCAAGATGAAAAATCCGGTATATCGCGCCAAGTTTTACCGATATAAAAATAAGATTGAAAACGCTTGCGACTATCGGAATTAATATTGATGCCGGTATTAGCGAAGGTAGGCGCTTCATAAATTTTCCCGTCATAGCGCGGTTCAAAAATATCGTAGGATTTTGCGGGTTGAACATACCACGAATTATTGATTGACCATTGATTTTTAAAACGCATCCTGAAACCCCAATTGATACCGTAGTCCTGGAAGCGCGTCGGTTTATATTCCAAATCGTGATTAAAATTGACCCACCAACTGGATTGGAGAAATACTTTCGTCGGTTGAAAAGTTTGATATTGAATTCCTAAATTGGTATTAATATTGTTATTGCCTGAAAAAATGCCCAAATCATTTAGATCCCATTTATCGGTTTGTACATTTTGTCTAATACTCCACGTCCAATTACTGCTCACTTTGGATACACTCCAATTGCCGGTATAACCGGACGAGACAGTATCGCTTTTAAAAATTTGACTCGTTCTGCCGCCGATACTCAATTCATAACTATTCGCCGTATCGCGCAAACGCAATTGCGCGGCACTCACGTTCGCTTTACGCGCATCACCTTCGCGCCAAGTATTGGTGTTAGTAAAATAAAAATTGGAAGTTTTGCGAAATGATTGATCCAGTACCAACACATTATAGTTGGTAAGCACGCCGGTTTGAACACGCCGGTCAGATTTTTTGGTATCCTGAATACTCGTATCGCGTACCGTAGCATACATCGGTGCTGCAACGGCGTTGAAAATGCCGATGCCGAGATTACCGTTCGTGCGTCCCGTTATTTTTGAAGCGTTGTAAAGTTGCGTTTCGCTCGGATTATCAATAATAATTTCGTGCGGATTCAGTTGATTACTGATGTTATAACCGGAGGGTGTTCCGCCGACGCGGCGCGAATAAAAAATATCGCCTTTGCTAAAAAGTTCTAAACCCTCCGTAAAGAACGGGCGGCGTTCGTTGTATTTCACTTCAAATGGAGAAAGATTGAGGATTTTATTATCGGATTGAACTTGTCCGAAATTAGGAATAAGGGTGGCATCAAGCGTAAAACTTTCATTGATACCGTATTTAATATCCAAACCGCCACTGATGGCATGTGAATTATTGAAAACCGTCGCGCCCGAAGCATCGCTACCGTTGGGTGAATGTCCGTAAGACGCTGCAATATAGGGCGAAAGCGACAAACGCAAAGGCGGTTTTATGTTTTCCAAACCCGTGAGTTTTCCCCAAGTTAAAATTTGATTATCAATTTTCGGATCTTGCGGCGACCAGCGGTCTTTTTCGTTGAAGCGTTTTACGAATCTTTTCAACTGAAAATTCCAATCTTGAATGGTTTTTTTCGGAAAACGCAAAGCGGAATAAGGAATGCGCATTTCAACAACCCAACCATCGGGCATCATTTTTATCGCACTCTGCCAAACGGCATCCCAACTGAAATCCGTATCATTGTAGCATCCATCACCGCACGAAAATCTGCCGACTTTCATATCAGCTTGAACGCCGGCTGCCGTTACGATAAACTGAAAACCATTTTGACTGCTCTGAAAACAATCGAAGCTGACACCGAAATAATCTACGTTCACGTCTTGGTTATCGCGTTTCGAAAGTTCTTTGGCAATCGAATCGGGTGCATCGTACATGTAGGCACTGACATAAACAGCATCATCGTCGTAAACAACGCGCGCAACGGTTGGTCGAGATTCCGGCGCAAAAGGTTTCGGATCTTGTTGTATAAAATTTGTTGCCAATGGCACATTCTTCCATGCTTCATCATCTAAAACGCCGTCAATGCGCGGTGCTTTTGTAATGCGCGTGGCTTTAAGTTCTTTTTTAGCATGAAAAGTGTCGAGTTCTTGCGCTTTGAGATTTAAGTTTGATAATAAAAACAATAAAAAAATTATAGGTAGTTTAGTTTTAAACGTCATATTTTAGTTTAAGCTGAATTGAATTACTTACATAAATTGACAAGAAATTATTTTCAGGGTTGCATTTTCTCGAAACCATAATCTCTTTCCACTTTGGCGATGCGCACTTTAAACGATTGATACCAAAATTCTCTACCGTAATCACGTGCCATAACGTGTTCGGTTATGTATTTCCAATTTTTTATAGCTTCGAGCGACTCCCAATAAGATACCGTGATACCCAATTCTTCTCTTGCGGATTCTACGCCTAAAAAACCCGTTTGTTGTTCTGCTAAATCCACCATGCGCTGCGCCGTTTTTGCATATCCTTCAATTTTTTCGGTTTGCGTACTTGTAAAAATTACAGCATAGTAAGGTGTTGGCGGCGTTTTTGCAATCATAATTCATTTGTTATTATTTGAGCGATTATCTTTTACAAAATTATCCTTTTCGCTTCCCGCGCCTTATATGAAATAATTGCAGATGCGCCTGCGCGTTTAAACGCGGTCCAGATTTCTAAATGTCCGGCATCGGCATCTATCAAATTATTTTTGGTAAACAGTTAGAGCATTGCAGAGCAAAAAAATTTCAAGTTTTTTTAGCTTTTTTTATTATTTTTATTTTTACGGACAAGCGTTTGTGCATCTGCTTTATCTTTTAACCGTCCTGTAGAAAGTTTGTTTTTTATGAGATCTTCAAGATTGATGAAACGAATCGGCGTACTTTCAAATTCGGTTTCAATAGCGCGGGGATAACAAGTTTCAAAATCTACGCCATCTAATTGCATAATCAAGTCAATTCTATGAGGTTCGTGACCAATCTGAATAATATTATTAAGATTTAGAAAATCTTCGTTTTTAAACCCAATCATACCAAAACCGAATTCTCGAATCGCATTTATAACCTTTCCAGCGTTACTCGGATTTGCCCAAACCCAAAAATCAATATCTTTTGTATAACGCGGATAGCCATGATAAGCTACAGCAAACCCGCCTACAACAAGATATTTAACTTCGTTTGCGTTTAACAATTTTATAAACTCTTTGAAATTCTCGTCGAGTACCATATTTCCAATCGTTGTATTGTTTGCGTATTTCTTCTAAAGCTATTATACGTTCAATCGGTGGTCGAGACAGCCAATATTCAACATCGTCCGGCTCATCGCCTTTTTTGTAAACCCGAATTTGCGGCAGTACTTTTATGTCTTCCATGATACTTTTTTACAAAAATACAATTTTTTTATTTAAAATGAAATTTTTACTATGACGATATAAGCGCGCGCAACTATCTCAACCGGATTATCTTTTACAAAATTATCCTTTTCGCTTCCCGCGCCTTATATGAAATAATTGCAGATGCGCCTGCGCGTTTAAACGCGGTCCAGATTTCTAAATGTCCGGCATCGGCTTCAATTAAATTATTTTTCGCGAGCAGTTCAAGTGCCGCATATTCACCGCTGACGTGATAAATGGCAATCGGTGCGGTCGTTTGTTGGCGCAATTTTGTTAGAATATCCAAATAAGGCAATGCCGGTTTCACCATCAAGATATCCGCACCTTCTTGCAAATCGCGCAGAGAAGAAGTAATCGCATCACCGCCATTGCGATAATCCATTTGGTAGGTTTTTCTGTCGTGTATTTTCAAATCTTTAGAGGGCGCGGATTTACACACATCGCGAAACGGACCGTAGAAATTGGAAGAAAATTTCGCCGAATAACTCATAATCGCCACATCCGATAAATGATTCGCGTTGAGTTTTTCTCTGATAGCGCGCACTCGACTGTCCATCATATCGCTCGGCGCAATGCAATCCGCACCGACTTCCGCCAATTGCAGTGCATAATCCGCGAGAATTTCTACGGTTTCGTGATTCAACACTTTGCTTTTATCCGTGTTCAAGACGCCGCAATGCCCGTGCGCGGTGTAACTGCACAAACACAGGTCGGACGCAATCCATATATCGTTACCGAAATTTTCTTTGAGTTTTTTGATACAATTCGCGGCATAATCGAACTTAAAGTTTTTCTCGAAACGATCTTTCGGTACCGGAAAAAAAAGAAATTTTGTTACGCCGGCTTTTAAATCCGATTCCGTTTGTCGCAGTGCGGACTCTAAAGTTTCGCTGAACACGTCGGTCATACTCGGCGAACCGACACGTTCCGACAAAGTTTCATCCACAAAGATCGGTTGAATAAAATCTTTGACGTGCAACTGTACTTCGCTCGCCAAATCTCGAACGTGTTCGTTGGCGCGTAAACGGCGTTGATTAGTGTGATACAATGATTTGCGATTTTTTTAAATTACTGCATAAGTTCACATTAGGTCGTACATAGTTCAGGTAGGCTAAGTGAACTGTGTACGACCTGATGTGAAATATGCGGTAAAATTTAATTCATAAAAATATTTTTGTTATCATCAAAAACGATTTTCCAATTCATGTTTTCCGCTAAAGTGCGCAGCGCGGCAAAATTTTTTATACCTTGTGTGCGCACCGTTGTCATCAGCGTACTGTTCAAAGCGATGGTGCGAATGGTATCCATCGCTTTTTTGTTCAAGCGCGTATAATCTTCGTTGGAAAATTGATTGAATATGCCGTTGTTGATGTCATAATAACTGATGTCGGGTTCTATTGAAATAATTGACGGCTCCGGAATACCGGAAATATGAATCGTTTTAGCGGTTTCATCGGTCGTTATTTTCATTCCCGACAAATCGTAACCTGCCGATACTTTCGCTTTTACTTTTATAATTATTTTTTTGGTGGAATTGAAAAAGTAGTACGATTTCGTATTTTCTTCACTGTACACTTCTGAAAAATAACCCTCCGTGTTCACCAATTTCGACACGGTTTGTATCTGATTAAGTAACACTTGAGCCTCCGTTTTTGTTTTCTCGGTCGGTTGTTGATACCACCATTTGGCAATAAATATACCCAACAACAAAGCAGCAATAAAAGCGAGCAGTATGAATAAATTTTTCAGCATGGCGTTTTTTGTTGCAAAATTAATCCGTAAGAAAGAATTCATGATTTTTTTTTAAAAGGTGCATTAAATAAATCTCGTTTAACTTACTTCACCTTAAATTCTTTCAACTCATCGCCGTCTTGATACAAATATACGCGATCGGGATTTTTATTTTTTAATACCAAAGCATAACACCTGCCGCAATTATTAAAATCAAGAATGACTTTGTAATCAGCGGTTTCGTAATTCGAGGCACCGAGTCCTTTTTTCCACCACCAATTTCCCCATTGATTAAATGTAACGAGTAAAGTATCCGATGCAATTTGCTTTACGTTTACACCATCAGTTGGTGTTGTCATATTGTATTGAAGGATTCCGTAAGCATTTCCGGCAAATTTTTTTTTCTGATACACTTCCGATGCTACCACAATGCCTGAAGTATCTGACCATTCGCTGAACATGTCCATTCCTAAATAATTTTCGGGTTCGCTCAAAACATAAATTTCTTTTGCATCCCAATTATGAAATTTATAAGAAACAGCCGACACAACACGCTCCGACTTCATCCATATCCTGTTTGATTTAATCAAAAGATAACTAGAAAATAAAAGATAGACACATGATACGGTATAATAAAATTTCTTAGGCAAATAAGACAAAGCCAACGATAATCCGATAAACAAAAATGCTGAAGGAAAATAACCGTAGCGATCGTTTTTGGAATACTGAATCCAGTTAAAAGAAACCGGTAAAACGGGGAGAAGTAAAAGTGAATATAATAAAAAATTCAGGAAAATAAATTTCGCTTTTGCTGAAAATTTTTCGAAACAAAATAAGGAACTTGCTACAATGGCACTTACTAATATAATTATGAAAATTGCTACTTCAGTTTTTTCAAAAAACTTAATAAGAGCTTCTTTATTGGCGTGTTCTAAATGTCTGGTAAAAAATAATTCTTTGAACAAGTATTTCCCGTATGTTGAAGTGCCATTAAGCGAAATAAAATTTACGCTACTACCCGTTCTGCCGTGTGCGAACAAACGCCCGAACATAAAGTAGTGCAGCACAAAATACCCCGCAACTACTACACATAGCACGATAGGCAAACGATAATTTGACGTCTTAAACTGACTCAATATTTTTGTTTTTCCGGTTTCTTTTTTCTCTTTTAACTTATCTTTGAAAATTAAAAAAAGAAAAACAATTGCCGGCGTAAACAAAAAATATTCTATAGAGAAAGCGGAACAAATAAAAATACCGAGTGCCGCGTAAAAATATTTTGTTTGGTTGGTATCATAATACTTTAAAGCCAATTGAATAATACCGAGCATCATCGCAAAACCAATTAAATAATGGAATGAAGCGCGCCAAACCATGACTTCAGGTTGATAAGGAGAGAGCATAAAAAACAAAACGCCTGTCATCGCAATCCAAAAACCATTTTCAACGCGTGACTCTTGGAAAAGCCGATTAAAAATATTGAAAAGAAAAAAAGCATTTAAAGCATACAACCCCGAAAAAACCAAAAACCAAGGCAAACCGGACATACGGAAAAGGTATGTCATCGCATACATCAAAAGATGCGTGAAGTGGTAAATACTTTTGAATTTATACGGTTCGCTGTTGATTACAGCTTTGAAAGAATAGCTGTCGTAATCTTGTACCCACCCCATAAAATCACTCGTAAAACCGGCTTTGTATGTGATCCCGTAAAACGCAAAAGTAACTGCCAGAAAGAAAAAATAAATTTTCAGGTTTGTTTTAGTGATTGGTTGCATGCTTGAGTAGTGGATTCAAAAAAATACTTTTGCACAAAATGAATTCGATTTAAATTAACGCGAGTTCGGGAACTCTAGAAAGAGCCATCAGGCTCAACAAATATTGTAGCCCCGAAATAAATTTCGGGGTAAAACACATCGAAATTATTTTGAGTTCCGTAGGAACGATACATTTTGTACTTTAATATGCGCCGTTCCTACGGAACTTTAAAGATTTTTTATTCCTTTTTCAACGGATTGAAATCCGTTGCTACAATATTTTTCGAGGCTACGCCTCTTTTTAAAATTTCCGAACTCTAATTAAATTATTTTCACACTTTCTCAACCACCACCCTCACACTATTAAAAGCCGCATTTCCTGTCAAAGTATCTATTACTTTTTCGTCCGTTAGATCATTCAGACTAACGCCCGCGTATTTTTCTGCCACATCTAATTGTGTACCGGTGCGGTTGTGTCCGTATCCGTGCGGAATACTGACAACACCTTGCATGATTTGATTTGTAAGTTCTGCCGGAATGTTCACTGTTCCAACGCGCGAAGAAATTTTCAAGATATCTTTATCATTGATATTGAGTCGAGCGGCATCGTCGGGATTTATCATAGCGGTGCAACGATTGTGTCCGCGCATAAGTTTGTCGTGGTTGTGCATCCACGAATTATTGTCGCGCAAGTGTCGGCGACCAATGAGAGTGAAATCGGATTTCGGATTTTGGATTTCGGATACGGAACAGAATTCTAAGTCCGAAATCCGAAATCCGAAATCCGCACGCACTCGTTCCAAATCATTGACTAAAATTTCCGGTGCGAGTTGAATTTTTTTATCTGCATGAATTAATTTTTGCGGGAGTTGCGGTTTTAAATCGCCCAAGTCAATACCTTCCGGATGTTGTTTCAGTTTTTCGATATTGAGTTGGTACGGTCCGGATTTCAATGCCGCATCAATCACAGTATCCGGTGAAATAAATAACGGCGTGCTATTGTCGGTGCGGTTGATGCGATGCGTGAGTTCCTGAATTATCTCCCAATCGTATTTCATATCTTCGCCTTTCGGAAAAAGCGGTTCGGAATATTTTGCGGTGTTGCGAATGGCGAGCGTATTGAACGTTACATCGTACTGCATTACTTCTACACCCGTTGCGGGCGGTAAAATAATATTGGCGTGGCGCGTGGTTTCATTGATATAAATATCTACCGATACCATATAGTCCAGTTCCGAAAAAGCGTTATCCAATTGCGCACCGTTAGGTGTGGAAAGTACCGGATTACCGCAAACCGTGAACATCGCTTTTATTTGTCCTGCGCCGGGCGTTAAAATTTCTTCCGACATGACGGATACCGGTAATTCGCCCATAAACTCCGGACGTTTTTGCACGCGGCTGTGCCACCGTCCGAAAATATTTCGCGGTTTTGCGCCGGCTAAAATATCGAACGCGGGTGTCGTGAACATTGCGCCTCCTGTCTTGTCGAAATTGCCTGTAATAATATTGAGCGCGTATACCAACCACTGACACACGCCACCGAAACTTTGCACAGAAACACCCATACGTCCGTAACACACCGCCGATTTCGCGTTGGCGAAATCGCGCGCCAATTGTTTTATAGTATCGGCACTGATACCCGTAATAAGTGCGACTTTTTCTGCCGGAAAATCCGAAACAGCATGGCGTAAAATGTCAACACCAGTCGTAAAATCTTTTAAATGTCCGAGATTAATTTTATTTTCATCGAACAAAGTATGAATCATTGCCAAAAGCAAATACACATCGGTAGTAGGTTTTATGAAATAATGCACGTCGGCTTTTTCGGCGGTTTCGGTTTTGCGCGGATCAACGACTATCACTTTGCCGCCGCGCGCTTGAATATTTCTAAGATGGTGTGCGACATCCGGCGCCGTCATCATACTGCCGTTAGATGCCAACGGATTACCGCCCAAAATGAGCATAAAATCGGTGCGCGTAATATCGGGTACGGGAAATAAATTCGGATTGCCGAGCATCAGCCACGAAGCGAAATGGTGCGGCAATTGGTCGGCGGAAGTAGCGGAAAATATATTTTTTGTTTTGAGCGCGCGCGCCAAAGCGGTTGTGTTCAAGATAGTGCCGGTATTGTGTACCGACGGATTGCCGAAATAAATGCCGAGCGCATCGTTACCGTATTGTGCGACAATTTTTTTTATATTTTTTTCGATTTCATCAAAGGCTTGTGTCCAAGAAATTTTTTTCCAACCCGAAGCGGTGCGTTGCATCGGTAGTTTGAGCCGATTCGGATCTTCATAGACATATTTCAGACCCATCACTTTGGGGCAAATATGTCCTTTGCTGAACGGATCGGATTTATCGCCTTGAATGGAAATAATTTTGTTGCCTTCAGCTTCTATCACGATGCCGCAAATGGCTTCACATAAATTACAAGCGCGTCGGTGGGTGAACATTTTAATTAAAAATGAAAAATGAAAAATTATGACTTGATTAAAATTAATTTTGTTGTAATCAATTTCTGAAACCAAGTTATTTTATTTTAGAAGTTTTTTAAACAAATAACGTGGCAAGATAACAAAATTAATTATTTTCGATTTACTTTTGCAGTCTCTAATTTTAAAATTGGGGGATTAGCTCATTTGGCTAGAGCGCTTGCATGGCATGCAAGAGGTGATCGGTTCGAATCCGATATTCTCCACCCAAACTGAACGTTCAACCCGCGTTATCATCCAACCGAATTGCGGAAATATTTTTCCGCAAAAGCCGCATAAGTCTTTTTGATGAATCAAAAAAAATTAAAGCCGCAAGCCCAAACAGTTTTACCTACCGATTGGGGGCGTTTCACTATTATAGCTTATGCACGCAAAAAAACCGAACCGATGCCGCATTTAGCGTTCGTATCGGAATTGCCACCGGATTTATCTGCTCCTGTTTTGGTGCGTATACATTCGGAGTGTATGACCGGTGACGTTTTCGGTTCGCATCGTTGCGATTGCGGTCAGCAATTGCACGAAGCTTTCGCGCGCATCAATAATGAAACCGGTGTTCTGATTTATTTGCGGCAGGAAGGTAGAGGTATCGGCCTTATAAATAAACTCAAAGCCTATCAATTGCAGGACGCAGGTATGAATACTGTTCAAGCGAATGTGCATTTGGGTTTTGAAGAAGATGCGCGCCATTACGATGATGCGATTGCTATTCTGAAAGATTTGGGTATTTCAAAAATACGTTTGCTCACCAACAATCCCTTAAAAATAAACGAATTGCAAGCAGCCGGTATTCAAGTCATGGCGCGCGAGCCGATAGTTATTGCTGCGCAAACGGACAATAAAATATATCTCGATACTAAACGCGATTTGATGGGGCATTTGATTTAGTTCATAATTTTTGGTTGATAATTTTTGGTTGATAATTTTTGGTTGATAGTTTTCGGTTGATAGTTTTTGGTTTTGAAATAAAAAAGCCGATTGGGATATTTTTCCAATCGGCTTCTTTTTATTTTAAACTAATATCTAACAACTAAAAAACTATCAACTAAAAACCAACTTAAAAATTCGGGCAATACACATCGCGGGATTCTTTACCGCAGAATTTATAAATCAGAGAGAACTCGAAACCGCCGTTGCCGTTACTCGCGGTTTTCAATTGAGATGTATTAATGTCATAACTGAAACCGATACTCGTATTGTTGTAATCGAATCGGGAAGAAAGAATAAAAGCATCCATACCGATACCACTGTTATTATTATTCACCAAACGCAACCAACCGCCGAATTGCAAAGCTTCGTTCGATCTTTTACTGCTGCCCATTAAAAAACGCACACTCGTGCCGCCGTTAATTTCCATCGCTTTGCCCTGAATAAAAGTGACGATTCCCGGCAACAAAGAAATGCGGTCGTTGGTGCGGAATTCGCCGCCGGCGTGTAAAGTTATTTTACTGTCTAAAGGTTTTGAGACTGCGGTAGTGCCGCCGGTAAAAGATACATTCGGACGATTAAGGTGGTCGTAAGCCGCACCTATAAAATAATTCGTGTTCTCATCAATCACCGTAAACCACATCAGGCCGGCGGAAATATCTAAAAACAAAAAATTATCGCGTCCGAAACTCGTTTCACCACTCGGTAAATTTTGATCGAATACACCATTATTATTTTGGCTGCCCCAGTGCGCATCTAATACATTCACGGCGTGATTATCCAAGCCGATGCGCGCGCCGGCTACTAAATAACTCGCACGATTTCTGTAACCGCTCATGCGTTTGGCATACGAAAACGAAGCATTCACGTCACTTTGTCTGAAGTTGAGCGAACCGGCTTGATCGGTAAATAAATCCACGCCGTAACCGAAATAATCGTAACGACCGACAGTGGCTTTGCCATCAAACTCAGCATTCACGGTTTGGTAGGCTTTATCGCGCAAAACGGAAGCCCATTGATTGCGGTAATTTAAACCGATGCGTTGCTGACAATTCATAACGCCCGTCATTGCCGGATTCAGTGTGAGCGGTGCAGCATAAAATTGTGAGAAGTGAATATCCAATTGTGCCGATATTTGAGTCGAAATACAACTCAAAAGCACAAATGCCAAAATGATTTTTCTCATGAAGCGGGTAATTATTGACATATTTTTTTGAAACGGCTTTTATCGGTTTTTGAAATCGGATGGAGTGTTTTATTTTTCTACAAAAATATGAAATTTAAGCAAATTTTTTACGACAATTATCAATTATTCCCAGTCAATCGAAAATATTAACAATTCTTGTATTTGAAACGCCTTGCATGGTCGGCTTGTTGAACTTAAAACGTTCAAATTTTTTCATTATTTTGTAATGAAAAAAAAATCCGGATTGTATATTCGCTGTACTCTGAAAAAAACCTAAATTTTATACATTTCATCAATCGTGCCTTTATATTTTTCTAAAATAACGCGCCGTTTGAGTTTCATAGTCGGCGTGAGTTCTCCGATGCTACCGTCGGGTTTTGTCGATTCCCAATTGTCCGGCACGAGTTTGAAAGCTTTTATTTGTTCGGTTTGTCCGAAAAAATGATTGTATTTTTCTACGATGTCATGATATTTTTTTTGAACGGTCGGATTATTCACGATGTCATTCGGGCGCGTCCAAGAAATACCGTTTTCGGTACACCATTTTTGGAGTGCTTCGACTGCCGGAACGATTAAAGCGGAAACGAATTTACGGTTGTCGCCGACCAACATCACTTGCTCAATCATAAAACTTTCGCGAAGTTTATTTTCTATCGGTGCCGGTGCGACGTATTTTCCGTTACTGGTTTTAAAAAGCTCTTTTTTCCGGTCGGTAATACGCAAAAAAGTTATTCCGTTTTTTATTTCCAAGCGTCCGATATCGCCGGTATACAACCACCGTTTACCGTCTATGTATCGTATTATTTTTGCTGTTTCTTCCGGATTTTTATAGTAACCGAGCATTACGTTTTCACCGGCGGCTAAAATTTCGCCCTCGCCCGCAACGTAATTACCGTCGCTGCCGTCAATACGCACTTCCACATTATTTACGACTCTGCCCACCGAGCCGAGCAATGCGGCATTGTCTTCAAAATAATTAAAACTGACACCCGGCGACATTTCCGTTAAGCCGTAAGCTTCGCGCACCGGAATACCGGCTGCCGAAAATGCTTTCAAAATTTTAATCGGACACGGCGACGCGCCGACAACGATACCTTTTATATGCCCGCCTAAAGCCTCGCGCCATTTCAAAAAAATAAGTCGATCGGCAATATACATTTTTAATTTTTTGGCTCCCGTATACTTTATTCCGTACTCGTAATCGTCGGTGAGGCGCAACGCCCAAAAAAATAATCCTTTTTTTATACCCTTGAGTTCCAATCCGCGATTGTAAATGCGTTCGTATACTTTTTCTAAAAGGCGTGGTACGGCGGTAAAAAAATGCGGTTGCACGGCTTTCAAATCACCTTTGTCACCGCCGAGATTATCAATACCGACGTAAGTAACGTTGGCACCGACATACGTGTAAGCATACGTCACGATGCGCTCGAAAATATGATTGAGCGGCAAGAAACTTAACCCGCGATAACCGGCTTCAATCGGTATGACAGGAATAATCGAGAGCATATTCGATAGGATATTTCTGTGGCTCAGCATCACACCTTTCGGTTCGCCGGTGGTGCCGGAGGTATAAATAATAGTGGCTAAATCGTCCGGACGAATATTCATTTTTATGCATTCTAATCGCGGTCGTTCTCGAATAAGTATGGTTGCTTCCGGAAAAAGTTGCGTGAACGATGAACGATGAACGGTGAACGATGCACTAAGCGGGTGTTTATCGTTCATCGTTAATCGTTCATCGTTCGGCACATCAAACGTATAAATACCTTTCAACGTCGGAATATCTTTTTGAGCTGTTTCAATTTTTTTCAGCACGGATTGTGCGGCATCATCGCCGATAAAACACATTTTTACTTCGGCTTGATTGAAAATAAAAGTAAAATCGAGAATGCTGATTGTCGGATATACCGGCACGTGTACCGCACCGATTTGTAACAACGCGATATCGAGTGCCACCCATTCCGGTCGGTTTTTTACGACGACAGATGCGATTTTATCGTCGGTTTGTATGTCGGCTTGCAACAGTCCGATACTTATTTTTTCCGCCAATACTATAATTTCTTCCGTAGAATACGCTGTTTCTTTACCGTCATTGCGGAAAACGAAAGCACGTTGCTGCGGAAAATTATCGCGTTGGTATTCTATTAAATCAAAAAGGCGTGTGGGTTGCGGCATTTTTTTTCAGTAAATTTGATATAGTCTTTTATTAACTTCATCTCAAACCGTCCAATAAATCCTTTACCGACATTTTCTGTTGCTCGCCGGTTGTCATGTTTTTCAGGGTAACGCAGTTTTCGTTCATTTCTTCACTGCCGATGACGGCGACGAAAGGGATATTCATCCGGTTGGCGTAGTCGAATTGTTTTTTTAGTTTTGCTTCCGGCTCAGGGTAAATATCGCCGTTGATACCGGCGGTGCGCAATTGCGTGAGTATATTGAAAGCGAAACGGTGCGTTCCGGCATCGAATGCGACAAAAATAATTTTCAGACTGGTTTCCGAATTTTCGGGAAAAAGTTTGAGTTCTTCTAAGCAATCGTAAATACGATCAGCACCGAAAGAAATACCGACACCGGAAACATCTTTCAAACCAAATACACCCGTTAAATTATCGTAGCGTCCGCCACCACCTATACTGCCCATTTTTACATCTTGCGCTTGCACTTCGAAAATACAACCCGTATAATAATTCAGTCCGCGCGCCAACGTAATATCGAATTGAATAGAATTTACGGGTTTTTTGGTATCGAAATAAGTATGAAAACCACGCAGTTCTTCTATACCGAGTTTTAAACTTTCGCTTTTATCGGTAAAAGGCATTAAATCTTCGAGCGTATTTACGTCCAACAATTTTTGTATCACGGTAACGGCTTCGCCCGAAATACCGCGTTGTTCCAATTCTTTTTGAACACCTTCCCAACCGATTTTATCTAATTTATCTATCGCGACGGTCATATCCGTAAATTTTTCGGGAATACCCGCCACTTCCGCCATACCGAAAAGAATTTTGCGGTTATTTATTTTTATCGTCACCCGCAAACCGAATTGCGCGAAAACTTCATCATAAATCTGGATAAGTTCCGCTTCGTACACCAACGATTTGGAACCGACGACATCGGCATCGCACTGATAAAATTCGCGGTAACGCCCTTTTTGCGGTCGGTCTGCGCGCCACACCGGCTGGATTTGAAACCGTTTGAACGGAAATACGATATCGTTTTGGTGCATCACGACGTAACGCGCAAACGGAACCGTAAGATCGTAACGCAACCCGCGCTCGGCGATACTCGAAATTAACTTTGATGAATTATTTTCCACCAATGCCGTTTTATCCGCCTTCGCTAAAAAATCGCCGTTGTTAAGTACTTTGAAGAGCAAGCGATCGCCTTCTTCGCCGTATTTGCCGGTGAGTGTGGCGAGTTTTTCAAGTGTCGGCGTTTCTATTTGTTGATAACCGTATTTGATGAACACTTTTTTGATGGTGTCAAAAATAAAATTGCGCTTCGCCATTTCTTGCGGCGAAAAATCGCGCACACCTTCCGGAATACTCGGCTTGCTCATAATGCGATTTACGATTTCAAAAAAAAATCATCCAAAGAAAATTATTTTTTTGCACGATTTTTTTTTATTTTTATTTTTAAAATTTATTTTTCAAATCTTTTTTTAGAGCTTTTTCAAATTTAAAATTTTTCTTAAAAAAAAACGGCGCATTCATTTAAGAGCGCGCCGTTTTTTTTAAGAATTTCTATTAAACGCCTTGTTAAATATTCATTATTGCGCAACATAAATCAAATCAAAAATGCGCGTTAAACCTGAACCGTTTTTATAGCCGTAATACAAATGAAATTGCTTTTTAGCCGGGTCATAGGTGGAAGTTTTTCCAGCCGTACCTCTTACATCAAAAGTTGCACTGGCTGCGGGCGTAACAGTCACCGTGTTATCGGCGTTCACTTGCGCATTAATCGCAATGGCAGGATTATTGAAAAAAGGTGCATTCGCAGAGCTGGTATTGCCATTTACCGTAGCTAACACATCTACCTCGTTGATGACATCGGTTGGCTTACCCTGTCTATCCAAAGTACCCGTTACTGCATAACTACCGTCGTAAATATTTTTTACCGTAATTTGGTACAAAATGGTTCTGAAATTACCACTGATATTTTGTCCGGACGCATCTGCAATAGACACCGGCAAAATATAACTGTGCGCTAAATCCACTTTAGATGAATTTACTTTCACCACATAATTAGCAACGCTTGTGTTAGCGGGTATCGTTATGCTCGCACTCGGAACGGCATAAGCACTGTCCGGCAACAACTCGTAAGTCGTATCGGCGTTTACTTTTTTCCAAGTAGCGAAAGCTGCTTTATCAATGGACAAAGTGACGTTCAACGGCGAAGTAAGCGGATAAGGTGCAGCAACGTTGACGCGCGTAGCCAAATCTGAGGGCGTTTTTGAAAATGTCAAAGCAGCAGTTGTTAAACCCAAAGCCGGATCAGCATCCAACAATTCGATAATTGTACCGACTTTGCCGAAATCTTTGAAATTAGCATCGTCTTTTAAACAAGATGCGAAAAAAGAAATACTTGCCAGCACCATAGATACCAAAACCGTATTTCTAATAATATTTTTCATTAAAATTTATTTTAAAAATTATAAAAGACTTTTTAATTAATAATTAACAATTAAAAAGTAGTTGCTCTTTGTAAATTCTTAATTAATAATTATTAATTAAGAATTAAATTTAGTTTTGCCAAAACAGTTTTGTAAATTGATAAGTACCGGTTAAACCGACTGCGTTTACGTTTTCTTTATTCAAATTATACTCGGATTGAACATAATACAAGCGGTTCGGAGATTTAGGTCCGATTTTAGCCGGATCTATTGAAGCCGGAATACCTTTCGGTAAATTCAAACGACGGAAATCCGTCCACGCTTCCATGGCATCGGTCATATACATCGCAGCCCATTTTTGCGTAATGATGGCTTCGATTTTATCCGTGGTAGCCGGATCGTTCCAATTCACGTTTTTAGTAGGCGATACTAAATAATTGGTTGCAGTAGAGTCCGGTAAACCCAAAGTAGCAAAAGAGGCTTTTACGCCGCTTTCGTATAATGTTTGAGCCGTACCCGTTAACCAACCGCGTTGTGCTGCTTCTGCTTGAATAAATAAAGATTCTGCACCCGTAATAAGCGGAGAGTCTTGATCCGGACCTTTTAATAAGCCGGGACCGAAATCACTTGCATGAGTTAAGTCAATGGATACATCAGGCAAAGCACCAAATGGGACACCGTTATAAACACCACCTGACGAACTTTTAGTAATGTAAGATGCCAAACGGGGATCTTTTGAATTAACGAAATAGTTTACGGCAAAAGCAGAAGGTTTTTCGTAACGACGACCACCTACCGAGCCATCTACTGCAAAACCGGCAAGCTCCCAAAGCGGATTTTGTTTGCCATCTGCTTTTGTGTAACCCGGATTAATATTCGCATCAGTAGTTAAGTAACCACCTTTTATTTTTGCGATTTCACCTTTAATATATCCGTCTCTGCCCGCTATTTGCGATTGGTGCATCAATAAACGCAAACGCAAAGTATTTGCAAATTTCACCCAACTCGTCATCGAACCGCTGAACATAATATCCGATGCGGTTGTAACCGGAATCGGTGTTTTTGCTGTATTGATAATATTTACGGCAGAATCCAATTGAACGTTAAGGGCTTCATAAATCGTTTTAGCATCGTCATATTTCGGTGTTAAAATATTAAAGCCTTGAAGGGCATCTGTATAAGGTACGTTTCCGAAATTATCCACTAAATTTTGAAAGCACCAAACTTTCATAATTTTAGCGATGGCTACAAAATATTCGGAGTTTGCAGCACCGCGTGCCGCATTTTCTACGTAGTTGTAATTACCGACATTCAAATACAAAGAAGTCCAAAGATTTTCTGAAGAAGTACTCTGTAAATCATAATTACGCAAAACATCACCCGATTGAGAATAACTGCCCGAAGCAGAAGCATAACCCGCCCATTGGCGTGCATACCTACCCATAACAGGTATATTAATGTTATTAGTAGTAATTAAAGCACCCGACAAAACCAAACCCGGCTGGGTCGCAGTCGGCGCATTCGGATTTACGTTGACATCCAAAAATTTATTACAACCGCTCAATAAAGCGAGCAATGCAACAAAAGATGATAAAATTATTTTTTTCATTTTTGATTATTTATTTATCGGCGAGTTATCGTATTCAAATTTGTATTAGTCGAATCAACCAACAAAATAATGAACTAACCAACTCACCAATTAATTTTTAGAATATGATTGTTAAATTTCCACCGAATACACGTGAAGGTGGAATTTGGTTGCGCGAAGTTGTACCGGTTGCATTACTGTTATCATTCGCAAATTCAGGGTCCGTCCATTGATTAGATTCCGGACGGAATATAAACAAGTTTCTGCCGTTCACACCAATTGAAGCGCGTTTAACAAAACCTGTTTTTTGTATCCAAGCAGTCGGCAAACTATAGTTTAAAGCTACTTCGCGGATTTTCCAAAAATCGGAACTTGTTATGTAATTGCCGCCAACCGTATTGTACAACCCTTGCCAGAAATTATAGTTACCTTCATTGATTGTAACATTTGTGTTCGGTACGTAAGTATTGTCTGCCGTTTTAATGACTGAATTAGGGAATACAAAACGTTGGCGACCTGCTTGCGCAGATTGATAACCGATACCGCCGAATTCAATATCCTGACCTAATGCATTATATATATAGCCGCCGGCGCGATATTCAACCGTAACTGCAAGCGTTAAACCGGCATAAGTAATAGAGGTATTTAAACCTAATTTATCTATAGGATTACCTTGTCCGAATATTTTAGGATTCGGGTCGCGTGACGGATTACCCGTAACCGCATCTACAATAACATGCCCTTGCGGATCGCGCAACCAATCCGTTGTTTTAATTACCGGATACTGTTGTCCTACAATCGCCCATGAATTGGTCTGATTTTTATTAGCATCCAAAACGTTTAACTCATTCAAAGCCGTACCGTATATAGAAAGCGGTGTATTGGTAATGGTGTGGGTATAATTAATTCCTACCGTCCATTTCAAACCGCTGGTATTAAGTATAGGTGTTGCGTTTAAATCTAATTCATAACCTTTGTTCAACACTTCTCCCGTATTAACGAGTGCCGAAACAAAACCGGTCGAGCGCGAAATTTGAACAGGAACGGTTTGATTCGTCGTATTCGTTTGAAAATAAGCAAATTTTACATTCGCCCGACTGTCAAAGAAACCCATATCCAAATTCAACTCTTTGGAAAGTGTAAATTCCGGTTTCAAACCATTTGCCACAATTGAACCACCTTGAAATAAACCGATAATATCGGTAGAACCTTTAGTAAAAGGGACACTGGCACCGAATGTAGAATTTATTTGGTAAGGATCTAAACTTACGTTACCTACTTGTGCTACCGAAACGGCAATTTTACCGTAACTTATAATTTTATTTTTCAAAACAGGAAAAGCATCTGTAAATACTAAAGCTATATCCGCTTCCGGATACAAAAACGAACGGTTATCGGCAGCCAATAAAGATACCCAATCGTTACGCAATGAACCATGTGCGAATAAAAAGTTTTTATAACCCAAACTTAAATCTGCAAAAGCACCTAAACGTCGTTCTTGATTAGAGAAAGTAAAGCCCGCTAAATTTCCGTAACGGTAATCCGTATTAAAAACCGACGGATCTAATAAGTTGGTTGAACTTACTTCCGATATTGAAAAACTTTTATCTTGTATATTACCGCCGAGAATTAATCTGGCATTAATGTCCTTGCTAATATTTTGATCGAAAGTTGCCAATAAATCACCAACTATACTTTTATTCAATTGTTCGCGGGTGGCAGTAGCTGCACGCGAATTTCCTGAAGCATTAATGTAACGATCCGGATTACTATTTGGGTCAACTATAACCGCATTATTATTTGTTTTACGGCGATAAGTATTGTCGGTTAAACCTACGCGCGCCAATAAATTAAACCATTTTGTCGGTTGAATAGACATTTCTACTTTACCGGAAATCGGTTGCTCCGTTGATTTTGCACGATTATTATAGATTGTGTAATAAGGGTTATTAAAGAAATCGTTGAAATAATTCGAATACGTTGAAAATTTATCGTTCTGCCAATCACTGTATTTTGTAAGCGGAACGAATTGTGCCGTATTAAACACGTCAAAATAAACATTACCGGCATTACTTGTATAGTCTTTTGTAGTTAAGTTGTAGTTGAAACCGAAACCTATTTTAAAAATACCGTAAGTTTTTGTTCCGTTAATGCGAATAACATCTTTATGACTTTGATCACCGGGCATAATAGATGTACGGTTTACATCCTGTACACCAATATAATAAGAAGATGTTTTATCGGCAGCCGACAAAGAAATATCGTTTTGTAACGTAATCCCTTTATTAAAGAAATTAGATTTTTCGTTAGGTAATGCCGTGTAAGGTACTGTTTGAATAGAGCCATCCGCCAATTTACGACCTAACTGAACCGTTTTTCCGTTAAATTCCGGACCGTAACTTTGGTTTTCGTAAGATACATAAGGTGAGGAAAAGTTCGGGTCAACGTCGTAAAAAACGCCCTCACCGCTACCTTCACCGCCGTAAAGACCGAAACGGTTTTGTAATTTTGGCGTAAACGCAATTTGTTCGGCTTGAACCGTTGAGCTGAAAGTCACTTCGGGTTTACCGACCGTGCCTTGTTTCGTAGAGATAATAAGTACGCCGTTTGCAGCTTGCGAACCGTATAAAGCCGCAGCATTCGCACCTTTCAAAACCGTTACGTTTTCAACGTCGTTCGGATTAAGAGAATTTAAATAATCGGAAGGTACAATAACACCGTCTAAAACAATAAGTGCTTGGTTATTTCCGAGTAACGAACGGTTACCGCGCAAGACCACGCGTACACCGCCGTTGATACCGTTGTCAACCTGATTAATTTGCAAGCCGGATACTTTTCCGCTCAAACCAGCTGCTAAACTGATCGTTTTAGCTTGGTTCAGCACTTCTGTTTTCACGGATTGCACGGAATAACCTGTAGATCGTGCCGAGCGTTCAATACCGGCTGCCGTTACAATAACTTCGTTCAGTGCTGTCGCACTCGGTTCCATTGCTAAATCATTTAGTGTTGAAGCGTTACCGACTTCAATATCAGTCGTTTTGTAGCCGACACCGGAAATTGTAATTACGGGATTATTACCGTCAACAGGCAACGAAAATTTTCCGTCAATATCGGTAATGGTGCCGCGTGTTGTGCCTTTAATTATGACACTTGCCCCCGGCATCGGTTCACCGCGTTCATCTTTGATGAGACCCGATAATGTTCGAGTTTGGGCATAAGCACCGCCGGCAGCCACAACTGCAAGCAGGCAAATGAGTAGAAGTTTGCGCATGATGAGTTAAATTAGGTGATAAAATATTTAAAAAACAGTACTTAGCACGTCATCGATTACATCTTATAGAGTAATCGGGTTTTTTTATTCTTACGGATTTGAGTAACTTGAATCATTAACCGGCAAACAAACTCTGTATGGAAAGTTTGAAAGTGTCATAAAAAAATTTGCTGGCGTATTTATTTCAAAAGGGCAATTAAAAAATAGTTTTTTATACATCTACGTCAAAGATAAAGTAAAAAATAAATCTTTCACAAATAATTTTTATTTTTTTACAAAAGTAAATAAAAAAAAAATATTTGTGCGCGGAAAAAAATTCAAAAAAATTCAAAAAAATTCAAAAAAATTCAAAAAAATTATTTTTTTAAAATTTTTTCGACGTCGGCATATAAAAAAGTAGTTTCATTAAAAAAGAACGCGATTCAAAATACCGAACGCTTTCAAACGTTTACGAGAGTCTAAACCCGCTTTCATCATACTTTTAAAACAATTTTAAAACAATTCTACAAAATGAAAATAATTTTTCCGCTTTTTTTTGTTGCTTTTATATTTTTCATTACGTTGCCGTTTATTGCTTGCAAAACCGCTAAACCGGTTCAAAAATATCCGACGAGTATTTTCGATGCTGCAAAAACGCCGCCCGCACCGGATTATGCCGATTTGAAAAATTGGGCGGCGCATCCTGACGTGCATGATTGTGCGGACAGTGTGCCGGTTGGCAGCGGATTGAAAGACGAACAAGCCGGATCGCAAGCCGATGTTTTTTTTATTCATCCGACGACGCTGCTTAACGAAAAAGGGAATATTTTCTGGAACAGCGATGTAGGTGATACGAAACTTAACCGCAAAACCGACGCATCTACGATTCTGTACCAAGCGAGTATTTTCAACGGAGTCGGTAAAATTTACGCGCCGCGTTATCGTCAAGCACATATTCACGCTTATTTTACAACCGATACAGCTTCCGCGCGCCGCGCATTTGATTTGGCTTACGGCGATGTGAAAGCGGCATTTGTATATTATCTGAAAAACCGGAACAACGGACGACCGATAATTATTGCCGCGCACTCGCAAGGTACAACTCACGCCAAACGTTTGATAAAGGAATTTTTTGACGGTAAAACGTTAAAAAACAAGTTAGTAGTGGCGTATTTAGTCGGCATTCCTGTAGCAAAAAATTTATACACAGATTTTAAGGTTTGCGAAACACCCGAACAAACGGGATGTATATGCAGTTGGCGCACGTTCCGAAAAGGCTATGAACCGCCGACACGACTTGAAAATATCATGGTCGTTAATCCGTTGAGTATGCGTACCGATACGGCATTTGTCGGTAAAGAAAAAAGTCAAGGTGCGGTATTGCTTAAATTCAAGATGACGAAACCGCACTTCGTAGATGCGCAAATTCACAACGATATTTTATGGACGGACAAACCAAAGTTTTTCGGCAGTATTTTTTTTAGTACGCCCGTTTATCACATTGCCGATTACAATTTTTTTTATTTGGATGTGCGCAATGATGTCAAACGCCGTCTCGGTTATTTTTGGAAACAATAGCTTGCACTAAAAAAATAATTAGTGTTTACCGAAAATAATTAAAAAAAAGTAAAACAAATATCCTTACATTTGCTTTATTATATTTAAAAACATTTGGAATTTCGGGTTTTTTGTTTGAGCCGAGATTTATAAACTTAATTGTATAAAAGAATTAAAAGCCGATCTAAAATTACCGGTTCAGCAATACTCAAAAAAATCGTAAATCTAAAATCTAAACATTAAGACATGAAGTAAATTTAAGTTGTTTTTTTTTAATGACTTAACGTTTGCAAAATCGTAAATCCTTTCATTCACCCAAAGTAAAACGAGGTAATTATTTGAGCGAAATTATTTTAAACATCGAAGACGTTGATTTAGTAGCCCTGTACGGCGAAAATAACGTGAAGTTAAACCTCATTCGCAAAGCCTATCCGGACGCAACGATTACATCGCGCGGCAGTCAACTCAAAATTAAAAGCGAGAAAAAAGGCGACGCTCAAGCAGTGAAAGACCGCGTTGAAGCGATGTACCGTATGTTGCGCGACGGCAAAGAACTGAGTGTGCAAATAGTAGAAGATATGCTGAACGGCGGTAATCCGCAAGATACGCGCCTCTCGAACGGTGCGGATAATTCGACGATTGTTTACGGCAAAGACGGTACGCCGATAAAAGCCAAAACGCGCAATCAGAAAAAATTAGTGGAAGCTATAGAAACGCAAGACATTGTGTTTGCCGTAGGTCCTGCCGGTACAGGCAAAACGTATGTTGCCGTAGCGATGGCAGTGCGCGCTTTGAAAAACAGACTCGTGAAAAGAATTGTCTTGACGCGTCCCGCCGTGGAAGCAGGCGAAAGTTTGGGCTTTTTACCCGGAGACTTAAAAGAAAAAGTAGACCCGTACTTGCGTCCGCTTTACGATGCGCTCGACGATATGTTTCCTCCCGACAAACTCGCGCAATTTTTAGCGAACCGCACCATTGAAATTGCGCCGTTGGCTTTTATGCGCGGACGAACGTTGAATGATGCTTTTATTATTCTTGACGAATCGCAAAATACAACGTCTATGCAAATGAAAATGTTCTTGACGCGACTCGGACCCAATTCAAAATGTGTGATCACCGGCGACACGAGCCAGATTGATTTGCCGTACAACGTGAGATCGGGTTTGCGACACGGTCTTGAACTTTTGCGCGACGTGGAAGGTATCGGTCAAATATTTCTAACCACCGAAGATGTCGTACGTCACCGCTTAGTGAAAGACATCATCAAGGCTTATGACATGGACGACGAAAAACGCCGCGCCTTGAGAATGTTATCGGAATCAAAAGAATACGGTGCAAAAGATGTAGCAGAAAAATTGACGGAAAAATTGACGGAAATACGTCGAACGCAAGAGCCGATTCCGCAAAATCATGCGTCTGTACAAATCATCGCACCCGACTCGATTGAGATTGTCCCGAATATTAATTAACATGACCTGAGTTCGGTGATTACAAATGAGGTATAGCCTCAACCAATATTGCAGCAACGGATTTTAATTCTTTGAAAATGTTATAAAAAATTATTTAGAGTTCCGCAGGAATGATACATTTTGAGTGTAATTATACGTCGTTCCTGCGGAACTCAAGATAAGTTTACCATTTTACGGTTCCCCGAAATTTATTTCGGGGAACTATAAAATCCTTCGAGCCTAACGACTCTTTTTTAAAATTTCCGAATCCGTGTTAAAATAGAATTGTCAGCCAACACCATTTAAAAAAAACGCACCAACCTTTAAATTTATGACAACGACAACAACAGAACTTCAAAACCGCCAATATCCGATCGGCAAATACCACGCGCCGGCGCACATTGCACAAAGCGATATCGCACAATGGATAGAAGACGTGGCTGCTTTGCCGAAACAAATGCGCGAAGCCGTTAATGATTTAACACCGCAACAATTGGATACACCTTACCGCCCGAACGGTTGGACGGTGCGCCAACTCGTGCATCACGTTGCCGACAGTCACATGAATGCTTTTATCCGTTTCAAATTGGCTTTGACGGAAGATAATCCGATAATTCGACCTTACGAAGAAGCGGAATGGGCTAAAGGTTACGACTATCAACTCACCATAGAGCCGTCTTTGCAAATTCTCGAAGCGTTGCATACGCGCTGGATAAATGTGTTGAACCACATGAAACAAGAAGATTTCATGCGCACCTACTTCCACCCGGAATCAAAAAAAATCATGACATTAAAGTATGTTTTAGGTATGTATTCATGGCATTCGCGCCACCATTTGGCACATATCACCGGACTGAAAGAAAGGATGGGTTGGTAACGGCAATTAAGAATTAAGAATTAAGAATTAAGAATTACGGGCTGAAAATTTAGCTTTTTTTTAGCTCTCATAAATCCTGTTGAAATTTTTATCTTGATTTTTAAAATTAATAATTATTAATTATTAATTGTTAATTTTAATAGATGATTGATTCTATAAAAATACATTTCACTACCGATAACCTTTTGGTACTGAATATTTGTTTGGCACTTATCATGTTCGGCATTGCTTTGGATATGAATATACGCGATTTCAAAAATTTATTGCAAACGCCGAAACCGATTATTGTCGGTATCATTGCTCAACTTTTAGTTGCGCCTTTGGTTACGCTGTCGTTGGTGTATATTTTTAATCCACCGCCGTCTGTAGCCTTAGGTATGGTAGCTATTTCGGCTTGTCCGGGCGGCAACAATTCCAATTATTCTACGCATTTAGCGAAAGGCAATGCGGCACTTGCCGTCACTACCACGTCGTTGTCGGTATTAGCTTGTATTTTTACTTTACCTTTATATATTTGGTTGGGCGGAAAAATTATCGGCTTTGGCGACCGCGCCGGCATTGCAGTCAGTTTAGGTTTTACGGATATGCTGAAAATTGTTATTACGCTTATATTACTGCCGTTGGCGATCGGTATGTATATCGGTTCAAGAAAAAACAGTCGGATAGAGAATATAAAAAAACCGTTCAAAATTTTTTCGCAAATACTTTTTTTCGGACTGATTATCGCCGCTATTATCAGTAATTTTCGGAACATAGTTCAATACGTCCAACACGTTTTTTTAATTGTTTTAGTCCTCAATGCAGCCGCCTTAGCATCCGGTTATTTTTTCGCCAAATTGAACGGATTGAAAGAAGCCGACTGCCGCGCCCTTTCTTTTGAAACAGGCATTCACAACGTGACGCTTGCTCTTATTATTATTTTTAATTTTTTTGGTGGTTTAGGCGGTATGGCTTTGGTTGCGGCGTGGTATGGTATCTGGGATTTAATAACCGGTTTTTCGTTAGCCATGTGGTGGAAAAGGAAAGGTATTTTGTAATTAATTCTTTCACTCTACTCGTTAAATTCTTTAACCAAAATACATAATGATATGATTTTGTCAGAATAATATTTTCTTCAGGCTAAATTCTTAAATCTTAGTGTCCTAAATTCATTTCGATATTATTTCAAAAATACCTGCTCATAATATACTACCTTTGTTTCGAATAATTAAAAGAATAATAAATATACCAAAGTCAATAAAAAATGAAAAAAGTACACTTTTTACTCGCCGCAGCATCCTTGTTGCTATTTTTTGCGTTTAATTCTGCGCCGAAAAATACAACAACTGTTGCCGCCGCCTACCGCGATTTAAACAAAAACGGCAAACTCGACATCTATGAAGATGAGACACAACCCGTTGAAAAGCGCGTAGAAGATGTTTTGTCGCAAATGACTTTGGAAGAAAAAGCCGGTATGATGTTCATTAACGGTATCAGTGTTTACGACGATGGCTCAATTGTACCGAAAGATACCAGTATGCACCTAAAAGGTCCGGCTGCCCGAATGCCTTCCGTAACGTCGTTGGTGAATGATAAAAAAATGAACCATTTCAATTTTTGGGCAATACCCGGCATTCACGAATTGGCAATGGGTATAAACGCAATTCAAAAATTAGCTGAAAATTCGCGTCTCGGGATACCCGTTACTATTGCTTCCGACCCGCGAAATTATTTCAGTAATAATATTTTTGCTGTTGCAGCAGTCGGATTTTCGCAATTTCCCGAACAATTGGGTTTTGCGGCACTCGGCGATACAGTTTTAATGCAGCAGTTCGGTGATATTGCACGTCAAGAATACATGGCAGTCGGTATTCGCGAAGCCCTGCATCCGATGGCGGATTTAGCAACCGAACCGCGTTGGGCGCGCACAAGCGGCACATTCGGTGAAGATGCCGCACTTTCGGCGCGCATGATAAAACCGTATATTTTAGGTTTTCAAGGTGCGGAACTCGGAAAAAATAGTGTCGCGTGTATGACAAAACATTTTTCAGGTGGCGGTCCTCAAAAAGAAGGTCTTGATCCGCATTTCGATATTCAGAAAGGACAAGTATATCCCGGTAATAATTTCAAATACCATCTCATTCCGTTTGAAGCGGCATTTGCGGCACACACGGCTGCCATTATGCCGTATTACGGCGTACCGACAAATCAAACTTCAGAAAATGTCGGTTTTAGTTTCAATAAAGATATCATTACAGGTTTACTTCGCGAAAAATATAAATACGACGGTGTTGTTTGTACCGATTGGGGATTAATCCTCGGCTCGCCGGGCTTTCCTCCTAAAGCCTGGGGTGTAGAAAATTTAACACCCGAACAGCTTGTAGAGAAATGTATTAACGCGGGTGTGGATCAATTCGGGGGTGAAAGTTGCCCGGAGTTTGTCGTTAATTTGGTAAAAACTGGAAAAATAGCACCTGAACGCATCAACACCTCTGTCCGCCGTTTACTGAAACAGAAATTCGTTTTGGGTTTATTCGATAATCCGTATGTAGATGCAGAAGCCGCAACACATATTGTCGGCAAACCGGAATGGCGAGCTTTAGGTGCGAAAACTCAAAGTCGCGCCGTTACATTATTGAAAAATGATAAAAATGTTTTGCCTTTAATGGAAAAAAAATATAAAATCTACGTCAAAAATATCAAACCTGAAGTTGCTGCTTTGTACGGCACTGTCGTACAAAAACCCGAAGAAGCTGATTTTGCTATCATACGCATTAATACGCCTTGGATACCTGTACCGACAAAAACCAATGTGCCGTTCGCACTCAGTTTTCATCATGGCGATTTAGATTTTAAAGGAAAAGACAAAGAAGATATTTTAGCATTACTGAAAACAGTACCCACGATTGTGGATATCTATATCGATCGCCCGGCAGTAATTCCTGAAATAAGCGCGGCTGCGAATGGTTTAATCGCCGATTACGGGGCAAGCGATGCGGCAATACTCAACGTAATTTTCGGTAAAATAAGTCCGGAAGGCAAATTACCTTTCGAGCTACCCTCTTCCATGGAAGCTGTGCGCAACCAAAAAGAAGACGTACCCTACGATTCAAAAGATCCGTTGTATAAATTCGGTTTTGGTTTATCATATACCGTTAAGTATAAGGAAAATTAAAGAAAATTACAATAATATTTTTTAATATCAAAAATAAAGTTGACTAACTCGTTAACTTTATTTTGTATCTGCATTGATGTTTATTTCATTTCTAAAATTATACATTTATGCACATAAAATTAAAAAAAATTATTAATTTTGACTACGGCTGAAAAAATACGCCGAATTGTTTTTTTTGAAGATTATTTTACGGATTTTCATCGTTCCCTTACGGATAAAGCGCAAGGAGAAGTAGAATATGTGTTTCAAATATTAGTAGAGCAGGAAATTGCACCTCAAATATTTGTAAAATATATTTTTGACGGTGAGGAAATTTATGAGATACGGGTTTCGATGGGTAGTAACGAATACAGAACATTTTTCTTTTTTGAGGGTGATAAAAGTTTAATTGAGGGCGGAAAAGAAATAGTTATTTTAAATTCATTTTTAAAGAAATCAGAAAAAAATTATTCAAAAAAATCAGAGAAGTGGAAAAATTAAAAAATCAAAATTTAGAAAATAAGAAATAGAAAATTTAAAGAATAAAATATAAATATTGAGAAGAATATGGGCGATGCGAAAATTTGAAATTTTGAAGATTTATTGACTGCGAAATATGGTAAAGGTGGTTCAATAAAACGGGAAGAGTTTCATGCAAAAGCAAGAGCGTTTTATATTTGCGAATCGCTTAAAAAAGAGCAAATATTACACAAGTCGAACTTGCCGATCGCGCCGTTATGTAAAAAGAAGTTATTTCGAGAATAGAAAACGGTAAAGTTGATTTACAACTTTCTACTTTTTTGAAAATATTAGATGGTTTAGGTTTAGAAATGAAATCGACATCAAAATAAAAAAAGTAATTCCCGTTGTAATTTTTTTAGAGTAAATAAAAATGGCGCAAAAGTTTTTACACTTCGCGCCATTTTTATTTTCGTAAATTTATATTTATACCGCTACCGCTTCCTCAGTTTTTTTAACTTTCATTTTCGCTATCACCGCTTTGTAATCGCGCGGCATTACTTTTTTGAAAAGAGACTGAGAATTGTCCCAATCGTTCAATATACCCAAGGCGCGTTGGCTGCCGGTGTAACGGAAATGATCGCGCACCATTTTTTGCAACGTTTCTACATCTTCGGCGTCCAAAGTTTCAATGTCCGCCATATCGTTATTGAAGTTGGCGGCAAATTTATTGTCGGGATCGTAGATATAAGCAATACCGCCCGACATACCCGCCGCGAAATTTTTACCTGTATCGCCGAGTACAATTACTACCCCGCCGGTCATGTATTCGCAACCGTGATCACCGACACCTTCAACGACGGCTTTTACGCCACTATTGCGTACCGCAAAACGCTCGCCGGAGGTACCTTTTATATATACTTCACCGGAAGTAGCGCCGTAGAGTGCCACGTTGCCGATAATAATATTTTCGGAAGGATTGAAAGTTGCTTTTCTGTCGGGTACGACAATGAGTTTTGCACCCGATAAACCTTTTCCGAAATAATCATTCGATTCTCCTTCCAATATAAACGTTACGCCGTGTGCGGTAAACGCTCCGAAAGATTGTCCGGCGGAACCTCTGAAACGGAACGTTAAAGTATCATCAGGTAGTCCTTTCGCTTTATAGCGTTTGGAGATTTCGTTGCTTAACATCGCTCCGACCGCACGGTCGGTATTTTTTATCGCAACGTCACAAGAGTAAGGTTGCTGCGTTACAAGCGAATTCATTGCATTCTTGATAAGTTTTCTATCCAAAACGTCTTCAATCACGTGATCTTGCTGAATTTTTTTGTACTGACCGACGCTTTCGTCGGCGGGTTCTTTGTATAAAATAGGGCTTAAATCCAAAGATTTATATTTCCAATTACTTACTTCTTTGCGCATTTTCAGCATCTCTACTTTACCGACCATTTCATTCACAGTGCGAAAACCGAGTTCAGCCATAATTTCACGCAGTTCGGTTGCTACGAACGTGAAATAGTTAATCACGTGTTGCGCATCGCCGGTAAAACGTTTCCGCAATTCCGGATCCTGCGTTGCGATACCGACGGGGCAAGTATTGAGGTGGCATTTACGCATCATGATACATCCTTCGACTATAAGTGCGGCGGTAGCAATACCGAATTCTTCGGCACCTAACATAATGGCAACGGCAACATCTTTTCCGGTGCGCAATTGTCCGTCGGTTTGTACCGTCACGCGGTCGCGCAATTTATTTTTCACTAATACTTGGTGTGTTTCCGCCAAACCCAATTCCCAAGGTAAGCCGGCGTGGCGTACGGAACTTAAAGGCGATGCACCCGTACCGCCGTCGTGTCCGGCTATGAGAATTTTATCGGCTTTTGCTTTAGCTACGCCGGACGCAATAATACCGACACCGGCTTTCGAAACGAGTTTAACATTTATATCCGCTTTCGGATTCGCATTTTTTAAATCGAAAATAAGTTGCGCTAAATCTTCTATCGAATAAATATCGTGGTGCGGCGGCGGCGAAATTAAACCTACACCCGGCGTAGAGTGTCGCACGCGACCAATCCAATCATCTACTTTATGTCCGGGTAATTGTCCGCCTTCGCCCGGTTTTGCGCCTTGCGCCATTTTTATTTGCAATTCTTTTGCTTCACTCAAATAATAGCTCGTTACGCCGAAACGCCCGGATGCGACTTGTTTAATCGCCGAGCGTTCCCAATCACCGTTTTCTTTTACGTCGTATCGGATTTCATCTTCGCCGCCTTCTCCGGAATTAGAACGTCCGCCCATTCGATTCATCGCTATAGCCAAAGTCGCGTGTGCTTCATGCGAAATGGAGCCAAAAGACATTGCACCGGTAGCAAAACGTTTCAGGATATTTTGTATCGGTTCAACTTCTTCAATAGGAATCGAAGTACCTTTCCGGAACGTGAGTAAACCGCGTAGCGTCAAGGCTTGTTCTTCTTGAGCGTTTATTAGCGTACTGAATTTTTTGAAAAGCGGATAATCATTCGTCCGGGTAGACAGTTGCAACAAATGAATGGATTGCGGCGAAAAAGTATGTGCTTCTCCGCGCCGTTTCCATTGATACATACCGCCCGTTTCTAAAGTTTTTTTCAAACCCAAAGGTGTTTCTATGTAAGCTACACGGTGACGCGACAAAACTTCGGCGGCAATACCGTCAAAATCAATACCGTTGATGCGCGAAACGGATTTGTAAAAACATTTATCCACCACTTCGGTATTTAAACCCAAAATTTCAAAAATTTGGGAGCCGGCATACGATTGAAGTGTAGAAATACCGATTTTAGACAGTACTTTCAACAAACCTTTACCAATCGCTTTTATGTAATTATACTTCAGCAATTTGCCGTCACCTTTCGGCATTTGACTGTCAGCTAAAACCTTGATAGTAGCAAACGCCATATACGGATTCACGGCTTGTACACCGTAACCGATGAGCGTCGCATAATGATGCACTTCCCAAATATCACCGGCTTCTATCACTATGCTGCACTCGGAGCGCAGCCCTTTTTTTACTAAATGATGATGCACTGCACCGGCAGCTAACAGCGACGGTATCGGCGCGCTCAAAATATCCGCTGCCCTGTCCGACAAAATAATAATGCTCGCACCGTGTCGTACTTCGCTTTCGGCTTCGGCACAAACGCGCTCAACGGCGGCTTTGAATATACCTTTTTCGTAACCGGCGTCGAACGTAATATCCACAACGGCGGATTTGCAATGCGCGATTTTATTATTTTTCAGCAGTTGCAACTCGCCGTCGGTCAGCACGGGTTGTTCCAATCTTATAAAATTCGCATTGCGCGCGTCGGGTTGTAAAATATTGGTAACGCTACCGAGTTTTACGTGCAACGACATGACCGAACGCTCGCGAATCGGGTCAATCGGCGGGTTTGTAACTTGAGCGAATAATTGTTTGAAATAACTGCTGAGGTGTTGCGGTCGATGCGACAAAACCGCCAACGGTGTATCTGCACCCATTGAGCCGAGCGGTTCTTCGCCGTTACCCATCATGGGTTGAATAATTACGCGAATATCTTCGTCCGTAAAACCGTAGAGTTGTTGTTTCTCGACGATATTTTCGGCGGTCAGTTGTCTGTAGTCAGTGGTCGGTGTTTGATGTTCTGTGGTCGGTTTTTCTTTTGACTGATCACCGGCAACTGATTGCTTATCACTTATTTCACTGAGCAAAACGCGGTTTTTTTCTATCCAAGAAGTATAATCTTTATTTTTGCAAACGATACTTTTTACTTCTTCGTCGTCTATGATACGGTGTTGATCCAAATCGGCAATCAGCATTTTACCGGGTTGTAAACGCCCTTTAAGTACAACTTTTTCTTGAGGAATATTCAAAATACCGGCTTCTGATGCCGTAATCAATACATTATCGTCGGTGAGTACGTAACGCAACGGACGCAGACCGTTTCTGTCCAACGTTGCCCCCACCAAGATACCGTCCGTGAAACAAATACCTGCCGGACCGTCCCAAGGTTCCATCATTGTTTCGTGGTACTCATAAAAATCTTTTTTATAAGCCGCCATTTGTGCATCTTGATTCCAACTTTCGGGAATCATCATCATTAAAGCGTGCGGCAATGAGCGACCGTTCATCACTAAAAACTCCAAAACATTATCGAAATTAGCCGAATCGGAAAGGGCTTCTCCGCAAACAGGAAAAAGTTTTTTTAATTCATCTTCACTGAAAAGCGATGAAGTCATGGAAAGTTCTTTCGATTTCCACCAATTAATATTTCCGGTTATTGTATTTATTTCGCCGTTGTGTGCGATGTAACGGAACGGTTGTGCTAATTTCCATTTCGGTACCGTATTCGTAGAAAAACGGCTGTGGACTAATGCAATAGCGGATACCAAATCCAGATCGCGTAAATCGGCAAAATACGGACGCAATTGCCAAGTAGTAAGTTGACCTTTATAAACCACCGTTTTGTACGAAAACGATGGACAGTAAAATGTTTCCCGCGTTTGCGGATAGGTTTTATGAATTTCGTGCGTCGCATATTTGCGCAAAACATACAAACGCCGCTCAAGCCAGTCGGATTTTAAACGTTGTTCAGTTGTCGATTTTTGGTTGCCGGCTGTTAGTTGATCGTTGCCGGTTGCCGGTTCATTAGACTGACTACTGACCACTGACCACTGACTGCTGACGCGCGGTTTTACAAAGACATGTTCCAAGCGCGGTTCTACGCTCGAGGTTGTTTCGCCCAACGATTCATGATCGGTCGGTACGTGCCGATAACCTAACAAATCGAAACCGAGTTCATCAATATAATCATTCAATAAAGTCCGGCATTGTCCGCGCAAAACTTTATCGGTCGGGAAAAAAATTACACCTATGCCGTATTCACCAAACGCCGGCAATTCAAAACCGTTTTCGCGCGCCTTTTTTACAAAAAATTCGTGCGGTGTTTGTATCAATATACCGGCACCGTCACCGGAGTTGGGTTCGCAACCACACGCGCCGCGGTGTTCCATATTGGAAAGCATCAACAGAGCATTTTCGACTAATTGATGTGAAGTAATGCCGTTTAAGTTGGCTATAAAACCGGTACCGCATGAATCTTTTTCTAGTTCGGGTACATATAAGCTGCGCGGAGAGTCCATTTATCGGATTTACGGTTTATGAATTTGAATTTGCGATTTTTTTTGACTCGGAAAATCGTAATTAATTATTTATTTTTAGCGAACCACAAATTTCATCATTAATTCGATTGTAATCTAAATTTTTTAAATAAATTGACAATAAAGAATTTTATTTTAAGGATTAACGTTTTCAAGCATTAAAAAATAAATTTAAGTAATTTTATTGGAAAATAATTCTGTTTTTAATTTTTTAACCATAATAAAACACATTAGGCAGTACATAAGTTCATACAGCCTCTGTAACCTCATGTACTGCCTAATGTGTTTATATGTGGTAAAAAAAAATCGAATCGTAAGTCACAAATAAAAAAAGCCCCTCGGACGAATTGTCGCGAGAGGCCATCCCAAAAACCGATTTAAAGCATATAATCTTTGTGGCTGTCAGCTGTTAACTTTTGGCTGTTAGCTTTTTCTAATTTACCAAAATTGCCTTGAGCTTCAAACCTTTTTACTTCTAACTATTAGCCGTTAACTGTTGGTAAACCAACAGCCAACGGCTAACAGCCAAAAGCTATTTTATTACTCGATGATAATCATTTTTTTAGTTGCCGTGTTATCTTGAGTATCCAAACGGTAGTGGAATACACCACTCACGCCTAATTCAGATTTGCTGATAGATACTTCATTATAACCTGCTTTACCATTGATGCTTTTCACCATCATCACTTTACCTTCTACGTTTACAACAGACAAGCGTGCTGTTTGGTCGCTTGGTAAGTTAAAGCCGATTTTAGTTGAGTTTTCAACCGGGTTAGGTGTATTTTGGTATAGAGCGAACTCGCCACCTGATACTTTACCTGTGTTGAATTTCAACGTAACGTTAGCTGTGTTACCTTGAGCGTCATTAGCTTCAGATTTAGTGATTGAGCTACCGAAAGATAACATTTCACTTAATTTACCTGATTTGTCTGCTCTGAACGTGATAGCTGCAACAGTTGCATCTTTTGCTGCTTCACCGTTCCAGCTTGTTGCTACTGCATTGGCTTTTACGTTAAAGTTAGCATCGGCGATACCGTTTAAGTTACCCGGTTTCAATGATGTTACGGTTGCACCTTCGAAGTTGAATGTACCTTGTAATGCACTTGCGTTCAAGTCTGAAGCAGTTACGTTTACGGTATATTCGTTACCTGCAATTACGTTCATATCGTCTGCGTTCAATGTTACTGTTTTAGCAGTACGTACTTGCGCGCTCGGAGCGAATTCGTAAGAGTTGTTTACGTCACCGATTTCGATAGCCACGAAGTTTGCACTTTGAGTAGCTGTGAAAGCGTTGATGTTTACATACTCAGGAAAATCTTCACCGAAAGGCGCTGTAGGATTTTTGAAAGCATAAGATTTGTCAATGAATCTCCAAGTACCTGCAGGCAATGAAGATGTGATGCCTAAGATGAAACGACGCATGTGTAACATATCCGTTGCATCTACTTCACCTGATTTGTCAACGTCAGCAGCAATGATTTTGTAAGGACTGTTTAAGGCTTTGATACCCAAAACGTGTCTGCTTATCAATGCAATATCATAAGTAGTTACGTCAGTAGCACGGTCTCCCATGTTTGCTTTCGCAGCTTTTACTTGATAGTTTGCACCCAATGCTAAACTGTTGATACCGAATGCACCGTTTGCATCTGTTAATGATGAACCGGCAACAGTAGTACCGTTTACGTTTGCGTTTACAGTAACCGCATTGATAGCTTGGCTTGTTTCCGTTCTAACCGCACCGGATAATGGTGCAACAGCAGGACGATTGCATGCACCGCCGTTGTCTTGCAATTGAATGTTTACGAAACAGTAATTTGTGTTACCCGCAGCATCCGAAATCCATACTTTCGCAGGGAAGATGTGTGAAGGTGCAGTTAAGATGTAATCGTTACAGTTGATCGGTAATGAAACTTGACCCGGAACCGGAGCAATAGCAGAACCTATCGTGATAGAAGCACCTTTTTTCAAGTCTGCATCTGAAGTACAGTTATCGTTTACTGATGACAAAATTTCGGAAGCCCAAACTTGAACTGTTCCTTGACCCGGTAAAGCTGCATTCATTAACGCTGATACCGTTTGGTAACATGTTAAAGAAGGTGTTTTACAGTCTTTGATTGTCAGTTTGTAAGAAAAAGGACCTGCAATGTTCATACAAAGGTCAGTAGCTGTATAAGTTACAGTGTAAACACCGTAAGGTAAGCTAACACCTAAACCTGTTGAAGGGTCTTGGATTAAACCTGAGAAATCAGTTGACGAACTTTGGAATACAATCGTTCCGGCTGCATTTGTAATATTGTAAGTAATACGAATACTTGCAGCTACACCACCGTTACCGTTGCTGAAGTTAGTAGATTTACCACCGCAACCATCAGTTACCGGAATTTGGAATTTGTATGCACCGTAGCATGCAACACCTGAACCGTAGTCACAAACAACAGTATCTCTGAATGTTGTTGTCGGAGGAACGTTGTCAATGATTTTGATGATTTGAATATAGCACAAAATACCGTCAGAGAAAGCCAAAGGATGTGTCGGATTGAAAAATTGACCTGTAGGAAAACCGGACAAGTTTAAGTTAAGCGGACCGTAACCAGAGTATAAATCTGCATCTTCAAAACGACGATCTTGAGCCGTAATTGGGTTAGCAGCATAAGCAGCAGCAACAGTAGGATAACCGTTTGCGGCAGCCCAGACTTCGCTGTAGTTACCGGCAGGACCATCTACCGCGCGATACGGATCCAAATCTTGCCAAGCAGCTAAGTTAGTGGCTTTTGCACCGGCAGTTACGCCTTGTACACCTTGACCTGCATAACCGTGGTAGTCACCCAAAACCGGATTACCGTAACAGTTAGCGTTAGCATCCGTCAAGTCATTATTCGGATTGTATTTACACCAGTCAATAACGGTAATTTTACGCAAAATTTTACCGCAAACATCCGGTCTTGGTTGACCCGGATTAGCTACATAATTCGCATCATTGACATTGACGTTAAGAACGCCGCAACCTCTGTTCAAGATAGAACCGTCAAGTCCTTTTGCAAAACTTGCCGGATCCAACATTTGATTTCTCAAAGAGTCAGCAGCAGGAATAGCAGACAAGCAGCTTACAGTAATATCATCCGGAAAGTCAACTACAAAATCAGATAAAGAAGTGAATTTAATTGCTTGGCTACAAGTAATTGAATTAGCACCTGTACAATCAGATACAGTAAAGTTACGTGTAATAGTACCCAATTTGCAATTATCCAATGAACCTGTAGGCGCATTTTCCACAACAGTAGCCGTACCGCAGTTTGTGTAAGTTAACGGTGTACCTAAGCTTTTCAAGTTAGCCAAAGTAGCCGCAGCAAGGCTGCACGGAATTGTTTTAGCAGCTGGAGGAATACATGTAGGTGTTACTTTGTTATCTACAGCTACGTTTACCATACAGAAGTTGAAGTTACCGTTTACGTCTAATACGCCTAACAATACTTGAACAGTTTTACCTATGTCAGCACAGCCTAAAGTTACATAATCAGAATAGATACGGTTGTCTTTACCGCCAAACGCAGCTGCGCAAAGATCCGGAACTAATGTACCGCAAGCTACAGCGGCAGTAGCCGGTGCAGGCGTCATTTGATCCATACGGGAAGCAAATATTTGTTGGATACCACAGTTATCGTGACTGCCGCTATTCAAAGCAGAAGCCGGTATACGAACTGCGCCGTCAGAACCTATTGAAGCGCGTGTACTTTGGATACAAACAGGTTCAGGCAAAACGTTGTCAACAACGTTTACGTTGATTGACAATATTGATGTCAAACCGCTGCAAGGGTCAGTAGCAGTAAAAGTAACTACTGTTGAACCGAAAGGCAAACCGAAAGCAGACGCAGAATAATTTGCACCACTACCGGTTACTACAAAACGACTATCGTTTGAAGTAATAGTAGCAAAACCGCCGCAAGCAGGCGCAGCGATAGTAAAACTAAAGAATGCGTCACCTGTACAACCGTAAACGCTTCCTTTAGGAATATTGGTGACAGTTCGACCTTCCACAGAGAATCTAAAAGTTCTAGGTACTGCCGTACATTGCAAATTAGCCGGTAAGACTTGGATGTTACCCCACAAATCTCTGTAACAAAGTTGGCTTGCGACCGGTGCATAATTATTGAAAGTAGCACTTACAACCGGAGGCGTAGTGTTTGTTACATTAATCGGTTGAACCAAAAATACTGATTTGTTGCAATAGAACAATTTCCAAGTACGCATAATCATGTAACTGCCCGGACATACATCCATGCGCAAGTCAGTGAAAGTTGAATTGATACAAGAACCAATAGCTGTTTTCAACGTATCAGTAAGAAAATACGGATAAGCTGATTTGTTAGGTGCTCTGAAACCCGCAGCATACAAACCTGCCGGAGAAAAATCAGTTGAAGTACAAGATACAGCTAAAGTATCAACATGATAACTGAAAAGGTGTGCTGTATCAACAGAAATGAGCTGTGTGCAAGGTAAACTTGTGTTACCGAAATGGTCAGTTACTCTAAAAGTACGAGTAATTAAATAGTTACCGGCACAGATAGTACCTGATACAGCATCCGTGTAAGCTTCATCGGTCAAAGCCGAATTGGCAAGCGTCAAAGTACAATCATAGAATGTACCATTTGCTGCACCCGGAGCTAATGTTTGAGGTAATCCTTTAGCAGCAATAATACCAAAATCACCTGTAAAATAAGGTGTAGTTGGTGTACTACAATTAACAGTTACATTTCCCGGACAAACAAGAGTTGGTGGTGTTTTGTCTTCCACCGTTACGTTTGTCCAACATTTGGCTGTTGCAGTTGCATAAGTTGCACCCGTAAACAACACGGCTTGTACACCGTTGCGACCAATGTCGGAACTGACTACAGTGGCAGCGCCAAAAGCATCAACTGTTCCGCCGCGTAAAATCGCTACTGTTCCTGTTTGATTGGAAGCAGCTACGTCTGCCACTTGCACAACATAAGTACAAGTAGGTGCGGTACTTAACTGAACATTAATCGCTTGCTTGCACGCCAATGTTTGAGCCGTGGAAACAGTCACTGTCCCCATTAATGCTAAACATACCATTGTGAAGCTAGCCATCAGTCCTTTAAAACTGAGGTAGAAATTCGTCCTCTTCATGAGATTTGAATTAAAATAAATTAAAAAATAAAGGTTTAAAAACGTGTAAGTGATATGCAACAATATCTTGAAAAATTAAACAGTAAAGACGATAAGCAGAAGTGCGCGCACACCCCGATTCATCATCAAAATTATTAATTTTGAAAATTCTTGTAAAGAGATGGATTTATTTTACGATTTATTGTATCATTATTTAAGTAAACCTAAATTATAATACTACAACTGTGAGCGTTTCACAACGAAGCAAAAATCATAAAATAAAATCGTAAATAAATTGAACTGGAAAACAGAGAAGCCCGATGGAAAAAATACCTAAATTTAAAAGCGTTGTTTGATTAATATGCATTCATGGGCTGCTACTGCGTTATTTTCTTTGATTGATTTCTACACTATGCGGTGTCGAATTTAGTCATATAATGTCCGGTTTAAAATTCCTGAATAAGATTATTGACACAAATATATGCGACTATTTATTACCGTGCAACAGTTCGTTAACAAATTTTAATCTTTTTTTTTAATTAGACATGAAATTACCCTTTTTAAGTTAGTCTGAATACCAAAAGGCGCAATTCCGCACGAAAAAACGTGCAAAGGTTTTTGTTTCTTTGAATTAATTATAGCGTAAAATTTCATGCTTAGTTGTAATTATTTTCTCTGTATGTGCTTTAAACTTATAAAATCAAGTCAATGAAAGATTCATTTTCTAAATCATTAATTTGATGTGTTTCATTAGTTCCAATATTCCAAAAACAAAGCCAACTCTGTCGAATCTAAAAAAAAATAAAAAATTATTTCCCGAAATCCTTCGCACACGGCGCTGACAGGAAATAAAAATTCATTTTCTCGGAACCGATTGCTTTATTCCGTGTTATTTGTTTAGTAATTTCGCACCTTTATTTTTGAGGCGACTGAAAAGTCTGCAATAAAAGTAAGTAACAAAAAAAAATCATGCACCAATTATTAAAAATAACGACACTCGGCGCGCTCAAAGCGAGTGGTTATACACCAAAAAGTATTAAAAACGAAATGCGCGAAAATCTCGTCGCCGTCTTGAAAAAAAAGGAAACTTCTTTCGAAGGTATTCTCGGTTTTGAAAATACCGTAATTCCGGATTTGGAACGCGCCATTTTATCGCGCCACTCTATTTTATTACTCGGTTTGCGCGGACAAGCCAAAACACGTTTAGCGCGGCAAATGGTGCATTTGCTTGACGAGTATGTACCTATTATATATGGTAGCGAACTCAACGACGATCCGATGCAGCCTTTAAGTATTTTCGGCAGAAACTTAGTTGCGGAAAAAGGAGATGATACGCCCGTCGCTTGGTTGCACCGCAACGATCGGTACGTAGAAAAATTAGCGACACCCGACGTAAGCGTTGCAGATTTAATCGGCGACGTGGATCCGATTCTCGCCGCCAATTTGAAATTACCCTATTCCGACGAGCGCGTGATACATTTCGGTTTAGTGCCGCGTTCGCACCGTTGCATTTTCGTGATTAATGAATTGCCGGATTTGCAGGCGCGCATTCAAGTCTCACTGTTTAATATTTTACAGGAAGGCGATATCCAGATTCGCGGTTTCAAATTGCGCTTGCCTTTGGATGTACAATTTATTTTTACCGCCAATCCGGAAGATTATACCAATCGCGGTTCTATTATCACGCCTTTAAAAGACCGCATTCAATCGCAAATACTCACGCATTATCCGGAAGAAATTGAAATTGCTCGAAAAATAACGGAACAAGAAGCCAAACCGAGTGCCGACCAGAAAAAAATTGTTTCCATACCGTCAGTGTTAAAAGATTTGCTCGAAGAAATTTCTTTTCAAGCGCGCGAAAGCGAATTCGTTGACCCAAAAAGTGGTGTATCGGCGCGTTTAAGTATTTCGGCACTCGAAAATTTATATTCCGCCGCCGAACGGCGCGCACTGATGAACGGCGAAAAAAATACAATGGCGCGCATCACCGATTTTTGGGGTATTGTGCCGGCTATCACCGGAAAAATCGAATTGGTATATGAAGGCGAACAAGAAGGTCCTTACAATGTAGCGATGCGTTTGTTCAGTGCAGCAATAAAAGACGTGTTCTTAATTTATTTTCCGAACCCCGAAGATTTGAAACGCAAAAAAAACGATAAAGATCCTTACGGCGTTATTCGGGCATGGTTTTCGGGCAGTAATACGATTGAACTTTTAAATAATGCTACCGATGCGCAATTCAAAAAAGAATTAGATAAAATTCAAGGTTTACGCAAGCTCATTGACGATTCCGTTAAGTGCGAAGATTGGGAAAAATATACGTACATGGAATTAGCTCTGCACGGTTTAGCGGAATTTCAAATCGTCAATAAAGAGATTTTAGAAAAAGGATTTAATTTCAGCGATTTGTTATCAGATTTGAATTTGTAATTGTAGAGACGGCGATTTATCGCGTCTCCCCTCGAATACGGTAAATTTCGAGGGGAGACGGCGATTTATCGCGTCTCCCCTCGAATACGGTAATTTACGAGGGGAGACGTGATAAATTGCCGTCTCCGCTCGTAAACGGTAAATTTCGAGGGGAGACGGCGATTTATCGCGTCTCCCCTCGAATACGGTAATTTACGAGCGGAGACGTGATAAATTGCCGTCTCCGCTCGTAAACGGTATATTACGAGGGGAGACGCGATAAATTGCCGTCTCCGCTCGTAAACGGTAATTTACGAGGGGAGACGTGATAAATTGCCGTCTCCCCTCGTAAACGGTAATTTACGAGCGGAGACGTGATAAATTGCCGTCTCCGCTCGTAAACGGTAATTTACGAGGGGAGACGCGATAAATTGCCATTTTTGCTCGTAAACGGTATATTCTTAGAGAAGACAACGATTTATCGCGCCTCCGCTCGTAAACGGTATATTACGAGGGGAGACGCGATAAATTGCCATTTTTGCTCGTAAACGGTATATTCTTAGGGAAGACAACGATTTATCGCGCCTCCGCTCGTAAACGGGATATT
>JBBRQS010000002.1:0-310463 GCA_038226035.1 Chitinophagales bacterium | reverse complement strand
TTTCGGTATTTCAACTTTCGGTATAGCGGCAGCAACTGCTGCTAAAACTACGGGTATTTCAACTTTCGGTATTTCAACTTTCGGTATAGCAGCAGCAACTACGGGTATTTCAACTTTCGGTATTTCAACTTTCGGTATAGCAGCAGCAACTACGGGTAATTCAACTACGGATATTTCAATTTTCGGTATAGCAGCAGCAACTACGGGTAATTCAACTACGGGTATTGCAACAGGAAGAACTTCTATCTTCGGTATTTCAACTTTCGGTATTTCGAAGGTTGGGATTTCTACTTTAGGTGCCACGGCGGCAACCGTTGCAAGTGCAGCAGCAGCAACCGGCGCAACCATCGGCGTTTCTGCTTTCGGTTCAACATAAGTACCTAATAAGCCGAAACTTTTGAATACCATATTCATATCCGTGTACGGGCAAGAGCGCGCAATTTCTTGGTGGTTACCGGCTTTTAGTATAACGAAATAGCGGTGCGCAATTTCCTCAACCGAATAACGATCTCTGATGTCTCTGTTAGCAATAACGGATTGCATACCGCCGTCGCGTGTAGCGGTAGCTTTATAACCCTCCGAGCGCATTTTAACGGTGCCGTCGGCATTGTGCCAAGTAAAATAATATTCACCATTTATACTTTGCCATTTAGTGAAACCTTGCGTATCAGGTGAACCGTGGTTTTCATACTCGTGACAAGCCGAATAATTATCTTCGTGGCGGTGGTGTTCGTGCGTTGTTACGGTAGTTTTTGTCGTCGTACCGGTAACAACCTTTGCCGGAGCAGTGTTTGAAAAAGTAAGTGCTTGTTGTTCTTTTAATCGTGCAGCTTCAGCTCGTTTGGACGGAAAAAGTGCGAGTGCCTCTGCATAGGTGTTTTTTGCACAAGATTTCGCAATTTCCTGATGATTACCGGCTTTTAAAACTGTAAAAAAATGTCCCATTTTTTCTTCCACAGAATAACGTTCTTCAATATCCCTATTTTTCTCTACCGATGCCATACCGTTATTACGCGACGCCGTTGTAGTATAACCCTCAGATCGCATCAACAAATGGTTGTTATCATCGTAGTAAGCAAAATAATGCAAACCGTTGGCATGAGTGAAAGAAACTAATCCGGGCAATCCGTCCACACCTACATTTTGGTGATTTTCGTAAGCACCGCACGCAAGGTAATCGTCATCATGACGATTATCGGATGGTGTATTTGTTATCATTGTAGAATTACTATTATTGATGTTAAAATTATTTCTTTTTTGTTCACCCGTAATAAAAGGTAATAATGCTAAAGCTGCGCTTTCTGTATCGCAATCGCAACTGCGAGCGATTTCGCGGTAATTGGCTGAGTATAAACTTAAAAAATATTTACCGTTATGCTCTTTAACAGAATAAAACTCTTTAACCTTTCGGTTTTTAATGACAGACCGCATACCATTATCTCGCGCTGCAGGTTGCGGATAGCCTTCGCTTTTCAATAAAACTTTTCCGGAATCATCCAATAAAGCAAAAAAATATAACCCGGACTCGGGATTTTGAAATATCGTAAACCCGTTTTCGGTTGTCTGTGCTATGTGGTTCTCATACGCACTACATGGAAGGTAGTCTTCTTGTTGCATAGTCGCTTGTTTTGTTGAAAGTAGTCGTTGTTACGTTGAAAGATGATTGAATTTATAATCGAACTTAAAAATACATAACTCGCCTAAAACTGTATCTATTTTGTTACGTTTTTTTCATTTTTTTTCACTTTTTTTTGAAAACACGTGTTTCATACAATTTGAAAAATTTAGAAAATTGCTTTTAATATCACTTTAGGACGTATTTTCAATTAAAAGCAACTTTTTTGTGCTATTTATTTCATCGGATAAAAGAATGAACGGCAGGAAGATTTTTATTGGGTAGTAAAAAAAAAGTGGAGAGGTTAATTTACTATAAATTAAGGTAAGTTCGGAGATTAAATAAATCAACCGCCGTAGCGCATGTTTACTTAAAAACCGCGCGCTACTGCTTTTGCCCTTTCGGGATTTTTAAATACAGGTCATGTGTTCCTTAGGTGAACAATATTGAGCTAAAGGGCGTGGCAACTGCAAAGTACTTACCAAATTAATGCAATGCAATTTTATTGGCAGATTTTATGTACAACTCAATTGCCATTGTCATGGAAGGTACTTCAAGTGTCGGTTGAATATTTATGGTTAAGCCATGTTCTCGTACCGATTGAGCCGTTTGATTGCCGGAAACGGCTATGCGCGTATCATTTTGTTTGAAATCGGCAAAGTTTTCGTAAAGAGATACGACCGCTTGCGGTGTAAAAAAAACTAAAATATCGTAAGTGACATCGCCTAAATCACTCAAATCATTGCTGAGTGTTTGGTACATAATTACTTCCTGATACCGCGCTTTAATTTCGTCCAAGAATCTTGTAACATCTTTTGAGCCGTAATTGGAGCATGGCAATAAGAAAACTTCTTTGTCTTTATGTCGATTCAGATAAGTTTTCAAATCTTCAATCGTTTTGATACCCGAAAAAACTTTTCTTTTGCGGTATACTATAAATTTTTGAAGATAATTGGCGATTGCTTCCGTCAAACAGAAGTATTTAGTATCTTCCGACATCGTAATGCGGAGTTCTTTGCAGCAACTGAAAAAATGATCTACAGCGTTTTTTGAATTTAAAATAACTGCCGAATAATCCATCGGATTCACTCTTTGTCGGCGTACTTCTTTGATATCTAAAGGCTCAACGCGCGTAAATTCTCGAAAATCAACTTTGATACCGTATTTAGTTTCAAGATCGAAATATGCCGATTTTAAAAGCGGCTTTGGCTGCGTAACGAGTATGCTGCTAACTTTTTTCAGTTTTTCTTCTGTCTCGGCAGTTATTATCATAAAATAATCCTCGCTATTTATTCTAAGGTTGTTGTTATTTAAAATTGATGGTTGTTGATCTCGAACACGACTTCATAGATTAAAAAAAGGTTTTCACCGGATAACTGTAACAACAATTTTTGTAAAATTTTTGTTCGTACTTCTTTTTCAAATTGCCAGATGCCCGAACTGTGTAGTTATCAATTTAATCAGAATGAGAGTGGGCGCAATTTCCACGCTGCAAAGATACAGCAAAAAATGGAAACGATTTTCTGTTAAAAAAGAACCGGTTAAACTTAAGCTGCGCAAATATCTCAAAACATACATTATCACCAATATACTGAAGGCGAGATAAAAAAATATTTGCGATAAATCTGCGGGTCCGAAAGCGATTAAAATGTTTAAAGGTAATAAAAATAAACCGCCCAAAATTCCCGCAATCATGATTATAAAATTATAGACATTTACTTCTTTTTTTACCTGAAAAACCGATGCAATGAATCCGAGTAAAATATGTTTAATCAAATAAGTCAGCGCAACGGCAGCTAAACAGGAAATAAAAAGTACAAATTGCCCGAACGGAAATTTATAACCTTTTTGTAAAAGCAGCAGAAAAATGAACGTAGCTAAATTTATCCAAAATAAAAAATACAAAGCATAATACGCTAAATTTCTACCCGGTTTATTCGCATTTTCTCTGAAAACTTGACGCAATGTCGTATCGCTCAGCAAGGCGTTGTAACTGTTATTGATGACCGAACGACTGAAAGGTATGACAAATGACATAAACAACAAAACGAACAACAAAAGCCAGAAAATAAAATTCTTGCTGTAAGCCTGCCTATTCAGCAAACTCGGTGATTCGGTTGGAGTCGCAATTATTTTCTGTTCTGTTTTTGGATTATCTTGGGTTTCACCCCTTAATTTATCAAAAGGATTATCGGATTTGTTCAGTATCGGCACATCCGAAACAACGAGATTGTTTTTATTTTGTTTGTTTGAAGTATCCGTTTTGTTCAGACTGTCTCTTTGCGCAATAAGTTTTAAAGAATCTTGCAACAATGCAGCTAATCGAATCGAATCAATAGCAGTTTTTTTGCGACGCGGACGGCGGACGGGTGGCAGTGCATCAGTTAATATAACCGGCGGTACTGTCAGTAAGGTATTATTTATCGCAGGCGGTGAAGAAATGGTTACAGGCACCTGTCTCTGTGATTCCGCTTTATGTACAGAATCTTGAGAAAAAATATGAGTGCGAATACATAGCGTACAAACAAGTGCAATAAATATTATTTTAGAAGCGTGCTTTTGCAATTTTTATTTGATGTATTAAAACGCGATTTTAAATTCACGATACCGGCACGGCGTAAAGGTATAAAAAATTTGAAATATTTTTTCGTTCCGAAAAATTATTGCTATAACTTAAATTTATTTTTATTTTTTAAAATTTCCGAAAAAAAATTTTCACAAAAAAAATTTCGCTAAAAAAATTTAAAAAAAAATTTCCGTGAATAAATTTAATGAAAAAAAATTCTTTAAAAAGATTTTGCTAAAAAAAAGCCTTTACACCGAAAAGTGTAAAGGCTTTAAAAACATTACAAACATATTTATAGCTAATGGCTAATGGCTATTAGCTGTTAGCTTTTTTTAAGAAGCCAACAGCTAATAGCCAACAGCCAACAACTATTTTATTTCACTTCCTCGTAACTCGCGTCTTCTACATGCGGACCTTTGCCGTCATTGTTGTTACCGGCTTTGTCTTCGGTGTTTTGTTGCGCACCGTTATTTTCAGCTGCACCTTGTGTGGCAGCGTACATATCTTGACTTGCAGCACTCCAAGCTTCATTCAAAGCAGCCATTGAACTATCAATTTTTGCTTCGTCTTGTATTTTATGCGCTTCTTTCAAATCGGCAGCCGCTTTTTCGATAGCACCTTTTTTATCTGCGGGAATTTTATCACCGTATTCTTTCAATTGTTTTTCCGTTTGGAACACCAATGAGTCGGCTTGATTTAATTTTTCCGCTTTTTCTCTCACTTTTTTATCTGAATCTGCATTAGATTCAGCTTCGTTTTTCATGCGCGCCACTTCTTCTTTACTCAAACCCGTTCCCGCTTCGATACGCACTTGTTGTTTTTTGCCTGTACCTTTATCTTGTGCAGATACTTCAATGATACCGTTCGCATCAATATTGAAAGTGACTTCAATTTGCGGAACACCGCGCGGTGCCGGCGGAATACCGTCGAGAACGAAACGACCAATCGGACGGTTATCGCGCGCCATCGGGCGTTCACCTTGCAACACATGAACTTCTACACTCGGTTGGTGATCTGCTGCGGTAGAGTATACTTTCGATTTTTTCGTCGGAATAGTAGTATTCGATTCAATAACTACATCGTACATACCGCCCATTACTTCAATACCCAATGACAAAGGTGTAACATCAAGTAACAAAATATCTTTTACATCGCCTGAAAGTACACCACCTTGAATAGCTGCACCCAAAGCAACAACTTCATCAGGATTGACGGAACGATTCGGTTTTTTACCGAAAAATTCTTCCACTACTTGCTGTATTTTCGGAATACGCGTAGATCCGCCTACCAAAATAACCTCATCAATATCTTTTGCCGTTAAGCCGGCGTCTTGCAAAGCTTTTCTGCATGGTTCAAGTGTACGTTGAACGAGACTATCCGCCAGTTGCTCGAATTTTGAACGGGTTAATTTTGTTACTAAGTGTTTAGGTACACCGTCAACAGCCGTTACATAAGGCAAATTAATTTCCGTTTCTTGCGAAGCGGACAGTTCGATTTTTGCTTTTTCGGCAGCATCTTTAAGACGTTGCATAGCCATCGGATCTTTGCGCAAATCAATCGCTTCTTGTTTTTTAAATTCGTCGGCTAACCAATCAATAATAACGTGGTCGAAATCATCGCCACCCAAATGCGTATCGCCGTTAGTAGATTTTACTTCAAACACACTGCCACCGAGTTCGAGTACGGAAACATCGAAAGTACCTCCACCTAAATCGAACACCGCAATTTTCATGTCTCGGCTCAATTTATCCAAACCATACGCCAAAGCAGCAGCCGTCGGTTCGTTGATAATGCGTTTTACGGTTAATCCTGCAATTTCGCCCGCTTCTTTTGTCGCTTGGCGTTGAGAGTCGTTGAAATATGCCGGAACCGTAATAACCGCTTCCGTTACGTCTTGTCCGAGAAAGTCTTCAGCGATTTTTTTCATTTTTTGCAATACCATTGCAGAAATTTCTTGCGGTGTGTACAACCGAGCATCTATATCGACGCGCACCGTGTCATTGTCGCCACGCATTACTTTGTAAGAGGCGCGTTCCACTTCGTGTTGTTTGGTGACTTCACTGAAACGCTGGCCCATAAAACGTTTGATAGACGCCACCGTTTTAGTGGGATTTGTGATAGCTTGGCGTTTTGCCGGATCACCTACTTTTCTTTCTCCATTCGGCATAAAAGCAACGACGGATGGTGTTGTACGACGACCTTCGTCGTTAGCGATGACAACAGGTTCTGCGCCTTCCATAACTGCAACGCAAGAGTTAGTTGTTCCTAAGTCAATACCGATTATTTTACCCATAACTGATTTATTTGTGTTTTATGTTTTTTATTTAAAATTGAATTACATTCGAATTACGATTACTATTTACAAATGTAATGCCATGCCATTTTTTCTGCCAAAAAAGGAATAAAGGTTATTTTAATGATTTTTTCAATGAAAGAATTTTCAATTTTTTTTATTTTTTCTGACGAAATGACAGAAATTTAAAAATGAGTAATGACAATTTGAAACTGATTTTTAAATTTTCGCCCGAAAAATATTCAATCATGCACAACATTTTTTATTAAACAAACGAGAAAACTAAATCTATGAAAGCACCGCAAATAAATCAAAACATAAAACAACCCAATGAGATAAATTTAGTAAACAATTCTATAAAATCATTCAAGAAAACTTAGATAAAGTTTTCCGATGCTCATTAAAACCGTTATCAGCTTAAAAATGAATATCCGCTCAGACTTGTCCGACCGGATATTCTACTCACCAAAGAACTTGTTTCAGATTCTTTATAATTGGTAACGACTGATAGTGATGAGAAATTTATTCTACCCCACGAGTTTCAAGTAAACAATGAAGCGGATATGGTGCGTCGTATGCGTGAATATCGTGGCTCTCATGCCAAATATTTTCCGACAATCGGCATTCTCCGACCGGAACCGAATGCTTTAGGTGATACGCGCAAAACCGGTGCGGTTTGTTCGCGTTTAAATTCACTGATGTTGACGAGTCGTAAAACGCGATTAACTAATTTTTCATCAAAACCCATTTCTAATATTTCTTTTGGTCCTTGACGTTTTTCGATGTATTGATACAAAATTTTATCTAAAACATCATAATCCGGCAAACTATCGGAATCTTTTTGGTTCGGTCGCAACTCCGCCGACGGTGCTTTTTCAATCGTATTTATCGGAATTATTTCTGTATCGCGATTAATATAACGCGCCAAATCATATACTTCCATTTTATAAACATCTCCGATGACTGAAATACCGCCGCACATATCGCCGTACAGTGTACCGTAACCGACTGCCATTTCCGATTTGTTGGATGTATTGAGCAAAATATTTCCGAATTTATTTGAAAATGCCATCAATAAAGTGCCGCGCACACGTGCTTGCAGATTTTCTTCAGCAATATTAAAAGGTAATCCGAAATAATGCGGCGCGAGTGTTTGGATATAAGCATCGTACATCGGTTGAACGGGGATAATATCGTATTGAATACCCAAACGTTCTGCCAACAACCGCGCATCGTTGACGGAGTGATCGCTCGAAAATTGCGACGGCATGAGTAGGCATCGCACATTGTTCGCTCCTAATGCCTCAGTTGCTAAAGCAGCAACTACGGCTGAATCTATACCACCCGATAAACCCAATATCGCTTTTTTCAAATTCATTTTTTCAAAATAATCGCGAATACCAAGAATTAAGGCATCGTGAATAAGTTTTATTTTTTCTTTGGGTTGTTCAGTGGTTGGTGGTTGGTGGTTGGTAGTCAGACGTGCCTCGCCACTGACCACTGAAGATAAGTCATACACCCGCAAACACTCTTCGAAATACGGCATTTCGTCATAAACTTTTCCGTCGGGAGAAAATACAAGAGAGCCGCCGTCAAAAATAATATCCGTTTGCGCACCTACATGATTGACATAAAAAAGGGGGAGTTGATACCGTTCGATATTCGTTTTTAAAGTGGCAATTCTTTCGCTTGAATGGTCGTAAGCAAACGGCGAAGCCGACACGTTGAGCATAAAATCCGGGTTCTCCTGCATCAATTCATCCATCGGACAAACGGTATATAACGGATTTTCATTGCCGACATTCCATAAATCTTCGCAAACGGTGAGCGCGATTTTTTTTCCTTTATAGGTAAATGTTTTCCACGTGCTTGCCGGCTCGAAATAACGATACTCATCGAAAATATCGTAGGTCGGCAAGAGTGTTTTGTGTTGAACGTGTTGCACCGCGCCATCCGCTAAAAAATAAACAGAGTTGTACAAATCTTTTCCTTCTTTTTTCGGATTACGCGTTGGCGAACCTACAACAACGGCGATACCTTGTGCTACTTTTGCTAATTTTTCAATTGAAGTGTAGCATTTAGAAATAAAATCGTCGAACTCCAAAAAATCGCGTGGCGGATAACCGCACGTCGCTAATTCACCGAATACGACAATGTCCGCTTTCAATGCTTTTGCTTTCGATATCATGCCCAGCATTTTTTCCAAATTGCCTTCAAAATTACCGATGTGATAGTTAAGTTGTGCGAGTGCGATTTTCATGTAATTATTTTTACGATTTTGGATTTTGTATTATAAAGATACGTCTTTATAAACAAACATAAAAGTACGAAGTTCGCTCGGGTTAAAAAAATGATGCTTTCATTGATAGTTTTTCCCTTTACTTTGTACTGAAAAAAGATATTTCGTACTTAAATAATATCTATCAATTGTAAATAATATTACCTCTGCAAAAAATTTGACGCGTACAAACAAAGCCATAAAGAAAAATGGTGGTTGAGTTATTTGTAAAAATATTTTTGAAACGTATAAAATTTTAAATATAAAACTTAAAAAAAATCGGAATGAATATTAATTCGGTTATTGAAATTCGAGATGCCAACCTTCCCGATGATATTGATTTTATCAAACAATTGTGGACAGATTATCTGATCTGGGGAAACGACAAAATGCAAATGCTATACGGAGTACATCCGCATAATCCGGCAGAAGCAGTTAGAGAAGATATAAAAAAAATAGACAAATTTCTTCCGCCAAACGGACGTCTTATCCTTGCATTTAGTAATGGAAATGCCTGCGGAATTGGCTGTTTAAAAAGTATTGATGATGAAACAGGCGAAATCAAACGGATGTATGTTGATCCATCTTTCAGACAAATCGGAGCAGGACGCGCCATTCTTCAAGGGTTATTAAACGCAGCAAAAGAAGCAGGTTATAAAAAAGTGCGATTAGATAGTCCAAAATTTATGGAAGCGGCTCATTCACTTTACCGAAGTTTTGGTTTTAAAGATATTCCGGTTTATGACGAGGTTGAAATTTCCGAAGAATTCAGGCAATATTTATTGTTTATGGAATTAAAGTTATCATAACTCCATTATACAAAAAATTTGATTACCATAAACAAAAAAAAAGAAAAATGATGGTTGAGTTATTTGTAAAATTGAAAAGCACGGCGTTAACAAAAAACCATTATCTTAAATTTTAAAATTGTGAATTGAAACGGGCTATGTTTTAGTCCATAAAGACATCGGTTAGGATAACTTCAAGATTAGGAATAAGGGGTGTCTTTAAAATGTCACCTTCAACGGCAGGCGGTAAGCCGATGTAAAAACCTTGTTCATTGAGTTTCCAAACTTGCACCATATGTTCAATAGGCGATACAACCCAATATTCGAGTACACCCGCTTCTTGATAGAGTTCAAATTTATCTTTCATTTCGGTTCGGCTATTGCCGGGCGAAAGAATTTCGATAATAATATCCGGTGCGCCGATACAACCGCGATCATCTAATTTAGCCGGGTCGCAGATAACGCAAAGGTCGGGCTGAACTACAGTAGTGACTTCTTTATTTTTCAGTGTACTGAAGCGCGTTAATCGGACATCAAAAGGTGCGGCATACATTTGATAAGGACTTTTCCACAGCGCATTAGACAAAAAATATTGGATATTCGTCCTTAAACGGTTGTATCCTATTAAAAAAATGTTATCTTTACAAAATCAAAAAGTGGAATAAACATTTTAAAGCCGACATCTAAATGAAAATTCTTTTTTATTTACAAATTATCGTTGTTAGTTCTGCTCTAATCTTAGTAAATAACAGCTGTAGTCATCAGCAAAAGTCTCTTAAAACAGACATTAATAATGCATATTTACAAGCAGTTCCGCCTATCAATTTTTGTGAACTTTCAAGTGTTATTCTCAACACGCCCCCAGGTTTTGATGGGACTTTGACTCCGTTGTTTGCAGGATTGACTGAGAATTTTACTTATCCTATTACAACTACATCAAAAATTGCACAAAAGTATTTTGATCAAGGATTGATTTTGTCTTATGGTTTCAACCATGCAGAAGCTGCACGTTCTTTTAAAGAAGCTGCTCGTCAAGATCCTGATTGCGCCATGTGCTATTGGGGATTGGGCTATGTGCTTGGTCCGAATTACAACTCTATTATGAACAAAGGGGTGTTAGCAGATGCGAATGAAGCTATTGAAAACGCTCGGCTGCGTGCCCATAAAAGTAGTCCGAAAGAAAATGCACTTATTCATGCACTTTCAAAACGATATCCAAAATCTTATGATGAAGATCCAAAACCTTTTTACAAAACTTACGCCGATGAATTAAAAAAAGCACACGAACATTTTCCCGATGATCAAGATATTTCAGCCTTATATGCCGAAGCACTCATGGATTTACATCCTTGGGAACTTTGGCTTAAAACCGGCGAGCCACAACCTTGGACTTCTGAAATTTTAGAAATCATTGAGGGTGTTTTGAAAAAAAATCCTAAACACGTTCAAGCAGTCCATCTTTACATCCATGCTACTGAAGCCGGCAATAATCCTGAAAGAGCAATTCCTTTTGCCAACACAATGCGTAATTTGATACCTGGGAGTGGGCATCTCGTCCACATGGCATCGCATACATACATAAATTCGGGATATTACCATGAAGGTACAATGGCAAATGAGCGGGCAGTTAAAGTTGACAGTGCTTATTTAGAAAAGTGTCAAGTTGCCGGCGTTTATCCAATAGGGTATTATCCGCACAATTGGCATTTTTTGGCAGCTTGTGCAACTCTGGAGGGTAAGGGTAAAAGGGCACTTGAAGCGAGTCAATTTATGGCAAAGTATGTTGCAGATAAAGGAATGAAGCATCCGGATCGAGCATACTTGCAACAATTTTATTCTATTCCTTGGCATATCATGATAAAATTTTCAATGTGGGATAAAATTTTATCAGAGCCCCAACCCTCAGATACACTTATTTACCCTCAGGCGATTTGGAATTATGCACAAGGCATGGCATATTCAGCAAAAGGCATGTCGAAAGATGCTATGAAAAGTTTGTCTCAGTTAAAAAAACTAGAAGTCGATACTTCAATTGCCAAAATGTATTTCTCCGACTCCACAAAATCAATTGATCTTTTAGAGATTGCAAGACTCGTACTCGAAGGTGAAATAGCTTATCGGAAAGGCGACTTTATTTCTTCTATTTCCTACTTTCATCACGCAATAGAAAAAGAAGACCGCCTCCACTATAATGAACCACCTGATTGGTTTTTCTCTGTAAGGCATAAACTCGGACAGGTACTAATAGAAGCACGACAATTTGCCGAAGCAGAAAAAACTTATCGAGATGATTTGAAAAAATATAAGGAAAATGGGTGGGCGCTCATCGGTTTGTACCAAACTCTATTGAAACAAGGAAGAAAAACTGAAGCTAAACTAGTAAAAAACCGCTATGATAGAGCATGGCAATTTGCTGATATGCCATTGACTGCTTCTGTACTTTAATGAGCAGGTTTTATTAAAGATTTACTTCATTAAAAACACATTTTATTCAAATTTTGCTTAAAAATGATAACAACTACAATTAAAAAAATCAAGTAACCCAAATTCATAGTTATAAAACAAACTGATTCCAACGATAAGTCATTAGTTCCAATCATTTTTGCATCAAGTGTCGGAACAATTATTGAGTGGTATGATTTTTATATTTTCGGAAGTCTTGCAAGCATAATTGCTACAAAATTTTTTCCGCAAGGAGATGCTGTTGCAGCCTTTCTCGCCACTTTAGCTACTTATGCCGCCGGCTTCTTGGTGCGACCTTTCGGCGCATTGTTCTTCGGACGTTTGGGGGATTTAATTGGTAGAAAATATACGTTCATGGTAACGCTTGTGATAATGGGCGGTGCTACTTTCGCAATCGGTCTTATACCAACTTACGAAACTATCGGCTTTTTTGCACCCTTCATCGTGTTAATTTTAAGATTACTTCAAGGCTTAGCTATTGGCGGAGAATACGGTGGTGCTGCTACTTTTGTTGCTGAACATTCACCCATACACAAACGCGGTTTTTGGACATCTTGGATTCAGGTAACACCAGGTTTTGCCTTTTTAATTTCACTTGCAGTAATTCAATTCTTTAAAAATATTTTGAATGCAAATGATTGGGAAAATTGGGGCTGGCGAATTCCGTTTTTAATTTCCATTTTTATGGTGGGCATATCTGTCTATATCAGAAAAAATATGGCAGAATCACCACTTTTTGCACAGGCAAAAGCTGAAGGAACAACTTCCACTAATCCGTTAAAAGAATCATTTGGCAATAGAGCAAATTTAAAAGTAGTCTTATTGGCATTATTTGGCATAACTATAGGTGCAGGAGCTGTGAGTGGACCAATTTTTTTCATCATCCAAACCTTTTTACTGAAAACTTTATTTTTAGCTTACAACCAAGTCAATACTATTTTTATCACCGTGTTGCTCATTGGACTACCTTTAAACATTATTTTTGGCGCGCTTTCGGATAAGATAGGTCGCAAGCCTCTTATCTTACTGAGTATGTTGCTTGCGATAATTTTTTTTCGCCCCATATACGAACAAATGTATCAAACAGTAAATCTTAAAAATAAATCGGAATATATATCCCAAATTTCAATCGAAAAGAAACAAGAAGGATTATTTGCCGTCACCACCACACGGCATTTTTACACCGATAAAACCATTTATCAAGAAGTTGAAAAGCTAAGTCCGAGTCAAAGCCCGTCATCGAAAACTGAATTGGTGAAAACAGTATTCATCAACGATACAGATAAGTGGAAATTAATTTTTTTAATTTGTTTGCTTATGGTTATTTCGGCGATGTCATATGGTCCCATTGCTGCTTTTTTAGTAGAAATGTTTCCGCTAAAAATCCGCTATACCTCACTTTCCTTTCCGTATCACATTGGCTTTGGCGTACTTAGCGGCATGTCTTTAGTGATTGGTTCTTATTCGATTAATAAAGCAACCGAAGCCCATGATGAAAAATATTATTTAGCCGGATTAATTTATCCGATTGTTTTGATATGTATCAGTTTTGTCATCGGACTACTTTACATTAAAGACAACTACGTTGAACAATCCTTAGAAAAGACTTCATCGAAACTTAAAAATGCTATCAAACGCAGGCTCGGTATTGTTTGGATACTGTTGGCTTTAGCTGCCGCTTGGTTCGGTATTTTTGAATTAGGTCTGCCTAAAATAATGTCGGGCAAACAAGACGATTTAATTTTCGGTATCATTGTCATGGGTATCATTACACCCATTGTTTCCGGCGGTTTATTACTTTTCGGAAAGTATGCATTGCAGGGAGAGTATGACGATTGATAAAATTACAATTTCTTTGTGGGGTAAAATTTCAATCAAAAAATGTATTTCGAAAGTCAAGAAGAAATGGTTAAGTTATTTTTGAGGAGATAAAGAGTATTTATACTTATTCATCACAAACCCAACAAAATCGCCAACAAAGGCAAAGGCATTTCCGCTAATTCTGTATCAAATAAATTTTCATTACGTCGTTCAGACGTATTAACGTTTGTTGTCTTATGGCTATCGCGTTTTGCTTTTTCGCCCAATTTTTTTCTATCGCCGGGTTCAAATTTAGAAAAAGTACGGCGCAGTATCGGCAACAATTCTATAAATGCTTCTTGCTCCAAACTATCTAACCAAGTGTTTAGTATTTGCCATAGAACGTTATCGTACAATAAAATCATACCGCTGCCTTTTAAAAAACCTTCCAACCAACCCGCAGCGTCTTTCGGTTCATTGCCTTTCGAGAGTGCTAAACCGAATGACGTGCTTGTTTGTTCTTCAGTAATAATTTGCGCATCGAACAACAAGCGCGTTGTGCAACCTTTTATAACGGCTTGAACACCCGTTGCACTTGAAATTTGAAATAAAGTTTTGAACCACATTTCGGATGTCGGATTTCGGATTTTGGGTTTAAGGAAGTCTTCGCTTGAAGCGAAGCCTTCCTTAAACCCAAAATCCGAAATCCGAACGGCTTCATTCACTTTGCGTATCAATTCAAACATTTTTTGCGATGTGTCTTCATCTAATCCGTAGCACGCATTCGGCAAGCCGATACAAATCCGTGTAAGAAGCGACTCCAACAGACTGTTGATGTGCGTTAAATCCGTTTTGCGCACATTGCCGTATCGTCCGATGTCGGATAAAGGAATAATTGCGAACATTAATTCTTGAATATCTCCCGAAACGCCCGAAATTTCTTCAATTTTCGTCAACAAAACTTCTATTGTCGAAAATAATTCCGACGGTATAGCCTGTGCTATGCGTTCGGATAAAAAAGAGAGCGAAACATTATCTTGTGAGCAGTCGTGAATTAATAAGTTGCCGGCAGTTTGTTCTATTGTGTTCCCCCAAATCCCTTTTTCGATTAAATTGACGAGCATTTCGGGTTTCCATTTCAATTTCCAGACTTCTTTGAAAGTCCCTTTACTGCGTTTAAGCGTGGTACTCCCCCACTCTATTTTCAAAATTATAATCCGGTGTAAAAAAATGCTGCGCGATAAATCCAACGCTTTGCGCAAATCCAATTCAAGTGTTTTTTGTTCTGCCGTTTGCGGTAATCTGAGTAAGCGCGTTTGGTGTTCGAAATCCGTTTGAATCGGGAGTTTGGGAATATTTTCGGGCACTTTCCCGATTACCGAACCGACGATTAATTGTTTGCGCACCAATTCCAACAAAACGCCATCACCCATACACATCACGGTTTGCACTGCTTCATTCATTTCAAACAAACCGGCGCGCGACAAATTGCGCATACCCGCGAGTGCTTCCGTTAACCGCACCGCTTCAATAATATGCGCCGTAGAGGTATCCATTTTTTTTTCTCTGAACAAGCGCGCTACTTTTGTCAGCCATAATGTACCGTTATCGTTCGGATATTTCCATAAATGCGCGTACCAACCCGGAGCTGTAATACCGGCACCGTAACCGGATTGCATCCACAATCGGTCATTCGTCCAAGGTATCCAAGTTACGCCGACTTTAATTTTCGGTTTCGGTAATTTTTTTATGATAGCGTCATGTTCTTTTTCATTTTTATCTAAATCCGACAAAGCCGGTGCGTGCCACGCACCGCATACAACGACGATATCGGAAAACATTTCGCGCCGCGCTTGACGGATTATTTGCCCCATATAAGCCTCCCGAAAAATATTCTCTTTTTCTAATGCCGACGGAATACCGGCTTTTCGCAATTCCGTCATCATCAACATAACAGCTTCGAAATGTTGTTCGGGCGTATTGGTTTGGTTACTTTCCGAAAAATTTTGCTCGAAATTATGTTCCCACCATAGTTCAGAATCGTCATATTCGCCAATTTCGGCAAAATAATCCAAAGGAGACTTTGGACTTTGGAAGTTGGACGTTAGACGTTGATTTGCTTTTCTTAAAGATTCTTGAGTTAAAAAATTTTGTTCTTCTTCTTCTTTTCCATTGTCCAATATCCCTTTTCCAATGTCCGATAAACTCCAACTGATTGCCACCGGCAAATCCATCATACGCACCGGAATTTTGTTGGTGTTGGCATACAGCATCGCTTGCCACTCCGGCGAATATTCCGCCAATGGATAAAAAACGGCACGTTGCGGTTGTGCTTCATCATAACACAACACCGCGACAGGCGGCTTTAAATGTTTATCGCCAACCAAATGCGTCATTGCATTCAATTCGGGCGGCGATTCTACCAAAATAATATCCGGTTGAATTTTTTTCAGCATAGCCACCACATTTTTTGCAGAACCTGCACCGTGATGTCTGATACCGAGAATAGTTATTTTCATTTTATTCCGGTAATGATTCGGTTATTTTTTTTTAGAATGTAAGTTCTGAAATTTTCGTCAAAATAAAATTAAAAAGCACTTACTCGAAAATTAATTCAAGCAAGTGCTTTCATTTTAACGGTAAATATTTCAATGTTAAACGGTAAATTTTTCAAATGGTAAATAGTAAGCGGTAAATTCAATATTTAAAATAAAAAATTTACCATTTACCATTTACCGTTTACTATCTACGCTTTCACCAATCCTTTTGCTTTTTCAATTACCTCTTTAGAAATACCGGCGGGTGCTTCTTGATAATGCGAAAATTCCATTGTGGATGACGCACGACCGGAAGTAATAGTGCGCAAATGCGTTACGTAACCGAACATTTCGGAAAGTGGAACATCAGCTTGAATAGCCACCGCACCACCTAAACGCGCTTCTTGACCTTTCGGCAAGCCGCGACGACGGTTTAAGTCTCCGATAACCGGACCCACATAATCTTCGGGCGTAATGACCTCCAATTTCATAATCGGCTCCATGATAATCGGTTTACATTTCGGCGCGGCTTCTCTGAAACCTTCTTTCGCACAAAGCTCGAACGCAATAGGTTTCGAGTCCACCGCGTGCATGGATCCGTCGTAAATGCGCACTTTCATGGCATCAATTTGGTAGCCGGCTAAAATACCGTTACCCATCATGGCGTTAAAACCGTCTGTTACGGGTTTTATATAATTTTTATCAATCGAACCGCCAACGATACCCCAGACGAATTGCAATTTTTTCTTCCCGTTTTTAAATTCTTCGCTGTCCAAAAATTCTTGGTCGGCAGGTCCGAGTTCAAATTCCATATCGGCAAACAAACCGGAGCCACCCGATTGTTTTTTCAATTTTTCGCGGTGCGACACCGTTTTTGTCAATGCTTCTTTATAATTTACCATCGGCGCACCTTGATTGCATTCAACGCCGTATTCGCGGCGCATACGATCCACCAAAATTTCCAAGTGCAACTCGCCCATACCGCTAATCACCGTTTGATTGGTATTCGTATCGTAAGCTACTTTGAACGTTGGGTCTTCTTCGGAAAGTTTATTCAAAGCCATACCCATTTTATCCATATCCTTTTGCGTTTTAGGCTCAACCGCTAACGAAATAACGGGTTGCGGGAACGACATGGATTCCAAAATAATCGGCTTATCAATGGCGCACAGTGTATCACCGGTACGAATATCGGAAACGCCTACTACAGCTGCAATATCTCCGGCATCAACGAAATCAATCGGATTTTGTTTGTTCGCGTGCATCTGGAACAAACGCGATATACGCTCTTTTTTGCCACTCCGAGTATTCAATACATAAGAGCCGGCGTCCAAGTGACCGGAATAAACGCGAATAAAAATTAAACGACCGACGAATTTATCTGCTACGATTTTAAATGCCAAAGCCGAGAACGGTTCAGATGAATTCGGCTGACGCGATTCGGGTTGTTCCGTATCCGGATTAGTACCTTCAATCGCATCAATATCTAACGGTGAAGGCAAATATTGGCAAACAGCATCTAAACAAGCTTGAACACCTTTATTTTTGAAAGCCGAACCGCACATTACCGGTGTCATTTTCATGGCAACTACGGCTTTGCGAATAGCGGCGCGCAATTCTTCTTCACTGATACTATCCGGATCTTCAAAATATTTTTCCATCAAATTGTCATCAAATTCCGCAGCCGCTTCTACCAACAGTTGGCGATATTCGGCAACTGTTTCAATTAAATCTTCCGGAATGGGAATCACATTAAACGTCATACCTTGATCGGCTTCATTCCAAACTACAGCTTGGTTAGTTACCAAATCCACGACACCTACAAATTTTTCTTCGTTACCAATCGGTACTTGCAACGGAATAGCATTAGCACCCAATTTCGCTTTCATATCGCTTACGACAGCGAAAAAATCGGCGCCGGCGCGATCCATTTTATTAACGAAAGCTAAACGCGGCACTTTATAACGGTCAGCCTGTCTCCAAACTGTTTCCGATTGCGGTTCTACGCCGTCAACTGCGGAAAACAAAGCCACCACACCATCGAGTACGCGCAATGAGCGTTCTACTTCTACCGTAAAATCCACGTGACCGGGCGTATCAATAATATTGATCGGATATTCTTCTCCTTTCCAGAACCAGCGCGTTTTCGTTGCTGCCGATGTAATCGTGATACCGCGTTCTTGCTCTTGCTCCATGTGATCCATAGTAGCTGCACCATCGTGAACTTCACCGATTTTGTGCGAAACACCTGTATAATATAAAATACGTTCAGTGGTAGTTGTTTTACCTGCATCAATGTGCGCGGCAATACCAATGTTTCGCGTATATTTCAGATCCTTGTTTGCCATGACAAATTATTATTTTGAAATAATTACCACATAAGCACGACAATTACTTTCGAGTATTCGGCGTGCTTACGCAGTTAAAAAACAATTATTTTTTAATGGTAAATGCTAAATAAAAAAATCAAAATAAATTTATCATTTAGAATTTTGCATAAAAAATTTACCATTTTGCATTTACCGTTTAAGATTTACGCTTTAAAGTGAGCAAACGCGCGGTTGGCATCAGCCATACGGTGCATTTCTTCTTTTCTTTTGATGGAAGCACCTTCATTTTTTGCTGCTGCCATTAACTCTGCCGCCAATTTATCAGCCATACCTTTACCGCTTCTGGCACGGGCGTATTTAATCAACCATTTCATACCGATAGCAATTTTTCTTTTCGGTCGAATTTCAGTCGGAATTTGAAAAGTAGCACCACCGATGCGGCGGCTTCTGACTTCTACTTGCGGCATCGCGTTTTGCAAAGCTTTTTTCCAAACGTTGTGTTCGTTTTCGTTTGTTTTTTCTTTAACGATGTCTAAGGCATCATATAAGATGGTATAGGCTGTAGATTTTTTACCTTCCCACATCAAGTTATTCACGAATTGTGTCACTTGCGGATCGTTGTAGCGCGGGTCTGCTGCTATAACGCGAATCTTCGGTTTTCTTTTTCTCATCGGAGAAATGAATTTGTTAAATTGTGATGAAATTTTGAATCAAACGCGACAGATACTGATGGATTATTTCTCGAACCCTCTGGGAGAATTAATAATTAATAGTTAGTAATTAATAATTAAAAACAATGCTTAAAACACAATTTCTAACTCTTAACCCATAACTCATAACTCATAACTTTCCAATGCTTCTCTGCCGAATACTTTTCAATGTTTTTAATTTCCAATAAAATTGTAAGTGCATGAAGTTTAAACATTTACCATTTACCTTTCATGATTTACCATTTAAGAAAATTATTTTTTCTTTTTAGCCGGTGCGGCACCTTTTGCTGCCGGAGCTGGGCCTGCTTTCGGTGTTTTAGCACCATACTTACTACGCGATTTTTTACGGTCTTTTACGCCTTGAGTATCCAAAGCACCGCGTACAATGGTATAACGTACGCCCGGTAAATCTTTTACACGACCTCCGCGTACTAATACGATGGAGTGTTCTTGCAAATTATGACCTTCACCCGGAATGTAGCAAATCACTTCCATACCCGTTGTTAAACGAACTTTCGCGACTTTACGGAGTGCGGAGTTCGGTTTTTTTGGCGTAGTCGTGTATACTTTTGTACAAACACCGCGTCGTTGCGGACACTCTTTGAGCGCGCGCGTTTTGCTGGCTTCCTCAATTACTTCCCTGCCTTTACGAACAAGCTGATTTATAGTAGGCATTTAGAACCCTAAGTTAATTATAATGAAAATAAAATTTATTCTTGTTTGTTTGAGTTTTTTCAACTTTTTTTAATGTATGTTGAAAAACGAGCGCAAAGTTAGTTTTTTTTTCCGAAATTGAAAAGTCTTTTTTTAATATTGTCGCATTATTTTTAAAAAATTTTATTTTATTTCCTACATTGATTTGATTTTGCCGAATAAATTATTTCAAGAAACTGAATTTAATAATTGTTATTATTCAATAAATTTAGGGCGCTTTTATTTTTGTCAAGGAGAAAAAGAAAAAGCGTTGGTGTACTGTGAAGAAAGCTTAAAAGCATTTCCCGCACCCGAAAAATTTTGGGAAAGTATGAAAGCTGATTTCCAATATTTAACACAATACGGCATTACTGAAGATCAGTATGCAGCGTTATTAAACGAGATAAAAAATGAGGCTCGATAATTTTTTTACATAATAGTGACGCAAGATTAATTTAGCTTATATTATATTTGTTAAAAAACTTAAAACACTCTCTTCTAAGGAGATTGATTTTTTTATAATTTTTAGAAAAGCATTGAATTCAACATCTCATAATTTTTTTTTTAAAATTTATGTTAAAAAGTCGAAACTTGATTTTTATCAAGTTTTTTATCTGTATTTTTGTACCAAATTTATGTTATATTTATCAATACACTAAATATTAAAACAATGAACGGAAATAAAAATTATTTATTCGTAACACTTTTAGTCTCTGTTTTATTAATGCCGAGTTGCGTAAGCAATAAAAAATATGCGGAGATGTCAAAAATGTATGATGCATCTTTAGAACGTTACAATCAACTCAGTAAATCTTGTGAATTAAGTTCTCAAAATTTGAATGCGGATATAGCCAATAAGCGGGAACTCATTTCAAACTATTTGCATGACTTGGCGGCAAAAGACAGTTCGATTCAAACTGAAAAAAACCAAAATTCCGCTCTGAATCGGGAACTTAATTACATGCGTGAAAGCAATAACAGTCTCTTATCCCGCATGACAGATTTGGCTGTGATAAGTAAAACAGGAGCCGAGAGTATAAAACAATCTTTGCAAGCCATTAATAATCAAAGTTCGTACATACGTGATTTAAACAAAAGTATTCAATCAAAAGATTCATTGAACATGGCTTTGATCTTAAACCTCAAACGTTCTTTGGCTGACATAAACGATGAAGATGTTCATATTGAAGTAAAAAAAGGCGTAGTTTATATTTCTTTATCTGATAAAATGCTTTATTCGAGCGGCAGTGCGGAAATTAACAGCAAAGCTTTTGATGTTTTGGGTAAAATTGCAAAAGTCGTCAACGACCATAAAAACTTAGATATTCTGGTAGAGGGGCATACAGATAATGTTCCAATTTCAACTACAAAATATGCTGACAATTGGGATCTAAGTACTCAACGTGCCTCTGCAATTGTTCGAGTTTTGCAATCGAAATTTAATGTTGAACCGGAAAGATTGACTGCTGCCGGCAGGGCTCAATATGTTCCTAAATCCGATAATTTAACAGCAGCCGGACGTCAGTTAAATCGCAGAACAGAAATAATTCTTCTCCCTCAACTCGACCAATTCTTCAAATTACTTGAAGCAAACTCTACAGATTCACAAAATACATCAAAATGAGATAAAATTGATTTTAGTTAAATATCCTCATTCGACTAAAAATGCTAAAAAAAAGCGAAGGTTAGTGAAGGTTTTCAAACTTTTATCTATTTCGCGTAGGTGTTATAAGTATTACTCTCTAAAAACAAAAACTGCGTTAAGAAAAAATTTCTTGACGCAGTTTTTGTTTAACAGAAAGCGGTACAAAATTCAGTGCTCCATTTTCAAAATTATTTTCAAAAATTATTTTCAAAAATAATTTTGCTGCGCGTTTACAAAAAAAAATAAAATTTTATTTGCGTAAAATATTTTTTTCAGAAAATTTTCAAAAAATTCCGAAAAATATTTTTTTGTAATTCATTTAAAAAAAAAGCGAAGCGCGAACAAAAATATTTTTCAAGACACATTATTTTTTTAAAAGCAAAGCCCAAACAAAAACTGTTCGGGCTTTGCTTTTACCAATATTGCTAAGAAATAAAAATACGCTCTATTTACTGAAGTTGGTGTCTCGGCTCGATATAAGTGTGCTCAAAAAAATAAAATTTATTTCGATTTTTTTAATTTTTTAACTCCTATAAAATTGTTTCATTAAACGTTTACTTTTGCGCCCGAAAATATCTGCAAGTATTAAACGCCCAGGTTCCGGCAAATTGCAACGTGTATTTCCGGTTTACACGAATAAAACTTAATTATAGAAATGAAAAACTATCAATTACTATTGCCGGGTTTATTTAAAGAATGGGCGGGAGAAGATGCCGTCAACATGGAGCAATTGATGCAAGCCGGCAGTGACCGTCGCTATTTTCGCATTTTCGGTGCAACGAAAAGTGCAATCGGCGCTTACAATGCCGATTTTAAAGAAAACAAAGCCTTCATACGTTTCTCTCAACACTTTTTTAAAAAAGGTTTGCCGGTGCCGGAAATTTATGCCGAAAATTTGCAGAATGGTGTTTATTTACAAAAAGACCTCGGCGATACGCAATTATTCAGTTTATTACCGCCCATCGGACAATCTTGGAACGTGCATATCATTGGTTTGTATAAAAAAAGTATCGAATCACTCGCCGATTTGCAGATAACAGGCGGCGAAGATTTGGATTATTCGGTTTGCTATCCGCGCATGGCGTTCGATAAACAAAGTATGATGTGGGATTTGAATTATTTCAAACATTACTTTTTAAAATTGGCAAAAATTCCGTTCGATGAACAACTGCTCGAGGATGATTTTCAAAAAATGACGGATTATTTGTTGCTCGCCGATTGTAATTATTTTTTGTTCCGCGATTTTCAATCGCGTAATATCATGATTCAAAATGATAAACCTTATTTTATAGATTATCAGGGCGGCAGAAAAGGGGCGTTGCAATACGATGTCGCTTCGCTGTTGTTTCAGGCAAAAGGCGGCGTACCGAACGACATAAAAAAATCGGTGTATGAACACTATTTAGATAAAGTTGAAAGTTTAGTGAGTATTGACCGCGATTTTTTTACGGATTTATATTATGGTTACGTTTTAATACGGTGTTTGCAAGCTCTCGGCGCGTATGGTTTTCGCGGACTTTACGAACGTCGGGATCATTTTTTAAGTAGTATTCCGTTCGCGATTGACCAATTGGAATATGTTTTAGGTATCGTGAAAATGCCCGTAAAATTGCCGGAATTGTTTCGTTGTTTACAACTTATCGTTAAAAGTGAGCAATTTGATTTTTTCGACAAGAAAAAGTACGCAGACAGTCTGCTTACCGTAAAAATAAATTCGTTTTCGTACAAAAAAACCGGTTATCCGGACGATAATTCCGGTAATGGCGGTGGTTTTGTTTTCGATTGTCGTTTCATGGATAATCCCGGTCGTGTAGACGAGCTGAAAAAACTCACCGGTAGAGATCGGCCTGTGATGGATTTTTTAAAACAAAATGGAGAAATGGACGTTTTTCTGCAAAACATGTACCCCATAATAGATAAAGCCGTTGAAAATTATTTTTCGCGTCGGTTCGAAAGTCTTTCCGTCAATTTCGGGTGTACCGGCGGTCAGCACCGTTCTGTTTATGCCGCCGATCAATTGGCGAAACATTTGACGGATAAATACGGCGTAAAAATTATTTTGCATCATTTGGAACAAGAAAAAAAGAATTGGGTGAATGTGTAGGGATTTACGATTTTGGATTTTTTTCAGAACACGATTTTTACGATTTACAAGAATGATAAGATTACTCATAAAATCTCTAACTATAATCTTGTCATTCTTGTAAATCGTAAAAATCGTGTTTCTGTCAACAAACTATTTATTCACTTAGCCAATAGCAAAACTATTGATAAAAAAAATTCGTAATTCGGTGACTGCTTATTTATTGAATTTTTATGTATTTTTCCTATTCTCAAAAAAATGGAGCTTAATAAAGTATATTTGTACCGTATGACGCATATTGAAAATATTCCGCATATTTTTAAATATGGTATCACACATCCGGATTCTATAAACCGAAACCTAAATTATTATTCTATTGGAGATAGTAGTTTAATCAGTAAAAGAAGCAATTTCTTACTTAAGGGCGGTAAAACATTAGGAGATTTTATTCCATTTTATTTCGGTTTTCGTATGCCAATGTTGTATGTTGTACAAAAAGGTTTTAATGGTGTAACAATTACCGAACCCGACAAAATTGTTTATTGCATCAGAAGTATACAAAAAATTCTTGATTTGAGGATTGATTTTATTTTCACAAATGGGCACGCAATAAATGCCTTAACTCAATTTTATGATGTGAATGATGTGAAAAATATCAATAATCTTATTGACTTCAAAGCTATTCATGCTCTTTTTTGGAAAGATGAAGAAGATTTAGATTTGAAAAGACGCAAAGAAGCGGAATTTCTTGTTTTAGGAGATTTGTCCGTTGATACTGTATTAGGATATGTAGTTTATAGTACCGATGCTCAATTAAGGTTGCTTGAATTAGGAATTACTAAAGAAAAAATAGTTGTCAAACCAAATTTTTATTTTTAATGATACATTATATCACAGGTAATTTATTTGAAACTAAAGCACAAGCACTCGTCAATACCGTCAATACAGTTGGAATTATGGGTAAAGGTATTGCATTACAATTTAAAAACGAGTTCCCGAATAATTTTAAAATTTATGCAAAAGCCTGTAAAGACAATGAATTTCAAATAGGTAATTTATTGATTGTCGAGGATAAATCATTGTTGCTCGGAAATAGGACTATAATAAACTTTCCTACAAAAACAAATTGGAGAAAACCTTCAGAGTACGATTATATTGAACAAGGTTTAATAGAACTTAAAAAAGCAATAGTTGAAAAAAAAATAAAATCCGTAGCTATTCCGCCTTTGGGTGCCGGCAACGGCGGATTACAATGGTCAAAAGTAAAACAATTAATTGAAAAGCATCTTTCTGAAGTTGAAGTAGAAATAATGATTTATGAGCCTAATTCTGAAATAAAAGAAATTATTAAAAAAGAGCGTGTACAATTAACACCCGCAAGAGCTATGCTTTTAGCTGTGCTTTATGATTTAGTCGGAGAAGGTGAATTTGTTTCAGAGTTTTCCTCAGAGAAAATATGCTATTTTCTTCAACGTTTTGGTGCAAATGATATTTTCAAATTAGATTTTAATCCTAATTTTTATGGTCCGTATTCAGGTAAAGTAAAACACGTTCTGTATTATCTGAACGGAAGTTATATTGCAGGTTACAACAGTAAAGATAAGAAGCCCTTTGAAGAGTTAAATTTAATTATGGATGCTAAAGATGAAGTAATGGAATATTTGCAAAAACATGAAAATTATAATCTGATTGTTCAAAAAGTTAAAAAATTTCTTACAGGATATTACACTGACTTTAGTTTAGAATTACTGTCTTCGGTTGATTTTATTATTCAAAAAAATAAAGACTTTGATTTACAAACAATTAAAACAAGTTTTTCAGAGTGGAGTGTGAGAAAAAAATCTTTATTCTCTGACGACAGCTTTTTGATTAAAGCCATTTATCAATTAAGAAATGCTGGTTTAATTCAACAGGAAATGGAGCAATAAATCTATAAAACATAAATCCTATTAGCCGACTAAAAACTATGGAACTAAAAAAGGAAAAAAAAGCAAAAAAAGTAAAAATCTTAGAAAACATTACCATCACCGGTATAGCAGATAAAGGTAAAGCAATCGGTAGAGATTCGGAAGGCGTCGTCGTGTTTGTAGAAAATTCTGCGCCGGGCGATATTGTGGACGTGAAAGTACATAAACAGAAAGATGGTTATTACGAAGCGTCGGTAGTACATTTTCATCAATTGTCGCCGGAAAGGGTGGAACCTTTTTGCGCGCATTTCAATTTATGCGGCGGTTGCCGGTGGCAACACCTTGATTACGCGACGCAACTGAAACACAAACAATTATTGGTAGAAAATACGTTCAAGCATCTCGGAAAAATTCCGGTGCAAGAATGGCAACCGATTTTAGGGTGCGAAGACAATACGTTTTACAGAAATAAATTGGAATTTACGTTTTCAAATAAACGGTGGTTGACGCAGGAAGAAGTGAACGACGGCGTTTCCAATTACGAAGATGTTTTGGGTTTTCACCGTCCGGGTGCTTTCGATAAAATTTTAAACATTGAAAAATGTTGGTTGCAAGAAGATCCGTCAAACGATTTGCGCAATTTTATAGGTGAAAAAGCACGTGCATTGGGATTAAGTTTTTACGATTTGAAAACTCAGCGCGGGTTTATGCGTCATGTCATGTTGCGTATCACAACACTCGGCGAAATAATGTTAATTATTAGTATCTACAGCAACGAATCCGAAAAATATCAGCCTTTGTTCGATGCTATTCTTGAAAAATTTCCGGCTATTACAACGCTGATTTATTGTATTAATGCTAAAGTGAATGATTTTGTTTTAGATTTGGATATGATTACTTATTTTGGTAAAGGCTATATTGAAGAGATGTTGGGCAATGTGCGTTTCCGGATAGGACCGAAATCTTTTTTTCAGACCAATACCAAACAAGCCGTGCGTTTGTTCGATACGATCGTGGATTTTGCCGAGTTCAACGGCACCGAAAATGTGTATGATTTATATTCCGGTATTGGCAGTATTGCTTTATACGTTGCTGATAAAGTAAAACACGTAGTCGGAATTGAAGAAGTCGGAATGGCAATTGAAGATGCAAAACAAAATGCGGAACGTAACAATTTACTGAATACCACTTTTTATGCCGGTGATGTAAAAAACATTCTCACAGACGATTTTGCGGCGCAACACGGCAAACCGGATATACTCATAACGGATCCGCCGCGCGCCGGTATGCATAATTACGTCGTGCAAATGTTGTTGAAATTAGAAGCACCGAAAATTATTTATGTCAGTTGTAATCCGGCAACGCAAGCGAGAGATTTGTCTCAACTGAATGAAAAATACGATGTCGTAAAAGTTCGTCCGGTGGATATGTTTCCGCATACACACCATGTTGAAAATGTGGCGTTGTTGAAGTTGAGAAAAAGTTGACGAAAATCGGTATTTACTTTTGCGGCAGCTTTAAACACATTGCGAAATAAAAATTGGATGTATAAAGGTATTTTTTGCCGAGCCTATAGTCACTTCGGCAATTTTATACACATTAAATATCTGTTATCGGTTACATACAAACAGTTTAATGCAGAATCAATTGTAATACCGCCTTCTCTTCCGAAAAAAGTATCGCCTTTTGTTCGATAATTATTTAACGGTGTATCAAATTGATTGATGGATTTGTAATTCCAAATAAGTGCTCCGGTGGATGCATCCACAACGAACAAACCGCCTTTAGATACCACACCCGTATAATACAAATACCCGTTGTAATAAACCATTCTGCTGCATGACGAACCGTAATCGCTTTTCGATTGCCAAATAATACCGCCGTCAGTCAAATTGACTGCATACAACATTTCGTTGTCGGTTTTTACGAATAATTTTTCCTCAGCAACAACCAAACTACCCGAAGAAAAACTGTCATGAAAATCTTTTTGCCATTCAATCTTTCCGGTTAAAAGATTAATGCAATGAATTATACCCGTACCAATAAAATATAGTCTGTTATTATAGATTGCAGGAGGCAGCACGCTTGTTGCGGAACCATTTGGATCGAAATTCAAAAAAACAAATTCGTCTCTTTTTTTCGTTAAATTGTAAATGTACAAATCCGCAATGCCTTTATTGGTAGCGATTTCATAAGACCTATTCTGGAAAATTAATAGCGTATCTCCCGAAGGATTTATCCACCCCGTAGGCGGTTCTGTAAGAGATACTCTGGAATTATTAATTATCGTGTAAATTGTGTCCCAGCTGTTTGCTTTAACTGAAGTTCTTAGTAAAAAATTTTCTTTCTGTCCATTGTCATGTCTTACGTGGTAAATGTAGTCTCCAAAAGAACTAATTCGGGGAAATCCTGAACCTTGTGTTATTGTTGACGACCATATTGTTTGACCTGTCCTAAAATCAATTATATAAATTTCTTTTTCGGAAGTTTTTAAAATCATTTTATCCTTAATTTGTGATACGAGTGTCTGGTCCCCGGCATTTGCGGTTTTCAATAAGTTATATCCGTTCCATTCATAATTAAATTTTCCTGTATTTTTGTCAAAAGCACTTACTACAGAATTATCTTTTGGAGTTTCAGGGTCGTGTGGTATTAAGACAGTATTTTGGAATAGAAAAGGGAAAGTACTAGTAGTAGAGTTAGTATCTTTGAAAATTGGAACTTGCCAAATAACCTGATACTTGGGTGTATCTACGGGACAGTAAAAACATTTAGAAGGAGTAAATGGAATCTCTTTTTTGCAACCTAATAAGGATAATAAAATAAGTACGGAAAGCATATATTTCATTTTAGTCTATTATTTGATCATTGATTATAAAGAAATGAATTGAAACCGATTGATTTTTTCTAAAATTTTAAAAAAATCAATCGGTTTCAAGTCAAATATAACATTATTTTTCTAGGGTATAGAACCAAGGTTCAATATGCCCTCTCAACAGTTCATTCAAAGCAGATTTTGTATTTTTATCGTTACGCATTTGCTGATGATTGCTGCCCAATAATCTTACTCTTGTTCTATCAGTTGTACCGACAAAATTCATCGCTGACTCAGATAGTACGATACCGTCATTTGGTTTAGTAATGATACCATAGTGCGGTAGTGTGGTACACACCACATCGGAATAATTAACGTCACAAGGTGTATCCGTTACAGTGGTCGTTTGATAACCGTTATATGGATCGCCCGGATAATAATCACAGAAGCAATCAAACAAATTCGGATCTACATCAAATACTTTTGCGCCTATTAATGCTTGCCATTGGTAGTCTGCACTTTGCAGCCAATTAATACCTCTTTGATAACCGTCACGAGTATGTGCTGCGTCTTGAGCACACAAGTAATTACCAAATGAACCCAAAATTGATCCCCATCCCCAACAATGTAAAATATTAGCTTTGTAATCATAATATTGTTCTTTAGCAGTATAATAATCAATGATGCTGTGAATATCTTTCAAAGCTTGTTGGTCTTCAACGCCAAAAGCATCTGTATCATCTGCGGTAAAATAATCAAAATCTTGCGGCTTTTTTGTAAGGATATTATAAACCGTTCTCCATAATACAGGGTCATTTTCTTCGCCATAAAATGCCACCTTGTGAGTATTCGGATTAAGGTAAGTCGGATCATCTAATGCATCTAAAACAGGACTTCCGATAGCATAACCTTGAGTAATAGGTTTATTAAACTCTTTGAATGCAAACTGCGGCAAAACAGTATTGCCTAATAAATTACAAATAGAATTTTCAACATCTTGAGCCTTATTTTGAAGAAGAAAAGAAAAATTACCGGCTGTATTATATAAACCGGCACTAATAGGACCTTGAATTATGGAGGCACATCCGTCATTTAAAAACTTACTGACGTTACTTGAGGAGCCGTCCGCTTGATTTTTAACGTTGTTTATTAATAATGCACCTTTGTGCGGAGTACCGAAAGTAACTATTCCATTTATTTTCCTTGTCGCCATATTTTTATTGTACCTTAATTCCGTGGTTTTAGAAACTAATCCACCTTGACTGTGTGCAATAATAAAACTATTTGCAACATTAGCATTATTAGTATTTGCAATTATGGCAATATTTTCGGCTAAAGTTTGACCTGCAGTTTCTAAATCATTTTCAATGTAATCAACGAGATCAGTTTTAGCTTTTCGTGCAGGAAAACCATTTGGCTGCGGCGTAAGAGTAGTACCCTCAACAGCAGATTTTGGTTTTGACCAAGATGAATTATCTCCGCCCAAACCATGAACAAAATAAATTTGACGATCTTGAGCATGAACTTTAAAAATTATAAAGGAAAAAATAATGACAATACTAATATTTTTCATTTGAGAAATTTTTTTGAAAAGTAAAAGAATTAGGTTTAACATTATTGTTTTATGAAACGTCCTGTCTGAATAGGTAACCCCGTCGTTTCAACTTTAATGATGTAAATACCTTTCGTAAAACCAGACACATCCAATTGCAGTAAATTATTAGTAACTGATTTTGTAAAAATGATTCTTCCCATAATATCGGCAATCGAAATTTGCGTAACCATTTCAATACTTTGTTGCGGTAATTGTACCCATAAATTATTAATGACCGGATTCGGATAAAAAGCAACCCCTTCATTTTTATTGGCTATAGATAGTGCCTGAATTTTTTCGCTTGTTTTAGATTTAACTCTATTATCAACTATTTTATAATTGCTGAAATGTTCTTCTCGCATGACGTAATGTTTTAAGCCTTTAACTGTAAGTGTGCGAGTTCTCTCAATTTTATGTTCAGGTACCATATCGCCATTAGGATTTACCAAAAAGGTGTGGGTTACAGCATATTTAATCTCATTACCGTCATATATTCTTGTCTCATGTGTTTATTACCGGCATTATATAAATGCATCAGACTATCTTTTTTTGCAACAACTGTTCCTTTAGCCGTTTTGCTTACTGCGTGTCCCGATTTTTCAAGGTCGGCAATTTCATTAACACCTAATTCCTTGAATTCCGGACCTGTAAGTTGTACATTATCGGTTCGATAATCTTTATCAATTTCAAAGTCCAATTTTTCTTTTTCAATTGCCGGCACATTGTTCACAAGTTTTCCTTTCGCATCGTACATTTTCACACCATTCTTATCAATCACGGTTTTCGCCGGTTTTTTAAGCCATTCGGGTTCACCGGTACTTTTTAGATGTGTAATTGTTTCGGTAACATCATTATTTTTGTCTGTAACAATTTCATGATGTTCTTCAAGTTCAACTATTCGTATTTGAGCTTTCTCTAAAGGCGTAAGTTTTTTAATGTCACCACTGAAAAAACGCGGATACTGTTTCTTTTTTACATCATAACTGACAGTAATTTTCGCATCAGAATTTTGAGCAAAAATATATCCGGTATTAAAACTTGTAAAAAGCAAAAATGCGAAAACAACTTTTAGTCCTATTCGCATTTTTCGTTTTGCGTAGGCGTTGACATGGACTTGCATAAAAATTGTTTTAATTGAATCAAAGAAATTAATTTTCTAAAAGACAATCTTGGCCAAAACATCTTTGATACAAAGATGTAGCCCGATTTTTTTTATTGCAAGGTAAATATCGGAATACTTCGGAATTGTAAAAATTTATTCAAATTATTTTTCCGTTAGTTCCGTTTTTATTCAAGTCGGTAGGATGACCTAACGCATCATAAATCAATTTTTGTTCCGCATTAAAAAGCAAACCGCGTTTAATCTTCACTTCTGCTTCTCTAATTCTTTTGCGCAAGGTTTTTTCGCAAACGCCATATTCTTCGGCAATTTCTTCAAGGGTTTTTGCTTTTGCCATTTTGAATTTGATATTATTTTAAAAAAATAAAATAGATTTTCGGTTAAACAATTATTTTAAAATACAAATGTAAAGTTTTGTTCACAAGCAAACGAGATTCATACCTACTTTTCATATTATCTATTTGTTAAAAAAATTGCCGACTTTAATATTTGTTATGATATTTTAAATCGATATAAAAAAAGCGCATTACAAACAACTTAATGTTCGAAAGGCGCTTTTGCTTACCAAAAAACTTAAAAAATTTTGCTTAAAAGGTTAGAACACGTTCCAATAATTCCTGAAAATGATTGGTTGCGTGCGGCATTTCTCCTGCGGCGGCAGTTGTATCTAAATGCAGCAATGCTAAATGATTATTTTTGCTCAACATTTCTATTTTAATTTGTTGAAAATCGGCTGCACTATCATTGACAGGTTTTAAAACAAAACGGCAAATTGTTTCATCGAAACATCCGCGTTTGAACAGACGTCTATCAGCTATATGAATTTTATAACCGTTTTCTGAAAAACGGTGTTTCATAAAAACGAAAAAATTTCGGCAATAACTGTCCGAAAACTTGGTAAGTGCCGGGTGCAATCTGAAACCTTTTGAAGCACCGGATTGAAAAAAATCTATGCCTTCGTGCGTTTTTTGCGGCGCATTTTCGGCAATCATGATTTGTTCGCGCAACCAGTCCGCCATTTTATTCGGCTGCGGCGTTAAACACCACAACGTATAATCCGCTTCATCGTTGAAAGATAAAGTAAAAGGGGATTGTGCAAACGGTTTAGAATCTTCGCGCAATTCGGGTTGTTGTGCGAATTTTTTTTGAAAGTGTAGAATTATATCAACCATACGCGCATAAAAATTGACGAGGCATGTAAATTATGTTCAGGAATCAAAACAGTTCAGACTGTTGGTAAAGGATTAATCGGAAACGACGCACTAAAAATTTTTTTCTTAAAACGTTTTACGGCTTCAGAAACATAAATGTTTCAATTCACGCTTCACAATTCAAAGAAAAGAATTATTTTTCGCTTCTTGTGTGAAGTTAAATTATTGTTAACATCATTAACTTCTTATTTGAGGGCGTAAATAGAAATATCTTTTTTTTGTTTTCATAACAACTTTAAATCATCATTTATGAAAAATATTTTTTTTGTAATACTCGTTATTTTCGCGCGCAGCGTTTTTGCGGAGGCTCAAAATGATTCTTTACTCGGCAGTCAATTAATAGAAAAAATGTTTGCGCACCGGTTCGCCGAAGCCGAAACTTATTTTGATGAAAGCGTAAAAACCAAAATCAATAAAAAAATTTTAGAGCAAGTTGTCGCTTCTTTAGAAACATCTATCGGCAAATACAAAAAGGCTTTGGGTTTTCGTCAGCAAACGGATTCGGTATATAATTTTCTTTTTTATTACTCCGAATTTGAAAAAACGAAGATGGATTTGAAATTCACTTTCAATAAAAACCATAAAGTACTCGGTTTTTTTTTAGTCGAGCACCAAAACGCCGAAACATTGAAACCCGAAGCCGACAATACTTTTTTCACGAATTCAGTTTTAAAAATCCCATCCAAAACCATCGTACTTTACGGTATACTCACGCAACCGAAAATTGTAAGCGACGGGAAAAAAATAATTGCCGTTTTGGTACACGGCTCCGGTCCGAATGATAGAGACGAAACCGTCGGCATCAACAAACCGTTCAAAGATATTGCCGAAGGTTTGGCGAAAAACGGCATCAGCGTATTTCGATACGATAAACGCACTTTTTCCGCACCCGAATCTTTGAATCCGAATAAATTGACGATTAATGACGAAGTAACCGATGATGTTGTGAACATTATCCGTTTCCTGAAAAAAAACGATTCTTTGGGCGACGCGCGCGTTTTCGTCATCGGTCACAGTCTCGGTGCTATGCTCGCACCGCGTATCGCGTTAGTTTTGGGCGATACGCTCGCCGGCATTGTTATGATGGCAGCAAACGCGCGCCCGTTGGAAGTTGTGGCATTCGAACAAATTGAATATTTGCTACATAACCAACCCACCGAAGACATGAAAAAATTCGCGACGGATTTTAAACACCGGTTGAATTATTTGCACTCTGCGGAGTTCGATAAAGACAGCCCCGCCGCATCACTTCCTTTTAATTTACCCGCATCCTACTGGATGTCGCTGCACGTTTATGATCAAGTGGCGACACTGAAACAATTAACACTCCCGACTTTAATTTTACAAGGCGAACGAGACTACCAAGTGACAATGACAGATTTCAAAATTTGGCAAAACGCTACCGCCGGCAATAAAAACGTCCGCACGCAATTGTACCCGAAACTTAATCATTTGTTCATGCCCGGCGAAGGCAATTCCGTACCGGCAGAATATATGACCGCCAATCACATTCCGGATGCCGTGATAAATGAAATGGCGATTTGGATGAAAGCACAATAAGTGCGAATAATAATTTTTTTTAGAACAATTTTTAGAGTATCTATACAATTTAAAAATTTTCTGCGTTGAATTAATGTTGAAGTACTGACAAAAACAATTCACAATCGTCGGCACTCGATAATTTACCAACATGAAAATCAATTTCGTACTCACTTTTCTAATAATGCTAATGGCTTTTCAACTCAATGCACAGAATAATCCGGCACCCAATGGCGACGGTGACGATTTCAGAACGAAAATGCTCAAAGCCGTTAATGATTTGCGCCAAAAAGGTACTGTTTGCGGCGGAGAAAAAATACCGCCCGTGTATAAACTTACATGGAATGCACAATTGGAAAGTTCTGCTGCTGCACATGCTAACGACATGGCACAGAATAATTTTTTCAGTCACACGAGCAGTAACGGCAATGAAGTGGATGTACGCATCAGTGCTGCCGGATATAACTGGTCGGCAGTCGGCGAAAATATTGGTACGGGTTACACCGAAATTTCGGAAGTCATGAAAGGTTGGCGCGAAAGCCCCGATCATTGCAAACAACTAATGTCGTCTGAAGTGACAGACATTGCCGTAGCGCAAAACGGCACTTATTGGGTTGCCAATTTCGCAAAGCCGATGAATTAATTTTAGTTTGACGATTAAACACAAAAGCCGAGCAATAATATAATCGCCGTAATCCGCACGTTCTTTACCTTGTTGCTATTCTTCAACTATTAACCTTCCGATTTCCCGATAAGTGAAAACCATTGTAGAATTAATTGCGTAACATGCCGTTTTTTTTCAGCTTTGAATGACGGCAGAAATTTGTTCGTGTAGTTGTTCTATGTTTTTGTTTGGTAATATTTCAGATCATTATTTCGACAAAATTAAAAATTTTTTGCTTAAAACAAATAGTTTTTCGTCCCTTAAATTTCTGTACAAACCCGAAGAAATTATTAAATTTGCGAAAAAATTATTAGTTTTGTTTGTCGTTTTAAAATTACCACGATGACTGAAGATAAATATATCAATCCGTTTACCGATTTCGGTTTCAAAAAATTGTTCGGTTCCGAACCGAATAAAGATTTATTGATTGATTTTTTGAATCAATTGCTGCCCGAAAAGCATTTGATTCAAGATTTGTCTTATTCCAAAAACGAACATCTCGGACAGAGCGAAGTTGACAGAAAATCGGTTTTCGATATTTATTGCAAAACCGCAACGGGCGAAAGATTTATGGTAGAAATGCAAAAAGCGCATCAAGTTTTTTTTTAAGACCGCAGTGTTTTCTATGCCACTTTCCCGATTCAGGAACAGGCGCAACAAGGCAATGAATGGAATTTTGAGTTAAAAGCGGTTTATACCGTAGCCCTACTTGATTTTATTTTTTTGGATGATAACGTCGAACGCGATGTCATGCGTTTCGTGCAATTAAAAGACGACAAAAACAATATTTTTTACGACAAACTCTCTTTCATTTATTTGACGATGCCCAATTTCACGAAAACGGAAAGTGAACTCATCACCGATTTCGATAAATGGTTGTACGTTTTGAAAAATATGTCGAAATTGAAAGAAATCCCTAAGGTATTGCAAGAACGCATTTTTAAAAAATTATTCGAGCAAGCCGAATTAGCAAAGTTTACGCCCCAAGAGCGTTCCTACTATCACGAAAGTTTAAAAGTGTATCGCGATAATAAAAATGTGCTGGATACCGCCATCGCCGAAGGCATTGAAAAAGGCATTGAATTAGGCAGAAAAGAAATGCAGCGTGAAATGGAGGAAGCACAAAAAAAAGCGGAAGAAACTGAGAGAAAACTTCAAACTGAACGTTTTGAAAAAGAAGATGCAATACGTCAACTTAACGAACTCAAAAAACTTTTAAACGACCAAAATAAAAAATAATTATTCTCAGTCTTATTTTATTTCGTACAAAATAAAAAGCCGAACACGATTATCTTTGTGTTCGGCTTTTTATTTTTAAAAGTTTAAGCCTACAATAATCTAAAGGTGTGCCGATAGGCACAAGATATGGGTAGCGGCGGATTTCAATCCGCCGAAAAAAATAAAAATATTTGAAGTCCCGTAGGAACGGCATAAAAAACGTTGTCTGTAATAAAAGATGTCGTTTCTACGGAACTTGTAATTTTTTTTCGTTTTACGGCGGATTAAAAATCCGCCGCTACCGATATGCCGCACCTAACGGTGCTTTTATCTTTCTTTAAACTGGATATAAAGATCGTTTTCGTGACGACACAAACCTGTACTTGCATTATTTATATCTTCATAAAGATTGCGTATATTAGACTGAACTTGTAATCCTCGCTGAATAGCTTTAGTCTCATCGTCTTTTCTCATCTGCCCTGCAATTTTAAGACATTTTTCTAAATCAACCCAATACTCGTATTTATCTTTCATTCCTTTTCTAAATTTTTTAAACATATCAAAAAAAAATTCATCCCTTTTTTTCCTGTCAGAAATATCATCTAACTCCTCTTTATGATTTTTAAAGAAATTATAGATTGTTAGAATATAGTCAATATTAGGAGGAGTTTTTCCTTCTATACTCAAAACTGTAAAATAATCAGTAATTCCGCCAAATTTTAAAATATCAAATAGATTATAGTCTTTCATTTTACGTTCAAGATAAGCTAAATCCCGTATTGTGTCATTAACTTGTTCTTCTATTTTTTCTGCAAGAATAAGTTGAATAGATTTTTGCAAAGGTTTGTGCTTTGATAATATAAAATCTAAAGTTGAATCAAAATACTTATTTGGATTCTGTAAAATAACTGATGACGTTTTTTCAATTCCTTGACCAAAATCTATTGGAAAGGAATCGGAAGTTTTTCTTGGCATTACATAAAAGCCCGATGATCCCTTCCATTTTTTATTTTATCCTTAATAAAAATTAGGTATATTGTAATAGCTATATCCAAAAGTTGGTCTTCGATTTCTCCTTTATGATAAACTTCATTTCGAATACTATGTGAATAATTTAAAAGGTATCTTTCTTGCTCAGTAATTAAATTTTGGTCTTTAGAAAACTTTAACAGACCTTCCATATATTTGATTGCTTTTCTGTGCTTTATCGAAAATTGTCTTGTTTCATACCAAGTTGTCCGATCATTTGATAATACGTCTTCAATTTTTTTAAGTATCTGTATTTCTATTAAATTATCCAATAATATTACTGCTAATTTTTTTTTAATAAGAGAACCTGAATTAGCATATTCTATTGCTTCATTAATTTGAATTAAAATCCTATTTAAGGTATACATTACTTTATTTAAATTTCTAAAAATCAGTTTTAGTATTGATACACAAAAATACGCTTTTACATAGATATTTTAAAACGACACTTTAAAATATCTATGCAAATGCGTAATTACAATCAAAAAAGCCAAACAAACTCATAAAAGTTCATTCGGCTTTTTTAATTATTAATTATTAATTTTTAATTCAAAATCGGTATCGCTTCGGTTTTTTTAATCGTAAACACCAATTTATCGCCGTTGGCTTCGGCGATGATGCGATCTCCTTTTTGGTATTTGCCGGATAAAATTTCTTTCGACAGCGGATTAATCAATTCGCGTTGGAGCAAACGACGTAATGGTCTTGCACCGAACTGCGGTTCATAACCTTCACGCGCCAATAAATCGAATGCGGCATCGGTTGGATAAACGAACAAGTCTTGCTTTTTCAACATTTCGTTCACGTCGCGCATCATCAAGTTGAGAATCGCTTTTACGTCGGTGCGACTTAACGGATGAAATACAATGGTTTCATCAATGCGATTCAAAAATTCCGGACGCAGGTTTTCTTTCAACACTGCCATCACATCTTTTTTCGTCTCCTCAATTATTTCCTGACGTTGTTTTTCATTGACATTATCCATACCTTCAAAATTTTCGATAATTTTTTCGGCACCGAGATTCGATGTCATAATAACAATCGTATTTTTGAAATTCGCAACACGCCCTTTGTTGTCCGTTAAACGCCCATCGTCCAAAACTTGTAACAAAATATTGTATACGTCCGGATGGGCTTTTTCAATTTCATCGAGCAAAATAATTTGGTACGGACGACGGCGCACAGCTTCTGTTAATTGTCCGCCTTCATCGTAACCGACATAACCGGGAGGTGCACCGACTAAACGAGATACCGAATGTTTTTCTTGATACTCCGACATATCAATTCGTGTGAGGGCGTGCTCATCGTCGAATAAAACATCGGCGAGGGCTTTTGCCAATTCAGTTTTTCCCACGCCGGTCGGTCCCAAAAATATAAACGAACCAATCGGACGTTTTTCATCTTGCAAACCCGCACGCGAACGGCGAATCGCATCACTCACCGCTTCTACCGCTTCATGTTGCCCGATGACGCGCTTACCGAGTTCGTCTTCAAAACGCAATAATTTTTCGCGTTCCGATTGCATCATTTTTGTAACCGGAATGCCCGTCCAACGCGCCACTACTTCGGCAATATCATCGGAATTAACCTCTTCTTTTGTCATGCGGTTTTCGGGTGCGAGTTCTTTAAGTTTTGCTTCTACTTCGTGCAATTTTTGTTCTTCTTGTTTCAATTCGCCGTAACGAATGCGTGCTACCAATTCAAAATTACTTTCGCGTTCAGCTTTTTGCGCTTTGAGGTCGAGTTCTTCAATTTTGCGTTTTTGTAATTGAATCGCATCAACAATACCGCGTTCATTTTGCCATTTCGATTTCAGTCCGTTGAGTTTTTCTTGAACGTTGGCGATTTGTTCGCTCAATACGCGCAATTTTTTTTCGTCTTTTTCGCGTTTGATGGCTTCGCGTTCAATTTCGAGTTGGCGCAATTTTCGGTCGAGTTCGTCAATTACTTCAGGTACTGAATCTAATTCCAAACGCAAACGCGCACCGGCTTCGTCAATCAAATCAATGGCTTTATCCGGTAATTGACGATCGGAAATATATCTGTGAGATAATTCCGCAGCAGACACAAGTGCTTCGTCAAGAATTTTTATTTTATGATAATTTTCGTAACGCTCTTTCAATCCGCGCAAAATGGAAATCGTATCTTCCACACTCGGTTCATCAATAAATACAGGTTGAAAGCGTCGCGCGAGTGCTTTATCTTTTTCAAAATATTTTTGATACTCGTCGAGTGTTGTTGCGCCTATCGTGCGCAATTCGCCGCGACTCAGTGCCGGTTTTAAAATATTTGCTGCATCCATCGCACCTTGTCCGCCGCCCGCACCGATTAGCGTATGAATTTCGTCAATGAATAAAATGATTTCACCCTCCGATTTTTCAACTTCATTAATCACGGCTTTTAAACGCTCTTCAAACTCGCCTTTGTATTTTGCGCCGGCGATGAGTGAAGCCATATCGAGAGAAAATATTTTTTTCGATTTCAATCCTTCCGGTACATCACCGCGAATGATGCGGTGCGCCAAACCTTCCACAATTGCCGTTTTACCGACACCGGCTTCGCCTATAATTATCGGATTGTTTTTTTGACGGCGGCTGAGAATGTGCAATACTCGACGAATTTCATCATCGCGTCCGATAATCGGATCAAGTTTACCGTTTTCTGCGCGTTCGTTGAGGTTGACGGCATATTTTTCGAGTGCGTTGTATTGGTTTTCACTGCTTTGGTCGGTAACTTTTTTGCCTTTGCGCATTTCGGTAATGCCTTTTTTCAAAACATCTTCCGTGATACCGCTTTCGCGTAAATACCTGCCTACTTTATCATTACCACCGGCAATAGCGATGAGGATTAATTCAATCGGAATAAATTCGTCGCCGAAATCTTTTGAAATTTGTCGCGCTTTGGCAAGAGCTTTATTCGCATCGGACGACAGGTATTGTTTATCCACTCCGCCCGACATTTTCGGATAGGTGGCAATAATTTTATCCATTTCCGCTTCAACGATACCCGGATTCGCACCGGATTTTTTTAATAAAAAACCGGCTACGCTATCTTCTTCATTAATCAAACCTTTCAATAAATGCGCCGTATCCACCATTTGCTGACCGTTGTCGCCGGCGAGTTGTTGCGCACGAACAATACTTTCTTGTGCTTTGGTCGTGAAATTTTCGTAAGTCATAGTTTATATTTTTAGTTTTTAGTTGATACAAATTAACCGACAACTACCCACTAAACAATTATCAAATCAAACACCAATTGCAAATTTAGGAAATACCGGCAGTTTTTCTTCTGCTTGACTAACAATTGTCAGGTAGTTTTTATTTCAATTGACAAAATGTCAAAAAAAATTAAATTTTTTTGCAGTAAAAACTTTTTTCTTATTTTTTTCTCTTAAAATAAAAAATTCAGTAATTTATATGTGTTGATGTAAACAAATTCAAGTATTGTTTTTATCTTTCGCGTTGCAACGATTTTTTAAAATTATAGTACCAAATTTATTACTCAATTATCATTAAAGAGAGTGATTAAATTTTAAGTTGCAAAAACTATTTTAAATACCTAAAACTAATTTGTATGAAAAAAAAATTACGCTATACGCTGCTTCTAATCGCAGCCTTATTGAGTTTTTCTGCTGTTCAAGCACAACGCACTATTACCGGAACTATTAAAGACGGTGTGAGCAAAGAACTGTTGGTCGGTGCTTCGGTTTTAGGGAAAGGCACGACTATCGGCACAGTGGCGGATGTTAACGGCGTATATTCGTTGACGTTACCGATTAATGTAACCGAATTAATTGTTACATTCGTCGGCTATTCCAACAAAACCGTTTTGTTGGGTGTGGGTAATGTTTTGGATATTACGTTAGATGCCGGAACCGATCTCGATAATATCGTCGTTATCGGTTCGCGCAACGCCACGCGCACAAAATTGGAAACACCCGTACCGGTAGATGTTATTCCGGTGGCAAGTATAATTAATGAAATCGGGCAAGTGGATGTGAATCAAATTTTGAATTTCATAGCGCCGTCGTTTCAATCCGCTCGTCAAACTATTTCCGATGGTTCGGACCACCAAGATCCGGCGCAATTGCGCGGATTAGGACCGGATCAAGTTTTGGTTTTAATTAACGGCAAACGTCGACATCAAGGCGCACTCGTAAACGTCAACGGTACCGTAAATCGCGGAACAGTCGGCACAGATATGAATGCGATTCCGGCTTCCGCCATAGACCGCATTGAGATATTGCGCGATGGTGCCGCTGCTCAGTACGGTTCCGACGCGATTGCCGGTGTCGTTAATATCGTTTTAAAAAAACAAACCGGTTTAACGGCGAGTGCTTCTTACGGCGCAACGCTGACTTCTTACCAAAAATTTTATGCCGCCACCAAATTAGGTTTGCCGGGCTATGCCGATCCGGGTCATAACACTTACAAAAGCGTTTCGGACGGTAATACTTTGCAACTGGGTTTGAATTACGGTATGCGCATCGCTAAAGAGGGCTATTTTAGTATTACCGGCGAATATACTGACCGAGGCGCAACAAACCGTGCCGGTTTATACACCGGACAAATTTGGCCCAGCGTCGGCGGTGTAGATAAAAGCGATTCCATCAACACTTCACGCGGATTAACCCGCGAAACTTTTGATATGCGCATCGGCAACTCCGCTATCAGAAGCGGCGGTTTAACCTACAATTTATCCATTCCTTTCGGTACCAACGGCTGGGATTTTTATTCTTTCGGCGGTTACAATAAGAAAAAAGGAGAATCCGGCGGGTTTTACCGTTATCCGAATAGTGTACCGCCAGCTGCGCGCGCGAATGTATTTGCTATTTATCCGAACGGTTTTTTACCGCTTATCAGCACCGATATCACCGATATATCGGGTGCGGCGGGTGTACGCGGAAAAATCGGAGAATGGCACGTGGATTTGAGTGAAACGGTCGGACAAAATCAATTCGATTTCGGCGTAAAAAATTCCATTAATTATTCGCAAGCGGCGGATACGACCGGCAGATTTAATTCCAATCTGCAAACTTCTTTTGATGCCGGCGGATTGAAATTTACGCAAGCTACTTCCAATTTAGACATCAGTAAAAATACTATGCTCGGCGATGCGCCTTTGAGTTTGGCATTTGGCGCGGAATATCGCAAAGATATTTTCGATATTCGCGCCGGTGAAGAAAGCTCTTACCAGATTTATCAAGCACCTGCGGGTATTACTCCAGGAGCATCAGTATATCCCGGATTTTTTCCGACAGATGCCGGATCGCATTCGAGAAGTAATGTCGCTTTATATACGGATAACGAATTGGATTTAACCCCTTGGTGGTTGATTGCCAGCGCATTGCGCTATGAAAATTATTCCGATTTCGGCTCCACTTTGAACTATAAATTAGCTTCACGTGTAAAAATTAATGATAAACTGAGTTTGCGCGTTTCGGGCAGTACGGGTTTCCGTGCACCATCGGAACAACAAAAGTATTTTTCAAAAACAAATACCGTATTCATCGGCAGCAGTATATTACCGACACAAGTAGCTACTTTAACCAACGAAAGCCCCGCAGCACAATTGCTCGGCATACCGCAACTGAAACAAGAAACGTCTCAAAGTATCGCCGCCGGCATTACGGCACGTCCTGATGATGATGTTGAAATCACGCTGGATGCGTATCATATTCACGTCGATAACCGCATTATTTTGACCAATAATTTTGATGCACGTTTTTTCTCGAATACAGCTGTAAAAGCGCAACTCATCGCTACGGGAGCAACACAGGTAAATTTTTTTACGAATGCCGTCAATACAAATTCCGATGGTGTTGAAGGTGTAATTAATTATAAAGTGGATTTGGGTGGCGGTAAATTGCGAATGTCTTTTGCCGGATCGATTATTAACAACAGCGTAGAAAAAGACAATAAAGGTGTACCGATTGTAAATGCATCACCGACTTTGATTGCCAATAAGCAATTGCCTTATTATTTCAATCGTGAAGACCAAAGCCGTTTGGAAATAGCCAATCCGCGCAGTAAATTCAGTGCGACGTTTAATTATAAAATTGATAAATTTTCGGCAATGGTGCGCGGTGTTCGATTCGGTTCGGTGACTTATTTAGATTCTTACCTCAACTCCTCAACAAATCAGTACGCCGATCCGGCAAGCACGGCAAGTTGGTCGAAAAATACTTTCGACGGGCAAGTAGAATCGTTCGACCAAGTATTCAGTCCGAAATTGGTGATTGATGCTTCGATGGGTTATGAAATCGCGAAAGGTTTGAGTTTGACGGTAGGGGCAAATAATTTGTTTGACATTTACCAAGACATTCAGACACATTCCGGCAATGAAAGTTCCGGACGTTTTGTTTATTCGCGCCGCGTATCACAGATGGGTTACAACGGGAGATATGTTTTTGCTCGCGTTGCTTTTAATTTGAAATAAGGAAATTTGTGATTTTAAAGTGAGTTCGGAATTTTTATTAATTCAGCCGAGTTTGTTGTAGAGACGCGCTGCATTGCGTCTCGCGTTTAAAAGGCTGTTCGCTATTTGCCGTCCGCGATTGGGACGCAAAGTATTGCGTCTCTACAACAAAAAATACAAATCCGAAAAGTGCAAAACACATAAATTGTCGGTTGATTTATAAAATATTTGAACTTGATTGATATTACGACAATCTTCCCAAACTGAAATTTTATTCAAAAAAACAAACACACTATCCTAAAAACACAATCAAAAGCCTTTCTTTCTCTAAAAATCGTAACTTTATTTTAAAAAACAGATTTAAAATAGAACTTTCGATAATTTTTATATTTTTTCTTCTCTAAAATTTTAAAGTTTCGACAAGAAAAATTATCTTTGTATTAAATTAAAGTTAATTTTTCGGAATTTAGCTTTTTTTTCAAATATTTTATCATCTAATTTTATTTTGGTATGAAAAAACTCTTACTTCTGCTCACGATGCTTATTGCATTCGCTAGTGTCTCTTTAGCGCAGCGCACCGTTACCGGTACCATAACTGATGCAAAAGGCGAAACGCTTGTGGGGGCTTCAGTTATTGTTAAAGGCACAACCATAGGTACCGTCACTGATGTAGACGGTAAATTTTCTTTAAACGTGCCTACTGACGCTACGGCTCTAAACGTTTCTTTTACAGGTTTCGCCACTCAAGAAATTGCAATCGGGGCTTCTAATGTTTTAAATGTTGCCATGCAAGACGACGCTGCTTCCTTAAAAGAAGTGGTGGTTACAGCGATTGGTATTTCGAGAGAAAGAAAATCGTTAGGTTATTCTGCTACCGATGTTAAAGGAGAAGACTTGGCATTAAAATCGGAAAGCGATCCACTTCGCGCGCTTTCTTCTAAAGTTGCCGGTGTTGACATTATCGGTGGTGGTGGTGCGCCGGGACAATCAACGAAAATAAATATTCGTGGTTTCTCTTCACTTACCGGTAACACGCAACCGCTGTTCGTAGTAGATGGTGTACCATTCGACAATTCGGTAAACAATGAAAATTCAGGTGGCCAAGGTACGCAGTATTCAAATCGTGCGTACGATATTGATCCGAACAATATCGAATCAATGACGGTATTGAAGGGTGCTTCTGCTGCTGCTCTTTATGGTGCGCGCGCTACCAACGGTGTTATTTTAATAACGACTAAAACCGGTAAAAAAGGTAAAAAAGGTTCAGAAATTACTTTCAGTTCATCAGTTGCTACTGAACAAATTTCTAATTTACCCGATTATCAAAATCAATTTACACAAGGTTCGAGCGGTAACTACAATGGTGGTTTCATCGGTAACTGGGGGGCACCTTTTCCGGAATATGCCGCATCCATTAATCAGCAGTATTGGGGCGGTGAAAACAGATACGATCCGTCAAAATACAATAGCGGTTATGCAGCAGGTACCATTCCAAATCAGTTAACGGGTGTAGGTTACGGAAAAGGAAAAGGTTATCCAAAAGTCTTTCCCGAATTATTAGAACCTGACCCGAATAATGCCGGAAAATTCCGTGCAAGATCAGAAACTTTAACAAGCCATGATAATATCGGTCAATTTTTCCAAAAAGGATTATTGGTTGAAAACTCTTTGTCGTTTAATACAGGCAGCGATGCAACGGGTTTGTCGGCTACAATTTCACGCTCAGACAATAAAGGGATTGTCGAAAATCAGGCTTCTTCTCGCAGTTCCCTCAGTTTTGGCGGACACTCTAAATTGGCGAATGGTTTAACTATTCAGGGTAATGTTACTTATGTAAATACGACTCAACAAACACCACCGGTAGCTCCTTCTTATTATACAGATTACGGTGGACAAGGTGACGTGTCGGTTTATTCACGTGTTTTCTATTTGCCGCGTAACTTCGATTTATTCGGTAACCCTTTTGAAAATCCGGTCAGTGGAGACAATGTTTTTTATCGCAATTTGGATAACCCGCGATGGTTAACAAAATACGGTAAATTTACCGATAATGTTAATCGGGCTTTCGGTAATATGACTTTGAGCTACGATGTTGCCCCTTGGTTAAATTTATTATTACGTGGCGGTGTTAATACTTACACAGAAAATCAGTTTTATGGTTTAAGATCGGGAAGTGCATTTGCACCTACAGGTTTTGTATTTACGAATGATGTGTCAAGATTAGAAATCAACTCCGATTTTGTTGCAACCGTGAATCATCAATTGACAAAAGATATCGGTTTCCGTTTTGTCGCGGGTTTCAATGCAAATCAACGTAATAAAACAAATAAAGCGATTCAAGGAACCGGAGTTATTACACCTACTTTGGTGAACTTAGCTTCTACGACTACACAAAATGTGTTTGCTGATTACAATGAATTGACTCGTTTGTTCGGTTTGTATGGCGACCTTCAATTTAGTTACAAAAATTATTTGTACTTAGAAGGAACGTTGAGAAATGATTGGTATTCGACTTTGCCGCAGGGTAAAAATACACACTTGTATCCGAGTATAAGTACCTCTTTTGTTTTCTCTGAAGCCTTAAAATTGGAAAATAATTGGTTCAGTTACGGTAAATTAAGGGCGTCTTATGCTGAAGTAGGTAACGAAGCAAGACCCTACCAAACAGGTACAGTTTATAATTTAAGTACTCCGTTCATTAAAGCAGATGGTTCAAAATATAACCGTTCAACTTTAAATGATATATTAGGTAACCCTGCATTGGTGCATGAGTTAACAACCGAGTATGAAGTAGGTACCGAATTGAAATTTTTCAAAAACAGAATCGGAATTGATTTATCAATTTACAGCAGAAAATCCAGCGATCAAATTACTAAAAAACCGGTTCCTAACTCAAACGGTTTCGATCAACAGGTTGTCAATGCTGGCGATATTAGCAATAAAGGTATCGAATTTGGTTTAACCTTAGTTCATATACGTACTAAAAATTTTGAATGGACAACTAATATAAATTTTACACTTAATCGTTCTAAAGTTATTAGCGTCAATGGTGATCCTAACGATACGAGTACCGTTTTATATGTCGGTAGTTCGGGTTTAAATGCACTCATTGCCGGTCAACCTTACGGTGCTATTTACGGTTCAAAAAATGCGCGCGTAAATAATAATGATAAAAACAGCCCGCTTTTAATTGATCCGGTAACAGGCGTACCTATTCCTTTGCCTGATAATAAAGTTATCGGTGATCCAAATGCAAAGTTCAGAATTGGCATGACAAATACTTTCCGCTTCGCAGGTTTCAGTTTAAGTGCTTTGTTTGATTGGAAACAAGGTGGTGATCTACTTTCATTTACAGCAGCATCTTTATTATTGAGAGGTCAATTAGTTGGTTCAGAAACACGTGAAGCACTTCGCGTTGTACCCGGAGTTGTAGGTAATCCTCAAACTTACCAAGCGGTTTTAGACGATAAAGGAAATACGATTAAAAATACAGTAGGTATTAATGCGTTCGATTCGCACTTTTCCGGCGGTTTCGGTGCGTACGGTGCTACTGAAACGAATGTTTATGATGCAACTGTTTTCCGTTTAAGAGAAGTTTCTTTAGGCTACGAAATCCCTAAAAAACTCTTGAAAAGAACGGCGATAGGCTCTATCCGACTTTCGGTAAATGCAAGAAACGTTTGGTTCTATGCGCCGAATCTATTGAAACATTTGAATATTGATCCGGAAGTATTACCCGATACAGCAGCCTCTAACGCGATTGGTGTTGATTTAGGTGCTACACCTTCAACGAAACGTTATGGTGTGAATTTGTTTGTTACGTTCTGATCGGCTATCAATTATCGGATGCCGGCTTTCAGCAAACGAATGGCAGCTTAATTAACAGCATTTATGGCTGAATTGTATTTTTTTAATCATTAAAAGTATTTTAAAATGAAATATACTCATAAAATCCTTAACTTAATACTGTGTTTTTTAGCAGTATTATTTTTAGACGGTTGTAAATCCGTATTGGATATTAACACGGATCCAAACAATCCAACTACAGCTGCCAATGATCTTTTGCTAACAAATTCAGAAGTAGCTGTAATGAGTCGCTTCGCCAGCCAGCAAAATGATTTAGCTTCTCTTACCGGTATGGCTGGAGTGGAAAACTTCAGTAGAAGTAATAATTCTTATGACTTTTTGTGGACTAGCATGTACTCAACTCCCTTGCAAGATATTGAAAAAATTATTGCAGGCGCGCAATTGAGTCCCGTAATGTTAGGTATTGCTCAAACTTTGAAAGCCTATTCATTTACCACTATGGTAGATTTGTATGGTGACTTGCCTTTTTCACAAGCATTACAAGGAGATGCCGCAACACCAATTTCAAATCCTACTTTCGATAAAGACGCCGATGTTTACAACGCTTGTTTAGCTTTATTGGATCAAGCGATTGTGAACTTAGCAAAACCGAGTCCGGTTTCAATTACCGGTGATGTTATTTATTCAGGAAGTGCCGCTAAATGGACTAAATTAGCAACTACCTTAAAATTAAAATTATTAATAACCGGTCGTTTAGCGATTCCCGGTGCAGCTGCTCAAATTAATAGTTTGATTACCGCAGGAGGTTTTATTACCGGCACGGGTGGAGATGATTTTATTTTTCAATTTAGTAAAGACCCCACTTCAAATCGTCATCCATGGTTTACCGGAAATTATACCGGCGGTGAATTTACTAATACTTATGTTGACGAACAAATTATGGTAGAGATGTTGGAAGATGGTGATCCTAGATGGCCATTCTATTTTCGTCGTCAGTACAGCGGTCCGCAATTGAATGTTGCTGACCCCACTGATAGAAGTAATATTCCGGGTTTTGGATTTCCGACAATTTACGGTTACATCATTGCTAATCCGAAAATCTTAGCACGACTCTATACCAATAAAGGTAAAACAATGACTAAAGCAGATTCTACTTTTATTATTGGTGTTTTCGGTCGTGATCGCGGCGATGCCAGTGGTCTTCCTCAAGACCAAACTTACAGAACGATTCCGGGTGTATATCCTGCGGGCGGTTACTACGACGTAACAGCTGCGGCTATTCCTGCTGCCGAAAAAGCGACCGGAGGCGGTATTTTTCCGGCATTAACTTCCGTGAATGTTAAATACTATACGATTGAAGCTATACTGAAAACAGGTGCAACCGGTGATGCAAAAGCAATTTTTGAAAGTGCTATCAGAGAGCATATTGCAAAAGTAGCTGCTTTTGGTGCTTCAGCTGATGCGAATTCGGTAGCGCCTGCCAAAGCAGTTGTTGATACATTGGTTAGCAAATGGTTAGCCCGTTGGGATGCTACTGCGGATAACGACGGTAAACTTAACGTAGCGATGAAACAACTTTGGTTTTCAAGTTGGGGTAATGCGTTTGAAGTTTATAATTCTATCAGACGTACAGGTTACCCGAACACGCTTCAAATTCCGATTGTAAAAGAACCGCGCGGTTTCCCTGTGCGTTTACCGTATTCTTCAACAGAATTGGCGCGTAACCCGAATGCGGCTAATTACAAAAATGTTATCTACGATAAAGATAAAATATTTTGGGGCATGTAAAAAGAGATGGCGAAAAGTAAATTTATTTACGTAAGTAATATCCTAAATAATTACTGTGCCTTCATTATTAACTAATTTAAAAAAATGAAAAAAATGAAATTGATAAAATATTCTTTTCTCATCGCGTTTTTTGTAGCAGCATTAGTTTCGTGCCGCGATGAATCTTTAAGTCCGATTCCGGTTTTTGAAACCGGTGTAAGTGGGTTTGCCGCTTTTGATACGGCAAAACATAGCACGGTGAATAATTTTTCATTATCTGCTCCGACCAAAGCTTCTACAGGTTTGTTTCGTTGGTTATCTTTGGATAATGCAAATACAGTGAATAAAATCGAATACTATGTAACTTTCGATGAAAGTTACACGGATAAAGACGGAAATTCACGTACAGCCAATCACGGAGGCTCTAGCGGTAAGTTGATCAAAACAATATCCGGATCCGATGTTCCTGCCAACCGGATTTTCACTCCGTTCTCAATTACACAAGCCGATGTTTATAATCTATACAAAGCCAATACTTTCGATTATAAAGACGGCAGAGGAGTGGCATCTGTTTTCGATAAACCATTAGATGCTTCCAGAACGGCAACAAATCGTTTTACATCGAACGATGGTTTTCGATTATTATGGACACTTTACACGGCTGACGGACGAAAATTTGATACTTGGTCAGCATCTATATGCGGAAATACACCGGATTTTTTAAACTGCGAAGTAGATTGGAACGTTGTAAAATAAGGGAAATGTTTTACAATTAAAAAGACCGGCTCAAATATTATTTGAATCGGTCTTTTTAATTGTAAAATAATTAAATTTGCAAAAAAAATTATGAAAAGGCAATTTTTAAATCTAATTTTAATCTTTTTAACCTTATCAGTTTCTTTTACCGGTACCTGCCAAATCCCTTTTGAAAAATTAGAAATTAAAAATTTAAAAAATAAAATAATCAATTTAAAATCTGTAATAAAAAAGAAGCCTTACGTTTTAATATTTTTAAGTCCGGATTGCCCGATTTCTCAAAAATATATTATAACACTGAATGAGTTGGTGAAAATTAATCCAAGTATAAACATCTTCGGTATTTTTACAAAATGGGATAAATTAAAATCGATTCGAGCATTTAAAAATAAATTTAAGCCGACATTTAATTTATACTCAGATACAAAAGGTGAATTAGTAAAAACCGTAAAAGCCGAAACAACCCCTGAAGTTTTTTTTTATGATGCCAACGATAGTTTATTGTATGCCGGAGCTATCGACAATTGGTATATTTCATTAGGCGAAAATCGACAAGCAGCGACAGAATTTTATTTAGCCGCAGCAATCAATAGTTTTAAATTGAATGAAAAAATTAAAATACCTTTTACTAAATCCATTGGTTGTATTATTGAAAATTGAAAAAATAAATTATCGCTTTCAAGCTATGCTCAAATATTTTTTATTTATTTTATCAGTCTGCAATATTTCTAAAATCAATGGTCAATCAATCACTTATTACTCTGATATCGAACCGATAATAAAAAAAAACTGTACAACTTGTCATCGCGAAAACGGTGCAGGACCGTTCACACTCACAAGTTTTGAAGATGTTAATAAACGGGCAACCTTTATAAAAAAAGTTACTGCCGATAGATATATGCCGCCGTTTCCTGCCGATGTCGGTTTCAGAAATTATCATAACCAAAGATATTTATCGGATGAAGAAATAAAAAAAATTGCTGAGTGGGTGAATAACGGAAAACAAGAAGGAAAAAAAAGTAGAAACGTATACTCAACCAAAGAGGCTACAGTAAATTCAACTGTTTTAAAACCGGATATTATATTACACCTTCAAAAGCCTTTTATCATTCCGGGGAATAATAAAGAACAATGGCGTGTATTCGTAATTCCGGTAAATAATGAAGAAGAACTTTATATTTCAGGAGTTGATTTTATTCCTAAAAATAAAAAATTAGCTCACCACTGCCGCATTATGATTGATACCACCAATAAATTACGTGCTGACGACGGAATTGAGGTGGGAGAAGAATCGGAATTTTCAAGAACCGGAACAAAACTTCAAAGTGATTTTTGGCATGGTTGGATTCCGGGCAACAGCGTTATTTTTTATCCGGACAGTGTCGCCAAAATTTTGCCTAAACATTCCGATTTAATATTGAATTTGCATTATGCACCTTCACCGATTGAAGTTATTGAAACTGCCGAAGTACATTTATATTTTAGCAAGATAAAACCAAAAAAAATCGCTAAAACTTTTATTTTAGATGAAAATCAAGTGTCAAATCCTCCTTTTTTTATAAAGCATGATACGATTATTAAATTCTACATGCGTTCGCCGATTATTCCCGCAGATTTGTATTTAATGACAGTGACACCACATGCACATATATTTTGTAAAAATTTTAAATCTTATGCCGTTACGCCCGAAGGCGATTTAATTCCATTAGTAAAAATAGATCATTGGCGATTTAATTGGCAACTGACGTATCAGTTTGAGGGGTATTTGAAATTGCCAAAAGGCTCTGTGGTTTATGCGGAGGCAGAATACGATAATACTATCGGCAACCCTTTAAATCCGAATTATCCGCCTAGTGATATAAATTATGGTTGGGGCACTAAAAACGAGATGATGAATTTAATTTTCCAATACATTGATAAAAATGAGTGATGCAGATTTATGTTAGAAATTTATTTTTTAAATTCGAAAATAAATTTATTAGTAGGTGAATGAAAGTAAACAGGATTAATTTAGGGAAATTTAATGCTTAATTTTGAGCTGAAATGTTTTAAAATATTATCTAATTGTTCCAACACTTTTGCCCGCGATTAAAAATACTATGGTTCAAATTGCTTGTATTTACATTTTCGCAGAACAGGTATTCCGGCTTTAACGCCAAATACAGGCACTGCCATTCCGCGTCGTTTCTTGTATCCACTCTCTGAAGTTGAATACAATTCAAACGTACCGAAAGGCGTATTGCAGTTTGATAAAGTTTGGTTGGATAAATAGTTTGTTTGACTTTTATCCATAAATGCGATTTAAAAACGCTCTTCGAATCCGTTCGGAGAGCGTTTTTTTAAGTTTAAAAATCGCTCTTGTTTTCAAATATTACCAAGAGCATTTCAAATTAAGGTATAGCCGTTAATTACGCGCAATAAATCCTTACTCAAAGCAAACTTTTTCAAAAAAAACCGTAATTTTATTTTAAAAAACAGATTTAGCATAGAATTTTCTATAATTTTCAAATTTTTTCTTTCATTTAATTTTAACGATTCGGTAACTAAAATTATCTTTGTATTAAATTAAAGTTAATTTTTCGGAATTTAGCTTTTTTTTCAAATATTTTATCATCTAATTTTATTTTGGTATGAAAAAACTCTTACTTCTGCTCACGATGCTTATTGCATTCGCGAGTGTCTCTTTTGCGCAGCGCACCGTTACCGGTACCATAACTGATGCAAAAGGCGAATCGCTTGTAGGTGCTTCAGTTATTGTTAAAGGAACTACCGTAGGCACCGTTACAGATTTGGACGGTAAATTTTCTTTAAGCGTACCAGCAAATACAACATCAGTTGTTGTAAGTTTCGCAGGTTACGAAAGTAAAGAAATTGCTTTAAGTGAATCAAATGTTGTTACTGCGAGTTTAGCGGATGCTTTACTCGGCGAAATTATTGTAACCGGACAAAGTGCCGGTACAGATCGTCGTAAAATTGCGGCGGACATACAAAGTATCAGTTCAAAAAATTTACCGCCTTCCGCTACTTCAATCGACCAAGCTTTGGTCGGTAAAATTGCCGGAGCACAAATCTCCTCAGTAAACGGTACGCCGGGCGCAAAAACAAGTATTTTGTTACGCGGTGTCAATAGTGTCAATTCAGGTACAAATCCCATGATTTTAGTAGATGGTCTTGAATTAGGCGTTACGGATTTAAATACCATCGACAACAGTTCTATCGGTAGAGTTGAGGTGGCACAAGGTGCGGCTTCAACATCTTTGTATGGTGCGCAAGGTGCGAATGGTGTTATTCAATTGTTTACCAAACAAGGTAAAGAAGGTTTCCGTGTTGATTTCGAAACCGGTTACACAACAAGCAAAAGTTTGAATATCGGTAATTTACACAAAGCCACGACGCACGGTTTCAATACCAATGCAAACAATGAAGTGGTGGACTCGAAAGGCAATTTATTGGCTATTGACCCTGCAACGGGTTTATATCCGCAGTCTTTGATTTTTGATAACTTAAATCCGTTGACACAAACCAATAAGCCTTACGATCATAATTTAAAGTATATTGATCATTTCGCTTTATTTTTTGTTGAGGCACCGACTTTGAACAATGCCCTGTCTTTTTCAGGCGCGCAAAAAGGTTTCGATTTCTTTTTCAACGTATCTAATCAATTTGCAAAAAGTAATTTGTTGGATAATGGGGACTACAATCGTTCAAACGTAACATTAAATCTTGGTATCGAAGTATTAAAAGGCTTGAAATTCAGATCTATTACGCGCGGAGCTTATACAAAAAGTACAATTAATGATGGCGGTGGAAATAATACAATTTATGCTGCTTTTAACACGCGTCCTTTTGTTGATTACGTGAATTTATTCTTGCCTGACGGCACACGTCCGGCATTTATCGGCGGTTCAACGGGTGTTAATGGTACAAATCCTTTTTTCATCAATGAATATTCTCACACAAACAAACAGAAAATCGACCTTTTCCAAACATTTAATCTGAATTATCAACCGACAAGTTGGTTAGAATTAGATGCTAAATATGGTATTGATTATAGAAATGAAACGAATCTTGCAGTTTACGACAGACAAACTGAAAATGCAAACGTAGCGAGTACTGGTTACACTACCTCAAACTACAGTAGTGGCGACCAAGGGGAAACCAATAATCAGCAAATTTCGGCAAGTCTCAATCACTTTATCGCCGGTGCTACTGTGCGTTGGGGAATTGGTAATTTGATTAGAGCAACCACTTACGGTGCTTTCGATTATCGCAATCGAGTTTTCAAAAACTACTCTACTTATGGTTTGAACTTGCCTGTATATACACCGATAACAGCTAAACAAACCGGCGAACAACACGTTGCAACTGATTATACTGAGCCTTTTGTCACTTATGGTTACGTATTCGATCAAGGTTTGGACTTTGGAGACTTCGCGGGCGTACATGGTGGTTTCCGTTCAGATTACTCATCGGCTTTCGGTCAAGGATCAACTCCGTTCACCTTCCCTCATGCTAACGGTTATTTGCGTTTATCCGAATTGGGTTTCTGGAAAAATAGTAGTTTGAAAAATTCTATTGAAGAATTCAAACTACGAGCAGCTTACGGTCAAGCCGGTAATCAACCGAGACCTTTTGACCGTTATGCTATTTTAAATACACCTAATGTAGGTGCAAGCGTTGGTTTTGCTTTACCGGATAAATTATCTAACGCGAATTTGCAAGTTGAAATATCAACTGAAACAGAAATTGGTGCTGACATTGGTATTAAACTCGGCAAAGGAAATTGGTTTAATGCTTTAACATTCCAACCTACTTACTGGAAAAGGACAACAGATAATGCTATCGGAACCTCAACAGGTATTCCGTCTTCCGGTGTTGCTTCAGTATTGGATAATAATTTAGGCTTAGAGTCGCATGGTTTTCAATTAGTGACAAAATTACAAGTTGCGGATACCAAAAACTTATCTTGGAACTTTGCAGCTAATTTCGGTGCGCAGTCATCTTCGGTAACTAAAGTGGCGGGTGGTTCTATTATCTTAACTTCTGCTGTGGGTAGTACCGGATATATTATTGAACCGGGTACAAAAATTGGACAATTGTTCGGTTTCCTCGGCATTCACGATGTAAATGCTGTCGATAAAGATGGTGTCCCTTTTATAGCCGATGCCAATAAATCGAAGTACGAAGTAGCCAGTAACGGCTGGGTAGTAAACTCGACCACTAAACAGCCTTTTTATTCTGCTAAACAATATAGTTTTGGCGATCCGAATCCTACGTTTATTATGAACTTTATTAATAGTATAAGTTTCGGTAACGGTAAAGCTTTCACATTAAACTTTCAAGTTGATTGGGTTCAAGGTAGTCACTTATATAATCAGACAAAAGAATGGATGTATCGTGATGGTATCCACAGCGATTATGAAACTCCGATTACAATTAACGGTCAAACCGGTGCATGGTCGGCTTTCTATCGCGGAGAATATGCCGTGGCTTCTCGAAACGGTACTAAAAATTATTTCTACGAAGATGCTTCTTTTGTACGTTTAAGAAATATTGAATTGTCAGTGGATGTCGCTAAGTTATTCGATATTAAATTTACTAAAAGCTTAATTGTGTCTTTTTCGGGTCGTAATTTATTGACGCTTACAAAATACACAGGTATGGATCCTGAAGTCAATTCATCTAATGTTTATGGCGGTACTTATGGACCTAATGGAAGCGGTGGCGGTTATTCTTCTGCTTGGGACCGTGGCACTGACCACAACACCATGCCGAATTTACGTCAATACACATTCGGTTTAAGAGTAGGGTTCTAATCATGAATTAATAATTAATTATTAACAATTAAATATCGCTTTCTATTTCGACAGTTCTATTAATTATTAATTATTAATTATTAATTATTATTCATCTTTCAAACAAAAAAAAATGAAAAATAATAAGTTTTTAATTTTTCTCTTAATACTTGGGTTGTCTGCATCTTGTTCAAAAGAATTAGATATTAAGAATCCGAATCAGCCAACTTTAAATGGTTTAGATACCGAAAACGGCTTGCTGGCTTATACATTAGGTGGTATTTATACCAATGGGTTTAAATACACAAAATACGCTGATGGTGTGCCGGGCTATTTCTGGGCAGGTGCTATGGGTTTTCATGGAACTATGGGCGATGAAGTTGGGGCTGAAGCTGCTAACTGGTATATGAATCAAGTAGGTTCGCCGGATTTAGCAACATTGGATAATGGCACAAAAGTGCCAAATCCACAATCTCCCGCAACACAATACGCACTTTTAAGGGCAGTGAATCAAGCTTCACAACAAGGAAGTAACCCTATATTTCACGAGTGGGTGAATATGTATGACTTAAATAATGCTTGCAATTCTATTTTGTCTAAAGTAGATAAAGTGGCTTTTACGGGTTCTTCAACTACAAAGGTGGCGACCATAAAAGCTTGGTGTTATTGGTGGAAAGGTTTTGCTTATGCACACCTTGGTTCAATTTATTATGCAGGTTTAATCAATAATGATCCGAATGCAGCTTCAAATGTTTTCGTTACTAAAGAAGCGTTAATAGCGGAGTCCAATGCTAATTTGGATAAAGCAGCAGGTATACTCGGTGGTTTATCTTCAGGCGGAGATTACGATGTTGTACTCAAGGCTATTACACCAGATTTTGTGGTTAAAGGGAAAGGAGGCTTGATTCCGCCGGCACAATTTATCCGTAATATTAATACTTTGAAAGCGCGTAATATTTTAGTGAATACATCCGTTACTTCCATGACTGCAGGACAATGGGGCTCTATTGCTACTTTGACTGCTGCCGGTATTACGGCAACGGATTTGGTTTTCACGGGACGTACAAATGCCAACGGCGATATTTGGGATCAAACCATTGGTACATATTTATTAAAAAGTATTGGTGCGAAACCGGGCGATGGTACTTATAAGGTCAGTGAGCGATTAATTCAGGATTATAAAACGGGCGACTTACGCTTAGCAAATAACTTTATTAAAGGAGCAACTTGGGTAGGTGCAATTGATCGTGGCAATGTTTTTAATACACGTTGGGTGACTAAAGATAATGGTGCCGGTTTGAAAGACTCAGTAACGGGTATTAGTACCATAGTTTACGGCAGTAAACTAATTGCAGGTGCTGTAGAGTTTTATTTAGTGGGTACTTACGATGAAAATACTTTAATGCAAGCCGAAGCAAAAATTTATACCGGCGATATTGAAGGCGGTTTGAAATTGATTGATGCGGTACGTATTTATCAAGGTGCGGGTTTAAAGGCTGTTGCAGGGACTAATCTAACTTTAGTTCAAGCTAAAGAAGAATTGCGGTTAGAACGTCGTTCAGGTTTGGCTTTCCGTCAACTTGCGTTTTATGATGCGCGCCGTTGGGGAATTACAGATAAAACTGGACCGGGACGTACAGGTGCTGTCGTTGTTGACAATAAAGGTAACGTCAACACAAATGCGACCATCAATTACAATTACTTAGATTATTGGGATGTGCCGGATAACGAACTTCATTTTAATCCGGCAGGAGCAGGTAGTGCACCTACTTCAAATCCGAAACAATAACAGAATTTAGGATTTAAGAATTAAGATTTAAGAAACTTTGGTAGCCTTACATCTTTAGTTCTAAGGCTTTTGGTGAAAAAAAAAATCGTCATCTGGACTTGTTCGGGTGGCGATTTTTTTGTGGTTTATTTTAGTGCCTTTTCAGTTCTATTTTTACTTTTGGTAATGAAAAATTTTTCGATTATTTTTGCGGTATAAATTTTAAAGCATAAAACGGTAAACAATTTCATTGTTACGGAAAAATGTATTGACAATCAATATTACATAGCAGATGTTTGCGGAAATTTTTTTGAAATCAAAACCCGGCGCGGCGACGAATTACACCAAAAAGATTTGACGCAACTTTGCGATTATTTAGACCGTTTGTCTTTACAGGAATATTTTTTGATTGTTTTTGACCACGCTAAAATTAAATCTTTGAAACAAGAACATATTTTACCTTTTCCTGCTAAAAAAATATTTGTGGTGTGGGTGTAAATAAATTTTTCATTAAAAAATAATTTTTAAATGTACGTAATTCTTTTTTTACGGAAAGTTTTTATTAATGATTTTTTTGAAATATTTTTTTTAGAAAAAAAATATTTTTTTCTAAAACATTTCAAAAAAAAAATTCAAAAAACAATATTTTTATTTTTTTTCAGTACTCTGTTTTTTTCCGCGTGTTATTCTTTCAAAGGGGTTTCCATTGCGCCTGAAACAAAAACATTTTCGGTAAGTTTGTTCGCGAATAATGCTTCGGGTGCGCCACCGACCTTGGCGCAAAACTTTACGGAAAAACTAAAAGATAAAATAAGAAACAATACGCGCCTTTCTCTCGTACAAACGGATGCGGCTGATTTACAATTCTCGGGACAAATTACGGGCTACGATGTGGTTTCGCAATCGCCGCAACCCGGACAAACCGATGCTTTTAATCAATTGCGTATCACGATTTATGTGGAATTGAGCGACTCGAAAAATGAAAAAGGGAGTTGGAAACAATCTTTTTCGTTTCAGTCGAATTTCCCCGGCAATTCGCAAGTGCTTCAATACCAAGATCAATTAATAAAAACAATTACCGATAAAATATTAGATGACATTTTTAATAAAGCATTTACGGAAAATTGGTAACAGTGTTATGATAAATTATTAGTTTTGTGATTATACATGGTATTGGATGTCGGACATCGGACTTTAGAAAATTATATTTTTGTTTATTAACGTTTTCTAATGCCCGAAGTCTGATGTTCAATGTCCAACGCCCAATGTCTTTAAAATGACTAACGAACAATTTTCCGCATATCTGTCAGATGAATCGCATCTGTACACCATCGGTTACGAAGAGTTGAAAACGCACGTGATGAACTATCCGTTTTCAGCCAATTTGCGTGTATTGCTGCTGAAAAAAAGTTTACTTGAAAAAAACAAAGATACCGAACGTAATACGGCAATGGCGGCAACATATACAACCGATCGTCGGCAACTTTCCAAGTTGGTAAAACGATTGAAAAATCCGATAAAAGTTTCCGAAAATGTAGTATTGGGTGCGGATTTTTTGGAACTCACTGAATTGAGTAGTTTGGATAAAGTATTAGCGGAAAGAACAATTCCGCTCGACTTCGTGCCCGCGCGCGAACCGGAAAAAACTTTTGATGCCGTTGCGCCCGTAATCGGTTTTCCGGGAATATCCGATAGTACTGCAAAATTTGTCGGTGATTTAGTTACAGCGACACCTATCAATGATGCGACAAAATTGGCACGCCCTATCTTTACGGACACACAATCCGTAAATACTTTGAGCGCGGTATCTTCTGAAAAAGAAATTCAGATTATTACAGAAAATAAAAATGATCCGGAACCGGAAATAAAACCCGTTCAGGAAGAAAACGTACTCAAAAAAGATTTATCGCAACATCGTGCGATTTTTTTGATAGAGGAAAATGAGCAAACACCGGTTGAAGTCATTCAAATGAAATTGAATGCTGCCTCTAAAAATTCCGCTCCGTTTGTTACTGCAAAACCAATTGAATTGGAAATTATTAACGCCGGTAAAACAGTGATTAAAGAATCGCCTCAAAGCAATACTGATACCGATGCAAAACTCAGTTTCACGACTTGGTTGAAACAATTCAGGGTGAATGAACCGCCGGCGGAAACGGAAATACCCGAAAAAATACAAACTATTCCTTCGGTATCGGAAAAAATAACAGAAACACCGATTCAAATATTCGCTGAACAAGAACATCCGGAAGCTGTGCTGCAACTGAAAGAAAATTTGATACCGCACACGACCAAAAAAGTAAAATTTGATAGTTTATCACAATTGTTCGAGTCAACGGATAGTATTCCGGATAATTTATTTGTACCGAATGAGAAAAAAAATGCCGATGCATTAAAAACAGAGGCATCCGAACAAAGCGAAGATAAACCGCTTAACAGCAGTGCTTCGCCGTTAAAAACAAATATGCACGATTTAGCCGTCAAGAGTATCATGCACAATGACGATATTTTATCGGAAACTTTAGCAGATATACATCTCAAACAAGGAAATTTTGCTAAAGCAGCTGAAATGTACGAACGATTAATGTTGCAAGATCCGGAAAAAAGTGTTTACTTTGCGGCAAAAATTAAAGGATTAACAACAATGGTAAATAGTAAATGATAAATGGTAAAAAATTTACCATTTATCATTTACTATTTACCATTAATAATTTATCATTTACCATTATAAAAAATGTTAACATTACTTACGATTTTGGTTGCTATAGTAGCAGCGTTATTAATTATCGCGGTTTTAATTCAGAACCCTAAAGGTGGCGGTATTGATTCAACTTATGGTTCAGGTGCCAATCAAATGTTCGGTGCAGCACAATCTGCCGATGTGATTGAAAAAATTACTTGGGTTTTGTTTGTGGCACTTTGTGTATTGTGTATTCTATCGTATTTCTTCATTACCAAAAACGCTTTAACGCCGGGTATTAATTTGAAATCTCAATAATTTAAGCAGACCGTTTAAATTTGATGTTCCCGATATCACCTGGAAAGTTTCTGAAGATAAAAAAATATTTTTATACGGCGTGATAACTCGTAATGAGTTGTCATGCCGTATCACTTTGCGGCGTAATTTTTGGAAACAGAATTTAAGAAATATTTTATTCCGAACTTTATTCACCAACAAAGTTTAATAAATAACCGCGCGGGTACTTTTCCGGCTTCACGCTGCTCACGGAAAGCTTAATGAAGCAGGAGAGCTCGGAAGGTGCGGAAATTTTATCGGAAATTTTATCACGTCTTTTTAATCCTTTAGTAGAAATTGTTTGTGACGACAGCCGTATAATTCTGCTCTTTGCCGGTGGTGGTACATGAATTAAGGATTTTATGAAAAAGGAATTACCTGTCAATCCGAAGCTCTGAAAAACCGTGAAGCAGAAAAAGATAAAATCGGGCAACGAACTTTTGAAAAAATAAGTGGATCAATTTACGAGAAATTAAAACCGGTAGCTTAAAAAATTAATTTCTGCAAAATATAAACACTCCACAAAATAATCATCACGCCAACCGCAATATACATGGTGCGTGTCGGTAAAAGTCCGGCAAGGCGCGCGGAAATAGGTGCAGCCACAAAACCGCCCATCATAATACCTATTATGATTTGCCAATGCCCGATGCCGACCATAAAGAAAAAAGTCAAAGCACTTGATGAAGCGACAAAAAACTTGGAAGCGTTAACAGTACCTACAACAAAACGCGGCGTTCTGCCTTTCGACACCAAAGTAGAAGTAATTAAAGGTCCCCAACCACCACCCCCGAATGAATCTATAAATCCGCCGATAGTCGCTAACCAACCGATATTTTTTACTTTTTGTCTCATTATTTTTTTAGAAAAAACCTTACTCAATATATTAATACCAAGTACGGCAGCGTAAGCGGCTAATAAAGGTTTTATCCAAGCACCGTAGTGTTCGCCGAAATAAACCAAAGCCATTGCACCGAATACCGCACCGATAATACCGGGAAGTATCAAAGCGCGTAAAAGTTTTTTATTGATGTTACCGTATTTGTAATGCGAATAACCGGAAGCCGCCATAGAAAACAATTCGGCGGTATGCACCGACGAGCCCATAATTACGGGCGGTACATTCAAAGACATCAGCGCAATCGAAGTCGTTACACCATAACCGAGACCGAGTAAACCGGCAACAAATTCGGCAATAAAACCGGTGAGTACGTACCAACGAAAAGATTTATCCAACGAATTAACGAACTCGTGTACGTTTTTCTGGTAAGCGTACAGCGCAATAAAATTAGATACCAGCAAAATACAAAATGCAATGAGTGAAATGATGGCTAATATTTTCCATTTCGATCTTTGTTTTTTAGCTTCGGGTTCGGTTTCGTTGAATTTTTCCGAATCAAAAGATAAGTCATCTATGCCGAGTTTTTCTTTTTTGTCTTCCGCTAAAATATTTGTAAGTTTGTTCAAAGCTTCTACTTTAAAAGCAAAATCACCGCCGATTTTTTTTCGAATCACGCCTATATTCATCAAAATTTCATTCAATTCTTTGTCCGGCAAAGTTTCGGTAAGCATTTCGCGCAAACGTTTAGCGACGGTCGGCGATTTCCCGTTCGTAGAAATAGCGATTTTTAATTGACCTTTGCGTACTACGCTTGACAAATAAAAATCGCATTCGTCGGGTGTGTCGGCAACGTTACATAGCATTCGTTTTTCTTCGGCGAGCCGTTTTATTTGGGTATTTACTTTTTTGTCGTCAGTAGCAGCAATAATAAAATCGTGTCCGTCTACATCGGTCGGGTCAAATAGTCTTTCGTACAGCGTTACTTTTTCAAAATTGTGCGCATATTCTTTTATCTCGCCGGAAATTTCTCGACCGATTAAAGTTATAGTTGTCCCCGGACTGTTGACCAATATCGCGGAAATTTTTTCCATACCCACAAATCCGCCTCCCACAACTAACACCCGAAATTTTTCGAGTTTGACGAAAATCGGAAAAAGGTTATTCTCAGTCTCCGGTTGTAGGTTTTCAGTGGTCAGTTGCTCTTTGATCTTAGTTCCTGAAATCTGAACACTGACATCTGACGGCTGAAGGCTGACTTCGGACTGACCATTGACCACTGACCACTGACCACTATTTATGAAAGTCTCTGCCATGTTCTGTTGCTTTTACATAACCTTTACGAATGGTAAAATCGCCGAAACGTTCGTCCGACGTTTTATTTTGTGCATAATCAGATAATACTATCCGCAGTTCGTTTAACATCCCATTTTCATCAAGCATTTCTTTATACAATTTATTCAAACGCTCGCCACTATGCGATGCACCGAGATACATATTGTACTTGCCGATGGCACGACCAATAAATGCAATTTCGCCGAGATACGGACGCGCACAACCGTTCGGACAACCAGTCATTCGGATAACGATATTTTCTTTTTCTAATTTCAGTTCGCGTACAATGACATCGATTTTATCTATCAACGACGGCAAATAACGTTCAGCTTCGGCAAAAGCCAATGTGCAGGTATTCAAAGCAACACAAGCTATGGAATTTAAACGCAGACCGGTTTGTTTAAACGTTTCTTGCAAAACGCCGTATTGTTCGAGAATTTTTTCCGCAAATTTTTTACTTGTTACAGTCAAATTACAAATCATTAAATTCTGGTTGCCGGTCAATCTGAAATCGCCGTCGTTAAGTTCCGCCACCTTTTTCAATGCGGTTTTGAGTTTATATTCGGCTTTGTCAACGATACGCCCGCCTTCAATGAACAGGGTTAAATTAAAATTACCGTTCGTGTTTTTCGACCAACCGAAACTATCACCGTTACTTTTAAACGTAAAAGGTTTTGGAAGATCAAGCGCAAAACCCAAGCGGTTTTGCATTTCATTTACAAAAACATCCAAACCTACACGTTCGATGGTATATTTTAATCTCGAAAATTTCCTGTTCTCTCTGTTCCCCCAATCGCGTTGAATAGTGAGTACTTTTTCACATACATCTACCACTTTATCTTTCCCTACGAAACCAATCATACTCGCCAATCTCGGAAAAGTATCCGGCATTCCGAAAGTCATACCGAAACCGCCACCGATAGCCACATTGTAACCGGTCAGATTTCCGTTTTCTTCAATTGCAACTAAACCGATGTCGTTGGCAAAAATATCTACATCGTTATACGGCGGAATCGCAAGAGCGATTTTGAATTTTCGCGGTAAATAGTGTTTTGTATATATCGGTTCGTCGTCGTGTTCAACTGCTTGGGTAATCACGGACGAAACCAAATCATTCGCCGACTTATCACTCAATTGTTCACCGTTCAACCAAATATCCCAATAAGCAGAAGTTTTGGGTGTAAAATGTTCACTTATTTTTGCCGACATTTGATACACCTCTTCATGAAAGGGCGACAAATACGGATTCGGATTGCACATCACGTTCCTGTTCACGTCGCCGCAACCGGCGATACTGTCCAACAAAACCTGATTGAAACCCTGAATCGCGGGCTTTAAACTCTTTTTATAAATGCCGTGTAATTGAAACGCTTGTCGCGTTGTGAGTTTCATGGTGTTGTTTCCGAATTCATCAGCCAATTCATCCATGCGCAACCATTGCGCCGGCGTTGCAACACCGCCCGGCACACGCACGCGAATCATAAATGAATAAAGCGGTTCCAATTTTTGAGCTTTGCGTTCACTGTCTATATCCCTATCCGTTTGCTGATACGAACCGTGAAATTTTATCAAATGCGTGTCGTCGTGGTACAAAGCACCCGTCACGTCGTTGCTCAAACTTTCGCGAATGGTACCGCGCAAATAATTACTTTTATCTTTCGCTATTTCTACTTCTGAAAGTTTCATTATTAAAATGGTAAATGGTAAACGGTAAACGGTAAACGGATTTCAAAAAAAGAATTTACAGTTTACCATTAACCATTAGTTAATAAACATCCTCAAGATATCGTCTCGTTTTTTTCAAATTTTTAATAAACTCCGTTGCCTTTTCCTCCGTTAAACTCCCTTCTTTTTGTGCGATTGCCACGAAAGCGCGTTCTACATCACTCGCCATTTTATTTTTGTCGCCGCAAACGTAGAGTGTTGTACCGTTATTTATCCATTCCCAAACTTGCTTTGATTTTTGCAGTAAACGATGTTGCACATAAATTTTTTCTGCTTGGTCTCTGGAAAAAGCTAAATCCAATCGCGTGAGTACACCTTTTTTCAAATAGTTTTGCCATTCCGATTGATACAAAAAATCGGTCGTAAAATGCGGATTGCCGAACACCAACCAATTTTTTCCTTCCGCTCCGGTTTCTGCGCGTTCTTCCACGAAGGCGCGGTAAGGCGCAATGCCTGTGCCGGGTCCGACCATCAGAATATCCGTTTTATTATCTTTAGGTAATTTAAAAAACTCATTGGTTTCTAAAAAAACATTCACCGAATCGCCGATATTTTTCCTATCCGCCAAAAAACCTGAAGCAACGCCTTGTTTCGCTCTGCCGTATTTTTCGTAACGAACGGCGCCGACCGTCAAATGTACTTCGTCCGGATGCGCCGATAAACTCGATGCAATGGAATAGGCACGGGAAGGCATTTTTTTTAAACACGAAAGCAAAGTTTGAGCCGTGAGATCGGTCGGGAATTCATTCAAAACATCTACAACGTCTCTACCGTAAACATATTCATGCAATTTTTTTGGATCTGCTTCTAACGATGAACGATGAACGATGAACGATGAGCCTGTATTGATTTCAGCATATTTTTTCAAAAAATCGCGCGTGATTACCGAAAGTTCTACTTTATTCAATAGTACTTCGCCTAAAGTTGAAGTGCCACTCTCCCACTCTATTACTGTTTTGGGGTCGAGTTGAGATACTTTCAGAATTTCGGCGACAATTCTTTCAGAATTTGTCGGTAGAATATGTAGCGCATCGCCCGGTGTGTAAACAATACCCGAATCGGCAAGCGAAAATTCAAGATGCCAGGTTTCTTTAGTAGAACCTCGTCCGTTGAGTTGAATTTTTTCAAGAATTTCGGCTGCAAACGGAGTTTTGCGGGAATATTCAACTTTTTTTTCTAAAGTTTTAACCGCTCCGTTTGTTAAACTTGTTATTGCATAACCATTAGAACTTGATTTGGGGATTTCTAAACTGTTCAGAACTGATTCTATCCACTCATCTGCTTTGTCGTGCCAATCCACGTCACAATCCACGCGCGGGGTTAAACGTTTTGCACCGAGTGCTTCAAGTTTTGTATCGAAGTCCACGCCTGTTTTACAAAATTCTACATAACTCGAATCGCCGAGAGCAAGCACCGCAAATTTTGTATCCGGTAGTTTCGGAGCGCGCGTACCGGTAATAAATTTATGTAATTCTTCGGCAGCAGCCGGCGGTTCGCCTTCTCCATAGGTACTTACCACAATAAAAAGTAATTTTTCATCCTTCAGTTTTTTAGTCGGATACTCTGCCATATCCATCACATTCACATCAAAACCTTTTGCTTTTATTTGTTCACCGGCTTTTTGCGCCGCTTTTTTTGTATTACCGGTTTGCGAACCGTAGAGAATCGTCACGGGCGGTAATTTTTCGGCAATACCGTTACCGATTATGCCGGGCGCAAGTTTAGTATCCGCACCGAAACCCGTTGCATTTTTAGCTACCGATAAACCATACAAATAACCGCTCAACCACAACAGCTGCTTGTCGTCGTAACGAATAAATAAATCGTTGAGAACTTGTGTATCTAAACCTAATGGTGCTTGCATGATCTTTAAAGTATGAAATATGATTTCAAAATTATGGATTATAGGGTATAAAGTATGATTTCAAAAGTATGAAGTACAGAGTATGAAATATTATAAGAAAATACTTAATACTCTATACTTCATACTTTTTAAATCATACTTCCTAAAGTCACTACCTCTCCGATAATAATAACTGACGGTGGTTTTAATTCTGATTCTCTTATTTTTTTCACGATATTTTCTATTTCTCCAATCACAATTTTTTGTATTGGTAACGATGCATTCTGAATAACAGCAACAGGTAATTTCTGTTTATTTTCGAAGCAAAAAATTTCAGCAATACGTTCTATGTGTGCTAAACCCATCAAAATTATAATTGTTGCATTCGATTTAGCGGCTAAAGCAATATCCTCAGAAATTTCTCCGGTTTCTGTTGTTGCGGTTATTGTCCAGAAACTGCGCGCCGTATTGCGAAACGTAACCGGAATATGCAACACTCCGGCGGCGGCAATAGCACTCGAAATGCCCGGAACATATTCCGTTTCAATTCCGTGTGCTTCTGCCACTAACATTTCTTCACGTCCGCGACCGAAAACGAACGGATCACCGCCTTTTAACCGTACTACATGACCGCGCTCGTTCGCGTATTTTACGATCATGTCGTTTATTTCTTCTTGTTGAAATGCTTTGTAGCCGCGTCTTTTGCCGACAAAAATTTTCAATGCGCTTTCAGGTGCGTAATTCAACAAAATTTCATTCGCCAGTGCATCATACAAAACAACGTCGGCAGATTCGAGTACTTTTTTTCCTTTTATGGTCAATAAATCCGGGTCCCCGATACCGGCACCGACGATTGTCAATCTACCCATTTTATTTTGTTGGTTAGTGTTAGTTGGTTAGTTGGTTGGCTTTATTTAATTAACCAACTAATCAACTAACCAACTAACCAACTAAACTTCTATCATTCCCGCCGCTACCGTATTGTGCGTATTTTCGTTGATGAGAATAAACGCACCGGTTTGGCGATTTTTTTTATAATTGTCGAAAACAATCGGATGCGCCGTTCTTAAATGAACGCGCACAATATCGTTCAAAGATACGTTTTCGGGAGCTACTATTTTTTCTAATGTGGACGGATCTAATTTGTATTCTATTTCACTAATTACAGCTTTTGAGGTCGCGGAGTTATGTTGCAACAAAAGTTTAGTGCCGTTGGTTAAAGGACGTTTATCGTCGAACCAACAGAGTGTTGCAGAAATTTCATTATCCACTTGAATGTTATTGAGCGCGTTTTGCACCAATATACTATCACCCCGCGAAATATCAATATCGTTCTCTAAATGAAAAATAACGGATTGCCCTGCAGAAGCTGTTTCTACCTCTATCCCATTTGTTTCTATTTTTGTTAAAACTGTTTCAATGCCGGCGGGTTGCACTATAACTTTATCGCCTTTTGTGTACACACCGCTTTGAATGCGTCCGGCATAACCGCGATAATCATGCAGTTCTTCGGTTTGCGGACGAATGACATATTGCACTTGAAAACGCGCATCGGCTAAATTTTTATCGGCGGCGAGTTCAATGCCTTCTAATAGCTCGATTAAAGTTTTGCCGGAATACCAAGCCGTATGCAGAGATTCGTGTACGATGTTATCGCCTCTCAAAGCTGAAATCGGAACAAAGTTAATATCGTGCATATTAAGTTTCGCGGCGATTTTTACGTAGTCTTCTACGATACCGTTATAAACTTCCACATCATAATTTACTAAATCCATTTTATTTATCGCCACGATAATATGCGGAATCCCCAACAAAGAAGTGATGAGCGAATGTCGCGTAGTTTGTTCAATCACGCCTTGTCGCGCATCAATCAAAACAATTGCCGCATCTACGTTTGATGCGCCTGTTACCATGTTTCGCGTATATTGTACGTGTCCCGGCGCATCGGCAATGATAAATTTGCGTGTTGGAGTCGTAAAATACTTGTAAGCAACATCAATCGTGATACCTTGTTCGCGTTCGGCGCGCAAGCCGTCGGTGAGTAACGCCAAATCAATATCGCCGTTATCTTTATTTTTTGTTTGCGCTTCTATCGCGTTTAAAATATCGAGAGAAACGGCTTTTGAGTCATACAATAAACGACCGATGAGCGTACTTTTTCCGTCATCAACACTGCCACAGGTAATAAATTTTAGAATATCCATATTTGGATTTACGATTTACGATTTTGTATTTGCGGTTTTTTTGATTATTGATTTGAGATTTTTTTGATTTGCGATTTTTTATGAACAAAATTTAGAGGGATATTAAATGATTTTGAAGATTTTGAAATGTCATCGCCATCTTATCAATCGCAGTAATAATTTTAAATCGTGTTCTGACGAAAATCGTAAATCCAAAATCGTAAATCAAAAATATCCGTTCTTTTTTCTGTCTTCCATGCCGGCTTCCGAAATACGATCGTCTAAGCGTGTCGCACCGCGTTCGGAAATTTTTGCGTCAATCACTTCGGCAATAATTTTTTCGAGCGTATCGGCATCACTTTCAACCGCAGCCGTACAAGTCGCATCGCCGACTGTGCGATAACGCACTTGCCGAACGACAATATCATCAGTCGGTTCGAGGTGAATATGTTCCGTTACCGCCAATAGTCTATCGTCATCAAGACGCACACAGGTGCGTTCGTGAGCAAAATAAATGGGAGGCAGCCCTATATTTTCGCGTTTAATATAATTCCAGATATCTAACTCTGTCCAATTTGAAATCGGAAAAGCGCGCACGTTTTCACCTTTTCTGATTTTTCCGTTTAAAATTGACCATAATTCCGGACGTTGCAATTTCGGATTCCATTGACCGAAAGCATCCCGCACGCTGAAAATGCGCTCTTTCGCACGCGCTTTTTCTTCGTCGCGTCGCGCTCCACCGATGCAAGCATCGAACTCAAATTCTTCAATCACATCCAATAAAGCATAAGTTTGGAGCGCATTGCGGCTCGGATACTTTCCGGTCGCATCTTCGAGGCGATGTTTTTTTATACTATCGGTTACTTTGCGAACAATGAGTTTTTCACCTAATTCTTTGACCAAACCATCACGAAAATTTAAAACTTCTTCAAAATTATGGCCGGTATCAATATGCACCAACGGAAAAGGAAATTTTCCGGGACGAAACGCTTTCATTGCCAAATGCACCAAAACAATTGAATCTTTTCCGCCGGAAAAGAGCAAAGCCGGGCGTTCAAATTGACCCGCAACTTCACGCAAGATATATATGGCTTCCGATTCAAGTTGATCTAAATAATTCATTATTTCGATTTACGATTTTAGATTTTAGGTTGACAGAATTAATTTTAATTTTTACTATTAATTCCTATTAATGCAGTCCGCACTCTTTTTTGCCGGTATCTTCCCACCACCAACGACCGGCGCGAAAATCTTCTCCGGGTTTTACAGCACGTGTACACGGCGCGCAACCGATTGAAACAAAACCCTTATCGTGTAACGAATTGTAGGGAATATTGTTTGTTCGGACAAAATCTTTTACCTCTTCAAAAGTCCAATCGAATAGCGGATGAAATTTTGTGACTTGATGCGCTGTGTCCCATTCCGTATCTTGCATATCTTGACGATTCACCGATTGCTCGGAACGAATGCCCGTTATCCAGATTTTTTGATTTTCCAGAGCGCGTTTCAAAGGTTCTACTTTGCGAATGAAACAACATTCTTTTCTGTTTTCAACCGAATCGTAAAAACTGTTGGGTCCTTTTGTTGTCATCAAATTTTCAACCGATTCGGCAATCGGATGAAAGACATCTATTTTTTTTTCGTATTTCTCCAGCGTTTTATTCCAAGTCGAATACGTTTCCTGAAAATTTCTTCCGGTATCTAATGTAAAAACGCGAATCGGTAAATCGTTTGTAAAAATCAGGTGCGCAATCACTTGGTCTTCGATGCCGAAACTTGTCGAAAAAGAAATTTGATGCGGATACTGTGCCGCATAGTTTTTTAATTTTTCTAAAATATTTTTTACGCGCACGTCCGATTTTTCAGCAACAAGTTGATCCATTAAAATGAAATTATTTTTCTAAATCTTAAATCAAAAATCAAGCTACAATTCTAGAGAAAATATTTTTCAAAAAAATAAATCATTTCGATAGAATTTGTAGAATTGATATGCAAAGATATTCTCGAAATGTTTTTAAAAACAAATTTTTGGTGAATTATTTTTGAAAATAGTTTTTGAAAATAGTTTTTGAAAATAGTTTTTGAAAAATTTTAAGCCTTAAAATTCGATTGGGTTATTACATAAAATATATCCTCTCGCCAATTTTGGGGATTATCCATAATATAAAGTGGTTTAATTTTCACGTATACTAAATTAGGAAATAATTCTTAAACACCGGCTTTTTAAAAATAAAAATCACAACGGTATATTCCCGTGCTTTTTGCGCGGTACTTGCACCGTTTTATTTTCGAGCATTACAAATGTTTTAATGAGTTTGCGGCGTGTTTCGTGCGGTTCAATAACTTCATCAATAAAACCGCGAGCGGCGGCACGGTAGGGATTGGCGAATTTTTCGGCATATTCGCTCTCTTTTTCTAAAAGTTTTTGTGCGGGATTGTTTGATTCTTTAATTTCTTTTTTGAAAATAATTTCGGAGGCACCTTTTGCACCCATCACCGCAATTTCCGCAGAGGGCCAGGCGAAATTCATGTCCGCACCGATGTGTTTCGAGTTCATGACATCGTATGCACCACCGTATGCTTTTCTCGTAATCAAGGTTACACGCGGTACGGTGGCTTCACTGAAAGCGTACAAAAGTTTTGCGCCGTGCGTAATAATACCGTGCCATTCTTGATCTGTTCCGGGCAAAAATCCGGGTACATCAACCAATACTAAAAGCGGAATATTAAAAGCGTCACAAAAACGTACAAAACGCGCAGCTTTGCGCGACGAGTCTACATCCAAAACACCGGCATACGCTTCCGGCTGATTGGCAACAATACCGATGGAACGTCCGGCGATGCGCGCAAAGCCGACAAGTATATTTTCGGCATATAATTTATGAATTTCGTAAAAAGAATCCGTATCAACGATGCCGTTGATGACCTCGTGCATATCGTAAGGTTGATTCGGATTTTCGGGAATAATCGTATTCAGTATATCGCGAAATTCTTCTTCTATTTTATAGGGTTGTTTCGGTGTTTTTTGTTGGCAATTTTGCGGTAAATAACTCAGTAATTGTTTTATTTTTTCCAAACAATCCAAATCGTTTGCGGCAGTGAGATGTGTTACGCCGGATTTTGTTGCGTGCGTAACGGCACCGCCGAGTTCTTCGGAAGTGACCTCTTCGTTAGTTACGGTTTTTACAACATTCGGTCCGGTCACGAACATATACGAAGTTTGCTCTACCATTATAATAAAATCCGTCATCGCCGGAGAGTACACCGCACCGCCGGCACACGGTCCCATAATCGCAGAAATTTGCGGTACAACACCCGAAGCTAAAACGTTTCTGTAAAAAATATCCGCATAACCGCCCAAAGAATTGACACCCTCTTGAATACGCGCGCCGCCGGAATCATTTAATCCAATACAAGGCGCGCCGTTTTTAACGGCTAAATCCATGATTTTACAAATTTTTTCGGCATGTGTTTCCGAAAGCGAACCGCCGAAAACCGTAAAATCTTGAGAAAAAATATACACCAATCGTCCGTTCACCGTACCGTAACCGGTTACAACGCCGTCGCCGAAATACAGTTCGTTTTCCAAACCGAAATCCACGCTGCGATGAGTAACGAGTTGCCCGATTTCTTCAAAACTGTTCGGGTCGAGAAAAAAATGAACGCGCTCTCGCGCCGAAAGTTTTCCTTTTTTATGTTGCGCGTCGATGCGTTTTTCGCCACCGCCGAGTTTACCGAGTGCACGTTTTTCTTTTAAATCTTCGAGTTTATTTTTCATTGAATAGTTGTAAGGTGTAGAGACGGCGATTTATAGCGTCTCCTGTTTTATTTGCAAACTATTTTTGCCGCTTTCGTGTGAGACGAGATAAATCGCCGTCTCTACAAAAAGAAATACATTTTTCGCCACGAAAATAGAACGTTACGGTTTAACGGCTTAATTAATTGCCGGAAATTATTAATTTTGCGGAAAAAATTCGTTTTAACTGCAAAATTCATAACAGGTCGAACACAGGCAATATGGATTTGTGGTTAAATTTACTGAATTATTAATTATCAATTATTAATTATTAATTATTCTTGCCCAATACCAATTTACTTCTACAATTTATTTATCGTTTAGTGCAATTTACGGCTTGGTTGACTACGCGGTTATATTTCAGGCGCGTTGTAGTGCTGAATGCACAAAATTTGAACGCGGAAGGTCCGTTGATTGTTATTTGCAATCACCCGAATACTTTGATGGATCCTTTAATGGCGATTCAGCAAACCCAAGAGCGACCGTTTTTGCTGGCAAATTACAGTTTGTTCAAACATCCGATTCCTCGAGTTATTTTTTCCACTTTGTTTTGCATTCCGATTCAACGTTCGAAAGATATACCTGCCGGTCAAACGCCAAAAAATGATGAAGCTTTCAGAAGGAGTATAGACCATTTATATGCCGGCGGTTCCGTCTTTTTAGCACCGGAATCGTTAAGCGAAAACGGACGACAATTGCGCCCGTTTAAATCGGGTATTTCTCGAATCGTTTTGACGGCTTTATCGGATTGGAAAACAGACGCACCGCCGTTGCGCATTTTACCCGTCGGATTAATTTATTTTAATCACAAAAAACCGAATACCGATGTGGTTATAAATGTCGGTGAACCGTTTGACATAAAAAAAGAAACGGGAAATTTACCCGAGCACTATAAAAGAGCCGTTGATGAACTCACAATCATTATAGAAAACAAAATGCGTCCGTTAGTGATAGATTGTGCCGACACCGACGAAGATAATTTTTTGAAAAAAGTAGAAAATATTTTGCAAAATGACAACCCGGTGTCAACGAAAGAAAAATTTTTGCGCAGTAAAAAATTTTTAGAAAAAATTTCCGAAAAAAAATTTGAAATAAATATTTCCCGTGAAAAAAATAACGTTGAAAATATTTTTTCTTTTAAAATAAATTTAGAAAATTATTTCTCACAACTTGATGTGTTGCATTTGCGCGACACGAACGTGAAAAAGTTTCCTGTGCTGAAATTTATTTTTATTTTAGGTTCAGGTTTACCGATTTTTGCTCTCGGTTTCATCAATAATATTATTCCTATGTCGCTCGCTACGTTTACAAAAAACAGGATGAATTTAGAGGATTACGAAACAACCATTCAATACGTCGCCGGTTTAGTGTTTTTTCCGGTCGCGTGGTGGATGCAATCCATTATTTTTTCGCGTTTTTTTTATAATCCGCATTTGGTACTAATTTATTGGTTAATCGCAATAAGTACCGGATTATTCGCACGTTATTATTATGTTTGTTTTTTGAAAACGAGAAATTATTTTAATTATAAAAACGCGGATGAAAAAAATAATCTCTCGGAAATACGACAATCGATTTCAAATACTTTAGCGGGTTAATTTCTATACTTTCACAAAATTAATTTGAGAAAAAACAATCGTTTTGTAAGGGTTGAAAATTTTGAACCCCGATTTTATTTTCCCGATTAAGAGTAGGGTTCAAAATTTTGAATCCTATAAAACAAATATAGAAATTCTATTTTTGTTGCAATAAATTTGTGAAACCAATATGAGTAAAAAGTTGGCTAACCAAGTAATTAATTAATTACACTCCATGCTTAAATTTTTTTTAGTTTTTTCAGGTGGCGGTTTCGGCAGTGTGATGCGTTACGGTATGACGCAAATGTTGGTGCGTTGGTCGCAAACATTTCCTACAGCAACTTTTTTTACGAATATCATAGCTTGCTTTGCCATAGGTATCATTACGGGTTATGTTTCGAAAGGAATTTTGACAGATGAACACCGCGCGTTTTTGGCAGTCGGTGTTTGCGGCGGATTCAGTACGTTTTCTACGTTTTCTAATGAAACCGTGAAACTTATGGCGAATAATGAGTGGGGAACTGCATTTTTTTACGTTACAGCGAGTGTAATTGCCGGATTTTGCGCTACATTTATTGCCTTAAAAATATAAAAAAAGGGGTACAGGGGGTAAAAATTAAATCGGTAGGGAAAAGCGTGTTTCTTAATTTCCACAAAGTTAAATGTCAACACTGATTTTAAAAAATTTGTGCCGGACTAAATTTGGTTTTTTACCGAAAATACCGGCAATTAAGTATACTGGAATTTAAAAATAAAAACATTTCATTTTATTATAAAAATTACGACTCATGACAAAAACAACTCTCGTCTTCAGTTTCGTTTTTTTAATTTTATGTACCTTATCGGCGCAAAAAAGTTATGTCGTAGATAGCGTAAATTCCACCGACGATCTGGCACAATATAATTCCGGTCAATGGTTCAAGCGCACTAAAGCAGCACCAGGTTTAGAAGGTACGGGATTTATTTTTGAAAAATTTATGACCGGACAATTGTACATCAACGATACAACAGTATCAATACAAACTTATTCAATGAATATAGATGCCTATACCAATGAAGTAAAGTATATGCAGGATGACAAAGAATATACGATTTATAACACCAACAATTACACCGGCGTGATCCTGAAAGATTCGCTTCATCAAAGGTATATATTTAAAAGGATACCGCTTTTGTCCCGCGATAAAACTTTGTTTTTAACGGAAGTGCTGTATCAAGGCGAGAAATTTATACTGTATAAACATATTGAAAAAAGATTGCACCAAGCGGATTTAAACAATAGAGGTATAGTGTCTACGGGCAGAAATGTCATTCGGTTTGATGAATATTCGGATTATTATATAAAAAAATCGCGCGCTCCTTTAGAAAAAATTCTATTGAAGCGCGGTGATTTTTTAGCATTAGTGGCGGAAATTAAATTATCTCAACTCGAAAAATATTGTGCTGAACATAAAATAAGAAAAAATTTATCCGAGCAAGAAGCTGTTCAACTCATTTCAATTTTAGAAACTTTGTGAAGATTAAGATTTGAAAATTCGAAATCTAAAATCCGAAATTGCAAACGATTAAATGCTATTCACAACAAAAGGTATTGTACTTCACACCATAAAATACGGCGAAACGAGTATCATTACTGAAATTTATACCGAAATTAAAGGTATGACCGGTTTTATCGTGAGCGGTGTTCGACAACCTCATGCTAAACTCTCGGCGGGCAGCGTACAATCACTTTCTTTGGTGGAGTTAGTAGCTTACGACAATCCGAAAGGTTTGTGCCGGGTGAAAGAAATGCGGTTGCAATACGTGTATCATGATATTCCTTTTAACGTTATTAAGTCGGGAATAGGAATGTTCATGGCGGAAATTATTAAGTATACCATTCGGGAAAAAGAAGAAAATGCCGCTTTATTTAATTTTTTGTACACTCAATTCGTTGAATTGGATATCATGAAAAAAAATTATGCTAATACGCCTGTATTTTTTTTGTTTCAACTGTCCCGATATTTAGGCTTTTTTCCTCAAAGCGAAGGTTACAGCGATGGTTTCGTTTTTAATTTGACGGAAGGACGATTCTCTGATGCGCAATTCTGTAATGCCGATTGTTTACTGCCTGAAGAAAGTAGAATTTGGCATACAATGCTCGGTATTACGCCGGATGAATTTAAAATATCGACTCAAGAACGACGTATGCTGATAGACGGCTTATTAAAATATTATAAATACCATATCGAAAATTTTCCCGAAATAAATTCTTTGCGTATTTTGCGCGAACTGTGGCAATAGTTTAGTCGGTTAGTCAGTTGGTCAGTTAGTCGGTTAGTCAAAAATCAACTAACTGACCAACTGACTAACCGACTAATTGACTAACCGACTAAAAATCATGATTTCTAAAAAAATGAAATACGCTTTAAAGGCACTCATACAAATTGCCAATAAAGAAAGCGAATATGCCAAAGCGAGCGATATTGCCGCAAAGGGACAAATACCTAAAAAATTTTTGGAGCAGATACTGCTGGACTTAAAAAAAGGACGCATCATCAGCAGTAAACAAGGTAATATAGGCGGATATTATTTTGTGAAAAATCCGAAAGATGTCACCTTGGCGGATGTGTATCGTTTGATTGATGGACCGATTGCGTTGGTGTCGTGCGCGTCGAAAAATTTTTACGAAAAATGTGATGATTGCCCGAACGAAGATACATGCAGCATTCGTTTTACGCTCATGCAAGTGCGCGACGAAACTTTGCGCATTTTAGAAAAAAGAAATATCAATGAATTGGCAAAAGAAAGCTTGCCGAGTACACCGGGTAACTGGATGATTTGAAGTTATCTGTCATTTAAAACTAAAAAGCCGATTTGGAATATTTCAAATCGGCTTTTTAGTTATGGATTAAGTTCAATAAAAATTCAACTACATTTTAGCTGAATTTTTTCACTAACCAAACTATTAAACTTATCGTTCCGAATAAAAAAGCTAAACTTGCTAAACCGTAAACTAAACCGAAACTGCCCACAGAACCTGATGCAACGGTTGCCGCAGCAATAATGGTAAGAACAAGTCCGGCACCCCAGCCCAAAATCCAAAACCACATCCATTTATTGACCGGATCTTGCAAATCAATACCGCTTTTAGAGAGGATGTGAGTAGCCTTAGCTTCTCGGCGTTGCATCGTGAAAGCTTTTTTGTTAATTTTCATTTGCTCGGCACTCACTGTTGTGACAATACCGGAATGCGTGGCTGCCTGAAGCACTGAAGTGCCGGAAAATAAAAAGCTGCCCGCGAAAAGCACCAAGAATGTTAAAATTCTCATAAATAAAGAAATTAAAAAATTAATGAATTTGGTTTTACAACGCTAAATTATTGCATTATTATTATTTTCCAAAATTTTAAGCGATTTTTTTTGACAAATGTTTATATTTACGTTTATCAAGCAAATTTATGACTGTTTCTGTTTACATATTCGCTTCCGTTATTTATGTAGGTATTTTATTTTTAATCGCCTATGTCACCGAAAAACAATCGGAACGCGGTAAAAATTGGGTCTCCAATCCATACGTCTACGCGCTTTCTTTAGCGGTATATTGTACGGCGTGGACGTTTTTCGGCAGTGCCGGCAAAGCGGCGAAATCAGGTATCGGATTTTTGCCGATTTATCTCGGTCCCACTATTTTCGCGCCGTTATGGCTGATAGTTTTGCGAAAAATGATATTAATTTCAAAAAATCAACGCATCACATCTATCGCCGATTTTATTTCAAGTCGTTATGGAAAAAGTACGAGTTTAGGTGTTTTAGTCACATTAATTACAATAATCGGTACTGTGCCGTACATTTCTCTGCAACTCAAAGCCATATCAGATGGTTTTGATATTTTGGCATCCAATATAACTGTTGCGCAAAATCCGATTTTTTATTACAGTACGGCATTTTATGTAGCATTGACATTGGCATTGTTTACGATATTGTTCGGTACACGCAAATTAGAACCGAACGAAAGACACGAAGGACTTATCACTGCTATTGCTTTCGAATCACTCATAAAAATTGCCGCATTTCTTATCGTCGGCATTTACGTAACATTTTTTCTTTTTCACGGCATTGATGATTTAATGACAAAAGCCGCGATGAATGATCGCGCCTTAAAATTAATAAATTCCGGCGCGAGCACTTCCTCAACGGAATGGTTTTGGTTGATGATTTTATCTTTTTTTGCGGTCATATTGTTGCCGCGCCAATTTCATGTGGCAGTAGTAGAAAATTCCAATCCGGATTTCGTCGCTAAAGCTATGTGGTTATTTCCTTTGTATCTGCTCGTCATCAATGTTTTTGTATTACCGGTAACATTAGCCGGTATTTTACAATTTTCAGATACCATAAAACCGGATAGTTATGTTTTGCAATTGCCGCTTTCGGGCGGACAAAATTTAATTACACTGATTGTTTTTATCGGCGGTTTTTCGGCAGCTACCAGTATGGTTATTGTAGAAACGACAGCTTTGAGCATCATGATGAGCAATCATTTGATTATGCCACCGCTACTCACGAGTTTAGCGCGTAGAGATAATCAAGCGACGGATTTTTCCCGTTGGGTTGTCGGTATGCGGCGCATCAGTATTCTGATAATAATTTTTATGGCATTCGGGTATTTGCGATTGATTGCCACCAACCAGGAATTAGTGTCCATCGGTTTGGTATCTTTTGCGGCTGTCGCACAATTTGCTCCTTCCGTATTTGCGGGTATGTTTTGGCGCGGTGCAACAGCAAAAGGTGCGACGGCAGGTTTAGTGGTGGGATTTATTATATGGGCTATTACTTTACCGATTCCGACGCTCGCAGAATATCATTTGATGGATACGGGTATTTTGACGAAGGGGTATTTTAATCAGAGTTGGTTGAAACCTTACGCGCTTTTCGGTTTAGAAGATTACGATCATATTTCTCATGCAGCTTTCTGGAGTCTGTTGTTTAACACAACAATTTTTTTGGGCGTATCGTACTTCACTACGCCTTCTCGAGCAGAAATTTCACAAGCCGATTATTTTGTGAATATTTATAAATATATCAATTACGGCTCCGAACCGGACTTGGTTGCGCGCGAAGCAAAAATGGACGATATTATTTTTTTGATGAAACGTTTTTTGGGTGAAGAACGAACTGTTCAATTGCTCGATATTTATGAAAAAGAAAATAATATTCAACTACACAAAATCACGACAGCCAACACGGATTTTATTAATTACGCCGAACTTTTATTAACGGGTGCTTTGGGTGCATCCTCTGCGCGCATTTTATTCGGAACAGTCGTAACGGAAGCACCTATCAGTTTAGATGAAATGTTGGAAGTGTTGGGGCAAACGCAAGAAATAGTTGCCGCCAATAAAATTTTGGCGCAAAAATCCGATGAATTACAAATCCTTACGCACAGATTGCAACAAGCGAATCAACAACTCAAACATCTCGACCAATTAAAAGCAGATTTCATCACTACCGTTACCCATGAGTTGCGCACGCCGATGACTTCAATAAAAGCGTTTTCTAAAATTTTATTGGATAATCGGGATTTACCGCGCGACAAACAAGATAAATTTTTAGGTATCGTGGTCACGGAAACAGAACGCATTACGCGATTGGTGAATCAAGTTTTGGATATTGAAAAAATTCAATCAAATATATCAGATGGAAAGTCGGTGCGTTTGCGTTTCGATATGCTCATAGCACACACTTACGACATTATGAAACCTTATTTCGATGAGCAAAGCGTAATTACAACTTTAACTTTACTCGACAAACCCATTTTTATAATGGGTGATGCAGACAGAATTACGCAGTCATTGATAAATATCATGTCCAATGCCGCTAAATTCGCCGATGCCGAAAACGGTCGAGTAGATGTATATTTAACCGAAACCGATAATAAAATCAATTGTCATGTAGCCGACAACGGTTTGGGTATTTCTCCGAAACATCAAAAATTTATTTTCGAGCGATTTACGCAATTAGATAATCCGGAATCGGGAAAACCGAAAGGAAGTGGTTTAGGTTTGTACATAACAAAACATTTCATAGAGTTTCATAAAGGCAACATTAAAGTGGAAAACAATAGAAACGGCGGTGCTTGTTTTACTATTGAGTTACCGAGTGTAGAGTAATGTTTTAAATCACGTTGTACCTTATTTTTAAAAATTTACGTTAATTATATTTTTTTAAACCCAAAAAGTATTTGTATGTTTGCATTAAATCAAAAAAAATTTTATGAAAAAACAATTACTTTTTGTATTACTTATTTTAAGTCTTAACGGTTATGCACAACCGCAAACGCCGTGTACAAAAGGAACGGTATTGGAAGGTTTGAAACTTACAAGTAACTTTTTAGGCAGAGAGAATAAATTTTCAATTTATTTACCCGCCGATTATGCGACATCACAACGGCGTTATCCGGTACTGTATTTATTGCACGGATTTTCCGGTAACGAAAATGATTGGATACAAAGCGGAGAAGCAAACAGAACCGCAGATAAAATGATAGCAAACGGCGAAATTCCGGACATGATTATTGTGATGCCTGACGGACAAAACTCTTGGTATGTCAATCAAGAAGTCGGTCCGGAAAAATATGCCGATTTTTTCATCAAAGAGTTTATTCCTTATATTGACAAAAACTACCGCACAAAAGCGGAAAAAAATTATCGCGCAATCAGTGGTTTGTCAATGGGTGGTTACGGTTCGGCTTTGTTTGCCGCTAAAAATTTAAATGTTTTTCAATCTTGTGCCGGATTAAGCAGTGCTATCAGAACAGACGACGAAGTGGTGAATGTCTTTACGGACTATGATTTTAACTCGCGGTTTGAATCAATTTACGGAAAAAATATAAAACCGCAAGATAGAATTGGAGAAAAGTGGCAACAAAATTCGGTATTGCATTTTATGGAAATTATACCGGTGGATTCATTGAAAAAAGTTCGTTGGTATTTCGATTGCGGCGACGATGATTTTCTGTTCAGAGGAAACGACGCATTACATACACTGATGCGCAAAAGAAATATTCCTGTCGAGTTCCGGATGCGCGATGGTGCGCATACTTGGGAATATTGGCGTACCGGTTTGGTGGACGCTTTAAAATTTATCGGAAACGGATTTAAACACTAAATGGATTTACGATTAGTAAAGATTGTTTCGAAAATTTTAATACCGAAATTAAAAAATTGTCGGATTGAAGCTGATGGGATTCGGTTTTTTAGAAAAATATTTTTTATTTATTTTATAAGCCAACCAAGAAGTACCGGCACCCAAAACCGCACCCGCTAAAACATCTGTTGGATAATGTACGCCTAAATATAATCTGGAATATCCTGTTGCACTTGCCCATAAAAACGCAGGCGCAATAACATACCATTTCGGATAATTCAAACTTAAAGAAGTGGCTAAAGAAAATGCGGCTGAAGTATGCCCACTCGGAAAAGAAGCATCGGTTTCAAACGTGTAAGGAATAATATCCGGATGCGTAACAAACGGGCGCGGACGATCAATAATTTTTTTTAAAACATAAGTTTCAACTATGGTAGCACCGACTGCAATCCCGGTTTGTAAACCTTTGTCGCGTAAATCCGAATTGTGTTCGAGTAAACCGACACCGAACATAATTATCGGCGTACCGACGCTCAAATACGGTGAGGTTTTCGTAATAAAATTATTTATATCGACGCCGGCAGTTGTTCTATGATTTTGTAAATCTTTCAAAAATGAATAATCAAAATCTTGTGCGGATATTTTTTCTTGAAAAGAAAAAACAACAAAAAATAAAAAATTAATTTTTGAAAAAAATAAAAAATTAATTTTTGAAAAACTATTTCTAAAAAAATTTGGAATCATAATTATTTTTTAAAAAATTGTTTTATCTCCCGAACTCCGTTGTGTTCGGCGGTTAAAAAATAAATGCCTGAATTAAAAGCATCTGTATCAACTTTAAATCGATTAACGCCTTCGCGACTATCCGCATTTTGTTTTGAAACGATACGCCCTAATACATCTGTCAAAATAAAATTGACGGGCGCGGCATCAACGGATTGCCACTCAATATTTAATATTTTGTCGGTTGGATTGGGAAACATTTTCGTGATATTGAAATCTTTTTTATCGCCTTCCACAGAAATCGTTCTCGAATAATAACTTGAGCCGTCTGATTCATTAATTTTCAGACGATAATAGAAGATACTGCCGGAATTATCATTGTCGGTAAAAGTATATTCAGAAGGTTTATTATTTGCTTTTTGTGTACCGACGGCTTGAAAATTCAAACCATCTATTGATTTTTCAATGTCAAAGTAAGTAAGTTTATCTTCTAACAAAGTTTGCCAATTCAGTTGGATATTATTTTTTTGTTTTTTTGCCGTGAATGCACTCAATTCAATCGGTAAAAATATATTTGAGACTGTTATTGTCAATTTATTAAAATCATTTTCGCTTTCGAAATTGCAACCTAAACCCTGATCGCAACTTGAAGGAATTGAATTTGGGTCAGGCATATTAGATGAACGCACTTCTCTGAAATTATCAAAAGTTCCGAAAGGTGTCGTTTTTACAGTCATCGTTAAAGTTTTTGTTTCTCCCGCTTGAATCGTAAAACCGAAGTGATCTTGATCAGCATTTACTGCCGTAGAATCCAATAACCAAACGCCTTTCGAAACCCAATATTGACCGAAATCCGGCGTTGCGGAAATAAAACTTGCACCCACCGGTGCTAATGCCCGCACTTTTACACCTTCCGCTCGCGTTGGTCCGTTATTTGTCAGCGTCGTAATAATATTCAAAACTTGCCCGATTTTAATAGGGTAAGTTGTATTGCCGGCGAGTACCGTTGAAACGGATAAATCTGCCAATAAACCGGTAATAGATTTTGGAACAACTGCATACGGCTTGTTATAGTCAGGCTGGTCAACACCGGTAATTTGACCGTTGACAGTTATAATTCCGCCTGCGTTCGCGTAACCGGTTATGTTGAGCGTAGTTGTAGTATTGCCTTGAACAACCGGAATAGCCCAAACACCCGTATTGACGGTATAAGTTCCGACACCGGTTGAAGAAGATACGTAGGATATTCCCGGAGGCAAGCTTGCTTGAACCGTAACATTCGTTGCGGATTTTGCAGATGAATTAGCGACCGAAAATGTATAAGTGAAGTTAGCTTGTGTCGGAAAATCGCGCGTATTATTACCGATATAAGTGTTTACTTCATTCAAATTTGTGGTTGCCGTGAGCAATAAACTTACAATATTCGGACAATTGATAGAACTTAATGGATAAGCACAATCACTCGGCGTATTATCCGGTGAAGCTGCTCCGGCATTTACGGTTATAGAAGACGAATTATTACTCAAATCAGTATCAGTTGTTGTAGAACTTACGCTTGAGGATACTGTAAAAGAATTTCCGCTCACCACGTATAGCTTAAAACGCAAAACGGTGCAGTCTCCCGCCGCTAAATCTGTAAAATTTTTCCAATCGCCACTGATCGTACCGTTAACGGCATAATTTTCCCAATATCCGATAGTAGCATGATTACAAGGTGTACCACTTACATTGCCGGGAAACGGAATATTGCAGTGAATACCGGTCGCGGCATTGGCACCGATATTTTTTACGGTAACATCGAAGGTGATATAACCGCCAATCGTGTAAGTAGATGAATTTGAAGAAACACTTACCGATAAATCCGTTTGAGCGGATATAATTCCGGTAAAAAAAAATATTGAAAAGAAAATTAGGTAATATAGGCTAACAGTATTTTTTTTTAGCATGTTGTTAGGGTCCGTGAATTGTTGTTCGTTTGTACAAAGGTAAATACTAATTCACAATAATCAAACACCGAACTTACTTACAAGATTATTTTACTTGAATTTACTTAATCTGAAGTACAAATTTTTTTTACGAAACCTCACCGATTAAATCATATTCAGTAGCTTCGGTTATTTTGATGTCGGCAAAATCTCCGATGCGCACGTAATTGTTTTTGGCATCCAGCAAAACTTCATTGTCTACTTCGGGCGAGTCGTATTGTGTTCTACCGATAAATTTACCGCCTTCTTTTTTATCGAATAAAACACGCATGGTTTTTCCGACGCGATCCAAATTTTTTTTCAAAGAAATTTCGCGTTGAATTTCCATGATGATACTCGCTCTTTCGGCTTTAATTTCAGGTAAAACATTATCCTGCATTTCATAAGCAATGGTACTTTCTTCGTGCGAATATTGAAAAACCCCTACTCTATCAAATTCTTGTTTTTTTACGAAATTACACAAATCATTAAATTCCTCCTCAGTTTCACCCGGAAAACCCACTAAAAAAGTAGTGCGAAGGACGATATCCGGCACTTTTTGCTTTGCAATTTCTATGAGTGCAATCGTTTCGGCTTGTGTAATTTGTCGGCGCATCCGCTTCAGAACGTCGTCGTTAGCATGTTGCAAAGGAATATCTAAATAATGGCACACTTTGGGTAACTCTGCCATGGCATCAAAAATTTCTATCGGAAATTTACTCGGATAAGCGTAATGCAAACGAATCCAGTCAATACCTTCCACACCGTTCAGTGCTTTTAGCAATGCCGGCAGTTCTCGTTTTTTATACAAATCCAGACCATAATAAGTGAGTTCTTGTGCAATTAAAATCAATTCTTTCACACCCGTTTTTGCTAAATGTTTGGCTTCATGTACAAGTGATTCAATCGAGCGCGAAATATGTTGTCCGCGCATGAGCGGAATAGCACAAAAAGAGCAAGTGCGATTACATCCTTCCGAAATTTTGAGATAAGCAAAATGTTTCGGTGTCGTAATCATACGCTCGCCGATGAGTTCGTGTTTGTAATCAGCGTTGAGTTGTGCCAATAGTTGCGGCATTTCGAGTGTACCGAAAAAAGCGTCAACTTCCGGAATTTCCGCTTCTAAATTATCTTTGTAGCGTTGCGAAAGACAACCGGTAACATAAAGTTTTTCTAAATGACCGTTTTTTTTCTCGTCGGCATAATGCAAAATCGTATTGACGGATTCTTCTTTTGCCAAATCAATAAATCCGCAGGTATTGACGATGACAATGTCTGCACGAGCGTCGCTGTCGTGCTTTACTTTGTAAGCATTCGCAACCAATTGCGTCATCAGATTCTCTGAATCCACGATATTTTTCGAGCAACCCAGAGTTACAACGTTTACTTTTCTGCCGCCTGTTTTTTTTGTACGCAAGAGAGAGTTAGTTGGTTAGTTGGTCAGTTGGTCAGTTGGATAGTTTAAACTTTCGCAAAGTTTAAAATTTTGCGAAAGTTTGCGCGCGGGTATATTTTAAAATATTTTTTTAAAAACTAACCAACTATCTAACTAACTCAACCAGCCGACCGATATTATAAATGTATCACCTCGCCGTAAGCTGCTGCCGTTGCTTCCATAACGGCTTCGCTGATTGTCGGATGCGGGTGAATGGATTTTAAAATTTCATGTCCGGTTGTTTCCAATTTACGCGCTACGACTGCTTCGGCAATTATTTCGGTGACGTTGTAACCGATCATGTGACAACCGAGCCATTCACCGTATTTAGCGTCGTAAATTACTTTCACGAAACCTTCCGGTGCGCCCACCGCTTTAGCTTTACCGAGTGCAGTGAAAAGAAATTTTCCGATTTTCAGTTCGTAACCCGCTTCACGTGCCGCTTTTTCAGTATAACCGACCGATGCTACTTCCGGTGAACAGTAAGTACAACCGGGAATGTTATTATAATCAATTTTATGCGGTTTCAATCCGGCAATCGCTTCCACGCAAGTAATACCCTCAGCACTTGCAACGTGTGCGAGAGCTTGTGTATTTACCACATCGCCGATAGCATAAAAACCCTTTATATTAGTTTGATAAAAATCATCTACTACAATATGCCCGCGTTCGGTTTTTATTCCCAAAGTTTCTAAACCGATATTTTCTGTATTGGGCGTAACGCCGGCTGCCGACAATATAATATCGCACTCAATTACGCTTACTGTTCCGGTCGCGCGATTTTTCACGGTTACTTTGCAAACTTCGCCTGAAATATCCACCGATTCAACCGCCGTACCTGATAAAACATCAATACCTTTTCTTTTAAAAATTTTATTTAATTCTTTAGAAATATCTTCGTCTTCTCGCGGCACCAAACCTTGTTCCAAAAATTCTACGACGGTTACTTTTGTTCCGATACTGTGATAAAAGTAAGCGAACTCAACACCGATAGCACCGCCACCGACAACCACCATGTTCTTAGGTTGTTGCTCCAAAGTCATACCTTTGCGGTATTCAATCACTTTTTTCCCGTCAATTTTTATATTAGGTAACTCTTTGGCGCGTCCACCGGTTGCAATAATTACGTTTGGCACTTTGTAAGCCGTTTTTTGTCCGTCTGTCGCTGTTACTTCCACCGATTTATCCGCCAACAAAACGGCGTTACCTGTTATGACAGTAATTTTATTTTTTTTCATCAAAAAATTGACACCTTTGCTCATATCGTCCGCTATTCTACGCGACCTTTTTATCATTGCCGGAAAATCCGGTGAAAATTCTGCTACCGTTATGCCGTAATCTTTGGCGTGAGTAATATACTCGAATACATTCGCGCTTTTCAAAAGCGCTTTCGTCGGAATGCAACCCCAATTCAAACAAATACCGCCCAAAGATTCACGCTCTACAATTGCTACTTTCATACCGAGTTGCGATGCTCTGATAGCAGCCACATAACCGCCGGGTCCGCTACCGATTATCAATAAGTCAAATGGATTCATTTTGTAATAATTTCTGTTAATATTTTGAATTAAGTCGGACGACTTTTTTTTGACGCGCAAAGATACATTGATTTGATTGAATTTGAAAATTGTCTGACCTTAATACCGGAAACGTATTTATGAAGTATAACAAAAACCAATTTTTAAGCGTTAAATGGCAAAATCTTATTTGAGAGACGTTAACTGCGATTCGGATTAACGTTCGAACATTTTTTTCGCGGTTACAGCTTTTTCTTTTAACAATAATTAAAATAAAATATTTTGAGTTTACCTATCTCTCTGACGCGCGATTTAGTTTTTTTTGATGTGGAAACGACCGGTTTGAATGTTTTACGCGACAGAATCGTTCAAATTGCACTCATAAAATTTCAAAAAAACAATCCCGAACCGGTTGAATTGCAGATGTTCATCAATCCCGGCATACCTATTTCGGAAGAATCCATGTCAATACACGGCATTACACCCAAAGATTTAGCAAACAAACCTACGTTTTCGCAAGTCGGACAAAAATTATTCGATTTTATAGGTGATGCGGATTTGAGCGGTTACAACGCAGCGCGCTTCGATATTCCGATGTTGATTGAAGAATTTTATCGCGTGGGTCTGGAATTTGATATGGCTATACGCCGTGTAGTTGACGTACAACGGATTTTTTATAAAATGGAACCGCGCACTCTAAAAGCGGCTTTGAAGTTTTATTGTCAACAAGAAATAACGGATGCACATGATGCGATGGCAGACACACGGGCAACAGTGGAAATATTTAAAGGGCAATTGAATTTTTATCAAGGCAAAAACTTGCTTGATGAAGAAGGAAAAACCATAGAAACACCGATACAAAAAGATATTCAAGCCCTCTCCGATTTTACCAACGATTACAATATTATTGATGCAACGCAGCGATTGAAATACGATTTTAACGGCGTAATGGTTTTTAATTTCGGAAAATACGTCGGGCAACCCGTTGAAGAAGTTTTAACCAAAGATAAAAATTATTCGCACTGGATACTCGAAAAAGAATTTTCGGCACAAGTAAAACAAATTATCCGAAAAGTAGTAAAAGATATTGAACAGAAAAAAAATGCGGGTAAAGGATGAAGAACGGAATGGCTCTTAAAATAAATAGGTCATCAAACATTTTTGTGGAAATACGATAAACAGGTCGCTCCGACGGAGCTTAAACACGTTCTTTTATTTTCGGCTACTGACAGTCCGTATCTACGAGGCTTTTTGCAACTCCGTCAGGAGTGATCTGTCAGTAGAAAAAACAAAGCCGTAAATTGTTAGTTCCATCCGGAGCGTCCTGTTTGAATCACCACAAAAATGTTGGATGAACCAAAGAAATTAAACTACAAAAAATATTTTTGTAAATTATATCGTAAACCTGATTTTTGAATGAAATTTAATCCGTTAGTCAGTATCGTTATGGGCAGCGATTCCGATTTACCTGTTATGAAACCCGCTGCACAATTTTTAGAAGAATTAGAAATTCCTTTTGAAATTACTTTTGTATCGGCACATCGCACACCCGAAAGATTATTTTCTTTTGCCAAAGAAGCACACGGACGCGGCGTAAAAGTTATTATCGCCGGAGCCGGCGGTGCCGCACATTTGCCAGGTATGATAGCCGCATTAACGCCTCTGCCCGTTATCGGCGTTCCCGTAAAATCATCGAACTCCATAGACGGTTGGGATTCTTTGCTTTCTATCGTACAAATGCCGAACGGCGTTCCGGTAGCCACCGTTGCCGTTAACGCGGCAAAAAACGCCGGCATTTTGTCGGCACAAATTTTAGCAACGCAGGACATTGAGTTGCTCGATAAAATAATCGCTTTCAAACAAGAAATGGCAACCGAAGTTGCGCGTAAATACGAAATGCTGAATAAATTAGGTTATAAAAACTATGAGAAAGAGCTATGAATAAAATTCGAATTGTAAAATTTTAAGGTTTTCAAAATTGATGTCAAAACGCAATGGCATCACTGGTGCCGATAAAATTTCTGTGAATGCTGTATTTTTCCACCGCGCCGGAGGCGCGAACGTCAAAATTACTTTGGTAATTCTCACAACGACAAACTTGGGGCGTACTTTTCCTGCACAGAATAATAACAATAAAAAAGCCACTCACTTTGACATGAGCGGCTACAAAAGTATGATCTTAAAAATCTTAATCTTAATTATCCTTTCGGTGCAGCCAAACCCGGTTGAGCGAGTGGCGTACCTGATTCTGTTTTCTTTTCAAGTACATTTCCTTTAATTGTTAAAACGCGCGGTTGGTCACCTTCATTTGTAGTGATAGTTACTGTTTTTGTGAAAGCACCGATACGATCGGTTGCATAACGCACTTCAATTTCGGAAGATTCGCCGGGCATAATCGGTTCCTTTTTGTAACTCGGGACCGTACAACCACAACTACCTTGCGCGCTTTTAATGACAAGCGGTTCAGCACCCGTGTTTTTAAATTTGAATTTGCGCAACGGATCGCTGTTTTGTTGGATAGTGCCGTAATCAATTTCAGTTTTGTCGAAAACCATTGTCGGACCACCTACTTTAGCTTGAGCGGAAGCAAAAGATACTACTAATGCTATCATTGAAAATAAAGCCAAAAACTTCTTCATAGGAAAAAACATTTTAAAAATTTAAAATTAGAAAATTGAGAAATTAGAAAGTTTAAAATTAACTTGAAATAAGTTTTACTGAATTTTTTATTACGGTTCAAAGATATAAGATATAAAAAAATATTCTTGTTAAACGACTGTTAATAATTGTTAGTTAAAAACGAAAAAAAAATCATTCAAAAAAAAAATCTTTCTATACCATTGTTTTTAAGTTTTTTATAACTTTTAAAACCGAAAATTTTAATTTATTTGTAACCCGATTGTTGCGTAATAACTTGTGACGCATTCTTGTCAAGTACGTTTCCTTTAATCGTCAATTTGTGCCCACCCGATAATTCATTCGTTTCAACGGTAACGGTTTTGGAAAAAAAACCTAATCGGGTCGATTCGTAACGCACTTCAATTATGCCGGTTTGACCGGATTTAATTGGTTCGTTCGGCCATTTAGGTACGGTACAACCGCACGAGCCGGTTGCTTGTTTAATGATAAGTGTTTGATTGCCGGTATTTTTAAATTTAAAGAAGCGCGTACCGTCGCTGCCTTGTAAAATATTACCGTAATCAATTTCACTTTTTTCAAAACTCATTATCGGATTGTTCTGGGAATAAATATTTGCCGCGCCGAAAATTGTCGTCGTGAAAATAAATAAAGTAAAAATAACTTTTTTCATCAAGATAAATTTGTATAAAAATTATACGACAAATTTACGCTTACTTTTAAGTACCTTACTGTTAATAAATTTTAAACACTTGTTATTTATATTGAAAAAAAATTTATTTAAAGAAATTTAACTTTGCACGCTTTAATTTTTGGTATTTTTGAAATACCGACTTACAAATAACAGGCTTATTTAAAAAATTCAATAAATTGCAACGGTTTTTTTATTCTTATTATTTTCGATGTTTTTTTATATTCTAAAACGCGTTCTGTACGGATTATTGGTGACGGTATTAGTGGTACTCATCATCACGAGTATTATTTATTTAGCACCCGTTGATCCTACGCGCCTCACGTTTGGTCAGCGCAGTGATAATGCGACCGTTATAGCCAAAAGAAAAGAATTGGGTCTCGATAAACCGCTTTACGTTCAGTTGGCATATTACCTCAACGATATTTCACCCGTCAGTTTTCATACTGATTCGCCCGTAAATGCGGAAAAATACAATTATCTGAAAATTTTTCGGTTCGGTGAAAATGTTTTGGTTTTAAAAAAACCTTATCTCCGTCAATCTTATCAAACAGGCAGAAAAGTCAGTGATATATTACGCGATGCTGTGCCGCAAACAGCTGTACTGGCATTCGCGGCGATTATCATCGCATCTTTTTTAGGTATTTTATTGGGCGTTTTGGCAGCTTTGAAACCCGGCAGTTGGTTCGATACCTCCGCGCTTGTGTTATCGGTTTTGGGTTATTCGTTGCCGAGTTATATTATTGCTATGGCGTTCGCGCTTATTTTCGGTTATTGGTTGTCGGCTTATACGGGTCTGAATATACAAGGTAGTTTGTTCGAGATAAACGATGCGGGCGATGAAGTAACGGTATGGAAAAATCTGATTTTACCGGCAATGGCATTAGGTATTCGTCCGGTAGCATTAATTATGCAACTCACCCGCAGCACTATGCTCGATATGCTATCAATGGATTTCGTGCGCACGGCAAAAGCAAAAGGTCTCGGTAAACCAACGATAATAATAAAACACGTTTTGCGGAACGCTTTAAATCCGGTCACAACAGCAATTTCGGGTTGGTTTGCGGGTTTGCTTGCCGGTGCTTTTTTCGTGGAAAGTGTTTTTTCTTACAATGGTTTAGGACAAGTTACCGTTACCGCTTTGTTGAATTTCGATATTCCGGTCGTTATCGGCAGCGTATTATTTACGGCAGTAGCTTTTGTAGTTTTAAATATTTTTACGGACATTTTATATGCTTTACTCGATCCGAGAATTAGGTTGGAGTAAAATTATATTTAATTTGAGTTCGGGGAATTTATTTAATTTTCATCACGGTTTTTAAAAAAACATATTAAACACATGCTCTCAATACTTCAGTTTCCCAAAAAATTTTTTATGCAAAATTACATTTTTATAAATTAATTTATTAATTTTGCCAATACCTTGACGTTTAATATCAAATGGAAAAAGCAATAGGACATATTCCCGAACAGGTAGTCGAATCGCTTAAACGCGGTACCAATTATTTTTTGGGCATAGGCATTAATAAATATCAAAATTATGCGCACCTAAACAATGCCGTCAAAGATGTAGTGGACGTAAGTGACGTGTTGGTGCAAAATTATTATTTCGAGCAAAACAATTTACGTTTTTTGCTTGAAGAAGAAGCTACACGAGAAAATATAATCGAAGAGTTAGACGGTTTACGCAATATTCTGAAAAATGATGATCGCATTCTCATTTATTATTCCGGTCACGGTTATATGGATGGTGAATTGGGTTTTTGGGTTCCTGTCGATGCCAAACGCGAACGAAAAGCATCTTTAATAAATAATTCGGAAGTACAGGGAATTATTAAAACTATTAAAGCGCGGCATATTCTTTTAATTTCAGATAGTTGTTTTTCAGGGTCTTTGTTGGTGCGCGATGCTTCACAAGAGGCAAACGGTGTATTTCTTGATTTTGAAAAAAATCCGTCGCGATACGTTTTTTCTTCCGGAAAAGGAGTTGTTGCTGACGGTGAAAAAGGATTTAACAGTCCGTTTGCTGATGCCATTTTAAAAAATTTAAAATCAAATGACGATGCCGTTAATATTGTACTTTTAGCGGATCAAGTTGCAAAACAAGTAAAATTCAATCACGAGCAAAAAGCGGAATGTTCGCCGATGTATCAATCCGGACACGACGGTGGGCAATTTGTTTTTTTTAAAAGACAAACCGAAAAAGATCGTTGGGAAGCGGCTTTACACCAAAATTCGGAAGCCGCATATTTGAAATATTTGAATGAATTTTCCGGCGGAAAATTTGTAAAACAAGCAGAACAAAACTTGCGAGACCTTGCCGATGAAAAAGCATGGAATTTCGCGACTATGTACGATTCCGCCATCAGTTATCGGGATTATTTAAAAAAATATCCACTCGGCAAATACAATACCGAAGCTCACGCCTACATTGAAAATGTTTTAGAAAAAGAAAATAAAAATGAACGCGAAAAATCGGTAAAATTAGAAGCAGATAAAAAAATCGAAGCAGCGAAAATCGAGCGCGAAAAATTGGAAAGGATTGAAGCAGATAAAATCCAACGGGAAATCTTAGTAAACAGCGAAAAAGAAAAATTAGAAAGAGTGCATTTAGCAAAAACCTTAACTGACAGAATCGAGCGAGAAAGATTGGACAAAATTGAAGCAGATAAAAAAATCGAAGCGGTCAGAATTGAGCGAGAAAGATTGGACAAAATTGAAGCAGATAAAAAAATCGAAGAGAACATAAAAGAACATGAACGAAAAGCAAAAATTAAATTTGATAAAAAAATTAAAGCGGACAGAATTGTTCATGAGGGTTTAGCTAAAATAGATACTGCTCCACAACCGCAAGAAAACGTTTTATCTAAAACAATACCGGCGAAGAAAAATTATAAAATTCCAATTATAAGTAGTGGCGTTGTTCTCACATTTTTATTTTTAATAAAGGCTTGGTTAACATGGGGACCCGTACATACAACTAAAATTATATCTGCTCCGGTTGAAAATACTTATACGCCGCCGCCGACCGAGGGAAAACTACCTCTTCTATCTTCTGTAATATCTAACGCTGAAACAATAGATAAATTTAATGAATCTTTGATTGCAGCTACAGCCGCGATTGATGCAGATTACAAAATTCAGGCTGTTGGTGCTTTAAACAAGGCTTCCATTTATGCTTTAAATATTTCTAACTTTCCCCCTTTATTGATTCAATTCGTTCATTCAGCCCAAGTGGCTTTAGAAAATAATAATTTCCAAGAAGCAAAAAGATATATTGCAAAAGCAAAATACGGTGTGATAATAAATAAATTAACACCACTAAATAGATCCAATCTTCGAAATTATAAATAATATTCGTTATTTTAAATTTAATTTTAAGATTTCATTCACCTTTTTCTAAATCCTCACTTTGAAATTTTTTCTCGCCGCGTATGCTTGCAAATAAACAATACGGAATTTTTTCTCTACCTGTCATCATCGGCGCGCTTGGTTTTTTTGTTGATGTATACGATTTGGTTTTGTTTGGTATTGTGCGCAAACCGAGTTTGGCGGCTTTGGGTTTGTCGCCGGAACAAATTTTTTCGCAGGGCGAATACATCATCAGCATTCAAATGATAGGACTTTTGCTGGGCGGCATTATTTGGGGCATTATTGGTGATAAAAAAGGCAGAGTAAGCGTACTGTTCGGTTCCATTTTATTGTATTCGCTTGCCAATATCGCCAATGGTATGGTGACAACAGTGAGTGCTTATACTTTGATGCGATTTATTGCCGGTGTCGGTCTTGCCGGTGAATTGGGCGCGAGTATTACCTTGGTGAACGAAATTTTGACGAAAGAAAAACGCGGTATCGCTTCTTCTTTAATTGCGGGTTTGGGTATATTCGGTGCCGTCACCGCTTTTTTTGTAAGCCGTTATTTCGATTGGCGTATATGTTTTTATATCGGTGGTGTTATGGGTTTGGCGTTGTTGGTTTTGCGCGTCAGCATTTTAGAAAGTACCTTGTTTGATGAAGTAAAAAAACAAAACGTTAAACGCGGAAATTTTTTGATGTTCTTCAACAATCGCCAAAGATTTTTTCGATATTTGCGGTGTGTATGTATCGGTATTCCGGCGTGGTTTATTATCGGTGTGCTGGCAACTTTTTCAGATAAATTCGGCGAATCATTCGGGATAAAAAATATAGACCCGGCAAAATCTATTATGTATCTTTATCTCGCCATCGCTTTCGGCGATTTAACGGTAGGCTTACTAAGTAATTATTTACAAAGTAGAAAAAAAGCCTTGTTTATTTTTTACGGTATTACTACTTTTTTTTCGATACTTTATTTTACACAAACCGGCGGAAGTGCCGAGAGGATGTATTTTATTTGTGCCGGCTTAGGTTTCGGTACCGGTTTTTCGGTGGTATATATCACGATGTCGGCAGAACAATTCGGCACTAATTTACGCGCCACTGCTGCTGTTTCCGTACCGAATATGGTACGCGGTGCATTGCCGCTCATTATATTATTGTTCAAAGGTTTGCGCAACGCCACCGGCAGTTATATTACAGGCGGTTGGATAACAGGTTTAATTTTGATGAGTATTGCTGTCGTTGCAGCATTCTATACCGAAGAAACTTTCGGAAAAGATTTGAATTTTATTGAATCGTAGAGAACGGCGATTTATCGCGTCTCATGTTTATGAAGTATGTGTTTACCATTCTCGTGAGAGCGTGAAAGTGAGAGACGCGATAAATCGCCGTCTCTACAGTCAATTTATTTTATGCAAAAAACTTTTTCAGTAATTGTAGTTTCTGTTTTATCTTTATCGGCTTGTTCAACAAATAAGCCTACGACCGTTTATAAAAACGCAAAATCCGAAATCGGTTCCGAAATCCGAAATCCGAAACCCGAAATCTGTCAGCGTTATCAACAACACGTAGATTATACGATGAACGTTGATTTCGATGACGCGAAAAATCAATACACCGGTACTACGCATTTAGTCTATACCAATAACTCACCCGATGCTTTGAACAAAGCCTTTTTTCATCTTTATCCGAATGCTTTTCAACCGGGGAGTGCCATGGATGTGAGGAGTTTGAATATCGAAGATCCGGATCCGCGCGTCGGCAGCAGAATTTCAAAATTAAAACCGGACGAAATCGGTTATTTGAACGTAACGAATTTGAAACTCAACGGTAAATCGTGTATTACAAAAGTCGATGGCACAATTTTAGAAGTGATTTTGCCTGAAAAAATCGCACCGAACAGTTCCGTTACGTTCGATTTTAGTTTCTCAGGACAAGAGTCGATTCAAATTCGACGTTCGGGCAGAAACAACGCCGAGGGTGTAGATTATTCCATGTCGCAATGGTATCCGAAATTGTGCGAGTACGACGAACAAGGTTGGCACTCAAATCCGTATATCGCCAGAGAATTTTACGGCGTTTGGGGCGATTTTGATGTCAATATTAAAATAGATCCAAAGTTTACGCTCTTCGGATCCGGTATTTTGCAAAATCCGAATGAAATCGGAAAAGGTTACGCTCCGGAGGTAAAATTGCAGATGAACAAAAAAATAAATTGGCATTTCAACGCTAAAAAAGTGCATGATTTTATGTGGGCTGCCGATTCGAATTACAAACACGTTACGCAAAAAGCAGACGACGGTACGTTGATGCACTTTTTTTATATTCCTTCGGATAAAACAAAAGCATGGGAACAACTGCCGGATATAATGGCTAAAGTTTTTGCGATTGCACGCGACCGTTACGGAAAATATCCATACACCGATTTCAGTTTTGTTCAAGGCGGTGACGGCGGTATGGAATATCCGATGTCAACACTCATAACCGGTGAACGTCCCTTAAATTCATTGGTCGGAGTAGCAGCGCATGAAATGATGCACTCTTGGTATCAAGGTGTTTTAGCAACCAATGAAAGTTTATATCCTTGGATGGACGAAGGTTTTACTACTTTTGCTGAAAGTTATATACAAAACGTGTTGAAAGAAATGAAATTGATGGGTGATGCAAAACCCGTTGCCGATCCGATGAAAAAAAACGTAGAAAATTATTGTCGTTTCGCGGTTTCCGGAAAAGAAGAGGCGTTGAGTACGCACGCGGATCATTACAATACTAACACAGCATATGGAGTGGGTTCTTATACAAAAGGTTCCGTTTTTTTACAACAGATAAAATACATTGTCGGAGAAGAAAATTTTAACAAAGGAATGTTGAAGTATTTCGATGAGTGGCAATTTCGTCATCCGAATGCGAATGATTTTATTCGCGTTCAAGAAAAAAATGCCGATATCAAATTGGATTGGTTTCGGGAGTATTTCGTCAATACCACCAAAACAATTGATTATGCCGTCGGTGACGTAAAGGACGATAACGGTAAAACAAAAATTGAACTCAAGCGTATCAGTTTAATGATTATGCCGATAGATGTTACCGTAACTTATACGGACGGTAAAAAAGAATTGTTTTATATTCCTTTAGATTTAATGCGCGGCGAAAAACCTATCGAAGATGCCAAAATACCGCGCACGCTCCTACCCGATTGGACTTGGACGTTTCCGACTTATTCTTTTTCAGTTCCTAAAAATTTGACAACCATCAAAAGTATTGAAATAGATGCTTCCGGCAGAATGGCGGATGTAAATCGTGCAAACAATGTTTTCAGTAAATGAAAAAAAATATCCGATAAAGTTTATCCTACGATTGAAATGATAAAAAATAATTCGTTGTGAAAAAAAATCAAAGTAATACTAACAATTCGGTGGTATATTCTACAAATCCGGATTGGAAGTTGGAAGAAGTAAATGATGATGCAGAAGACTTACCGCCGGCGCAACAAAAATTGCGCCTGCACCTCGAACGATTGAAAGGCAACAAAATCGCATCTGTTGTGCGCGGTTACGTGGGTAAAGAAGATACAATCGAAGCACTCGGCAAAATGCTGAAAACAAAATGCGGTGTTGGCGGTACCGTCAAAGACAATGAAATAATTTTGCAAGGCGATTTCAGAGATAAAATTTTAATACTGCTCGTCAACGAAGGTTTTACACAAACAAAGAAAGCAGGTGGATAATTTTAAATTTTAAATGGTAAATGGTAAATACTAAATGATAAATCTCATAAAGTAAAAATTTACCATTTACCATTTACCATTTAAAATTTACCATTTACCATTTACCATTTACCATTTACCATTTACCATTAAAAGATTTAGTATCTAGAATTAAAAGATTCAGCAGTAAGTAATTAGCATTAAAGAGTATGTATGTAATCAGCGAATTATTTATTTATCCGATAAAATCTCTGGGCGGAATTTCAATCAAAGAATCTGTGGTAACCACACTCGGTTTGCAGTTCGACCGCCAATGGATGTTGGTAGACGAAAATAATAGATTTATTACGCAAAGAGAAAACCGTGAATTGGCATTATTGCAAGTAGGTATTTCAGAAACAGATTTAACAGTTACGCATAAACTGAATAAAAGTACAATAGAAATTCCCTTCACGCCTCAAACAGAAGAAGAAGCGATCGTAACCGTTTTTTCAGATGCGTGTTTAGCTCAATTCGTGAATAAAGAAGCCGATAAATGGTTCTCGGAAATTTTGAAATTTAAAAGCCGATTGGTATTTATGCCCGAAAAATCGTTGCGGTTTGTAGATAATAAGTATGCGCACGATTATGAAATCACGAGTTTCAGCGATGGTTATCCGACTTTGATAATTGGTGAGGCTGCATTGGATAAATTGAATTCACTTTTACCCGATAAAATAAATATCAACCGTTTTCGTCCGAATATCGTATTTACGGGCGGTGAAGCGCACGACGAAGATGAAATGGCGCATTTCAGTATAAACAACATCGATTTTTTCGGTGTTAAATTGTGCTCAAGATGTGGCGTACCGACCATAAATCAAGAAACAGGCGAATCCGGTAAAGAACCGACGCGCACCTTAGCGCAATACAGAGCGCATGAACATAAAATAAAGTTCGGACAAAATCTTTTGCATAAAGGAGCAGGTTTAATTAAAGTTAATGACGCTTTAATTGTTTTGGAAAAAATAAAATCACCATTTAAATCATTGTAGAGACGGCGATTTATCGCGTCTCATGTTAAGGTTCAAAAATTTGCGATTAAATATAGGCGTACTAAACGCGAAATGCGATAAATCGCCGTCTATGCCACCATTTTTCATCATTAAAAATAAATATAACGTGGACGCACTTACTTTTATCAACGATTTAAAATCAAAAATTAATACCGACGCGATTGCCGGACACAATACGGTGTTTCATTTCGACATTACGGGCGAAAACGGCGGACAAAAAACCGTGAAAATCGAGGATGGTAAATTGGATATCGAAGACGGCTTAATAGGCGAAGCGAAATGCACCGTCACCGTTAAAGACGATACGCTTATGAAAATAGTTAAAGGAGAACAAAATCCGATGACAGCTTTTATGTTCGGCAAAATCAAAGTATCGAATCCGGGCGAATTGATGAAATACGCAAAAATTTTCGGGATGATGTAGGCGGGGAATTAATAATTAATAATTAATTTCAGCATAAAATTAAGTTTTTACCGGTAATTTATTAATTTATAATCAATACCTATCTATACTTGTGTTGTTAATTATTAATTATTAATTATTAATTAAACCACCGTTTTCTAATCGGTTATAGCCGCATTCTAAATACAACAGCTTTGAGAAGCTTAAACCCGTTTATGGTACATTTTTTGGTCAGTTTGCTGAAACAGATATTATGAAGCAAATTATTTAGTCGGTCAGTCTTTCAGTCGGTTGGTCAAAACGCTTTGACTAACCGACTGAAAGACTGACCGACTGACCGACTAAAAAGTTTACCGATTTAATATGCCCAAATCTTTTCCCTTTTATAAGCAACACGATGCAATGGATTGTGGCGCAACCTGTTTGCGCATGATTTCGCGGCATTACGGGCGTTTTTATTCTTTGGAATATTTGCGTGACCTTACTTATATTGCAAAAGACGGCGTGTCGTTGATGGATATTGCAGCGGGTGCAGAAAAAATCGGGTTCAGTACATTAGCGGCAAAAGTAGATTGGGACAGACTGGAAAAAGGTTTGCCTTTACCCCTTGTGGCGCATTGGCGACAACAACATTTTATTGTTGTGTATGAAGTAGATGCTAAGTATGTTCACGTGGCAGATCCGGCTTCCGGGAAATTTAAAATTACTAAAGAAGATTTTTTAGACGGTTGGGCAAGTACTTTACGCGACGGACAACAACAAGGTGTCATTCTTTTATTTGAAACAACACCTAATTTTTACGAGCGCGAAGGCGTAAAACAAAACCGTTCGGGTTTCGGGCATTTGTTTTTGTATTTGCGCCAATACCGCGCATTATTGTGGCAGATTTTCATCGGACTCATTGCTGGATCTTTACTTCAATTGGCGTTTCCATTCCTGACGCAAGCCGTCGTCGATATCGGCATCAACACCAAAGATTTAGGTTTTATCAAACTCATTTTAATCGGGCAAATAGTTTTGTTTTTGTCTTCCACTTCCGTTGACTTTATTCGCGGCTGGATTTTAATGCACTTAGGTATGCGTTTAAATATTTCATTGATTTCGGATTTTTTAATCAAATTAATGAAATTACCGCCGCGTTTTTTTGACTCGAAACAAACGGGCGATCTCATGCAACGAATCGCCGACAATCAGCGCGTAGAACAATTTTTGACTTCCAGCATTCTTTCATCGGGTTTTGCGATTATTAATTTTATCGTTTTCGGTTTCGTTTTATTGATTTATAATGTCTCTATATTTTTTATTTATCTTTTGTTTACCGGATTATATCTCGCTTGGATAATCATTTTTTTGAAACGACGCAAAGAACTCGATTATAAACGGTTCGATAAAATGGCGGAAAATCAATCTACTCTTATACAATTGATTTCCGGTGTGAACGAAATAAAACTGCACAATGCCGAACGGCAAAAACGTTGGGAATGGGAACGCACTCAAGCAAAACTTTATCGCGTATCCATAAGTTATTTAGCTTTACGACAATGGCAACACGCCGGCACTTCGTTTCTGAATGAATTAAAAAATATCGTTGTAACTTTTATTGCCGCACAAGCAGTGACCGAAGGAAAAATGTCTATCGGTGTCATGTTATCTATTCAGTACATTATCGGACAACTCAATTCACCTTTAGAGCAGTTCGTACAACTGATACAAATGGGGCAAGATGCAAAAATATCTTTAGAACGCTTGAACGAAATTCACGAAAAAGATGACGAAGATAAAGGCGCGGCAAATAAACTTTCCATCCTACCCGAAGGAAAAGATTTACTTCTTGAAAATGTATCGTTTCAGTACGGCGGAGCGCACACGGCATTTGCACTCAAAAATGTGAATTTGAAAATTACTGCCGGAAAAACTTTAGCCATTGTAGGATCAAGCGGTTCCGGAAAAACTACTTTATTAAAACTATTATTGAATTTTTATTCGCCGACGCAAGGCAGAATTTTATTGAGTGATGTGAATTTGGCAAATATTGTTCCGAGTATATGGCGCGACAAATGCGGTGTGGTAATGCAGGAAGGTTTTATTTTTAATGATACCATCGCCAATAACATCGCATTAGGCGATACGAGTGTTGATAGAAGAAAACTTTTGCAAGCCGTGCGCGTCGCCAATATTCAATCTTATGTAGAATCGTTACCGTTGGGTTATAACACAAAAATCGGAGCAGACGGGGTCGGTTTGTCGCAAGGACAAAAACAACGGTTGCTGATTGCACGCGCTGTTTACAAAAATCCGGAGTATATTTTCTTCGACGAAGCCACCAATGCCTTGGATTCGACGAACGAAAAGCAAATTTTGAATAACTTAGATGAATTTTTTGCCGGTAAAACGGTGGTTGTAGTGGCACACCGTTTAAGCACCGTCAGAAATGCGGATTCAATAGTGGTACTCGAACTCGGACAAATCGTAGAAATGGGTACGCACGACGAACTCACTTCTTTTAAAGGTACATATTACGGTTTGGTAAAAAATCAATTGGAATTAGGAGTTTAAAAGATTTACGATTTACGATTTTTGCGAAAATATATTGCATCATAAATCGTAAATCCAAAATATGTTATGGAAGATTACGAAAAAATAGAATTACGTAGCGATGACGTGCAGGAAATACTCGGTACACCACCCGGCTGGATGGTGCGTTGGGGAACAACCGTCGTTTTTTTGAGCGTATTGGCTTTGTTGTTTGTCAGTTACATCGTAAAATATCCGGACATTATTAACGGACAAATTGCCATGACGACAGAAAACCCACCTGTTCCGGTCATTGCACGTGCCGGCGGTTACATTTCTAATTTAGCTGTTAAAGACGGAGACAATGTAGAACCCGGACAACAACTCGTGCTGCTGCAAAACACAGCTAATTTCGATGATATAAAAAAATTGGATACGTTTGTGAGCCAACTCAATACTTTAGACGACGTCGGTATCAAACAATTGCAACCGGAAGTAAATCTGCGACTCGGTGATTTACAATTGACGTACTCCGGGTTCGTACAGACTTTGAAAGATTATCAATTCAAAAAAAATCAAAATATTGCTTCTCTGAATGCACAGCAGATTCAACAACAAATCAGCAATATGGAGCGCGTAAAACGCACCGAGCAAGAAAAAAACGCCAACGCCGGCAGAATAGTTGAATCGGCGCGCGAACGTTTCAAAGCGCAACAACAATTGTATTCGCAAAACGTCATCTCTTTGAACGAATTGCAAAACTCGAAAAAGGAAGTCGTCAGTTACGAACAAGAACAAAAAAATATTCAGTCCCGCATCGGCGAATTGGACGGACAAATACTACAACTCCGAAAAGGTATTTTGGAGGTGCAACAATCTTCGAGTGAAACTAACAACAATAAATATGTCGGCTTGGTAGAAAACATCAATCAATTGAAAAGTGCTTTAGAAAAATGGAAACAACAATATTTGATAAATGCGCCGATTTCCGGAAAAGCTACATTCAATACCGGCAATTTATCCGAAAAACTCAACGTGCGCGAGGGCGAAGAAATTATGTATATTATTCCTAAAAACGGCAACGGTGTTGTCGGTTTAGTTACTGTACCGGCGGCATTGAGCGGGAAAGTGCGGGAAGGTCAGCGCGTCATTATTAAATTCGATAGTTACGGGTACCAGCAATACGGTTTTGTGGAAGGTTTCGTAAAAAGTAAATCGTTAATGCCCAAAGACCAAAATACGTTAGCTGTGCGTGTTGATTTACCGAAAGGCATGTTTACAAATTTCGGTAAAACAATTAAATTCGATCAACAAATGCAAGGATCAGCAGAAATTATTACTGCCGATCATCGGCTCATTGCGCGTATATTCGAGAAATTGATTTATCCGTTCCGAAAATTGGAGTATTGAGCAAATTGAATTGAATTTTAAAATAAAAAAGCTGAAACACAAACGGTGAATCAGCTTTTTTAGTTGCGTGAAGAACACGGCAATTATATGGCTTTGTTTTCTAAAAAAGTGCCAACGCTTTTAAAAAAGTTTTATAAATGCCGAAGCACAACGGAATACTGACGACTATCCAAGACAAAATGAGCAGTGGTGTTACTTCCGGTTTTTGATTATTATCAACTATACGGTTATCCATTTTTTAAAAATTTAATTTATGAGTGAATACGGCTAAAAACTAATAACTATCAACCAACGGCTAATAATTAAATCAACCTTTAAAAGAATATTTTTCATCAACGGGTTTAATCAACCAATTACAAATAAAACCGACGATGAGCAATCCCGCCATAACGTACATTACGTTGCTGTAAGCACCAATTTTAGCCATAACCTCCGATAAACCCGCAGCTTTGCCGGAAGCAATAGTCGAACTTCTAAAATTATTGACGAGGAGCGGACCCAAAATAGCTGCTGTTGACCAAGCCGTTAATAAACGACCGTGAATGGCGCCTACTTGCATAGTGCCGAATAAATCACGCAGATACGCGGGCACGGTAGCAAAACCGGCACCGTACATAGAAAGAATAATACAAAAAACAGCCACAAAAAGTGCTACACTACCCGACGCAGCTATCGACGGAATTAATGCATATAAAAGCGCACCCAAACCTAAATAAATAATATAAATCGTCCGACGACCGGTATAATCTGATACAGAAGACCAGAAAAAACGACCGACTAAGTTAAATAAACTCAATAACCCAACAAATCCGGCAGCGGCAGCTGAAGTAATACCCAGACCAACACCGCGCTTGGCATCTGAAAACATTTCTTGAATCATCGGAGAAGCTTGTGCCAATACGCCAATACCTGCCGTTACATTGAAGCACAACACTACCCATAATAACCAAAATTGCGGCGTTTTAATGGCGTTATCTGCCGTAACATTTGATGTTGTAATAGATTTGTTTAGAACAGTTGATGGCGCCCAACCCGCCGGTTTCCAACCGTCTGCAGGAACGCGTGCTAAAAATGCACCGAACATCATTAAACAAAAATACATTAAACCCATAGTTATAAATGTATTCACTACTCCTCTACTTTCTACGCCGCCACCCCAATATTTCAATAGATCGTTGGCTAATGGTGAACCGATGAGGGCACCGCCGCCAAATCCCATAATAGCTAAACCCGTTGCCATACCGGGTCTGTCCGGAAACCATTTTATAAGTGTAGATACCGGCGAGATATAACCCAAACCGAGTGCAATACCACCAAAAAATCCGTAACCCAAATAAATTAACCATAACTCGTGCCATTGTACACCAACAGCCGTCATCAAAAATGCAACAAGCCAGCAACAAGCTGAAGTAAACATGGTTCTGCGTGGACCATTTGCTTCTACCCATTTACCGAAAAATGCGGCAGACATCCCGAGCATGAAAAAAGCAATCATAAAAATATAACTCGCTTGGTCGAGTGTCCAATCATAACCGGGTAATGATTTTGTTACACCTACTAAACGCGTTAACGGAATATTGAAAACACTGAGTGAATACGCTTGTCCGATACACATATGCACCGCCAAAGCTGCCGGCGGGAATAACCAGCGATTGAAATTAGGTGGTGCAATGGTTCGGCTGCGATCTAAAAAGTCGAAAAAAGCCATGCTGAAAGTTAGTTTTTTAAAATAAAAAAAGTTGGTTCAAAAATTATGATTTGATTTTAAAAATATTTTCACAAATATAGAAATCTATATGTTATTGTATGTTAGATTTGCAACATTATTTTTAAAAAATGTCAAAAAAAAATTTTCTACCTCGTTCCATACAAAATACACAAACTTTAATTATTCAAAAAGTTAAAGAAAAAGAATTATTTTTGTCGAAAGAAGATATTGTTGCTGTTGAAGAACCTTTAGAGATTAATATTGTTCTCGGAAAGAGCGGTAATAGAAAAAAACAAAATATCAGCGTCACCATGCGTACACCCGACGAAAGTGATTTCGATTTAGCGGTTGGTTTTTTGTTTACGGAAGGTATTATCACTGCGTCGAAAGATATTGTACAAGTGCGTTATACTGCATCGGAATTAGATGAAATATCGCAAACAAATGTAGTTACGGTAGAATTGAATCCGAACGTGATTTTTGATTTAGAAAAACTAAACCGGCATTTTTACACCTCCTCGAGTTGCGGTGTATGCGGAAAAAGTTCGATTGAGATGGTGCAAACCGTATCGTGTTACAGTGTCCGTAAAAATTTTCCGACTGTGGATCGCGAAATATTTTTTTCGTTGCCCGATAAACTACGTGCGGCACAGGAAAATTTTAACATTACGGGTGCGATTCACGCGGCGGCTTTATTTGATATTAACGGTAATTTATTGGATGCTAAAGAAGATGTCGGCAGACATAATGCTTTGGATAAACTGATTGGCGCTGCTTTAATTAAAAATATTTTGCCGCTATCGGATAAAATTTTACTCGTCAGTGGACGCACAAGTTTTGAATTGATTCAAAAAGCGTCTATGGCAGGTATTCCGATTGTTGCAGCGGTTGGTGCACCTTCCAGTTTGGCTGTTGAATTAGCTGAAGAAAATAGTATGACATTGATAGGTTTTTTGCGCGGACACAATTTTAATATTTATACCGGGAGTAGCCGTGTTCTTGTTCTTTGAAAATAATATGATTAGTAAAATTTGTGCTTGTATTCGAAGTACACTAAATTTGTAGTGTTTTTAGTTAATTTTACCGAAAAAACGTGATAAAAAGTATTTTCAGATGAAGTTAATAGATTTAACACTGACAAATTTTAGAAAGATAAGCTCTCTGCCGCAACCAACTATTACGTTCAATCCGGATATAAACGTTTTGGTAGGTGCAAATAATTCCGGCAAAACAAGTATTCTAAAAGCGATACAAAAACTTTTTAAAACAGAGGAAGTTGTTGCGGAAAAAGATTTGAATTATTTGGTTAAGGATGGAAAGCTAATAGTTGAAAGTAAATTATTCTTGAAAAGAGAAGAATGGGACTCTTATTTGGCAATTTCTGATAATACTACTATTTCTAAAAAAACCACTGAAAATCTAAATAAGAGTGAATTAATTCAAGTGCCAATAGCATTTAAGAGAAGTTGGAACTTTATAAAGAGAAAGGAGTCAAGTCATAGTAATATTATAAATTATGATCAAATCATTTTTAGAGATTTATACCCGAATAAAACACCTGAAAGCCACATAAGGAGAAAAAGGGCTCTCAAAATTTTTTCGGAATCGAATGTTTACAACGTTTATAATACACCACTATACCTTGATTCAAAAGGAGAATTATTAGATCGAGAACCTTTTCTTCCTTTAAATCAAATCGAAAATTCCAAAAATTTAAAACAGCCAAATATTCGAGGTGCTTTGTACGCACTTAAAAGAAAAGATCCAACAGAATTTAGGGATTTACAAAAACGACTTTTAGAAATATTTACCGAGTTAGAAGATATTGACGTCAGAAATAACGAGGAATTAGGACAATTTGAATTAGTTTTACATGAAAAACTAAAACGCAACGGAAATTTCGAGGAAGTAGTTTATGACATTAATAATGTCGGTCAAGGTATGCAATCGTTAGTCATTATGCTTTCAACGATTTTATTATTGAAACCGAGTATTGTTTTAATGGACGAACCGGAAGTGCACATGCACCCGAGTTTGATTAAAGAGTTTGTTAAGTATATAAAATTGCTTTCGGTTGATATACAATTTATAATTACGACACACAGTCTCGTTTTAATTCAAGAAGTTGGTTTAGATAAAATTTTTTCGTTATCGAATGAAGTAGAGCAAAAGGGTATTATTGTTTCAAAAGTAGATACGCGTAATAAATTATTGGAAACAATAAATACGTTAGGCTACGATATTGATGCGTTGACTTATACTATCAAACCATCGGTTTATGTGTTTACGGAAGGTATTACAGACAAAGATTTGATTTTAGCTTTTGCAGAAAAAGCTGGTTTTAGCGATAAAATAAATTCTTTTAAAACTGCTTTTATTGAGATGAATGGCAAAGGTAATCGATATAAATTAGCAAATTTGATTGATAAATTAAACGAAGAATTTATTGATTCGCCTTTGATTATGATTTTGGATAAAGATGAAACTACTCACACTTCGATTGAAGATATTAGAAATAAATTTTTTAAAGACAATCCGAAACGTTTACATTATTTAAATAAAAGGCAAATTGAGAATTATTTGATTGATGCCCAAGCGATAAAAAACTTAGTATCAAAAAAAATAAAAGATACGGAATTAAATACAAAATGGTTGGCGGAGGATATTGATGCGAAAGTATTTGTACTTGCGGAAGAACAGAAAGAAAAAATTCAAGAAAATTTTATAGATGAATTGTTCATCAATGAATCATTAGTAAAAACCGAAGACTTGCGAATGGTTTTGAAAACTTTGAGAACAAAACCTTTGAATGAATCGGTGAGAGAATTTTCTGCTGAGTTATCGAAATTGGTTACGTTAAGAACTTTTGATTTAGGACAAAAAACTTCTACAAGTGTTGAAGAATTTGAAAAAAATTGGAATAACGAGAGAAATAAAATAGAAATGAGCGACGGTAGAGAATTGCTTAAATCATTAAGAAGATGGGTACAGGAAGTTTTTAAAGTTTCTTTTTCAAACGAAGATATTGTTGAAGCAATGGTTAAAATACCTGAAGAGATACATTCTTTACTCGTTCAATTAACAAAACCGGAAGAACTTAAAATCAAAATTTAAACGGCTGAATATTAGTTAATTTAGTTAAAAACTAATCAACTAACCAAAAAGCTAACTAACTAACTAATAATATGAAAGACGATTATAACAAATTCGAAGAAAAAGGCAACGGTATGGTTGTGGTTCAATCCGATACCGATGAACTCGCGCCGGAAAAATTTACGGGTTTAACCATCGGTAAAAGAAAAAAATACGCGGTAGGTATCCCGGCGATTACTTCATCTGTTGCACAAGTTTTAAAATGGATGCATCCGATGGACGCGGTGAAAACGTTATTCAAACTTAATCAAAAAGGAGGTTTTGATTGCCCGGGTTGTGCATGGCCCGATCCCGATGATGAAAGATCCAAACTCGGCGAATATTGCGAAAACGGTGTAAAAGCAATCGCCGAAGAAGCGACGAAATTTCGAATCGGTAGCGAGTTTTTTGCAAAAAATTCCATTGTAGAGTTATCTAAATTATCAGATTATGAAATCGGAAAAAGCGGCCGTATTTCCGAGCCGCTTATTCTAAGAGGTGAACATTACGAACCGATTTCTTGGGAAGATGCGTTCAAACTCATTGCAAAACAATTAAACGAATTGGATTCGCCGGATCGTGCCGTGTTTTATACTTCCGGTCGCGCAAGCAATGAATCGGCATTTATGTATCAATTGTTTATCCGTGAGTACGGTACAAACAATATGCCCGACTGCTCGAATATGTGTCACGAATCAAGCGGAAAAGGTTTGGGTGCAACGCTCGGACTCGGAAAAGGTTCCGTAAAGCTCGAAGATTTTTATAAAACGGATTTGGTTATTATTATAGGGCAAAATCCGGGTACAAATCATCCGCGTATGTTGTCGGCTTTGGAAAAAACAAAATTAAATGGCGGTAAAATAATGGCAATAAATCCGTTGCCGGAACCGGGATTAATGCACTTTATTGATCCGCAAAGCATTGGTAAAATTTTAACGGGTGGTATACCTCTGGCGGATATTTTTTTGAAAGTAAAAATTAATGCCGACGTTGCGTTATTAAAAGCAATTATGGTTTTGATGCTCAAACGCGAACGCAGTCAAGGCGGTGTTTTCGATTGGGAATTTATAAAATCGAAAACACAAGGCGTTGAAGATTTGATTGCCGATTTAGAAAAACAAGATTTTTCGGAATTGGTTTCGCTTACAGGCATTTCCGAAGATCAGGTACACGAAGCCGCCGATATGATAATGGATAAAAAAAATATTATCATTTGTTGGGCAATGGGTTTAACGCAACATAAAAATGCGGTGGGTAACGTGAAAGAAGTTGTAAACTTATTATTACTGAAAGGCAGTATCGGGAAACCCGGCGCGGGAACTTGCCCGGTGCGCGGTCACTCGAATGTTCAAGGTGACAGATCAGTGGGTGTTTACGAATCACCTTCGCAAGCTTTTTTGGATCGTCTCGGTGTCAGTGTCGGTTTCACGCCCCCACAAAAACACGGTTACGATGTCGTTCATGCTATTAAAGCCATGCACGCCGGCGAAGCAAAAGTATTTTTCGCACTCGGCGGCAATTTTTTGTCTGCTACACCGGATACTGAATATTCCGCACAAGCCTTACGCAATTGCGATTTAACGGTTCATGTTTCAACAAAATTAAACCGCAGTCATTTAGTTCACGGAAAAACGGCTTTAATTTTACCATGTCTCGGGAGAACTGAAATTGATCATCAAGCATCAGGCGAGCAGTTTGTGACTACCGAAAACTCGATGGGAGTCGTGCAAATGTCGCGAGGTGTACTTGAACCTTTTTCAAAAGTTGTGAAAAGCGAAACGGCTATTGTTTGCGAATTGGCACACGCTACTATCGGCAATCGTTGCAAAGTAGATTATTTAAAAATGCGCGACAATTACGATAACGTGCGCGATCTGATTGAAAAGTCAATTGTAGGTTTTGATGATTACAATCGTTTAGTGCGGCATCCTGCCGGATTTTATTTACCGAACGCACCGCGAGAACAACGTTTTGAAACCGATACAGCAAAAGCAAAATTCACAATAAATGCACCCGCACGTTGGAATTTAAAACCCGGCGAATATATGATGATGACTATAAGGACGCACGACCAATACAACACAACGATTTACGGTTTAAATGATCGCTATCGCGGTATTTATAATGAACGCCGCGTGGTTTTGATGAATGAAAAGGATATGGCAATGGCAGGATTTAAAATGAATACAGTCGTAGATTTATTCAGTCATTTCAACGGTGAATTACGCGAATCGAAAAAATATATTGTTATTCCATTCGATATTCCGCAAGGCGACGCCGCCACTTATTTTCCCGAAGCCAATGTTCTTATTCCGATTGATTCTTTCGCAGATGAAAGCGGTACGCCTACTTCTAAATCGGTGGTAATAACGATAGCATTGCATTCGGAAGTTTAATACTTTTACGGGACACGATTCAGTACGGTTTTAAGATTGATCGTTCCGGATCGTGTCCCGTAAAACTATGCTAGAGCAATGGCTTCAAGCGATTTTACAATTTTATTTTTTACCAAATATTCTGCAATTTGCACGGCATTAGTAGCGGCTCCTTTGCGTAAATTATCCGCAACTATCCATAAATTCAACGTTTTTTTCTGCGTTTCATCGCGACGAATGCGGCCAACGAAAACTTCATCGCGCTCGTGTGCATCTTTCGGCATCGGATATTTATGATTAGCAATATCGTCTATCACAACCACGCCTTCCGCATTTTCCAAAATTTGGCGCACTTCCGATAAATCAAATTCATTTTTAAATTCAATGTTTACCGCTTCCGAATGCCCGCCTATAACCGGTATGCGCACCGTCGTAGCTGTAACTTTTATGTTTTTATCACCCATTATTTTCACGGTTTCGTGCACCATTTTCATTTCTTCTTTCGTATAACCGTTATCCAAAAAAACATCAATTTGCGGAATCGCATTCATATCAATCGGATATTTGTACGCCATTTCACCATCCATGATACCATTGCGTTCGTTCATCATTTGCGTAACTGCTTTTACGCCGGTCCCTGTTACGGATTGATAAGTGGATACAACAACGCGCTTAATTTTATATTTTTCGTGTAAAGGCTTTAAAACTACTACCATTTGTATGGTCGAACAATTCGGATTGGCAATAATTTTATCCGCCGGCGTTAACACGTGCGCGTTTACTTCCGGCACAATCAATTTTTTCATCGGATCCATGCGCCAAGCGGAAGAATTATCGATAACAACAGTACCAACCTCCGCAAATTTCGGCGCGAACTTCAATGAAGTGCTGCCGCCTGCCGAAAAAATAGCAATATCCGGACGCATTTCAATCGCAGTATCCATACCTACAATGCTGTAAGGTTGATTTTTAAAAATAATTTGCTTACCCACACTGCGTTCCGATGCTACCGGAATAAGTTCTGTTACCGGAAAATCGCGTTCTGTCAAAACTTTCAACACCGCCGTACCGACTAAGCCGGTAGCTCCTACAACCGCTACTCTCATAATTATTCTTTTTAATTTTTTATTTGATAATTGATCGAGGTGTAAAATTAATTGTTTTTTGAAAAAAAATTTGCAATTAATTTTCAATCCGAAATAAATTTTCGAAATTATTTTCAAAAAATTTAAAAAAAAATTTGAAATATTTTTTCAATCACAAAATTTTTTACAAAAACCTACCACATATTGCTCTGGTGCGGATGACGGATGACGTACTGCTCTTTGATCATGCGCGTTAAAATTTCTTTCAGTAATTCCAGATTTTCTTTTGTTTGAGCGGAAAGGATGATGGACGGACCGTAACTATTCGTAAATTTTTCTAACAATTCGCGTTCTATTTCCGCTTTTGTTTTATCGTCGAGTAAATCATCAAAATATTTTTCGCGATACAAATCCATTTTATTGAACACCATAAGCATCGGTTTTTGTTCGACACCCAAATCTTTTAAAGTCAATTGCACGGTCTTAATTTGATCTTCAAATTGCGGATGTGAAATATCCACGACGTGCAATAAAATATCGCTCTCGCGAGTTTCGTCAAGCGTAGATTTAAAACTTTCAACCAAATGATGCGGCAATTTGCGAATAAATCCAACCGTATCGGATAAAAGAAAAGGCATATTTTCAAACACGACTTTACGAACGGTTGTATCAAGTGTAGCGAAAAGTTTATTTTCGGCAAACAAATCCGATTTTGCCAACGTGTTCATCAGCGTTGATTTGCCGACATTCGTATAACCTACCATCGCAACGCGAATCAATGCGCCACGCTGTTTGCGTTGCGTCTGTGATTGACGATCAATTGTTTCTAATTCCGTTTTGAGATAAGAAATTTTATCTCGTACCAAACGACGGTCGGTCTCGATTTCTTTTTCACCGGGACCGCGCATACCTATACCGCCTTTTTGCCTCTCCAAATGCGACCATAAACCGCGCAAACGCGGCAGCAGATATTGCATTTGCGCTAACTCCACCTGAGCGCGCGCTTGCGCAGTTTGCGCGCGATTAGCAAAAATATCCAAAATTAAACTTGATCTGTCTAACACTTTTACTTTCAATATTTCTTCAATAATGCCCTGTTGTTTGGGTGAGAGGTCATCATCGAAAATAGCCAACGTAATACCGTCGTGTGATTCTATGTATTGACGTACTTCGTCAATTTTTCCTTTTCCGAAATACGTGCGCACATCCGGGTGCGGTAAACGTTGGGTGATACGCTTCACGGCATTCGCTCCGGCAGTTTCGGCAAGAAAAGCCAATTCGTCGAGATACTCCGTCACTTGTTCTTCTTTCTGATTATCTTTAATTACGGAAATCAAAATGGCTTGCTCTATCGGTTTTTCAACGTTATTGTTATTTTTTTTCTCGCCGAGCGTCCAGTTCAACGTTTTTTTGTTTGATTCTTTCTCTTTTTCGTTCAAAATAAGGGTTCTTTACTTCAGTGATTAAAATTATGTATGCACTTCATTATCTGCTTTAAAAATTTTCTATTATCCGTTTTATTACCCAATTGAAGCTTATGAAGTATTTTATTTTCATTGCTTAGTAATTTTCAGGTTTTCTGTTTATTCAAGTGACAAAATTACAGGATTTAAAACGTATTTACAATAAATTCAACATTGTATAAGTTGTCTAATTTTTTTCCGGTATTACAATTCTTACAAACTACGAATTGAAGCGGACTTAAAAAAGGCTAATGATTCATTTATAAAAACCCGCCAAAACATCATCTAAAGTGTTTTCATCCAAATCCATATTCAATTTACCTTGCAGCGCCACAGAAATCTTTCCGGTTTCTTCGGATACAACAAATGCCGCGACGTTCGACACTTCGCTGATACCGACGGCGGCTCGGTGGCGCAAACCGGCTTCAAGTGGTAAATGAACGTTATCGCTGACCGGCAAAATACATTTGGCAGCTTTTAAACGGTGGTTTTCTATTATCACGGCTCCGTCGTGCAACGGACTTTCTTTATTGAAAATACTTTGTAAAAGTGCGTTTTCAATTTTGGCATCAATCAATAAACCCGTATCTATATACGATTGCAAGCGAATATCGTTGGCTAAAATAATCAAAGCACCGATTTTGTTTTTACCCAAATGCAGCAAGGCTTTTTTTATTTCGTCGATTTCAATTTGCCAATCAGCCGGATGTTCGGAAAGGTTTCTTAAAAAATTCAGCCTGCCGCTTAAAGTTTGATTTCCTAACAACAATAAAAAACGGCGCAATTCCGGCTGAAAAACTATAGCAACTATAATAACACCGACGCTGACAAATTGCCCGAGTATCAATGATAGTAAATCCATTTTTAATGCCCGCACCAACCACCAAACCGTGTACAATAATACAACGCCGATAAAAATATTGATGGCTACCGAGCCGCGCAATAATTGATACGCCGTAAAGATGAGATAACCGACGACGAGAATATCCACTATATCCCAAATGCGCATACTCAAAACGCTCGGATCGAAAAGAAAAACGGATTTAAGATTCAACAAAAAAATTAAAAATAACGGCACTTGCAATACTTTATTTTTTTACTTCGCAAATAGGCGCAAAACATTTTATATTTGCGTTAAATTTGGATTTTGAGTGACAGACTTCGGATAAATACAATTTATTTTCAACTCAACCTCTTATCTTTAAATTTTCGTTTACAATGTCCAAAAATAATAAAACTTAACGTAATTTTTCGGAAATGTACACCAATACATACAAAATGATAAATAATTTTTTTAAAAAATCGCTTCTAAGTCTGTTTATCTTACTTTTTACGATTTTAATCTGTAATAATTTCTACGCTCAAACGCCTGAAGAGACATCAAAAAAATTAACGGATTTGTATGGTCTTGCGCTTATCAAAGAACGACAAAACGACAAAGATATAGAGTCAGTAAAAAAACAACGCGAAACCGCAGAAGAAGATTTGAAAGATGTCGGCGACGATAAAGATATTTCAGCGGAAGTTTTGAAAACAAAAAAAAAGTTATTGAATCAATTAGTGCAAAAACAGAAATTTCTTTCAGTCGAGCAACACGAAAATAAAAAGCTTGTAGCAAAAATCGGTAACTTAATCAATGAAGACGCTTCCAATCAGGAAAAATTTATCGCGGATTACGAAGCCAAGAACGGTGCAATCGGTTTACCTGCAACGACGATTTACGACGAAATTTTAGCACCGATATCTACTAAAAGTGATGATGCGGACAAAGGCGGAATGAATCCGATGGCAAAAACCGAAAACGTTAACCAAGAAAAAGACGAACGCACTATCACTGAAGAAACCGCAGCAGTAACCGAAAAAGGTAAACCAAAGAAGAAGAAAATATCGGAAAAAAAAGTAATTGAAAAATTAATAACGCTCGAATACGATGAAAAAACAGATGTTATGATTCATCCGCCTGTTAAACCTTGCCGTATAGCTTTCGATAGTACGGATGTTTTTACCGGAAAAAGAAAAAAAGAATCTGCACGCACTTTATTTTTTACGCAAACCGACGATTTGCTCAAAAAAATGATGAAAGATAAAGATTACATTACCTGCTATGCAACTGCAACACGTATTCAGGGCGGTATTACTTTTTTGAATTTGACTTTTATTATTCAGTCGAAAGAGACTCAAAAAGTGTTCGGTTTCTTGGAAAAAGGTTCACCGATTGCTTTTCGTTTAATGAACGGGCATACGCTCAATTTTACGAACAGTTCGACGGATATAGGCGCGGTGGATTTTTTGAGAAATACCACAACTTTTCAAGCCTCCATTCAGTTATACACCAATGATATAAAATCTATTATTGCTTCCGAACTCGACCAAGTGCGCGTGGCGTGGAGTGCCGGAGTAGATGATTACGAAATTTACGATGTCAATATTCTGAAAAATTTGTTGCGTTGTGTGGAATAGGTTAATTAACGGAATTGTTTCTTTTCAAAAATTAAACATAAAATATAATTTACAAATCGGCGTGGCTACGGCGCGAAAAAGACTTTACAGGAGGCGCGAAATGCGCAAATATGTTTTTTTAATATCTTTTTATATAAACTAACAAGTCTATTAATTATTAATTGAAATATGTTTCAATCCATCTGGGACGAAGTAAAAAGAGAATTTCAATACGGCAACATGGTCTCACGGATCGTTATTGCAAATGTTGTCGTGTTTATCATTATTACTATCGCCAAATTATTTTTAAACATACCGGGTACCGTTTCGCATTTCGATGATTTTTTGCATTTTTTCGCCATTTCGAAAGATCCTCGTATCGTGCTGACACATCCTTGGACTTTAATTTCAGCAGCATTTACGCACGAAGCTTTTTGGCATTTGTTCTGGAATATGATCGCACTCTTTTGGTTCGGCCGCATCGTCGGCGATTTGTTGGGCAATCACCGCGTATTGCCTTTATATTTGTTAGGAGGCATAGTCGGTAATATTGTTTTCATGATCGCTGCAAATTTTTCGCCCTACACAACCGGTTCTTATGCTTTGGGTGCTTCCGCCGCTCTTATGTCTATGATTGGCTGTGCTGCTTTTATTGCACCGGATTATATTTTTAATATTATTTTGATCGGTCCCGTTAAACTTAAATTTGTTGCGTTAGCGATAATACTTTTAGATGTTGCCGGTGTTGCCAATAATTATAATGCCGGCGGCAGTTTCGCCCATCTGGGCGGTGCAGCGTTGGGGATTTATTTCGGTTGGAGTTTGCAAGTCAAAGGATTCGATTGGGCAAAACCCGTGAACAAAGTAATCGGCTTTTTTCAATCTTTTTTTACGTCTTTTACTTTTTCTTTTCCGAAAAGAATAAAAAAATTATCATTTAAAGATTTTGAGAAACGGAGCGTTGACTCCGCAGTATTTTCTAAGGTAAAAAGCGGTGGCAGAGATTTTGAAGATACAAAAAATAAACAAAAAACTAAAAATAAACCGCTCTCTGAACAAGAACGATTGGATAAAATCTTAGAAAAAATTAAAGACTCCAATTACGAAAGTCTTTCAACTGATGAAAAAGCATTCTTGGAACAAATGAGCAAGAAAAATTAAATTTTTAAACGATGATTTTTTAATTGTAAACTGATGTTACGCACAGCCTCATAAATAATAAATCCCTTAAAGCAAAATTCAGGATTCAGCATTTAGGATCAAATTCGGGATTTATCCAAACTCGCTTTAACGAACGCGATGAACAGAGGATGCGGATTTTCGGGCGTGCTTTTCAATTCCGGATGAAACTGAACACCGACAAACCAAGGATGATTGGGCAACTCCATAATTTCCACTAAATCTGTTTCCGGATTTGTACCGCTTATTTTCATACCGCCTTCTTGCATTTCTTTCAAATAAACATTGTTAAATTCCCAACGATGGCGATGGCGTTCGCTGATATTTTTATGTTTGTAAGCATCGTAAACTTTTGTCCCTTTTTTCAGTTCGCAATTATAGGCACCTAAGCGCATGGTACCACCTTTTGCGGAAACTTTTTTCTGTTCGGGCATTAAATCTATAACCGGGTACGGCGTTTTCGGGTTAACTTCGGTTGATGCGGCACCTTTTAAGTGCAATACATTTCGTGCAAATTCAACCACGGCACATTGCATACCGAGACAAATACCGAAGAAAGGAACATTATTTTCGCGGCAATATTGAATCGCAACAAGTTTGCCTTCTATACCGCGCTCACCGAATCCGGGCGCTACTAAAACACCGGAAAGACCTTGAAGCTGTTCAATAATATCTTCCGATTTTTCCAATGATTCGGAATGAATCGGAATAACTTTTACGCGACAATCATTAACCGCACCGGCATGAATAAAGGATTCGTAAATGGATTTGTATGCGTCCGGCAATTCATTATATTTTCCGACCAATCCTATTTTTATTTCATGTTTCGGATGGCGCACTTTATCTAAAAATTCTTTCCACTTGTGCAAATCGGGAGCGCGTTTATCTTTCAAACGCAATTTATTGATAACCACGGTATCTAATTTTTCTTCCGACATTAAAAGCGGTACAGCATAAATCGTATCGGCATCAATCGCTTCAATCACCGCACCCACTTCCACATTACAAAACAAAGCTAATTTTCTGCGCAAATCCATACTTAAATGGTGTTCCGTTCTGCACACCAAAATATCCGGTAAAATACCGATGTTCTGTAATTCTTTGACAGAGTGTTGTGTCGGTTTGGTTTTCAATTCTTTTGCGGCGTTCAAATAGGGAACGAGCGTGAGGTGAATCGCCAAACAATTATCCGTACCCAGTTCCCAGCGCATTTGGCGCAAGGCTTCCAAGTAAGGTAACGCTTCAATATCGCCAACGGTACCACCGAGTTCAGTGATAATAATATCGTATTTGCCGGTTTGCCCCAACAATTGTATGCGGCGTTTTATTTCGTCAGTAATATGAGGTACAACTTGTACAGTTTTTCCGAGATATACACCTTCGCGTTCTTGATTGATGACGGTTTGATAAATGCGTCCGGTGGTGACGTTATTGGCTTGTGAAGTGGGGATATTTAAAAAACGTTCGTAATGCCCTAAATCCAAATCGGTTTCGGCACCATCATTAGTGACGTAACACTCGCCGTGTTCATACGGATTGAGCGTACCGGGATCTATATTGATGTAAGGATCAAATTTTTGAATAGTGACGGAAAATCCTCTTGCTTGAAGTAATTTGGCAAGACTTGCGGCAATAATACCTTTGCCGAGCGAAGAAGTAACGCCACCCGTAACGAAAATATATTTAGTCATAGAAAAAAAATTGATTTTCAGATTGGTTTTCTGAAGTATCTGTTACGGGTCGTAAAGGTAGAATTTTTACTCAAAAATTTAACATTGCAGCGTAAAATTTATCGGAATTAATTTTTGGAGTGCCTGAATTTTTGTGAAAAAAAATTATAAATAATAATAAAATTTTCTTCTCTTGAAATTTTAATTTCTGTTTTTATTTGAAAAAAATAAAAAACCGCACAAAGAAAAATTAATTCCTCAATGCGGCTTTTTTTCATCGTACATCGTTTTACTGCTGTACTGCTATTTTCTCGTTCGCTAATAATAAGCCGTTGCTCATCGTAGTGACAATATAAATTCCCATTGCACAATTTTTTGTATCTAAGTCTATTTCATATTCGCCTTCGGTATCGGCGGCATTTATAATATTTACGTGCACAGACTGCGGTAAATCGAATTTGTAATGCAAATAGATTACATCAGCCGGCGTCTCCACGAGCGGAGACACCGGCTGATAATGCTGGTCAAAGAAAATATTCTTTGACCAGCATTATCGTTTTTTATAAAAACATACTTTAACGAGCGGGTTTTTAGACTTTTGAAAAAACCTTACGTTTTACTAAGAGTAACGCACTTTGGGAACTACACAACCGTTTTTTTCGAAAAATGAATATAACCAAGCTTGAAAAGAATGTACCTTAATCAAATTCACTTGGATTAATTTCATCTAACATTTTTTTCAGATATTCTTTTTCCTTAAAACTAAACCCTGCTTTCTCTGCTTTTTCCCACTCATCTTCTTTGAATTTCTTTATCGCTACTTTTCTTACTTCTCCTTCAGAAAAAGATAAATTTATACTCCAAATTTGAATTAAAAATTCTCTTATTTCTTTCGCATTATGACCAGTACAAAAAGATATAATAGTTTTATTACTCGATCCGTAGATGTTTTCTAAGATGGCCATTAGAGATTCAGTATACGCACCATCGCTTTTTCCTAAATACTTATTCAAGATAAACAGATTTTTATCATTTACCGAAATTTTTAAAGAGCTTCGCAGACTATCTTATATCACTTTCAAATTTTTTCTCTTTTAGATACCTTTCATCTGATATTTTCATTTCTTTTGAATCCATAGGGACAGTATCAATATTTTGAACTGTTGCAGTAGGAACGGTTTTTATTTCAGTTTCTTTTACTTGCAAATTACAAGAAAACAGCAAAATGGCTATCGGAAAAGATAAATACTTTTTCACTTAAGATTAAATAGAATTAATTGAAAAATGGATAAGATGAATGTGAAATAAACCTAAATACAAAAGTAATACTAATTTAATACAAGAATAATTTTTTTTGAGAAAATAAAAAAAAACCCGAAGTGATTTGTATTTTCGCTTTTTGCACAACTAAAAAGGCATATTATCAATCCAAAAAAATTAGGCAAAACAATTTATTTATTTTATATTTGCACAATAATACTATTAACTAATTCACAAATACGCCACTTTTAAACTTTTTTCTTTAACCTAATAAAAAAATTTACATGAATATATTGATTCTACCCCGATTATTCGGCAGTATAATTATTGCCTTTTTTTTATTTTTTTCATATCTGTCTTTTGCTCAAATAACAACTTGCACTTCTAACAATGATGTCAATTCGTTGAAAGAAGCTATGCAAGTATCGGTACCGGTGACTAAAAACGAAGTATATTTCGGTAAAGACAACAGCAAAATACCAACATTCAAGGAAATGTTGGGCGTAAACTTTACTACCGGATTAATGAACGTCATTAGTACTTATACCGGCACAAGTTTCGATAAAAAACAAAAAACTATCGGCGACGTGTTTTCAAGAGTGCGCTATTATATCACCTGCGAACGCGATATTTTTTCTGATGACAACGTTTGGTTACGTCCGCACGACAAACAAGTTTTGTTCGGCAATCTTAATAATTTGAATGTAATTGTCGGTGCTGATGGTGCACCTGTAACTTCCTCTACGGATGTGAATGCGATAAAAATTTATCCCGAAATCCAGAAAGACAATTCGATTATTCTGAAAAAAATTTCGGCTGGTGCCTATAAAAATCCTTATGAGCATTACATGAATTACAATTATCTGCAAATAAAACCGGCAGCAGATTATTTCAATCATGGTATAGAAGCTACGTTAGATGTTTTTTCCGGCGATTTTCCGGCTGCGAATGCGGTTAATTACAAATTTCCGAACGCTTGGTTTTTAAAAGAAGATTGGGGTCCGAGCGATTTGGATATAAAACTTTCCGCCAAAGCTTATGCCATGATGTTGGCGCGCACTTATGCACCCAAAGCCTCAGACTGCGCGACTTGCAAACCGGCAATTGAGGTGCTTGAAATCGGAAATGAACCCTACGGTTACACAGACCCTAAACTTTATCAAATTATTGTTGATGCATTTATTGAAGGTGTGAACACCTATTACGGTACCGAAACCGCAAACAAATTCAAATTAATAACCGGTGCTTTTCAAGCCTTCCATATCGAAAATACGGCAACACCAACTACCGATGAAGCGAATCGAAAAGACTATATCAATACCCGAATCAGAAATGATCAACGTTGTAAATTGGACGGATATAATTCGCATATTTATAGTATGGACAGATTGGATCCGGCATTGCGACCGATTGTAAGTCCCGAAAAAGTTCTGAACGGTGCTGCGCGCTCGGAGTTCATGAATATCCGAAATTCTTGGCGTTGGCTCAAAGATAATCCGATGAATCTGCAAGATTTTTATCTGACCGAATTCGGTTTCGACTCTGATAAATGTTACGACGGTATCGGTGTGGGCAGCATTACTCAAGCAGTTTATAACATCAGAAGTATTTTAATGATGCAGCGTTACGGGGTACATCGTGCCTTTTTGTACGAAGCCGTTGACGATCCTGCTGCTTGCGGTTATGCTTTTCAATCGTGCGGCGTTTGGAAAACAGACAGAACCACCTCAAAATATCAATTCGCAGCACTCGAAAAATTTATGCGCATAGCGGGTGATACCAAATTTCATTGTTGTTTGAAAGAAGCTGACAATGATGTATTTTCATACATTCTTGAAGATAAAACCGGCGTACCCAAATTTATGGTTGCTTGGATGGCGCAAAGTATCAACGATGCAGACAATACAAAATCTTTAACGGATATTATTGCACTAAACGGAAAAAGTAAACGCGTAATTCCGCTCACTTTTGATGGTAAAACATATTATCCGGATGTAAATAATACGGGTGCTTGGTGTCAATTGGACGGAGAAACAAATCCGTTTGCACCGGCATCTTTTTATGACGGCTCAAACTTTATATTAAGTGCCGTTCCGATTATCATTCCGATTCGGGATTCATCAGATCCGTGTGCGAATGATGTAATACCGCCGGTAATCGCCGGTTGTCCGCAAAATATATCTTTAAGTTCTGCGAATGCCGTAAACGCCGTCGCAACTTGGATAGCACCGACTGCTACCGATAATTGCGGTGTAGCAAGTTTCAATTCCAATTTCAGTTCCGGATCGAGTTTTCCGATTGGTTTAACAACCGTTACTTACACCGCTTACGACAAAAAAAATAATAAATCGGTGTGTACGTTCAATATCGTCGTCGTGGATCCGTGTGCGAATGATGTAATACCGCCGGTAATCGCCGGTTGTCCGCAAAATATATCTTTAAGTTCTGCGAATGCCATTAACGCCGTCGCAACTTGGATAGCACCGACTGCTACCGATAATTGCGGTGTAGCAAGTTTCAATTCCAATTTCAGTTCCGGGGCGAGTTTTCCGATCGGCTCAACAGTCGTTACTTATACTGCTTTCGACAAAAAAAATAATAAATCCGTGTGTACGTTCAATATCGTCGTCGTGGATCCGTGTGCGAATGATGTAACACCTCCGGTAATATCAGGTTGTCCGCAAAATATATCTTTAAGTTCTGCGAATGCGATAAACGCCGTTGCAACTTGGACGGCACCAACCGCCACCGATAATTGCGGTGTTGCAAGTTTCAATTCCAATTTCAGTTCCGGGGCGAGTTTTCCGATCGGTTTAACAACCGTTACTTACACCGCTTACGACAAAAAAAATAATAAAGCAACTTGTTCCTTTAACGTAACGGTTACGCCGCCTTGTAAAAAATACAGTGTAACTAATTCTCTTAATCAGTGCGGTTGCAGTCAAAATCTATGGTCGCCCTACGGAATTTTTATTGAAACGACTGCGGCAAGTGCATGTCCAGGAACTTTACTGTACTGCGATCAAGATTTGTCGCTTCAGTATTACAATGACGGTACCGCTAATTTGAAAGGTACTTTTCGAACCAATACTTGGCAACCGGTTGTTGTAGATATTACTTTTATCGGCGGCTCCACAATTACGCCTCCCGGCAGTCCGAATTTATATTTATGTCAAACCGGAAAACCGGTCAGCGTTGCCGACGGTTGGACTTATTTTACGGGTATGACGGGTACGATGAAATTCGGTTCGGATGTACCCGTAACAGTATCTCGGAGAAATTCCGCCACGCAACTCGGTATCGGAGCAGATGAGCAGGTAACAGATAAATTAGGATTAAGCGGATTTTTTACATTAAGCGACGGTAGAAAAGGCGATTTTAAATTAGTTTTACAAAATGAAACGCCGCTTGATTGTAATAAAAATGCTTGCGCCACCGATATTATTGCACCGATAATTGCTAATTGTCCACAGAATATCACCGTAAATTCAGTAAACGGTACAGATGCCATAGCTACTTGGACGAGTCCGACTGCAACAGATAATTGCAGTACCCCGACACTCACTTCTAATTATAATTCCGGACAAAACTTTATTGTAGGTACTACTGCCGTAGTTTATACGGCAGTGGATGCAAAAAACAATAAATCCACTTGCGCTTTTAACGTTACGGTAAATAAGTCCATAATCGTGAATGATTTGGCAGTGACTTTGAGTGCTAATCCTTCTACTATTTCCGGTCCTTACACACTTGTTACTTTGGTCGTGAACTTAAAAAATATCGGTACGCAAACTTTTAGCAATATTACCGTCAATGTACCTTTTCCTGCCGGTTTAGTTACGGGTGGAACGGCAACAACAACTAACGGCACTTGGATTGAATGGTTTGGCGGCGGTCAAGTTTTTAATTGGAACATCACGGCTTTGGGCGGCGGCAATACAGCTACGTTATGGTTGCCGATGTACGTAAAAAATTTGTCGCCTACCGTTATTGCAAAAGCAACTTTAACGGCATCAACACCGGTTGACGTAATCACATCAAACAATTCGGCACAAATTACGCTTTACGGAACGCCGGTAAAAGTAAACGGATTTCAAATTGCGGACAACAATCCGACTTCAACTATTTTAAACACTTCTTCCATAAAAAATATATATCCGAATCCCGGTAATGATTTTATTACGATCGAATTAGAAAGTGCGGAAGAAAAACCGGTAACTTTTTATTTTTTTGATGCTATAGGCAGACGATTAAAGTTTGAAGAAAAACCAGTCATTATCGGTAACAATTATTTGAGATTCAATATTCATGATTTTGAAAAAGGGATTCACTTTATCGGTACGGATAATCCGCGCATCAATAATTCTTTGGTGTCATTTTTAAAAATGTAACTTGATTTCGGATTTCGGATTTTAAAGTTTAAAAATCCGAAATCCGAAACTCGAAATAATTATGTCAGAAATAATCAATCATCTTTCCAAAGATAAAAAATTAGCGGAAATAATTCCGCTCATAACTTTGCCGGAAATTGACACGCACAATGATATTTATTTAGATGTACTGGATTCTATCGTGTCGCAACAACTTTCCGTAAAAGTAGCGGGAATTATTTTCGAGCGGTTTTTAAATTTATTCGACAATTTGGATCCGACTCCGCAAAAAATTTTGGATTTAGATGTAGAAGATATGCGCGGCTGCGGATTGTCTTATCAAAAAGCGAATTACATAAAAAATATCGCGCAATATTGGATAGATCACCACGAACTCAATCGCGATTGGCTGTCAATGACCGATGACGAAATTATAAATGAATTGTCGAGCATAAAAGGTGTCGGAAAATGGACGGTGCAAATGATTTTAATGTTCAGACTGAACCGTTTGGATGTTTTTCCGATAGATGATTTGGGTATTCGTCAAGGTATGACGCATCTTTACGACATCACCGGTTCAGGCAAAGAAGCTGTTCGTCAAATGACGGAAATTGCCGAACACTGGCGACCGTATCGTTCAACCGCGTGTCGTTATGTTTGGAGATGGAAAGACACCATTAAAAAAGTATGAGGTATGAAGTATGAACTTACTTTTCTCAACGGTTTAGCGCACCATAAATTGAAAAATTCATGTTCAATTAATTTTTTTTCTCCTGAAAACGAATGCGTATTACATAATTTCGATTAATTATCAAACTTTTTTCCGGCTTCGCGCGTTTAAATTTGTATGAATGCTGCACCACATCCTGATTTAATAAATTTTCATGATAACGATCCGACGGCAGAAAGTCGGAAAAAGGATCATATCGAACTGGCTTTCCTTTCGCGCATTTCGAATTTGGATACACGTTTTTATTATGAACCTTTTTTGTCGGCGCATCCGTCAAAAAATTCAGTTCCTGCAATAAATTTTCTGAACAAAACTTTTCGTGCGCCGATGTGGGTAAGCAGTATGACGGGTGGCACCGGCAAAGCGCGCATTATAAATAAAAATTTAGCGCGTGCTTGCGGTGAATTCGGCTTCGGTATGGGTTTAGGTTCTTGTCGACAACTTTTGTACAGTGATGAATTTTTAGAAGATTTTGACGTTCGCCATTTAACCGGAAATGATGTGCCGCTTTTTGCGAATTTAGGTGTAGCACAGATTGAAAAATTATTTTTAAAAAACGAGATTCATCTTATAGATACGCTCCTGAAAAAATTACAAGCAAACGGATTAATCGTACACGTCAATCCGCTGCAAGAATGGCTGCAACCGGAAGGCGATCGTTTTTTATTTCCGCCCATTGTTACCATAAAAAAACTTTTGAGTATTGCGGATTATCCGATTATCGTGAAGGAAGTCGGACAAGGTTTCGGTCCGGAAAGTATAAAAGCACTTTTGCAATTGCCTTTGGCAGCGATAGATTTTGCAGCCGGCGGAGGTACAAATTTTGCGAAATTAGAACTTTTGCGCAGCAGCGAAGAAAAACAAAACATATTCAACGCCATTGCCCGATTAGGTCATAGTGCCGAGCAAATGTTGCATTGGATAAACGCGGCGCAAGAACAACTCGGAGATAAAATTCAATGCCGACAAATAATTATTTCCGGTGGCGTTCAAGATTTTTTAGACGGATATTACTTAACTCAAAAAATAAAACTACCGGCAGTGTACGGACAAGCCTCAAGTTTTTTAAAATATGCACAAGGCGACTACTCTATTCTCCAAAAATTTATATCTTCGCAGTTGGAAGGCTTGTCGTTAGCTTATGCGTTTTTACGTGTTGTTTAATTTTAAGGTTTAAACTCTTACTTCCAAGTCGAAAAACTTTCTGTTTAGATAAACTTCGCACCTCATTGTTATGACTTTCAGCATTACACTCCTCATCGTTATTGTAACTTGTATTTTTTCTTATGTTGGTTTTACGGACGAAAGCTTTTTCAATCGTTTTAGCCATCAACCATTCATGGAAGAAAAATATAAACAGTATTACCGTATGCTGACTTCCGGTTTTTTACACGTTGACTACATCCATTTGGGATTGAATATGTTTGTTTTTTGGCAATTCGGCAGTATCGTTGAAGCTAAATTTACAGGGCATTACGGCTATTTGAATGGCGAATTACTGTATCTGTTTTTGTATTTATCTGCATTGGTTATTTCGGATATTCCATCCATGTTGCGTTTTAAAGATTATTCAGGATACAGTGCAGTGGGTGCTTCGGGGGCGGTGTCCGCGATTTTGTTTGCTTTTATTATTTTTCAACCTTGGGCAATGCTGGGGATTTTCGGAATAATTCCGGTGCCGGCAGTAATAGCAGGTATATTGTATCTAGCTTATGAACAATGGGCTGGACGCAGAGGCAGAGATAATATCGGTCACGATGCGCATCTTATGGGTGCGTTTTACGGGATGTTATTTATTTTTGTTTTATGGTCGGGTTCTTTTACCGATTTTATTTATTCCGTGTTACACGAATCGCCGTTTTGGCAATAAACTATGTTCTATATACTTTCGAAGCTGTTCGGCTTTATCTCCTCCCCCATCAATTGGATTTTATTTTTGTTGGGATTTGCCGTCTTTACGAAAAAGCCTAAACGAAAACAAAAATTTTTGGTATCGGCATTGTTAATGCTTTTCATAGCAAGCAATCCGTTTATTTCCAACAGAATTTTCAGACTTTACGAATATCGGGAAGTTAACATGAACACGCTGCGCGATACTTTTGATATAGGAATTGTTTTAGGCGGTTTCAACGATTTTACAGTATATCCGATAGATGATCGGCTTAATTTTTCTTCATCGGTCAATCGTTTAACCGATGCACTTGTATTATATAAGCGCGGCATTTTAAAAAAATTGTTGATTTCGGGTGGAGATGCGCCGCTAATTAAATCCGGCAAATTTGAGGCAGAGGAAACAAAAAAATTTTTGATTCAAATCGGCGTGAACGAAAAAGATATTATTCTTGAATCGCAATCTCGGAACACGCACGAAAACGCACTTTTTACAAAAAACCTTATTGATTCGCAATATCCGAACGCTCGTTGTATGCTCATCTCTTCAGCTTTTCATTTACCGCGCGCCAAACTTTGCTTCGATAAAGTCGGATTAAAAACTTTTCCGTTTCCCGCACATTTTTTAGCCGAACGATTAACCGCATCGCCTATATCTTATTTGTCGCCGGATGTACAAGCTTTATGGAATTGGACAGCAATTACCCGCGAATGGTTCGGATTATTGGCTTATAAATTGCAGAAATATATTTAAATCCTTCGGAAATGGTAAATGGTAAATATTTTAATGGTAAATAGTAAATGGTAAATTTTTAAGTTTAAAGGTTACTACTTAATTATTCATGTCAGATATTTACCATTTACCATTTACTATTTACCATTAAAATATTTACCATTTACCATTTACCGTTTACAGTTTACCATTAAAATAATTAATTTTCTATTGTTTTAAACTTATCGTTCGCACATTTCAAACCGGTATCCGTCATTATCCAAGCACCTTTTGAGCGGTCTCTGCATTCATTGAGCTCGTCTTCATCGGTTTTATCGTTTTTATCATCGCCATTATCAATTCTGTAATCAACATTCGAATTAAGTTGAATGGATTTGCCGACGGGCACGTAAAGTGTCATTTCTACTTGTTGATTGCGCCATTTAGCACCTTTCGGCAATTCAAAATACTTCGGTATTATTATTGAGTCGCCATTCATGCGTACTTCGTATACAACTTGATTCATAAAACGACGCGCTTCTTCATTCGATCCTCCATTAGAATATACTTTTTTTTCCAATAAAAACTGCCCGTTGGTACTTTTTTTAATGATCAAATTGGCATCAATATCTAATTCATTATTCATCAAATGAATATTATTGATGGGTAAGTTTATTCCGTTGTAACCGTTAGTATTGGCAGCAATTTTTATTAAATTGGATTGTGGTAATGCGATATTTTGCGTTGTGTTAATCTGAGAACTGAACTCTCTACTTACATTCCCCGCAACCGACAATAAACAAAATAAATTGATAGTGAATAGCGTCCATAAACCGATATGTACACCGTCGCTCGTTTTGCTTTTATAAAATAACCGGCGAAAAAATAAAATCAGACTGATAACCGGAACGGCAACCAAGAAAAAAGTATTAATAGTGGCTAAATTTATTTGCCAATTGTCGTTAGTAATATACGAAAGAAACGGAAACGACCAAACTAAACCGACAGAAACACCTATCCAAACCGCGAACAAAGCAAATAATATAATACCGCCAAATGTTACCGTAAAAAACTTTATTACAGCGACCACTATGTTCATAATACCACTGACCGCCGTCGAAGCGGCGGATGTAAAACGAGTGCGGCTATCCGGATTATTCAAACTTTCGATACTTTCACTGACTTTACCGGCAATACTGTTTACGTCAATCGGTTCGCCGTGCATCGCCAATTTATCGGCTGCAGTTTTCGCTTTAGGCATTATGATCATTAAAACAAAATAGACCAAAAAGCTGGAACCACCTAAAAACAATAAAGCTACGAATAATAATCGAATCCAAATAGCATCTTGAATACCGAAATAAGCAGCTAAACCGGCACAAACACCGCTTACAACTTTATTATCCATATCGCGCATCAATCTTTTTCCGGGATTAAAACCGATAGAGGTTGAAGTATCGGCGGTATATTTTTTTTCGCCCGAACTGCTCGTTGTTCTTCCGGAAGTATCTGTAATGGATTCCGCTCCGAAATCTTCGGGTTTACCCATCACGCTTATGGCATTTTTTACGTCTTGAACGCCGGCAATCACGCGTTTATTCATACCTTCGCTCATTAATTCGCCCATGCGATTTTCAATATCGTGCATTATTTCTTCATAACCGTCGCTTTGTTTGAAGTGATTGTGCAACGCTTGTAAATAATTTTCGAGGATTCTGTAAGCCTCTTCATCAATAGTTACCGGCATTCCGCCGAGATTAATATTTAAAACCTTGTTCATTTTTTTAGTTTTTTATTTGATTTGAAAAAAAATTTATTTTTAAATGTTATGGTAAATTTTTTAATGACGAATGACAAATTTTTTATGACACATATCTTGATTTACTGCAACATTTTGAATTTTTATAACATTTAAAATTTACCGAGCGGTTGATATTGAATAACGTTATTAACGGATTGCGTAAAATCGTTCCAATCGGATTTGAGTTGTCGCAGATATTGAAAACCGGTGTCGGTGAGTTTGTAATATTTTCGCGGTGGCCCGGTTTCCGACTCTTTCCAAGTATAAGTCAGATAGCCGGTATTTTTTAACCGCATCAATAACGGATAGAGTGTACCTTCGACAATATCCATGCCCGTGCTTTCGAGTCCTTTTTTTATATCAGACGGATAAACGTCTTCGTGTTCTGCGATGATGGCGAGCACGCACAACTCCAATACCCCTTTTCGCATTTGCAATTTTGCATTGTCTGTTATCATGATTTTTTTTTACGGTTTAATTTTCATTTTCTAAATTAATTTCGAGTTCTTTCATTTTTATTTTATTATTTTCATTTTTGATTTATTTTTTTAAAGTTTAAAAATATTTTTTTTACTTTTTTTACTTTTGACTTTATTCGAGATATTTTTTTTAGATTCAATGCTCAAAGTCCGAAAATATGGATCTTCCCGTTTTAATGTACCATAAAGTTTCTCTTAACAACTTCGACGCTTTGACCGTTAATATTACGCAGCTTGAACGGCAGTGGCTTTATTTGGTTTCGGAAGGTTATCAATGTGTGACGGCGAAACAAATTTTAAATTATCATTGCCGCCAAACACCCTTACCGCCAAAACCCGTTTTAGTAACTTTCGATGATGCGCATATTTCTTTTTATAAACACGTTTTACCTCTGCTGAAAAAACATCGGATGAAAATTACTTTGTTTATTGCTACCGGTCTACTCGGAACGCATGATGCGGATTGCGGAGAAATTATGTCGCTCGAACAAATAAAAAATTTAGATTTTAATATCGTTGAACCGGCATTACATTCGCATCGTCATCAAAACTATAAAACTTTGCCGCTCGAAACCGTAAAATACGATTTACAAGAAAATATTTTATTTTTGAAAAAAAATGATATTCCTTTCGCCCCCGTTTTTGCATATCCTTACGGAGGTTTTCCGCAAGAGCATGGAAAAATGCAAAACTTAAAAGAACTTTTTTCCGAGTACAATATTGATGCGGCTTTCCGCATTGGCAATCGAATAAATCATTTGTCCGGTAAAACCGATTTTTTTCAACTCAATCGGATAGATGTGCGCGGCACGGATTCTTTTTTCAAATTTAAAATGAAATTAAAATTCGGTAAAATTTTTTAGAATTAAAATTCTACGAAATTTTATACTCACTTTTTTATGATACAAAGATACACGCATTGTTTACTACTTTACAATACCTAATACTTTGCGTTAGTCGTTTCCTTTTTAACTTTCGTCGAAATTATGTAAAATTTTTAGTGTAATTTGATGCTGAGGGAAACTGCGGTAAAATTTTATTAAATTTTCATTCATCAAATTTTCCGCAAATCGTTACTGATTTTACTTTTTTTGAAAAAACTGATGCGTAATATTCATGCAAAACTTAAACATCACCGTCATTATCACAACTTTCAATGAAGCGCATAATATAGAGGCGGCTTTGTTGAGTGTGGCGGATTATGCTTCAGAAATAATTGTAGTGGATTCATTCAGTACTGACAGTACAGTGGAGATTATTAGCGAAAAATTTCCTAAAGTGAAACTGTTGTATCGAAAATATTCCGGACCTGCCGACCAAAAAAACCGGGCGATTCCTCAAGCTCAAAACGAATTTATATTATTGATGGATGCGGACGAACGCGCTACGCCGTCAATGTGGCAAGAAATCGAAAATCTAATGAGTCAGCCCGAAATTTTAAAAGATGCGTATTGGATAGGTTTCACACATTTTTTTATGGATCAGCAAGTGCGTTATTCCGGTTGGCAAAACGATAAAACGATTCGATTTATTCGGCGCGATAAATGTCGGTACAATAACAATCGCGTACACGAAGAAATAATTATTGAAGGTTTGAAAGTGGGTTTTTTAAAATCAAAATTTTTGCATTATACTTTTAAAGATGCCGTGCATTTCGTGAGAAAACAAGTTCGTTACGCGCGCTGGTCTGCAGAAGATTATGATGAAGAAACACGACGAATTACTTGGTACCACTTGATACTCAAACCGTTTTTTCGTTTTTTTAAACATTTTATTATAAAACTCGGATTTTTGGACGGTAACGTCGGACTAATTATAAGTTCAGTAGCAGCGTGGTCGGTTTTTATGCGATATGTTTTTTTATTGGAGAAAAGAAAAGAAAAAAGAAAAAAATAATAAGATTGAGATAAATAATTTTTCTGAATTTGGATATTTTTTTTAACAAAACATTATTTACCGCTTACCGTTATCATTTAGAATTACCAATCGCCGTTCAGCATTAAGTTTTTTAGTTCTGATACTTTTCTGGTATCGTTACCGACTAAATATTTTTTTCCGATGATAATAATCGGGCGTTTCAAAAAAGTATAATCCGAAAGTATGTAAGCGCGATAATCTTGTTCAGTGAGTTCTTTATCTTTTAACCCCAGCAATTTATATTTTTGAGATTTTCTGCTGAAAAGCATTTCGTAACTTCCGATTTTTTCAGCCAACATATCTAATTCCTCCGGCGAGATGTGTTGTTTTTTTAAATCTTGAACATCACATACGGTATCGGCTTTAGTATCTTTCAAAATTTTTTTACAGGTACTGCACGTTGACAGGTAATATATTTTGTTCATTGTATTTTAACTTTCAGCTTTTGGCTGTTAGCCGCAGGCTTTTTTTCGTTATATAAAATAATACTACTGCTAACAGCCCTGAGCCAAAAGCCAAAAGCCTATTCAATAAGCCCGCGCCCTTCTTTAACGATTTTATTTTCTTCTTTCAGTTGCTTCATTATTTTATCCAAAATACCGTTCACGAAATCTTTACTTTTATCCGTCGAATACATTTTGGAAACGTCAACGTATTCGTTAATCGTCACTTTAATAGGAATACTCGGGAAGCCTAAAAGTTCGCAAACTGCCATTTTCATCAAAATCATATCTACGGCAGCGACGCGCTCAGAATCCCAATTTTGCAGTATCGGTTTTATTATTTCCAAAACTTCCTCATCGCGCTTGTAAGATTGGACGAGTAATTTTTCACCGAAATCGAAAGTTTGTTTATCTTCTTCATTGAAACTGTCTATCAACATTTCATCGGAAGGCATTGCTTTTATTGTTTTTTTCATAGCACCTTCAATCAAGGTATCATCGTCAATCCACGACATAGAAAAATCTTCCATCGTTTCCAAAAAATTTTCTTCTCTCGATAGAAAACGATATAAATTCAACAGGATTTCTTTGTGATCGTCTTCCGATACATTTTCGAGTTCTAAATAATTTTTATAGACATCGGTTTCCAAAAATTTTTGATAAATCAGGCGTGTCGTATCGCGTTGTTTTTCCGGATCTACTTGAATAAATGAATAAGAACGCAAGGCTTTTTTGTAACGTCCGCCGTTAATGAACCTCTGCAACGTATCGTTTTCGTACAGCGTGGGTGAAAATTTATTATCATTTTCTATCCGAATAAATTTAGCCTTGCGCAAATTATAATCTTTGACGGAGTAATGCGCCACCTCTATAAATTGGTACAAGTTAAAAACGTACAACTCTAAAGTCTTTTTACCATAGGTCTGAAAACGGCGCAACAAATCGTCGAGCGATAAATCGTTGTCGCGGCTTTTCGCATATAGTAACTGCATGACTTTAATGCGAATATGGCGGCGTGAAAGCATAAGTTTTTTAGTAGTAAATGCTAAATGCTAAATGTTAGATGCTGAATTTGACTGAAATACTGGATAATCAGTAAAGTTTTTTCTAAAAATAATTTTTACTTGTTATCAAATTTACAATCTAGCATTTTGCATTTACCATTTATTTAAGATATTTCTCCTTAATCTCCGAAAAACTCGGTAAATCGTTGATATGCCATTTTTGAATAATCGTACCGTTTTTGAATAAAAATACACCCGGATTGGAGCGCATCATGGTTTCTAAAACGACATTATCGGCGGTATAAAAAGGATAAGCCGATTGTGTATCGTGACGGAAATCGTCAATCTTTTTTTGTCCGTCGAACGGAACGAGACCCGCAATTTTATATCCCGCTTTTTCTGCTGCTTCAAACAACGGATTTATTTTTTTCGTGAATTGCTCTCTGTAAACATTGTCGAAGGCAAAAGATTTATAAATTTCTTCGCGTTTACCGACGTGATCCAAAGTTTTTTTAACCGTAAAAGTATCCGTTTTATGCACTTTCAGGCGCAGCGTATCGTATCTGTATACCGTATCCGGTATTTGAACGGTAACTTGCGATTCGGTGCTTTTCATTTTAAAACTTACGGCGACGAACATATAATTCGGTTCGCTCAAAAAAGTTTCGGTTACGTCATCACCTTTTAAATCACTGACAGCAAAATCGCTGATTTTAGAATGTGCAACAGCCGGTTCGGTCTTTATTTGATCCAGCACTTTCCAGCCGTTTGTTTCGTTGTATATTTTCAGGCTTTTCATATAATCCGCATCACTCAAAGTTTTCAATTCTCCGGTTTGCGTGTTTTTCAATTTCCAATCCGTAATTTTTACATCCCCTAAGGCTTTTTCTTCCGCTTTCTTTCTTTCAAGAATGTTTACGCCCGGTTTAAACGGTCTAAAATCCACGACCGGTTCATTCATAAACGTATTGTACCAACAAAAAGCAAAAGTGAACAATGTTGTACCGATAAAAATAATTCGGCGTATACCTCTATGAAATAAAACGTGAGACTGCGCTCTGAAAATTAACAAAAGAAAAGCTATGGGCGTAAGAATATACAAATCTTTTTTGAATGATACGCCAGGATCAAGTTTCAAAAAATCACCGAAACAACCGCAATCCGTTACGCGCATATTTGTTTTTACGTACTCTCCCCATTTAGAAAAATCAAAAAAATTCACTTCGCTCGGTACATAACCTGTTAAATGTGTGTAACCGGTGAGTACCAAAAAAAACAAATTGAGCAGTAAAAACGTCCAAGTAACGGTTTTCGGCGCGTGACCGATGATAATAAGTACACCCAAAATAATTTCAAGGACAATAACGAAAATAGAAAAACCCAAAACATAATGATCCAACCATGCAAAAACGGGTGCAATCGATACCAGAAAGGTACCGTTAAACGTGCGTTCAAACTCTCCGAAATATTGTTGCATCTTTATAGCGGTTCCGGATGGATCAACCGCTTTTACGGCGCCGGAAAAAACAAACCAAACACCGGCAAAATATTGCAGAAAAGAAATAAAAATATTTCTTCTGACGGGTGGGCGTGTAAAGAAAGTAAGTATAATTGCCGTTACGGCGAATGCGAGAATTAAAGAAATAAGCGTCATGCTGTCAAATATTTTTCTTGATACGTTTTTTGTTCAGTTTTAGTCGTTGATTTTTAGTCGTTGAACTTTAATCATTTATCTTTATCAGCGCAAAAATAGCATAATTAATAATGTCATGGTAGTTTGCGGTTACACCTTCACTCACCAAAGTCGCGCCACTGTTATCTTCTATCTGTTTAATGCGCAAAATTTTCATCAAAATCAAATCGGCGAGACTTGAAATGCGCATATCGCGCCAAGCTTCGCCGTAATCCGTATTTTTGGCAATCATGAGACTGCGCACATCTTCGGCATTTTTATCGAAAAGTTCGAGTACTTTTTCGGCAGGTAAATTTAAAGGCATTTCTTTTTCGGCTCCCAACTGAATTAAAGCCATTAAACTGTAATTGACCAAGCCGCGATATTCATCTTCAATTTTATCGGCAATTTTTTGAAACTGCGTTTCTTCGATTTGTCGAATACGGCGTGCTTTGATGAAAAGTTGATCCGTTAAACTCGAAGTACGCAAAATCCGCCAAGCTGTGCCGTAATCCTGCATTTTTTTCAGAAAAAGGTTGCGGCAAATATTTAATTCATGGTCGTATTGCGCTAACGTTTTCGTCATAATTCCGGTATAAAGGCTTTTTTCTTTACAATCTTTAAAAAACTTTGCAAAAATAAGGCTTTTCAATCACATCTTTTAAATTGTCGAAAAAATTATTGTTTTTCCAGCAACTCCGCAAAATCTTTCAACGAATTGACGACGTAATCGGGTGCGATAATCGAATGATCTTCACCTTTTCCTTCCACGAAAACGGTTTTCATACCGGTATTTTTTCCGAATTGCATATCGCTAACGGAATCGCCGACGATAATGGATTTTGAAAAATCAATATCCGGAAAATCTTTTTGAGCCGAAGTCGCCATGCCTGTATGCGGTTTGCGCATTTTATCAATATCTTGTTCCGGATGTGCAATAGCAGCATAAATTTTATCAATACGACCGTCGAGCAAATCAATGGTTTTTAGCATCAGTCGGTGAACTTCTTTCAAATCTTTTTCAGTCATCAAACCTTTACCGACACCGGCTTGATTCGTGACTATAACAATACGACCGAAAATGCCTGACAATTTTTCCAATGCTTTTATACTGCCGGGAATGAAAGAAAAATCATCCCATTTTTTTATATAGTCGCCAGGCGTGCGTTCATTGATAACACCGTCGCGGTCTAAAAAAAGTGTCCAAGTTTTATCGGGATTCATAAATAAGTAAAGTTTTAAAAATAAAATCTTTCTTTCAGGGTAAAACGGTATAAGACAAATTAGGTATGGCCGGGTGTCTTAAATTTCTTTTCTTGTCAATTAATTCCGGTATTGAAAGTGCTTTGGTCGAATAAAATTTTTCGTTAATTCTGACTTCTACCGATAACCTTTTCTGTGCCCAAGTTTTAAGCATAAGTTCTTTGACTTGCTTCAATCCGGTCAATATTGTCTGTTGAATTGTCCTGTATCCGTTTGTACCGCCGCTGTCGCACAGAATAAAAATAACGGCGGCATCAGGATATTGAAGTTATCCGTATTCATGCCGCCACCATTCTAAATTATCCGCAACGAATGCGGCTGTTTCATGCGAGTTTCCGATACCGATATAACCTTTATTGGCTTTAACATCGAAAATACCGTGCGGAATTGCTTTGCCTGTTGCCAAATAAGGGAAATCATGATCATAGACATCAGACAGTTCCGAAAAGTCTGCATGGTAATATTGTTTTTCAGTACCCAATTTCACTTTAATTTTACACAAAGATTAAATTAAAATGAACGATTTTATTTTATTTCTTTTGTTAAGGCGAATTAAGAGGTGAGAATAAATTTACGTAAGTCACAAAAAGAGTTAAATCAGAAGATTCAAAGACTTTAAAATAACTTGATTATGACTCGGGGAATGCGCCTTATAAACAAGGAATTTAAGACGATGAGTAAAAATAAGTTTAAATAACAAAAAACTGTCCCCGAAAATCCTTTTAATCCGTGTCAACCGAGTCCCAACTAAATGCAATTGGAACCCGGTTGACACGGATTAAAAGGATTTTTTTTGTCGTTTTTTACAAATTTATTAAAATAAATTCCCACACAATCTGTAAATCTGTGAAATCTGTAATTTTAATCATCAAAAGTGTAAAGCATAAAATCAGCAAGTCACGCACCTTTGCTTAGTAATTAAAGTATGATTTTAAAACCATTAAATAAATAAACATGAAGCCGTTTTCCAAAGCGTTCAAAACACCATTATTTTCTCTATCATTTTTTATTGCTCCAGCTTTCGCACTGTTTTCAATAAGTGCTTGCACCAATACCTCTAAACCGGAGGATACTAAAAAAGTTGCTGTTGAAGAAAATCAAATGAAGATGGAGAACAACAAGAATGATGCGCAGTTTTTAGTCAGTGCCGCAGAAATAAACCTCGAAGAAATTCAACTCGGCCAACTCGCACAAAAGAACAGTACAATGCGCGATGTTAAAGAATTGGGTAAAATGATGGAATCAGACCATTTAAAGGCATCAAAACAATTAGAAGATTTGGCAAGCAAAAAACAAATAGCCGTGCCTACTTCTCTTACTGATGCCGGACAGTCGGCTTACATGAAATTGGTAAAAAAAACGGGAAAAGATTTCGATAAAACATACTGCGATATGATGGTTGCCGGACACAAAGAAGCCATTTTAAAATTTGAAAAAGAAGTAAATGACGGTACGGATTCAGATATTAAATCGTGGGCAACATCTATGCTACCGGCTTTTAGGGCGCATTTAGATCACGCTACGTCTTGTCAAAAAGAATGCGAAAAAATGTAGTTGGTTAGGTAGTTGAAAAATGCCGTCCCAAATTTTTTAAAATTTTTTGAACAACTCGCTTATTTTAAATAAAATTCATTATTAAAATTTTTTCATTCACTAAAAACCGATAAAATGGAAAGTACATCAAATCAAATTAATCAACAATACGCCGACAAACAACACGATTCAAAAGGCGTGAAAGCAAAATCCGATGCGGCAAAAGGTCTTCACGATTTATTTATTGATGAGTTAAAAGATATCTATTGGGCAGAAAAAGCACTTACAAAAGCTTTGCCTAAAATGATTGAAAATGCTACATCGCCCGAATTAATCAAAGCACTTACCGGACATCTTGAAGCTACTTATGGACACGTAACCCGTGCAGAAGGAGTTTTTAAATTATTGGGCGTTGCCGCAGAAGCGAAAAAATGTGAAGCAATGGTGGGATTGATTAAGGAAGCAGAAGAAATAATGCAACAAACTGTTTCCGGCGTTGTCCGCGATGCAGGTATTATCTCGGCAGGGCATAAAGTAGAGCATTACGAAATCGCTACATACACGACGCTGTGTGTATTTGCTAAAATTTTGGGTGAAACACAAGCTGTCACGCTTTTAACTCAAACGCTAAGTGAAGAAAAAGAGGCAAACGATATGTTATCGAAAATTGCAGAGAAAATAGATGTTCAAGCGGCAACTGTGCATACGTAACGCCATGTAACCTAAGTTTTTGTTGATGTGTCTTTGCACCTACACATCAACAAAAACTTAAATTACACCTAACTTTATTCGGCGACGATAGCCGCTCAATTGATTTGTAATCATATAATAAATTTCAAAAGTTCACTAATCTTAAAATTTTTAAAAATGAGAATTTCACAAATCATGGTTTCGGTAACGATAGCTTTATTAGGCTTTTTATCTACCTCTGCAAAAGCACAAGTCGACAAATCAAGACAGTATAACATGAATCGAACAATTACAGACACTCTGAACCATGCCGGAGTTGATTTAAATAATCACAATGGCACAGAGCCCATCAGCGGTATGGGTATGGACACTATGAACCATCATAATATGAATATGAACCGACGAACCGGTATGGACAAAAACAATCGTATGCATATGGATGCGACGAACCATACACGAATGAACAAAAAAAACAAAATGGGTATGAACGATAACATGATGTCCGATTTAAAAAATTGGCCCGAATCATCGCAAATTGCCGCTAAAATGATAATAGAAAAATACGGCAAACCCAATGAAATGACAGCGCATATGTTAGTATGGTATAATAACGGACCATGGAAAAAAACGACTATTTACAGTACCGAAACAAAACACACTTTTCCGGTTGACCATTTTGATGTTATGGAGCAAGTCATTGATTATAAAGTACCTACCAACAAATTTGATGCGCTCGCAGAATTCGATGGCAGCGTAGCAGTACATAGAACAGACGGCGAAATGTCTGCAAAATGCGACAAAGAAGGTGCAAACTTTCTCGCGCTTAACTTAGCTGATGATGTTATAACCGGCAAAAAAAGCGTTTTAGAAGCACGCAAATTTTATGCGGTTACCATAAAAGAATTTGCATTACAAAATAAAATGTCGCCTTATATGCAATCTTTTCAATTTAGCGTCAGCAAAGGTGGTACAAGCGATGAAGATAAAAATGCAGTGAGTACGCAAGACAACCAAAAAATAATGGAAGCAATGATGCAAATGAACATGAAAATGAAAAGTATGAAATCTACATCAGGTGCTATGAATAAATAAAAAAATACTTCCGTTGGATTTTCTAAAAATTCAACGGAAGTATTATACATACCGAAAACTTCTGAGAACAGCGAAAAGGGTTAAAATTGAAGAAATACCGAGAAGAAATTTTACAATTTTAAAATAGGATTGAGACGCTCATATATCCTATTTTGTAATTTTAAAATGCGTTTTAATAAATTATTTTACAATAAAAACATGAAAAAATTTTATTTTACAGCTTTTATTTTTTTGGGTTTGTTATCCTGCAACACAAAAAAATTGAACAAAGATTCTTTCAAAGGTTCCGCTACAACCGCCGGTTATTCTGCCGATACTTTACAAGCGCCTTACACGACCGGTTCCGCATTTAATTTCAGTGAAGTAGTCGGATGGAAAGCGGGCGAAACACCTATAGCACCGCAAGGTTTTACCGTCAACAAGTTTGCAGACGGACTTCAACATCCGAGATGGATTTATGTGGCAGATAACGGCGATATTTTCGTGGCGGAATCCAATACTATTTTAAAAGGTATTTTAAAATTAGGTGCAAAACTCGGTCGAAAAATAAAAACACAACACATCGGCGAAAGTGTAAACAGGATTACAATGTACAGAAATGTTGACAATACTGGCGTTCCACAAAAACGTTATGAATTTGCCACCGATTTGAATCAACCGTTCGGTATGTTGATAATCGGAAATCATTTTTATATCGGTAACACTGACGGACTGATGGTATACGATTATAAATCCGGCGATACTGTTTTGCAAGGCAAAGGAAAAAAAATTGTTGATTTACCGGCAGGTGAAAACAATCGCCATTGGACACGAAATATTATTACCAACTCGAAAAAAGATAAAATTTATATCGGGGTAGGCTCCGGAACCAATGTTGCCGAAAAAGGTTTGGCAAATGAAATCAGGCGTGCAGATATATTGGAGGTAAATTTGGACGGTACAGGCGAGCGTATTTATGCTAAAGGTTTAAGAAATCCGGTGGGCATGGATTGGGCTCCCGGTACACAAACACTTTGGACGGCAGTCAATGAACGCGATGAACTTGGCGATGAATTAGTACCTGATTATCTTACCGGTGTAAAAGAAGGCGGATTTTACGGCTGGCCATTTTTTTATTACGGACAACACGCTGATCCGAGAACGGCAAAACTAACAAGCCCCTACCCTATTTCAAGTGTTATTACGCCGGATATTCCTTTAGGTTCACATACAGCATCTTTGGGTTTATTATTTTACCGGCAACAAGCGTTTCCGTCAAAATATCAAAACGGTGCCTTTGTCACTCAACATGGTTCTTGGAATCGTTCCGTCATTTCAGGCTATAAAGTCATCTTCATTCCGTTCGCTAACGGAAAACCAACGGGCAAACCCGAAGATTTTCTAACCGGCTTTGTCGAAGATTTGTCTAAAAGTAAAGTACGTGGCAGACCTGTTGGTATTGCGGTTTTACCGGATGGATCCATGCTCGTATCTGACGATGCGAGTAATAAGATTTGGCGCGTGAGTGCCAATAAAATGTAAAATCGCAATCAGAAAAATATCGTCCAAGTGATTAGAAATACAAATTTAAACGTTATTAAGAAAAGGTGCAGCACACCGGACTCTTTGCTGAAAAAAATTGTTTTAATGAGTATTTAGAGGTGCAGCGCACCGAGCCATTTGTTGCACGTAACAAATGGCTCGGTGCGCTGCACCTTATAAATACTGTTATCAATTTAATCCTATAAAGAGTCCGGTGTGCTGCACCTTTACTTAAAATCAGTTAATAAATGAAAATCCAACCAACTTTATTAATTATATCTCTTCCAAGAAAATCCGAATTTCAAATTAACTTGTGCATATAAACCTGAGAAGTCGGTATCTTTCAGAGTATTATAGTTGGTATTCATAACGGCACGATAACCTACTTGTGCGTCAATATGACAAAAACGCAGCGCATTCAATTCTAAACCAAGTGCCGGATGAATCGTTAATACTTTTTGACTGACGGCTTCATTATTAGTGGTAAGTGACCCGCCGCCGATAGCTAAAGAAAAAATCGGGTGTATAGCTTTATAGGAGTTGGGCGTATAACCTAAATACAAATTATCGGAATGTAACGAAAAAAAATCTTTCCCGTTAATGGATTGGTTGCCTATATTATAATGTAAACCGCCTACCAATAATTTTTTTCCGAATTCTATTCCCCATAAACCGCCATTGTAACCGCCGTATTTTCCGTTAAATGCGCCGGTATTATACGACCATCCACCCCACGCTCCGCTTAAACCTAATTTACCGCCGCTCAAAATTGTTTGTTCGCTTTGTGCGAAAATGAAATGAGAGCAGAGGATAAAAGCTAAAAAAATAATGACCTTTTTCATTTGTTAAAAATTTTAAAGTTATTTAATTTTGTTTCGTCACACTTACGTCATCAAAAGTAAAGGGAGTTTTGTTCATTAAAAAGCGAAAAGTCAAGGTTTAACTCAACCTTGACTTTTTTAACGGTATTTAACTTTTGGTTGTTGGATAGTACATGACTTTTAAAAAATTCATTACCTGATATCTAAGTATGCGGTAAAAAAAGTAATAATGCTAATGAAAATTTCCAAACTGAAACCAGCTTTATCACTTTTTTTAGCAAAAAATATACTTAAACCAGCAGGTTAAACTTAAACCAGCGGATGTAATTTTTGCTTAGCCTCATTTATTTTAAATCTAAGCGTTTCTTCGTTTTACTACACATCAGAATACATTAATAAATCTTGTTTAGAATTCGAGAACCTGCTTGATATTTTACCAAATCTGAATCATCTAAACGGTCAAAATCTTTTACGAACTTGTCAAGTTTGGTTGATAAAATAATTCCATATTTAAACGAGAGTTTTGCTAAAACGAATTGAATTTTGTCGAGGATGTAAAAATATCGTTTCGAGTTTTTTAATACTCTTGAATTTTTTATTTTAGTCAAAAAGATTTCAATTTCAATTTCAATTAAGAGTAAGTCAGAAATCGAGAGTTCAATTTTTTCCTCTTCGAAATCCTCTGCCAAAATTTTGTCTATAATATTTCGTAAATGATTTTTATAAAAAATTTTATTTATTAACTTATACACCGAAATGAGTTTCAAAAAAATTTTAGTAAAAGTAATTTTTTTTTATCTTTACGATAATTAAATTTATGTATTAATTTTGCCGAGAAAAATTTTTTTCTTTTTTCTTTTTTCTTTTTTCTTTTTTCTTTTTTCTTTTTTCTTTTTAAATAAATATTTTGCAGGAAAATTTTGACGATTTTGATATTATTGATGCGCCCGAAAAATTGCGCGCGTTTTACGACTTGAATAAAGACACAGATTGGATGGCATTCGATACGGAATTTATCGGCGAGAAGCGTTTCGATACTTTATTGTGTCTGATTCAAGTAGCGACTGACAAAGGTTTTTTTATCATTGACCCGATTGTATTGGAAGATTTAGGTTTATTTTTCGATTTGATTGAAGATCCGAAAATATTAAAAATCACGCACGCCGGCGAAAATGATTACCGTATTTTAGCACAAAACTGGGGTGTTGTGCCGCAAAATATTTTTGATACACAGTTGGCAGCCGGTTTCATCAATTACAATTATCCGATTTCGTATTCCAAATTGGTTGAAAAAGAGTTGGGTGGTGAAATTAATAAATCGTATGCTGCAACGAATTGGGATATGCGTCCGTTAAAAACCAAACAATTGGAATACGCGCTCACCGATGTAAGGCATCTGCACGAGTTATATCTCAATTTGCACAATAAATTAATATCAGCCGGCAGACACGATTGGGTAAAACAAGAATTGAAAAGTTGGCAGGTTTTTGAAAATTACGAACGCGACCCGTATAAAGATGTTATCACCGGATCATTAATACAGGGGCTAAATAAACGCAAACAAATTTTGTTGCTTCGTTTGCACCGTTGGCGTTTTGAAGAAGCTAAACGACTCAACTGTTCCAAAGAAAATGTACTGCCCGTGAAACATATCGCACCTATTGTACGTGCTATTGATGAAGGTAAACAAGTGTTGTTGGAAAGCAGAATTATATCGAGCCGAATAATCGAGCAACATTGGAATACATTTAAAGAATTGTACACCCGAAAACCCGACGAAGATGAATTAGCACTGTTACTAAAAGTAAGTCAAGCACCGAAAGAAGATCCGATTAGAGATGTATGCTTCGAGTTGATTCACGCGCTTATAAAATACGAAAGTATCACACAAGGCATAGCACCTCAATTGGTGCTCAACAAATCGGATATCAGTAACTTTGAGTTAGAAGAAATTATTTCCACACAAGACGGCGACGATTGGCGCGCCGAATTTTTGGGAAAAACTTTAATTACGTGGCTCAATGCACGCAAACAATTGAAGATAGAAAACGTAGATGATACAATAATTCTTTCAAATTAAAAACAGACATTGGACTTTGGACTTTAGACTTTGGATTTTAAAAATAAAATTTTTACCTACCACCTATGTCTCACGTCCGGCGTCCAATGTCCAAAGTCCTTTAAATATGAAATTTTTCTCACTCCTTTTGTGCTTTTTATTTTTCGGTATAGCTATTTCAGCACAACCTGTAAATGATAATTGTTCCGGCGCGTTGGCATTATCGCTGACACCGCTTGGCGGCGTTTGTGCAAATACAATTTATACAAATGTCGGCGCAACAGATGCAACTCGAACTGCTAATTCGCCGATACCGAATTGTTTTAACGGTTCAAAAGCGTTTAAAGATGTTTGGTTTACTTTTACGACAGGTAATTCCGGCTATCAAAATTATCGTTTTGATGTTAAAGGAACAAACACAGCCGACAGTATCGTGAATCCGCAAATTGCTTTATATTATGGTGATTGCAATGTCGGATTGTTTCAAGATTATTGCATGACGCAACCGGCGAATTTTGTTTCCAACGGCATTCGTTTAGATGCCGGCAATATGCGTCCGAACACAACTTATTACATACAAGTTGCAAGTTATAAATCAACAGATGTGGGCGGAAAATTTACATTGTGCGTAAAACCATTTCAACCGATTTACAATCTAACACTCGGTTCGCAAACTTCTTCCGCTTACGAAGGCATATTATACGATTCGGGTGGACCTTTGGGCAATTACGGCAACAACGAAAACGCTACCGCTTCAACTGTTCCGAATGCGGATAATTATACTTTCAATATACAACCGACCGGTGCCGGATGTATACAACTTACCATTGACAGTTTAAGCACAGAACCTAATACAGATACTTTAACGATTTACGACGGCAGAACAGGCGTATTATTGGATAGATTAAGCGGCTCGAACAATAAACAAATCGTTTTCCAAGCGAGTACGAGTTGGATTAAAGTACAGTTCCGCTCAGATAATTCACTTAACGGACGCGGTTTTAAATTATCTTGGAAAGGTTTAACTTCTTGTAACGCGCCGAAACCCACCTCTTGTTCGGCTTCTGAAATAATACCTTCCATACCATTCAATCGAAATTTTGTAACTACTTGTAACGATGCTTTAAGCAGCGTATCGCGTACTCCTTGCAGCAGCAGTACAACAACTTCAGCAAAATTTATTGAAGGTAAAGATCATGTTTATAAATTCACTTCTAACGGCGGACAATGTGTGCGCGTCGTTATCAACGGTATTCCGACTTCCACATTCGCAAGTTTAGCGCAACAAATCGGCGCGAATGTCGGTATTTATCGCGGTTGTCCGGACGATGCTTCAAGTGTGTGTGTTGCACAAGGCAAACCGATTTTCGGTACAGATTCAATCGTGATTAGCAATGCGAGTTTAGAAGTTCCCGGCGATTATTATATTGTTGTCGGCAGAAAAGAATCTTGTATGCCTTACAGTATTTTAATGGACGTAGTACCTTGTTTAAATGTTTTACCGAATGCCGGTTTTTGCAATAAAGCATTAGCGATAAACGATTGTTCGAATAAAGCACAATCGAATATCGTTTTGGATTTATCGGGAGGCGGTGATTCTACTTTTATGTCATTTACCAACACGACTAACGGTACAAAAGCATCTGCTAATGCGGGTTGTATTGAAAGTTTCGGTGGCATACCTGCGCATTACAATTTTGTTTTCATGTATTTCAAAGCACAAGCGGACGGTAAATTCGGTTTTACTATTGCGCCGATTGTGCAAGATCCACTCTCCGATATAGATTTCAATGTGTACGGACCTTTTGACAGTTTGAGTAATATTTGTAAATTTACGAAAGGCAATGCACCTATCAGGAGCAGTTACGGACAGGAAAGATTAAATGTTCAAGGACAGCGCACGGGATTGGCAGCACAATACGTAAATTTATCGGGACAAACAGTTCCTACTTCAAGTACTTGCGAATATAATGATGGCGTGGGTGTTTTGACTTTATTAGACGTTAAAAAAGATAAATATTACGCACTTTGGATTAACGATTATCAAGGTAATGTCGGTAAAAACGGTGTGAATTTAAGTTTCGATGGCACTTCTGACGGCGTTTTAGATGCATTGAATGATCCGACAAGAAATTTTTTAGTGAGTAATGATACTTTTTTGTGTCCCGGAATAAAGTCACCGTTATTTGCAAAAGGCGGTGTGGCTTATCGTTGGACACCGGCGACAGGTTTGAGCGATACGCTCTCCGCTACTCCGATTGCGAATCCGGCATCAACTACAAATTATACCGTAAAAATTCAAGGCACTTGCCAAGTTGTGCCTAAAAATGTAAAAGTGACGCGCTTTGCCGTCAATGATTTGGCGAATCAAACGGTTTGTAAAGGTCAAAAATTACAATTCAATGCCGGCGATAGTGTTTCCGCTTCAAGTGGTGCGTTTTGGATATGGACATCGTCGAGCAATAATCTATCGGAATTGAGTTGTACCAATTGTCCGAATCCGATTTTCACGGCAACAAGCACTTCCGGAATTCCGGAAACACATCAATTCACTGCCTCTTTAATTTGTCCGAATTGTAATTTAACAAAATCGTTCACAATTATTGTCAATCCCGCACAAACTGCAAAATACGAAGTTATTACTTCGCCGAAAATTGCGCGCGACACGAATATCTGTATCGGTACTTCTCTGAATTTATTAAAACCCGGTTTCGATAACACGGCGGTATATGTTTGGAATCAAGGATTAACCGGTAATAATCCTAATGTTTCCCCGAGTGCCGGACTGACAAAATATTTTGTCACCGTCACAGGCGGTGTAGGCGGATGTACGGCCCCATCAACGGATAGTGTTTTAGTGCGCGTTTTCACGCCACCCGTTTTGAATGGTATTTCGGACACAACTTTATGCCGTGATGCCACACTTGTGCTCGGGAATTCTGCCATTGAATCCCAAACCACCTATCAATGGACGGTTGATGTCGGTACTTTAGCCTTGGATAAATCCAATATTCCGAATCCGACGCTGAAAGTACAACCGATAAAACAGCGTTACATCTTGACGGCAACCAATGCCGGTAATTGCGTCAGTAAAGACACGATTAATATAACCGGAATTGATTTAAGTTTGAAAATAAGTGTAGCCGATTCAACGCATTTATGTCGCGGGTCTTCTATTACTTTGGCGGCACTGAATACAAATAAAGATAGCTTAGTCGTAAAATGGCGTTCCGATAAAGATTATTCAATTACCGATTCATCTAAAACTATTACGGTTTCGCCCGTGCGTACGACAAAATACTACGCCAATATTTCCAAATCCGTCTGTACACGCAACGATTCAATTACTGTTTTCGTGGACTCATTGCCTTCTAATCGAGATATTACGCCCAAAGATACGACAGTGTGCAAAAGTACCATTGTAATTCTGAAATCATTACCGGCGTATGAAGCCGTGTTGTTTCCGAAAATAAAATTCAAATGGTCACCGCCGCAAGGTTTTCAAACGCCCGACAGTTTGTACGAAATGGTGATACAAGCCGATACGACTCAAACTTATCGGCGATTATCTACCAACGGCGTTTGTAAAGCCATTGATACAGTGCGTTTAATCGTGAATCCGATACCGACTATAACGCTTTCGCCGAGCGATACCGTTATTTGTTCCGGAACAGGTTCAGTCAACGTTACCATAACTGCCAACATTACGCCGTCAACCATAACGGATATTAAATGGAAAGATCCGCAAGGACAAGAAATGAAAGAAAATGCCGGTAAAAAAATTATTACCGTAACGGCACCCGGAAAATATACCTGTATCGCGTCGAACGGAAAATGTCCGAATTCAGCAACTGCAACTATAAGTGTCGCATCGGCACCACAAATTGTACCGCCTAACCCGCCGATTGTTTGTCCGGGTGGCAGCATCAATTTGAATAATGCGCCGGACAGAAACGTAACCTATTCTTGGACCGGACCCAATGGTTTTACGAGTTCAGATCCGTCACCGGTAGTTTCACCGACAACAACCTCTACTTACAACGTCTCTTTGAGAAGTTCAAACGGATGCTCCGGCAACGGGAGTGTGACGATTACGGCTGCAACGGGAACGCTCACCGTTTCACCCAATGTAAGTATATGCGGCGGCAATACAACAACGCTTACCGCAACCGGTACGACAAACACCACCGGAACTTATTCTTGGAATACGGGTGAAACTTCGGCAAGTATTACTGTATCGCCAACAAATTCTAAAACTTACACAGTAGCATATACTTTCGGAAACAATTGTGTACTTAACGCCTCCGCAATTGTTACGGTTGTACCCGGCTTTACTGTACTTATATCGCCCGATAGTTTACGATTTACTTTATTGGATCAAGGTACTACTGTTAATTTTAATGCGCTTTTAATCGGTAATTTTGCGAATCCGACTTACAATTGGACAGTCGGCGGTAATACCGTCGGTTCAACTGCTAATATTTCTTCAAAAGTTTTGAGTGATAGTGCTTACAAAATTACCGTAACATCAACTACGGGTTGTACAGCAACAGCAAGTTTAAATATCAGGGTGCGGTATCCGAGTTTTGAAGTACCGAATGCTTTCACACCCAACGGCGACACCGTAAACTCAAATTTTAACATTGTTTTCAACGCCAAAACCGCACCGAGTCCACTCGAAATAAAACCGCGATTATGGAAAGGCAATATATCCGTTGAGTCCATGCAAGTTTTCAGTCGTTGGGGTTCGCAAGTATATCAAGAAACGAATATTGCCACGCTCAACGGCGGCAACTATTTAGGTTGGGACGGCACAAATAACGGAGCGGATTTGCCACCTGATGTATATGTATATTTAATAAAATTGCGAATGCCGGACGGTACTTTGAAAAATGTGAGCGGTGAATTAAATCTAATCCGATAAGTTTATGAATTATGAATTATGAATTATGAATTATGAATTATGACATTTCTTGTAATTCGTAATTCATAATTCGTAATTGATTACTGCTGTTGGCACGATTTTAGGGTTAATACCAAAAACAAAACTTTTCCTAACACGAACAAATCTTATAATTATTTCAGCCTTCGCTATCAGCATTAGCCGTTTTAAATCCATGAAGAAAAATTTACTTGTTGTTCTTTTGCTTTTTTCGGGATTTATGCTTTCCGGACAAATTAATTTTATTCATCAAGATACCGTTTTTACTCAAACAAATAATTGCAACGGGGGTATATTGATGTGTGTGGACAGCATTAATTATGATAAAATAGACAGTCTCAAATTTTTTTTAGACGGCAATACTTTCAACACTAATTTTTCGGCTTGTAAAACCGATACAGTTTATGCCTATTCATATTTTTATTTGAAAAGTCAGCCCATACCTTTTACGCTGCAATCTTGGGATTTGAATGGTATAAAGCACACAATTAATTTTTCGAGTTTAACGACACTCCGCGATTCGATGCGCGTTTGGGATGCGCCAACCGACTGGAAAGTAGATACTGCCGCTTATTTAATTTACTTTTCAAACGCTTCACCGCGTATTTATAATCCGCAGATCATTACGAGCAGCAACGGCACAAATGTGTATACTTCCAAAATCAATACGGGCGAATATTATCACGGTTTGCGTTTTCGTGTCAATCCCGGATTTCATAAATTTATTGTTCAACGCACTTCCGACAATCAACGAGATACCGTTATTTTGGGTGCTGCTTGCGTGATGCCGAATATTGTTCGTCGCACTTTGGTGATGGATTCGTCTTCAAGTTTTTGTGCCGATATTTCTCAATTATTAGGTCAGGCTTCATCAATTATTAATTATTGTTCTAAAACATTAAACACTTCCACCCTACACGTTCAATTTCAAAATCCGCAAGACAATTGTATACGTTTCAAAGCCTTAAAAGCAGGAAGTGATACCGCCTGTCTGAAATTTTGCGACCGATTCGGTATTTGCGATACAACCATTTTAATAATTACCGCCGTAGCAAATGCTAAAACATCGGTAAATATACGTTTAACGGATTCGGTTATGGTAGATTCCGTTAAAACCCGATGCGACGTGCAATTGCCGGACGGAATAATAAAATCATTTTCAAATATTTGTGCCGGCACTTCAACTCACGTTGCTTTTACTTTGGATAGTACGCGCCGTTGCGTAAGTTTTAAAGGTATAACGGTCGGTACAGATTCTATCTGTATTCAAACGTGCAACGGTACGGTTTGCGATACGACTTTTTTGATAGTCAATGCGTCCAAAAAAATAATTATCAGCACCGGGCATACTTTTCAGGATACTGTTTCTTTGAACACGACGCGCAAAAAAATTTTACCGGGTTTGCAACCGGTCGGAATGATTACGCGCTTTGAAAATTTATGCGCCGGTAAAAGCGGAACATACGTTCAGTTTTCTTTGGACAGCATTTTTAACGGTATTTACTACAAAGGAATAAAACCCGGAAAAGATACGGCTTGCATTCTGACTTGTAACACACAAGGCATTTGCGATACGACTTTTTTTTATATTACCACACTCAATTCTTTGATAACAAATTCCGATACCGTAAAAATTAAAATTACTCAGAATTACACATATTGTCCGGATTCGAGCAAGTTAGCCGGTTCACCGTTATCGGGTATTGCTTTTTGTCAATTGACTTCACCGACTCATGTAGATATTCACTTCGATACCAACACTAAATGTGTATTGTTGCGCGGTTCAATAGTCGGCTCAGATACTTTTTGTATTGTTTTAAAGAATAAAGCAGGTTTTACGTACACTACAAAACTATTCGTGTTCGTGAGCAGCGATACCGTGAAAACGCATACCGTTTTTGATACCGTTAGCGTAATCGTAGGAGACAGCGTTCGGTATTGTAAATTCGATTCGAGTGGTATTAAAGGAAAAATTACGCGCATTTTCAATAATTGTCCGGCACAATCGGGGCTGTCATCACAAATTAATTTGGATACAGTGACCAATTGTTTATTGATACGCGGACTTTTTGCCGGTACGGATAAAGCCTGTATCATAGGCTGTAATCGCGTAAGCGGTTTGTGCGACACCACACAACTTTTTGTTCTCATCAATCCGAAAATTCCGATAGGTGGTACCGGACAAATATTTATTGATTCGGTTATACTTAAAATATCAGAGCAAAAAACCTATTGTTCGGATACCACGAAATATAAAAAGCTGAGTTTATGCAGTTCATTACCGTCCGCTATCAGCTACTCATTGTCCGCTCAATGCGTCACAGTAGTCGGTAAAAAAGCGGGCAAAGATTCACTTTGCACAATTGCTTGCAAAGCGAACGGCGTGTGTGATACTTTTAAAGTGTACACAACAGTTACAGCCGATACAGTTTTACCGCAAACGCGCACGGATATTATTAATCTGAAAATCGGGAAAGATTCATTGTATTGCAGCGTAGACACGTCGCAAATACGTGGTAGCGCAGATACGATTTATGACGCATGTCCGCAAAAAAACGGGACTAAAGCGCGAATGGTTTTGGATAGAAGCACAAAATGCGTCGCCGTAAAAGCCGTAAATGTCGGCAGCGATACCATGTGTTTGGTAGTATGTAATAAATTATCCAAATTATGTGACACAACATTTGTTGTCGTCAACGTAATCGATACCGCACGTACCGTCGTAACACCAACCGTCGTAAAAGCAAATAATGATTTTGATTCTTTGCGATTAGGTACCTCTAAAGATATTTATGTCTATTCCAATGATTCGCTCGGCGGCAAAACGCCGACAAGATTAACGGTAATACTACCGCCGACAAAAGGTAAAGCCGATACGATTAGTTTTCGTGATGGGATTATAAAATATACTGCCGATAGTTCATTAAGATCTTGCGGGATAGATAGTTTTCGTTATCGTGTTTGTGTAGATACCGTTTGCAGCGAAGCAACAGTAACTATTTTAGTGATTTGTTCTGATACACTTAAAGTTTACAATGCCATTTCTCCTAACGGCGACGGCGTAAACGATGTACTTGTAATAGATGGTTTGCAAAATTATCCGAATCATACGCTTTGTATCTACAGTCGTTGGGGTAACGAAGTTTTTAAAACCACTAATTATAACAACGATTGGGGTGGTACATGGAACGGAAAAGGATTGCCCGACGGCATATATTTTTATTTCCTCCGCAACGACGACGATAAACAAATTTTAAAAACCGGCTACATTAATATTGCACATTAGTTTTAATGCTAAATGATATATTTTTAATGGTAAATTTCAATTGTAAACTGAAAATGGTAAATGGTAAATAATATGCTAAAAAGCATTTAGTATATAGTTTTAACCGTTAAAACTTTACTGTTGAAATGAATAATTTGTTGAATAATCTGCTAAAGAATAATAAATTCAGATTAATTTTGTTATAGTTACTGATGTTATGCACGACCCTGTTTAGTTTGCATAGAAACTATCCGCGTTTGCCGAAGTATATTTGACTGCCGCTCCTCCGGAGCGGCAGTCAAATATACTTCGGCAAACGCAACCGGAAATATTTATGAGGCTATGCGTAATATCATTTACTTATAGGTATTTAATAAAATTGATTGGTTTTCATTTATGACAGTTGAAGTAAAAGGATTAACAAAAACTTACGACAAACAAAACGCGATTGAAAGCGTTTCTTTCAGCGCAAATAAAGGAGAAATTTTAGGATTTCTGGGACCCAACGGTGCCGGAAAAACGACGACAATGAAAATTTTGACTTGTTTTATGTTGCCTACTTCCGGCAGTGCAACAATTTGCGGTTTCGATGTGCGCAAAAACAGTTTGGATGTCCGTCGCCAAGTAGGTTATTTAGCTGAACACAATCCGTTGTACAAAGATATGTTCGTGCGCGAGTATTTGGATTTTGCCGCCAGCTTGCACCAATTAAATAATAGAAAAGCGCGCATTAATGACATGATTGAGCGCGTAGGATTAAGTGCCGAGCAAACCAAAAAAATCGGTATGCTTTCCAAAGGTTATCGGCAACGAGTGGGTTTAGCGCAAGCCATGTTGCACAACCCTGAAGTTTTAATTTTAGACGAACCCACTACGGGTTTAGATCCGAACCAAATAATTGAAATTAGAAACGTCATCCGCGATTTCGGAAAAGATAAAACTGTTATTTTTTCTACGCATATTATGCAAGAAGTGCAATCACTTTGCGACCGCGTAATGATTATTAATAAAGGACGCATCGTTGCAGATGCTCCCATAGCGGATTTACAAAAAAACAGGCGGCAACAAAATATCATTAACGTTACGTTTCAACAACCGGTAGAAGAAAAATTATTGAAAAATATTAAAGGCATTGAGCGTATCGAAAAAATAAACGATAGCTCATATAAACTTTTTGCCGACGAAACTGCCGACGTTCAAGCCGGTATTTTTAAATTTTCAGTGGATAATAAAATCATCCTTATGGAAATGAAGCAAGATAAAGCCGGTTTGGAATCTATTTTCAGAGACTTAACGCAGTAGTGTTGTCGGTTTTCAGTCCTTAGTTTTTATTCCAAAGCCTAAAGTCTGTTATCTTTTTTTTATTTTTTTTTGATTTTCATTTGCCGTTTTTTCAAAATCATGTATATTTGCAGCGCAAAAAGAAAACAGTTCTTTTTTGAATGGAGGTTTGGCAGAGCGGTCGATTGCAGCGGTCTTGAAAACCGCCGTACGTGAGAGCGTACCTGGGGTTCGAATCCCTAAGCCTCCGCCGGTTTTTGCTTATAATTAAGTTCTTTAATAATTTTAAAAAACTATTAAAGAACATTTTAAAATGGAGAGTATAGCTCAGCAGGTTAGAGCGTTGGTTTGTGGTACCGAAGGTCGTGGGTTCGAGACCCACTATTCTCCCCCGAATTTTTTATGTTCCTCGAATATCATTTTTTATAAATTTTTCGAGAAAAAACAAAAAAAATCTTTAAACGAAAAAAGTCTTTTCATCTGTACGATGAAAAGACTTTTTTCGTTTAAAAAATGCCGGAGCAACTGAAAATTATTTCACCGGTTGCGGAGTTTGGTGTAATTATTGCACATTAAATAAATAATACATAAGAATTGCAACTCGAAACATACCGATTTTTAGCGAAAACACCGAATAGCATACCGTAAACCGGTTATTTTTATTAAATCAAGTAGCCTTTTACTTTCAATCTTAATATTAATCGAATAAATTTGTACCTATTGTTTTTTAAACTTTCCCAAAACCGTCTCATGAACCGACTTAAACACTATTCCGGTTTTTATTTTAGATTTTTCTGCCTATTTTTCTTGTGCACGAATGCTAAAGCAGAAACCGATATAAGCCTTAAATTTACTGCATCTCCTTCTGATACAGTAAATGTTTTTGCATCTTCTGCCAACGGCAATGTAGGCGACATTGTTTCTTTAAATATTCCTGTCAGCAATTTTACCGGTGTTTCCACTATATCTTTTTCCGTAAATTGGAACAATGCTTTACTGCAATATCAATCCGTCAATAATTTTAATTTGCCCGGTTTAACGGCAGCCAATTTTGATGTGTCTCAAAGTACATCGGGTGCTTTAGGTTTTAGTTGGTCGGGAAGTCCGCAAACATATCCGGACGGCACAATTATTTTCACCGTCCAATTTTTAATTACAGCGAGTAGCGGCGTACCGACACCTATCAGTTTTTCGGATATTCCGACGGCGATCAAGTGTGTTAAAGATGTCGGTAATTCTTTTATCAGAGTAAATGGCGGGCAAGTTAACATCAATAATACGTGTTCGTCGCGACCATCGGGTTTAAGATGCAATAACGCGCCGTTGTTGTGTCCGCGTGAATTACCGTACTGCGGTACTTTACCTATATCGAATAAGCAAGACGATCCGAGAAAAGGTTGCGGGTCCATTGAAAATAATGTTTGGATAGCATTTGAAGCGGCTACACCGAACTTATTGTTCAGAATAAAAGTAGCAAATTGTAACGGTACAGCCGGTGACGGTATTCAAATACGCGTATTTCAAACAACGGATTGCGCCAATTTCAGTCTCTTAGCTTGTAAATTTCAGATACAACGCACTGTAGGGCAAGATACTTTGGAAGTGAATAATTTAATTCCAGGCAATAAGTATTATCTCATGATTGATGGTTATTCAGGCGATGTATGCGATTTCAAAATTTTATTGGAAAGCGGGAGTCTCGTGGATTATTCTTATGTCACGCCCGATTTTAACGGTAATTTTTTAGTTTGTCCGAATCAAAAAAATATCAATTTTTCCGTTAAACAACCACTCGGAATTGTATCTTATGAATGGAAAATTCCTTCAACCGTCAGTGCCAATACACCTTTAACCGGAAACTCAATAAACGTAAATTGGGGTAAGGTAAGTGACAGTGTTTGTGTGCGTAACATCGGCAGATGTGATACGTCGCGATGGATTTGCAAAACTGTTGCGTTCTCACCATCCGTAAAATCAGACTTTTCTGCACAAAAATGTAAAAAAGGGTGCTATATTTTCAATGGTCAATCGTATTGTACTGCAGGAGATTATCCGGTAACCCTGAAAACACCGCAAGGTTGTGACAGTATCGTAACGCTGCATTTAACGGATTTACCGCCGATAACTTATACTTTGAACGCTACCACTTGTTCCGGTGTACCGTATATTTATAACGGAAATTCGCTCACAACAGCCGGCGATTATTCTTTTGCTCAAATAACAGCGCAAAATTGCGATAGTATCGTAACCGTGCATCTGACCATTCAAGATACTTTGCGCGGAAATTTGAGCGCAGTAATTTGTCCGGGTGGTACTTATTTTTATAACGGAAAAGCTTATTCCGCCGGAGACTATCCGGTGCAATTAAAAACGGCACAACGTTGCGATAGTATTGTAGCATTGCATATTTCCGTATCAGACACTTTGAGAGGAACTTTTAATGCTTCGTTTTGTAAAGGGATGTGTTTTGTTTATAACGGACAAACTTATTGCAATGCCGGTGATTTTTTTATAAAATTAAAAACGGCGCAAGGTTGTGATAGCATTGTAGCTTTGCATCTTTCTGTATCAGATACTTTGAGAGGTGTTTTCAATGCTTCGTTTTGTAAAGGGACGTGTTTTGCCTATAACGGACAAACTTATTGTAATGCCGGTGATTATTCGGTAAAACTAAAAACGGCGCAAGGTTGCGACAGTACAGTAGCACTGCATTTGACGGTGACACAAACTTTAACGAGTGGTTTTGATACAACAATTTGCGCCGGCAAAACCATTATTTATAACGGAAAAACATATTCAACACCCGCCGATTACACTGTTTCTTATACAACAGCACAAGGTTGCGACAGTATCGTGACGTTGCGTTTACGCAATTACGCGCCGGTATCAAGTAGTTTCGATACCGTGCTTTGCGCCGGTACTAATTTTGTTTATCAAGGACAAACATATACGACCGCCGGCAGTTATACACGCATTTTATCCGGAATTTCTATTCACGGTTGTGATTCTACGGTTAACTTCAATCTTTTTTATTTAGATCCCTCCGTAAAAGTCGGTAGTTCGGGCGACATCAGTTGTACCTCTCCGAGTACTACTCTAACGGCTGTTAAATTAATAAATTTTCAAGGCAGCACAGTTTTGTATATCTGGAAAGATGCCAACGGAAATATTTTCGGCGGTAATTCAAGTTTCGTAACCGTGACGCAATCCGGAACATTTTCCGTGACGGTTAAGTGCAATTATAAAAATACGACTTGCACTTCCAATCCTGTTTCGGTATCGGTTAACAGAGTAGGAAATTTACCCGCCAAACCTGTTATACAATTACAGAATAATGCCGGTATTTCAACGTCGAGCTCAAAAATTTGTCAGAATCAAAATTTCAATGCCGGAGCGAGCAGTAGTACCGCCGATGTTTCAAGTTATGCTTGGACGATAAGCAACGGCGGTAGTTTTTCTACGCCTACTAATACCGCTTCTGTTACAGCATCGGTATCAGGAACTTCAACCCAAATTTGTGTACAAGCCATCAACGGTTGCGGACAAAGCGATTCGGCTTGTACGGTTATTACACCCGTCACGCCACCCTCTTTGCCGACAATTAACGGTGCGACCAGTATTTGTCCGAATATGAAAGCGGTTTATACCATCGCAAATCCGGTAACCGGAATAGTATATACCTGGACGACCTCCAACGGCACACTGAACGGTACGGCTAACGAAGGAAAAAATGTTGAAATTGTTTGGGCAAATACGTCCGGGAAAATTTGCGTAAGCGCATCGAATATTTGCTTTTCGAGTCAACCGTCTTGTACCGATGTAAAAATAAAAAATACGGTCCCCGATTCCGTACCTATTACCGGCAAAACAAGTTTATGTTCTAATGACACGACTACTTACAACGTCAATGCAGATAATTCGGTGACACAAATAAATTGGACTGTGCCGACAGGCGCAACCATCTTGAGCGGTGACGGCACAAAAACGATCCGCGTCATTTGGCAAGGCAGTATCTCCGGAAATATAAGCACGGATTTATTGAATGACTGCCAATTAAAAAGAACAATATCTTTGCCCGTAAATGTAAAAGACGCCTCCATAAATGCGCCGAATATTTCGGGCGCGCAAGTCACTTGTCCCGGTTCAACGACAGGTTATTCCATACCGCCGCAAAAAAATGTCACCTACAAATGGCGCGTACCGAACGGTGCCGCCGCGCTCACGCGATTGGATTCGAACGCCATACAAATTCAATGGACAAATGTTTCAGGCGATGTTTGTATTGATGTCATGAATGATTGTCAAGTTAAAAAAAGCATTTGTACAACCGTTCAAGTTAAATCTTCACTCGACTCATTACCGATAACGGGTGATTTATCTGTTTGTGCCGACAGTATCGGACATTATTCAGTTCAGAACGATCCGAATGCGGGAGGATATTATTGGCGATTACCGCCCGGTGCCTCTTTCGTGAGCGGTAGAGGAACGAGTAATATAGTTGTCCTATTTCCGAAAGGCAGTGGCGGAAAAGTATTATGTATCCCAAACGGGGGTTGTGCCGACGGTAATCAAAGTAGCATATTCGTTACTTTGCGCGATGCACCGATTATCAATGGCTCGATTTCCGGAAAAACTACAGTTTGTGTAGGCGATACGGCACATTATGATATTTCTTCCGTTTTGAATGCCACAAGTTATTTGTGGCGTGTATCGACCGGAGCGAGTTTCATAAGCAATAAAAATACGCAACAAGTAGATATTGTTTTCACAAAAGCACAAACTGTTCAGTTGTGTCTTGCGGCGGTTGGCGATTGTAATCCGAGTGCTGAAAAGTGCTTAACCGTTAACGTCAATAGTCAACCTCAGCCGTTTGCAGGAAATGATACGAGTATTTGCGCCACCCAATTCCGATTAAATGCGCACACTACAGGCGGCTATTTGAATTGGAGTGTACTTGGCAAACCGGATAATGCATCTGTTTCCTTTTCTTCTACACAAGAGGTGCGTCCGATAATTACGGTATCACAAGCCGGTGTTTATGATTTTTTAATGAAAGAAAGTAACTCGGCTTGCAGCAATACGAGCAAAATTCGCGTTACGGTAATGCAACCGCCTGAAATATCAGGTCCGATTGCGAAGTGCAGTGCAGATGCTTCGCAATATCAAGTATCTTTCAATATTACTACCAACGGTGCGAATAATATTTATACCGTAAAAGGCAGTACAACGGGTGTTCTAACCGGAAATCAATACAATTCCAATCCGATTATTCAAAACAGTAGCTATTGGTTTGTTGTGAACGATAACATAGGTTGTATATCCGATACTTTACGCGGCGCGCAAAAGTGTGATTGCGCTACAAAAGCACCGGCTATCAATATGGCAGGCAATAATATTTTTTGTTACGGCACGTCGACACAAATCGGTAAACAGAACGAAGGACAGTTCAGTTCGGGTGATGCTTCAGAATATTTGTTGCACGACGGTTCGGATATTAATATCGGCACCGTTAAAGCGCGCAACAATACCGGCATTTTTTCTTTTAACCCGAATAATATGCAATATGGACAAACTTATTATGTAGTTTTGGTAGTGGGACAACCTGCCGGTAACGGAACCGTTAATCTTAATAAGCGTTGTTCGTCCGTTTCAAACAGTATCGCCGTTACTTTCAAAGATAAAATTATAGCCCGCATTTCCGGCGATACGATGATATGCAGTAATACAAACGCTAAAATATATTTTTCCGTAAAAGCAGCAGGTACATTTTCGGGTAAATGCGCCGGTACGAGTGAAACTTTTAATTTTAAAAATTTAACCTCTAACGATGTACTGAATATAAAACCGACACTGTCGGGTACTTTCAAATTATTTAATTTCACGGATGCCGACAATTGCCCGATTATTTGTAGCGATTCCGTAAGAGTTGGTATTCGCCCGTTTCCGACCGCCGATGCCGGTGCCGACCAAACGATTTGTATTCGCGAAGCTTTGCTTACTGGAAATTCAGGAAAAGATTTTACAGGTAGTTGGACAAGTTTAACTTCCGGTCCGGTCGTCACTGCCGACTCGCTCGCAACTACAACAGTTGGGCATTTGCAAAACGGAAAAAATACTTTTGTCTGGTCCGTAAACGATAAAGTATGTCCGGCATATCAAGCACGCGCTACCGTCAATATTTATTTGGCACTCGTACCGAAAGCCAACAAACTCGGTATAGAAACTTTTGCCGGCGATACTGTTCATGCTAATTTGATAGAAGCTACACCGCCAGGTACTTTTACAATCCGCCGCTTGACAGAACTGAATTTCGGTAGATTCGATTATTTCAGCGACGGTAAATTTAATTTTATGACCGATACGTCGGAATCCGGTATCGCAAAATTTCAATTTTTAGCGTGCAGTGCGAGTTGCTCCAATTTATGCGATACCGGCGACGTCCGCATTTTAGTAAAAAAACGCACACAAACGGTTGATACGACTTCGAATACCATTACTGTTCCGAATGCTATCACGCCGAACGGTGACGGAAAAAATGATTATTTCGTCGTAGATGGCGTAGAAAAATATCCGGGTAATGAATTGGTTATTTTCAATCGTTGGGGAGATATTGTATATAGCTCAAAACCTTACAAAAACGATTGGTCCGGCAATAACCAATCCGGTTCGCCACTTCCGGAAGGCACGTATTATTATGTTCTCCGTTTAAACATCAATGACGGTAAAGTTTTGAAGGGTGATGTAACGATACTTAAATAATTAATTGTCTCAACTCATCAATATCACCCGCACCGAGCGTCATCAGAGTATAATTTTTTTCGGGTAATTTTTTAAGCCAATTCGTTAATTGATGCTCAAATATTTTTTTACTGACTAATATTTTCGGGATTGTGATGCCTTCAAAAAGAATTTCGGAAGTTACGCCGACTATCGGTTTTTCGCGCGCCGGATAAATATCCAACAACACTAATTCATCTAATAGATTTAAAGCGGCAATAAATCCGTCTTTAAAATCGCGGGTGCGGGTGAATAAATGCGGTTGAAAAATACCGATGAGTTTGTTTTCGGGATATAATTCCCTTGCAGCATTTATTGCGGCATTAAGTTCCGCCGGATGATGTGCGTAATCATCGATATAAATACGTTGACGTTCATCATCCTTATAAAGCGTTTCAAATCGACGCCGAATGCCTTTAAAATTTGACATTGCTTCAACAATTTTGTCGGTATTTACACCCAACGTTTGAGCAACAGCAATTCCGGCGACAGCATTTTCAATATTGTGTCTGCCGGGAAGCGCGGTTTTGATGTTTTTAATATCGCCGAGAGGACTTTTCAAATTAAAAACAAACACGCCGTTTTCAACGCGAATATCGGTAGCATTAAAATCACCTTCGCCGATTCCAAAAGTTTTCCAAAGGATTTGGGTTGTCGGATTTCGGATTTCAGCCTCAAATTGCAAATTTTGCAAACCCCGAAATCCGAGATCCAAACCGGTTTTAATTAAAATCAATCCCCCGGCTTTTACTTTTTTTGTAAAATCTATAAAACCTTGCTTAAAATTTTCTTCATCGCCGTAAATATCCAAATGATCGGGATCCAAACTATTAATAACGGCTATGTTCGGACTCAATCGCAAAAAACTTCTATCATATTCGTCGGCTTCCACTACAACATAGTCGCTATTACCTTGAACAAAATTACTGCCCAATGACAACGATACACCACCTAAAAATGCAGACGGATCCAAACCACCTTCGATGAGCAAATGCGTAAGCAAGCAAGTCGTCGTTGTTTTGCCGTGCGTTCCGGCTACGGCGAGACAAAATTTTTCTCTTGAAATGATACCTAAAACTTCAGAGCGTTTCATTATCTCAAAACCGTGTACACGAAAATAATTCAGTTCGGCGTGATCGTGCGGCACTGCAGGCGTATAAACGACAAATTCAATTTCTTCCGGAATGTAACGCACATCGTCCGTATAATGAATATGCATTCCTTCGGCAACCAATTGTTTGGTGAGTACGGTTTCGGTTTTATCGTAACCGTAAACTTCGGTACCGTTGTGCAAAAAAAAACGCGCAATCGCACTCATACCGATGCCGCCGATGCCGATGAAATATATTTTTTTGAATTGCATTTTTTTGTTTGTCAGTCTTTTTAGTCCGTCGCAAAGATGCAAAAAAAGAAAACAAAAATAAAAAACTTTTAAAAAATGAAAACGGTTTCAATTGTTTCAGGATTTTTTAAAAATAAAAAAAATCAATGAGAATTTTAAAAAATTAAAATGCGCTGAAAATTTATTTTTTTTTGGGCGTTTTTTGAAAACCGTTAATTTTTTAATTTAATTTGATTAAAAATTATTTTTTTCATTAAATTTGTACTCGAATTAATTAAAAAAAAATTAACGTGCCTGATACACTGATTAGTTACGAACAAGTTTTAACACTTTTTGTCGCGACATACAAACAGATTCAAAGAATTTCCAAAATACAATAATAAAGTTTGAAAGCAAATCAAAAAGATTTAAAAGCGCAAAAAGAAGATTTGAAGGTAAATAAAACAAGAAAACGTTAAAATTATAAAAATAATGTCAAGACAAATGGGCGGCATTACTGACACATTGAGTTTATTCGCAGAAGAACAAGTCAGTCCGAAAATTTTAGAAATGTTTCAACAGCGCGGTATTGATTTGCAAGAAACGCACAGCAATGTGCGGGTGACAAAAACGGGGAATTTTTATTGGAAATTAATTTTCTCTTGGTCAATATCATTTATGCCGTCGTGGTGGAGGTAAAGCATACACTGCGTCAAAACGATATCGAAGATCATTTAGAAAGATTATCAAAACTGAAATACGAACTATCAAAGGAACTATTATGTACGGCTCGGTAGACGGTATGTCCGTGAAAGATGAAGTGGAAAAATTTGCCGTAAAAAAGGGTTTGTTAGTCATAAAACCAAAAGGCGACGGTGTAGTCATCAGCAATAACAAAGATTTTAAACCTCGCGAGTGGGCTGTGAAATAAAAATGATTCTCAACATCCATCATCTGCCGGGAAGAACGCTTCAAATTGAAAATGAAACTTTTTTATTTTTCAGCGGCACTGCTTACTTAGGTGTCGGTCATCAAATTGTTTTCAGAAAAAATTTATCGGATAGTATTTTAAATTTAGGGACGATATTTTCAGCTTCGCGCAACGGCAATTTACGGCTCAGTGTTTACGAAGATACTGAAAAATATCTGGCGCAACAAACCGGTGCCGAGGCGGCTCTAACCGTAACTTCGGGCGCGCTCGCCGGACAAATTGCCGTCACTGCACTGAACAATAATTTTTTTATTTATGCTAAAGGTGCACATCCGGCAATTTGGAAAGCCGCACCCGAATTTGTTTTTTCGAGTAAAAAGGAGTTAGAAGTAATTTTAAAAAAAAATCCGCACCAAAACAATATCGTTATTGCTTGCAATGCCATAGATCCGCTTACGTGTTTACCATCTGATTGGAATTTTATAAACAGCTTACCGGACGATAAAAATATCACACTCTTGATTGATGATTCGCACGGTATCGGTGTTACCGGAAAAAACGGGAACGGTATTTACGCCGATCTGAAAAATCTATGCATCCAAAAATTAAATTTGCGGCTAATTGTTGTTGCTTCATTGGCGAAAGCGTGCGGTATTCCGGGCGGAATTATTTTAGGCGAAACCGAGACGATTAAAGCTTTTCAGCAATTACCTTTGTTCGTAGGTGCGTCGCCGATTGTGCCGGCGTATTTAGAGGCTTTTTTATGTAGCCGCGAAATGTATAAAACTGCGCGCTCACAATTATTTTTTAATTGCACCTATTTTATTTCACTATTATCGTCAAAGTCAAGAGAAAATTTGCGCTATTTTGAAGATTATCCGGTTTTTTTTGTAAAAAATAATGCACTTTATGCGTATTTATATAAAAAAAGTATTTTTATTTCGCATTTTGCTTACCCTAAACCCGACGATCCACCTATTACGCGCATCATCATCAGTGCCTTGCATACGCAAAAAGATATTTTTATATTAGCGGAAGCGGTGAATAACTTTGATTTTTAAAAATTAAGCAAAATGCGTTTTGAAAACGATATAAGACTGTTTATAGGTGTCGCGGTGTTAGCAGCAATAATTATCGGATACCGATACCAACAACGCAGCAAAAAAATCGCACTCAAACAATTGGGCGATGATAGGTTATTGAAAAAACTTTTTCCGACGTATGCGCCGGGAAGAGAAAAAATAAAATTTGTCGGCTTAATATCAGCACTCGCTTTGTTGTTTGTCGCGTGGGCAAACCCGCAATACGGCGTTACCTCAGATACCGCTAAACAATTATCCAGCGATGTAATGATAGCATTGGACGTTTCTAATTCAATGTACGCTACCGACGTTCAGCCCAATCGTTTGGAGCGAGCCAAAAATTTTGCTTTAGATTTGGTGCATACTTTGCGAACGGAGCGCATCGGTACGATTATTTTTGCCGGTCATGCATATTTACAAATGCCTTTAACAAACGATATCGGTGCAGCCGCTCTTTTTCTGAAATCGGCAGACCCGGAACAAGTACCGACTCAAGGTACCGCAATTGCGGAAGCGATTGATATTGCCGAACAAAACTTTACGCCGGAATCGAAAAGATATAAAGTTTTAATTATTATCAGTGACGGAGAAGACCACGATTCGGAAGCCATAAAACGGGCGGAGCAAGCGCGCCGAAACGGTCTGTTAATATTTACCGTCGGTGTCGGAACACCCGAAGGCGGATTAATTCCGATAAACGATGGTAGCGGTAATAATGTAAAACGCGACGACGACGGTCAGCCTGTTCGTACACAACTTAACGAAAAAATGATGATTGATTTAGCGCATGCCGGCAGTGGTGTTTATTATAATTTGTCTCGCACAACTGATATTGTTCAGACATTGAAAACGCGCATAGATGCCGTTGAAAAAAGAGAAGTTGCTGCCGGTAAACTCGGAAATTTTGAGTCGCTTTATTTTTATTTTGCTTTTGCTGCCTTAGCTTTGTTGATTTGGGAGTATTTGTACGGTTTTGCACAAAAAACTTATTGAGAAAATAACGTTAAACATCACTCATTGCTTCACAAATAATACTGCAAGCCTTTAAAATTTCTTCGTCCGTAATAATTAACGGCGGTGTAATGCGCAGACATTTATCATTGAACAAAAACCAATCAGTGAGTAAACCGTTTTGCAAACAATTTTGAATTACTTTCTGAACAACTTCAAAACTTTCCAATTCCACAGCCAACCACAAACCGGCACTCCGAATGTTTTTTATAAGAGGATGTTTAAGGTGTGTCAAAAATAATTCTTCTTTGCGCTTTACCTGCCCTATCAATTCAGATTGTAAAATAGTTTTCAAGGTTGCATAACCGGCAGCACAACTCACAGGATGTCCGCCGAACGTCGTGATATGCCCTAAAACGGGATTGTGCGTAAAAGTTTGCATAATTTTTTTTTCGGCAATAAATGCACCAATGGGCATTCCGCCACCTAAACCTTTCGCTAAAACCAAAATATCCGGCACAATTCGGTGTCTGCAAAATGCCCAAAGAAAACCCGTTCTACCCATGCCCGATTGAATTTCGTCGAAAATTAATAACGAACCTGTTTGATTACAACGATCGCGAACGGCTTGCAAATAATTTTCTTCGGCTGTAATTATACCGGCTTCTGCTTGCACAACTTCTAAAATTACGGCGGCGGTTTGTGTGGTTATTTTCTCAATATCTTCAAAATTATTGAACCGCAACCAATCTATATTCGGTAACAAAGGTTTGTAAGCTTCGGTAAAATAAGTGTCACTGTTTAAACTCATAGCACCTTGCGTAGATCCGTGATAGGCGTTGCGTGCAGCAATAAAATGCGTCCGTCGGGTAAAACGTTTTGCCAATTTCATTGCTCCTTCAATCGCTTCCGTTCCCGAATTAGTAAAGAAAACGGAATTAAGTGTTTGCGGTAAGTTACGGGTTAAAAGTGTAGCTAATTGTACCTGAGGAGATAAAACAAACTCGCCGTAAACGAGCGTATGCCAATATTTGTCTAACTGCGCTTCTACGGCTTTTTGTACGCTCGGATGCCTGTGTCCGAGAATACTGACCGAAATACCGGCAATCAAATCCATGTAGCTTTTTCCATTGTTGTCGAATAAATATAACCCTTCAGCGCGTTCAATCTCCAACATCAAAGGTGATTCGGATGTTTGCGCTACGTGCCGGAGAAATAATTGCCGTTGTGAAATCATAGTTTTAAATTCTACATTTAGCGTTGATAAAAAAATGCTGTCACAAAAACTGCATCGGATGACCAAGTTTATAACAGTTTGGTTCTGTTTTTGATTTACAAAATAAAGAGAATATAATTTTTAATCGAAACCAATGAATAATTAATTAATTTGCTAATACTCAATTTTATCTTATGAAAAATATTTTATCCTCTTTTTTTATACTGCTTTTAACTACTCAATTTTGTGAAGCTCAATTATTAGCTTTTGCCGGAACTAAAAACGGATACAAATATTCGAGCAAATATACGGGTGCATCAAATAAAATAAGCCAATTAGCGAATACACAAGAAGTAGAAAGCTTTGTCCGGCTGTTAGATAAACGTTTTTCTAATTTTAAAGTTGATATTTCGCTGATGAATGCCGAGAATAAATGTCCGGATTTATTTAATGCTGCCAAGTCTAAGTCGTTGCAAACGGGTGATTTAGATGATAACGGATTCAGTGGTTTTTTAGTTATCGGTAGCGTTTCGGGTACGCCGGCAATTATTTGCGTCATTGACACAGGCTTTAACGATTACGTAATAAAGAAGTTAAATCGCCGGACTTTTGAAGAATGCGCTTATCCGAGTATAAAATCTGTGAACGGCAAAAGCGTGATTTGTTATTTTCACCACCAACACGAGTTAAAAGAAAATTCAAAAATACCGAACGAAATTCATTTAGATACTTTAACGTATAAATTCGGCGATTTGGTTGAATTAAACGGCAATGTACGAAATCATAAAATTGAAAAAATACAATACAATACAACAGCGTGTTTCGGTTCTTGTCCGGTTTTTAGTATGGCTATTGAAGCGGATAGAAAAGCCGAATTTTCCGGAATAAAATTCAATAAAAGAAACGGGCATTTGAGCAGTTTGATTAACGAAGATGATTTTAAAACTCTAACCGGACTTTTGAATTATATTAATTTTTCGGAATTAAAAAATAATTACACCGTGAATTGGTCCGATGACCAAACTTCAACGATGATAATTACTTATGACGGTGGCAAAACAAAAACAATAACAGATTACGGTCTTGTCGGTACTTTCGGATTAAACCGCATCCACGATTTAATTTTTAAATTGAGAGACAACCAACAATGGCGATAAAAATTATGTCTTGACCAAAACACACTCAAACAAAACCGGCAGTATTCTTTACAGAATACTGCCGGTTTTGTTTATTTACGAGGAATCAATTACGAATTACGAAGAAAATTTACTTTCGCAATTCACAATTAGTAATTCGTTCCTATTGTTCTTTCAACTTATCACCGCGTAAAAACCGAAATCGTTTGCGCGCTTCAACGGCGAGTGTACTATCAGAGTATTCCGTAAAAAGTCTTTCATAAAGTTCTTTGGCTTTAGCTTTGTCGTTGAGGCGCGTATCATACACTTCAGCCATTTCAAACAAAGCATTGTCAGCGCGAATATCTTCTTTGTATTCCGTCAAAATTTTATTGTAAGCAGTTATCGCTTCATCGTAACGGCGCATTTTTTTATAAATCTGAGCGCGCAAATAGAGTACATCATCGGCAAGTGCGTGTTTCGGAAATTTTATATCAATCGAATCGAGTTTAACGAAAGCCGCATCGAAACGATTCTGAAACACCAGTAATTCCGCTTGGGCATATAAATTCAGTGCGGCAGTCGTTGAATCCAAACCGGTATTATCCATAATGAACACGCTCATATCAATCGCATCGTTGGCAATGAGTTTAGATGTGGAAGATTTCAAAACATCGAATTGTGCTTTAGCCCAATCGAAATCGCCGAAATAATACGCCAATTTAGCATTTCTGAAACGCGCTTCGTGACCGATCGGGTCGTCTTTGTACAATTTATCAACCTGCGAATACAGCAGCGTGGCTTCCCAACGTTCGCCTTTTATTAAATAAAAATCACCCAAACTTAATTTTGCGCGCGATTGCACATCGCGTTCAACCATCGGATAGTTTACGATTTCTTGTAAAAGTGCGATAGCTTTATCTAAATTTTTCAAATAAAATGCTTCCAAATCCGCCAGTTCGGCAACGATGCTTGCGGTTCGGCTATTACGCCCGACTTCATCCAAAAAAGATTCGTATTCTTTTTCCACCGATTTTAATTCCTCATTCGTGAAACCGTATCCTTCGGTCAATTTTTTTCTCTTGCAAGCCAGCAAATTGCGTTTAGCTTCTATAAAATAAGTACTTGACCGTCCTTTTTCATTCAGAATATAATTGTAACCGTCTGCGGCGGCATCGTAATCGTGATCGCCTTCAGCTATTGCTGCGAGATCAAAAACACGTCTGCCGTCCTCATTATTAATTCTGTCTACGGATTTCAATTGCCGAAAAGCATTTTTATAATCTTTTTTTTGAAGAAAAAACCACGACAATAATTCCGGAAAAGCCGAATTTTTTTGCTCTTCTTGAATTCGCGCATAAATCTGACTCTGCAATTCGTTTTGCTCTTCCGGTGTAGATACATACCGTTGCAGCATAGCTTCTACCGATGGTAAGTACGCAGTATTATCGCTTAAACTGTTGAGATAAGCGTTAATCATTTTTTTTGAATCATCGTTCCTCCGATACAACTCTGCCATATTGAATGAGAAAACATTTTTATTTTTCAACAATTCGGAACCATGTTCGTAGGTTTTCAACGCCCAATCGTATTTGGAAAGAGTATTGAAATTCATCGCCAAATTATCAATATTATAGCGGTCCGGTGTGAGTTTTTCTATGGCTTTTTTGTATTGTTCGTCCGCTTTTTCGGTTTTAAGTAGTTTTTCGTAAAGTTTTCCATAGGTTACGTAGAGCGATACTTTGGAGGGTTCTTTTTTTATTTGTTTTTGAAGATTTTTTTCTGCTTCATCGTTGCGATTCAAGTCCATTAAACAACTGACATAACGGTCAAAATATTCACCGTTACCTTGTTTGTTGAGTTGATCGTAAATAGATGCCGCCTTTTCCAATTCACCGTTTTGGAAATAATAATCTGCCAAACGCGGATCCGGTTGTGTGAATGCGGTAACAGGTATAATGAAAGAAATTAAAAAAATTAAAAAATTTTTCATGGAAATCAGGCAAATGATAAAAAATTTTTACGGTTGGAATAAATTTCATCAACAATAATTATTAAACGAAAAAGAAATAAAATTGGTGCATTTTTTTAAATTATAAATTTTTTTGAAAAATTTATAATTTAAAGTCAAAAAAAAAACGCTCTCGGAATTTAATCCGAGAGCGTTTTTTTTGACTTTTAAATTTTATAACCGGACGGCTTAAGATTTTTATTCAACAGACGAATTGATTTTGGTTTCAATTTGTGTCACAGTCATCAAGCCGGATTGTCGCCATTTAATTTCGCCTTTTTGAAATAAAATAAGTGTCGGCACGGCTTGTACTTGATACATTTCAGCGACTTTTTGATTTGCGTCAATATCAATTTTAATAATTTTTATTTTATCGCCGACTTTGGTCTTCAATTCCTTCAATACCGGTGCGAGCATTTTACACGGACCGCACCATTCGGCGGAAAAATCTACGAGCACCGCTTGTTCGGCATTGATTAAATCGGAAAAACTTGTTTTCATAAAAAAGTGTTTTGAGAAATTTTGATTTTTAAATAATTATAATTTTATAATCCGAAAGCAGACAACTTATAACTTAATTTTAATGCCCGCATCCAATGCCAAAGAATTTAAGTGATCGTTCAGAGAACCGATACCATTGTAACTGAGGTGGTGACGGTAAGATGATTGTAAATACGCCGCCCATTTCGAATTAATTTTGTAATGCACACCCAAACTCATATCTGCCGTAACGAAATTTTTCTTATCCGTATTTTCGTACACCGGAATTTGATCGACGGAACGTTGAATAAGATTTACGGCGGCGAGAACATTTGTTGTTTTAGTATCACGTTTATCATTAATTGAAACGGCAGTATGAAAAGTCGTACCCAATCGTGCAAATAAACTCAAATGTTTTTTTTGCCACAAAGTTTGTCTTACACCCAAAGATGCACTGAGTAAACGCAACTCCAACTCTTTTGGTTTATCGTAAATATATCCGGTAGCAAATGAGCCTGTAGTAAGCGAAACTTGCGGTGGTGCATAAGATTTTGAGCCGTAACTGATGCCGCCTTCATACTCAGTTTTATTTTTTTTGTAAGAAAAAGTAGCCCCCGTTGAAACCGAATAAGCAATTTCCGAAATTGGCAATTCGTTGTTATTACTGAAAAAAGAAGTATTCACAAAATCGGCGTTGCCCGAAACTTGTAAACCCGCATACCAACCTCTGTTTGCTTTTTTATCCGACGGCGTTAAAAGTACAGGTGTAACATTTTCCGAAAAATTATTCAAAGCAATGACTTCAGCGTTTAAGGTATTTATCGGTGATATGGGCAATGCGTTTGTTTCATTCACGGAACTAATATCGGTTTGTAATTTTTTTATTTCTCCCGTTAAAAGTCTGTCATTATTATTTAAATTTTCGGAAAAAACAGGCATTTCGCCACCGGTTTTTGAACCATTAATAGACGGTATCGGACTAATGCTGTTTTTACTTTCAACAGAACCGGTTTGGGATACTGATACTACTTCTGTATTTCTGCTTATTACGTAAGGTGTAAGATTTATTTTTATATTTTCTGTTTTCAAGTTTTCGGAAACTTCATCGTTGCCTTCTCTTAAGAAATTATTGTCGAAACTATTAGGAGAAGTAACTGCAAATATAGTAGTACTGTCTTTATGTACCGGCACGTATTGTTTCAAGTCCGGGCGACGTTGATGATACATGGGCATCGGCACGAAATAATTTTGCATGATATTGATTGCCGATAGTACGGCGAACAGCAAAACACCTAATTCAATCACTTTGTACCGCACTATTTTTCCGTACCAAGTAAAGTTATCATCTAAAACTTTCGACATTTTTTGCCAATGTTCCGGATTGAAACGCGGTTCGGCATTTTTCAAACTTGCGGCAATGGCATCATCAAAATGTGCTTCATTTTTATTTTCAGCATCTAATTTTTCGGCGAAAGCTTTCCAATGTTCCGGATTCAAAACGGGTTGTATCGCTGTAACATTTTTTTGAACAGAAGCATCAAACTGAGTGTCATGCGCATTGAGTGTTTCCAATTTTTCGCGCATCGTTTCCCAATGTTGAGCATTGTAAGGCACCGATACGTTATCGAGTGTTTTACGCATTTGAGCATCAAATAAATCTTCGATTGTCGGTAAATCTTTATTTTTCATTATAATGTCCGTATTTACTGGTTAACATTTCTTGCAATTTCAAACGGGCTTTCACTAGATTGGAACGCGATGTGCTTTCGGTAATATCCAACCTTTCACCGACTTCTCTATGCGAAAATCCTTCAACGACATATAAATTGAAAACAGCGCGGTAGGCGGGCGTTAGTTTTTGTACGGCAGCTAAAATATCTTTTTCCGAACACCGGCTGAGCGCATCGGGCGTGTCGGCACTGAGATTAAAAGCGGTATCAATATCGTCGGTACGTCGGCGAACAGTTTTTCTGTAATAATCTATGGCTGTGTTCACCATAATGCGGCGTATCCAAGCGGTGAGCGAGGTACCGGATTGATAGGCGGCGATGTACCGGAATACCTTCAAAAAACCTTCGTGCATAATATCAAGTGCATCTTGATCATTATTGGCATAGTGCATACACACGCCCATCATTTTACCGTAATAATCTTCATACAAGCGTTGCTGCGCCCAACGTTCTTTGGCGATACAGGCTTGAATAAAATCATGCTCGTCTAAATTCAGCTGAAAGGCAATATCCATGTACGATATTTTTTTTATTGTGGATTACATTATTCGGTCGGCTTCGCACATGAAACGATTAAATTACAGAATATGCTGCTTGAAAGAAATAAATGCGCTCCCAATATTTTTCAAAGATAGGGTTATTTAAAATAAAAGTGTTTTATTTTGTTGTCAAAAAGAATACGGGGATTAAAATAAATACACTTTAAAATATTAAATAAAAGTTTTGAAACTTTTATCGGCGATGCTGTTTTGAAAACTATTAAAAGAATGGATTGAGGCGGTTTAATTAAGCCGCACACTAAATTAAAAATAATTTTTAAACACCGTTTCTAAAAAATTGAAGAAAAAAGAAAAAATTTGATTAAGTCAACAAAAAAAAATCCGCAGATTAAATAATCTGCGGATTTTTTGTACTTCTCATTCACCATTGAACTTAAAATCAATCGACTTTCATTGCCATCTTTATTCTATCTGAGCAATCCTCTAAATGATAGCGTGTAAGATTATCATTAGAATTTTTGGCAGCTTTTTTTAATTCTTTTTGTAATTGTCCCAATACCGCCCAAGTGACCGAATAAATATCCGTTTTTTTGATGTCAGGTAACGGTGTTGCAGGACCCGCGTTGCGTTGAACATTGCCGGCAGGTGTTGCGGGCGCAGGTTTAAGCGTAGCAATTAGTTTTTCAATAAAAATTTTTTGCAAATTCCGCCGGTAGACACTTATGGGAGATCCGCTATTAACCTCCGAAAAAATACTTACTTTCAAATCATTGTACAAATTATCAATACTGTAAGCATCTTTAAAAGCAGCCTGAGTTTCAATCATGCGTTGCAATTTAGCTGTACCCAAAAGATTATCCAATGTTGCCGACTGAATAGTTGCGATTGAATTCACGCCTTGCTCCGGACGAATAAGTCCTAAAATTTTTTTATCCATTAACCATTCGGGTGTTTTAAAAACGTAATCGTTCAGGAATGTAACAGCTTCTCGTTGCCTTTGAGCAGGTGCAGGTTCATAAACCAAACCCGATTCGTCATAAGTTTTGCGCGTTTCATAAATACCGCCCACCCATTTTGCTACATGAAAAATATAACGTCTGTATTGACCAACCACTTCATCATACATTTCTTGCACCATGTCAAAATCCTCTGCTTCTTTTTTTGTCCAATTTACGATATTAGGTAAAATTCGTTGTAAGTTTTTAATACCATAAGCTGAAGCTGTCATGGCATTATCTCCCAAATCTTCCGTCTGAGCACGCGGATCGTATGGACTTGTTTCAGTAATAAAGTGCAAGCGCGGATTGTTGGCGGCTTTTTCTAAATATCTTTTATTCAGAATTTTTTTATCTGCCTCTGCATCAAGTGTACCATCTATGGGTTTGTACGCCCATTCAATTGCCCATTTATCGTAGTCGCCTATTCGCGGAAAAAAATCAGTAATACTGTCTTCCGGTTGTGCCACATAATTAAATCGAGCATAATCCATTATAGATGAAGTATGTCCGTTTTCCGCAATAAATTTTTTATCTCTCAGTTTTTCGACCGGAGTGGCAGAACTCGCACCCATATTATGTCTTAAACCTAAAGTGTGTCCTACTTCATGCGAAGAAACAAAGCGCACCAATTGTCCCATAAGGGCATCGTCAAATTCAGGTTTTTGCGCACGAATATCTGAGGCTGCAGTTTGGGTTGTGTACCATTTTTTCAATAATTTCATTACATTGTGGTACCAACCAATATGGCTTTCGATTATTTCTCCCGATCGAGGGTCATTGACGTTCGGTCCGTAGGCGTTCTCGATATCAGATGCAAAATAACGAATAACGGAAAAACGCGCATCTTCGAGACTCATGGTTGAATCTTTTTCGTTCCAGTATTTGCCCATGATAGCATTTTTCCAACCTGCTTGTTCGAAAGCCTTTTGCCAATCATCCACTCCCTGTTTTAGATATGATCTCCATTTTGTTGGCGTAGCAGGATCAATGTAATAAATAATAGGTTTAGCCGGTTCAATGAGTTCTCCTCGTTTTTGTCGCTCGGCATCAGCAGCATTTTTAGGTTCCAATCGCCAATGTGTTGCTAACGTTTCATCTTTTGTACGTTGAGAATTATCATCATAAACCGTAAAACCGGTCGCAAAATAACCTACACGCGAATCAAAAAACCGTTTACGCATGAGTTCTTTTGGTAGAATTATCATTGATGTATTCATTTCAAAAGTCACAACTCCTGCTGTAACCCCACTCGGAAGTATAACGGGTTCGATAGGACTTGGTTGTCCGGGAGGTGGATTCAATGCCGGCGGTGTTACTGAAAACGTTTTAACCGTCCTGATTTCTACATTGATAGGATAAGCGTGAATACTTTCAATATAACTTCTATCTTTCTGCAAATCTGTCAATTTGTACAATTGTTTGTTGAGAGCAGGCAGCGTAAAAACTTGGTTAGCATCCTTGAAAAAATCAGTAACCTCAATAACAACAGAAGTATCTTTACGAATTGACTTAATATCGAAAGCGGCAACTATTGGTGCCACATTGGAAATTTGTACAGCTTTGGCCATAGGTTGTTCATTGTCCGCACTCACATTTATAAAATCAATTGAACGAATGAAAACTTTGTTTTCAGGTCCACGTTCAAATTGAATAACTTGTTTATTAGTTTGTTCACCCCCGTAACCTCCGCCTGTTGGTGTTTTAGATTTTCGCGTGATAGCCATAATATCGCGTCCAAAAACGGAATCCGGAATTTCAAAAAAATATTTGTCTTCTAATCGATGAATTGTCATCAAACCCTTCATAGAGATAGCTTTAGAAGTTATAACTTCAGTGAAAGGTAGAGGGCGCGTTACTTTTTTAGTAGAAGAACTGTCGCTTTTGACTGCCGGTGTTTGTGCAAAGAGTAAGTGCGCGCAAAAAACGGATGCAAAAATCATCAAGTTCGTTAATGTTCTTATCATGATAATAGTTTTAGAAAATGTATTTAATTAACAGTTGTGAAAGTGATAAAATGTAAAAATAAAGTGAGTTCGGGATGAAAATATTGAATTTGAAATAGTTATTAAAAAAACCAACTCTGAAAATGCTGATTTTGTATTTTCACATGCAAAAACAAATCAAAATGGATCTATCATGAGCGAAAATACGAAAAATATTGAGATTGATAAACTTATTGAAAATATTTTTAAACGGCAATTATATCTGCAAACACTGCCAATATTAGTGTTCATTTTTTGCTGAAAGTTGCACTTCAAACTTGAATCTAAGAACCGAGATTCAACATTTTCAAGTCTTAAGGTGTACAAATACCGAAAATAAAATTCGTAATAGAAACAAAAAATAAATTTTTTCTTAAAATCTCATCGCCGTACATACATATCAAAGTACCGACATTCGGTGCGCGCTTTTTGGAAAAAAGGGGTGTTGAAATAATTTTCGCGGATCAGTTTAAAATAACGGCGATAGGACGGCGGTAAAACCGGAATTAATTGCGAACCGACTGTATAGTTATTGTCCGGACTCATGTAAAATAAATTTTGATCACATTTGGCACACCAAAACGCACACCGCGCTGATAAATTCGGATTTTTTCGGAAAGATAACAAGCGCGCTTGCTCAAAGGCATTTAAAGCCATAGACATATTCAACATCTCGATATTGCCGTAAGGGCAATTTTTTTCGGAAAAAACGTTTTTACCTGTTTTTAAATATTTCCAAGTAGATGCATTTCTTTTAAAATCCGCTAAACCACTGCTGTTGCCGAAAAATGTCATGTTGTAATATCCTAAACCCAAAAGATAAAATACGGTTGCCGGATCGGAAGTACCGCCGAGTTTTGCCGACCGTTCCAATTCACTCATATAAAGTGCAAATTGGTAGCGGTCGTACTCATCGCCGTGGGTACCGCAATTCACGCAATCTTTCAGATTATCATTAAACGGCGAAAATTTTGTTACCGTATCGCGTTCCGGTACCGGTATGCGCGAAAAAGACTCAGCCGCTGCATCGAATTGGAACCGGCTCAGGTGCATCCGCCCTTTCATATCCCACAAATTATTTGCAATAGAGCCTGTATCATTTTTTACGACGAGCGACCGTTCGTATTCGGTTTTGACTAATTTGTTACATAAAACAATCAAGCTGTCAATAATTTCTTCCTGCGGATTGAGTTGTAAATCGCGCAACGTAAATTCGCTTAAAAATGCGGCACCCGTTTGTCCCTTCCGACGATATAAAGCACCCATTCGTTCGTAAAAATAATTCGTAAAAGCCGGTGGATTACTTTTGAACGGCGTGCTTATTTCAATACCGTGTAAAACATCGTGAATTGTATCGTCGGTACTGTTGATATTACCGATTTGCGCCACCATCGCAAAAGCATCAATTTGTTGAAGCAAAGCTACGTCGCGTGTCATTTTTCGGGCTTTTGTCAATACATTTATTCCTTGTTCTCTATCGCCGGCGAGTAAATATAAATAACCTTCCGTCGTTTTCCACAAAGCCGGTAAATCGGTTTTTTTTTCTTCCGCTACTTGATGCACAAATTGCAAAAAACGATTCAAATAGTTCAAAGAAGCATTTAATGTTTCGGTATTGTAGCGTTGGCGACGAAAATCATAACCTAATAAAATTTTTTCTAATCGCAAAGTTTCCCGTACTAAAAGCATATCTAGAAAATCACTTTTAGGGTCTAATGCGTACAACGATTTCATATCATCAAGTGCGTGCGCTTTATCGCTGCCTGCGCGAATGGCGTAAACGGCGGCGCGTTCCTTATTGTCGCGGCACAATTTCAAACAATCTTGCCATTCTTGTTCGGTACGCACATCGAAACTGATGAAAGCCTGTTGTCGTTTGGAAGCACTGTATTGAAAAACCACTGCGAACAAGTACGCCGCTTCCGCTCGGTGTCCCAAAGATTTCAACGCGCCCGCTCTGTGCGCCAATACCCAATAATTAATAACGCTATTGATTTTAACGAGTTTAGGCGTTAATTCATCGTATAACTCAATCACCACGTTATAATCTTTGAGGTAATGCGCCAAACGCATCATTTGGTAAGTATATCGCAATTTCAAAAAAGGAGCTTTACAATCGCGAAATGCACGCCTACCATCGTTGATTAATCGCACCATTTCCGCCTGATCTTTTCTTTGCAAATGAGGGGATGGCTTTTCGCTTTTAGGTAATTGAGTATTGGTTTTTATTGTTGAATTATTATTGACCACTGACCACTGACCAACGGACGATATGCAATGCTTTTCACATTCTTTGGCATAAATCAGATAATCAATCGTTTCGGTACAGCCGTTTTTACGGAGCGTTTCAGCAAAAGTATTATCCCTGAGTGCATAAATGATGTCTTTATCTTTAGCTGTCATCGCGTTGCGCAAATCCGCCAAATCATTTATCGAAGCCTTATAAATGACAGAAGCAACATCTTCGGGTTTTGCGAAATCGCATAAACGACCGCGCCATTCATTCACGTTTTCATCGCCGGTATTTTTATCGTCAGTACGTTTCATCGAAAGATAATTATCAATGATACCGTAACCGATGAGATAAGGCGTGTAATCGGTAGAGTACGGAATAATATCGGTATGGATAAAAGAATAATTTTTGGATGCGCGACCGCCGATACCGCAATCGCTTTTAGTGATGCGCGCCGGCAAAAGAAAAAGAAACGCTGCGAAAAATATTTTTAACGGATGTTGATTCATGTCATCGCAAAAATAATATTTTTTGTGCCGTAAATTTTCATCTTAACGAAAAATAAAAATGCACATGATTAAACAATTTTAAAACTTGGCTTTTGCTTCTTTTAAAATTACCTTTGCCCGCGTTTCGATAAAAAAGTCTCTGCTGTTAAGCAAGATAAGGTACTACACACCGGACTGTTTGTAGATTTACATGGGTCAACAGATTTTGAGTTGCAGCGCACCGTACTGTTTATAACGCGCAACATATAGTTCGTTGCGCTGCACCTTAAAATAATTTTATTTACGATTTTCTAAAAATTGTCCGGTGCGCTGCATCTATGCTTAACATCAGAAAGAAATACAAAAATCGTAAACCAAAAATACGCAAACCAAAAATAAAAAATAAAAAAAAGTCGATATGAAAATAGATTTTTCAGGAAAAAAAGTTTTAGTGCGCGTTGATTTCAACGTACCGCTCGATAAAAAAACTTTTGCCATTACTGACGATACGCGAATGCGTGCTGAAGTTCCGACCATTAAAGAAATTTTGAAACAAGGCGGCGCAGTCATTTTAATGAGTCATTTGGATAGACCATTAAAAAAATTAAAAGAAGACGGTACCATAGATTACGACCGTTTTTCGCTCAAACATCTTGTCGCACATTTAACGGAATTACTCGGTGTTCCCGTTCAATTCGCGAATGATTGTATCGGCGAAGAAGCCGTACAAAAATCCGCTGCGCTTAAACCGGGCGAAGTACTATTGCTCGAAAATACCCGCTTTCATGCAGGCGAAGAAAAAGGTGATATGGATATGGCAAAAAAATTGGCGGCACTCGGTGAAGTTTATATCAACGACGCTTTCGGTTCGGCACACCGCGCTCATGCTTCGACCGCAACGATTGCTCAATTTTTCGATAAAAATCACAAAGGTTTCGGTTATTTGATGGATGCCGAAGTAAAAAATGCGGAAAAAGTTTTAAATAATGCTGTTCATCCGTACACGGCTATTATTGGCGGTGCAAAAGTGAGCGATAAAATTTTAATTATAAAACAACTCATTTCGCGCGTGGATAATTTGATTATCGGTGGCGGTATGGCTTATACTTTTCTGAAAGCTTTGGGCGGCAATATCGGTAAATCGCTTTGCGAAGACGATAAATTAGACGAAGCACGCGCTATAGTGCGCGAAGCAACCATGAACGGCGTAAATTTAATCTTACCCTTAGACAGTATTGCCGCCGATAAATTTGATGCGAACGCCGATACTAAAATTTGCGCCAGCGATGCGATTGAACCGGATAGAATGGGTTTGGATATCGGAGAAAAAGCCGTAAAAAAATATGCCGCAGTTATTCTTAACTCAAAAACCATTTTATGGAACGGACCAATGGGTGTGTTTGAAATGGAAAAATTTGCCGGCGGCACAAAAGGTGTTGCACTTGCAGTAGCGGAAGCTACTAAAAAAGGTGCGTTTTCTTTGGTCGGCGGTGGCGATTCCGTAGCGGCAGTCAGTCAATTACATTTAGAAAACGAAGTATCGTATGTTTCTACCGGCGGCGGTGCTTTACTCGAATTTTTGGAAGGAAAAGAATTACCGGGTATTGCGGCGATAAATTCATAGATTTTAGACATTGGATTTCGGATTTTGGATTTCGTACTATTGAATAAAATTATCAAAAGTGCAAAGTGCAAAGTGCAAAAGTTCCGTAAAATTAATTAAAAATGGTAAAAAAAATTATAGAAGCAGCGTGGGAAAACCGCACCCTTATCAAAGAAAAAGAAACTCAAGATGCTATTCGTTCCGTGATAGCGCAACTTGATAACGGTACTTTACGCGTGGCACAACCCGATGCAAGCGGTATTTGGATAACCAACGACTGGGTGAAAAAAGCCGTGATTTTATATTTTCCGATACAGCAAATGGAAGAAATTGAAGTCGGACCATTTGTTTTTCACGATAAAATTCCGTTAAAACGCGATTTCGTAAAACAAGGTGTGCGAGTAGTTCCACACGCCATTGCACGATACGGAGCATTTTTAGAACCGGGCGTAATCATGATGCCGAGCTACGTCAATATCGGAGCGTATGTCGGTGCCGGTACTATGGTAGATACTTGGGCAACGGTTGGTTCGTGTGCGCAAATCGGTAAAAATGTACATTTAAGTGGGGGTGTCGGTATCGGCGGCGTTTTGGAACCGGTGCAAGCTACACCGACCATAATTGAAGATGATTGTTTTATAGGTTCACGATGCATTGTCGTTGAAGGTGTGCATATCGAACGCGAAGCGGTTTTGGGAGCCAATGTGGTACTCACGCAATCCACACACATCATTGATGTGACCGGCGAAAAACCCGTCGTACTAAAAGGTCGTGTGCCTGCGGGATCGGTTGTAATACCGGGAACTTACGAGAAAAAATTTCCGGCAGGAACATACAGCGTAGCTTGCGCGCTTATTATCGGCAAACGCCAACCAAGTACGGATAAAAAAGTGTCACTGAACAGCGCTTTGCGCGATTTCAGCGTGTCTGTTTAAAGAATTATGATTTTGGATTTACGATTTATGGTTTTTTAGAATCAGACAAAAAATCGTAAATTTTAAATCGCAATTCTTAAATCCAAAAAAATGTCCGATACGTTCAGCATATTTTTACCGAAATTTCAGGGTCCCTTCGATTTATTGCTTTTCTTCATTGAACGCGACGAGTTGGATATTTCCGATATTCCGATTGCGAAAATAACGACTGATTTTTTGGCTTATATCCGCGAAGCGAAAGCAAAAAATATTGATTTGGCGAGCGAATTTATAGTTGTTGCGGCAACTTTGATGCGTATAAAAGCAAAAATGCTTCTTCCACGCCAAAAAAAAGATGAACAAGGCGCGGAAATAGATCCCCGGGAAGAACTCATGTCGCGTATTTTGGAATACAAACGCTATAAAAGCATACTCGACGAGTTGCGTATTTTGGAAGAAGCGCGCGCATCGCGGGAACAACGCGGCAATGCTGTGAAAGAATTACGCGATATTGCCATTACTGCTTTAGTGGATATTGAATTACAAAAGGTGACGCTTTTTAAACTTTTGCGCACTTTTGAAAAAATATTAACCCAATACGAGGATGAAAAAAATCGCGTCGTGCATCGAATCCTAAATTTTAATTTTACGATTGAAGGGCAACGCGAATTTTTAATGCTCCGATTGAAAAAACGCGGTAAATCCGATTTTCAAGATATTTTTTCCAATCTTCAAAATCGGATGCACGCTATTGTTACTTTTTTAGCCTTATTGGAATTACTTAATTTACAAACTATAACTATTGTGCAAGGAGACGGGTTGAATAATTTTTGGATGAGCACGGTATGAATTTCCGGGGTTGAAAATTAAAAAATAATTCGCGTAAGAAAAAAAAATAAAAAAATTGATTTAAAACTAAAAAAATAATTTAAAATAAAAATCCCCGCTTGAAAAGTTTTTCAAGCGGGGATTTTTATTTTCTAAGTTTTATGAAAGATTATTTAATAAATCATTTCCAGCTTTTTTTTTGTTACGCCACCACACGTAAGCGATTCCGGCTCCGATGATGTAAGGCGTGAACAACAAGTATAAAATTCCCAAGTTCATACCTATGCCTGTTCTTCCGCCATTTTTCAAATTGCTTTCGAGCGTCATACGGCACATCGGACATTGCGCGTAATGAGGTGTCGCCAACAGTAAAAGCAAGACGACGACAAATAGTGATTTTAAAATCGTGCTGTTAATCATATTATTTATAACAAAAAAAGTTTGTAAGTGTTTAAGTTCTCCAACAATTCTAAAATATTTTAATTCATACACGGACGTACCATCAAATAAACAATCGGACCGGTTATGGCAACGTACAGCCAAACCCAAAATACATACCGAGATATTTTTTTATGCCGCTCTATTTGTGAAGTGAATCCGCGAATATAAGTAAATAAAATAAACGGAAAGCTTACAGCCGCCAAAGAAACGTGCGTAGTGAGCAGCAAAAAATAAAAAGTTCGCACGATTCCGGTACCGCAGTACTTAACTTCCGCAGACGTGAAGTGATATAAAACATACATCACCAAAAATAATGAAGACAGTATGACCGCAGTTGTCATCATGCGTTTGTGTTGCGCGATACGTTTGTTGCGAATATGGTTAAGTCCAATAACAAGAACAACTGCCACACACGCATTAAGTACGGAATAAACTGCGGGTAAAAATGAAAAATCAATACCCAAGTCGATGCGTGGAACTTGCCGCATCACCGACACTAAAAGAAGCACTACAACTGAAACGATTGTAGCTAACCAATTCAATCTTTTTATTTCTAACTCACTACTCTGCCTCATTTAAAAAAACTTAAACTTTAACAAATTTATTTTTACATTTTTCTTTGCTCCACTTTTACAACATCTTTTTTCTTTTTTATAGGCATTAATGCCAAGTGTTGCACAAGCAGTTGTTTATCGGGCAACAATCGGGTATCGTAATAATGCCGAATAATGCCAACTGTATCTACTAAACCTATAGAATAATCGTTCGGTAAAATAATTTTTTTGATAGAATCGTTTAACGGTAATACTATCCAACGTTCTTTATCGGCAGCGGAAATTTGTGCATCTAATTTTCGCGCATTATTTGTATTCAGGCTGTCGTAAAAAGTAATCAATTTAAAATTATCTACTTCTTCCCTAAACTGTTCGGTTTTATTGATTATTTTCAAAACGCTGGTTACGGAATCCGCTCCGCCGTTTTGCAGGACAGAAAACAAGACAATACTGCCTCTCAAAGCATCGGCAGTCTGTAAATTTCCTCGAATATCTTTTTCAGAATAATTCGGTATAGTTCCTAAATTTTTTTTCAGTACCGAGAAAAAAAGTCTACCGGCTTCCGCGCCTTTCATTGTTACTAAGTACGAAACAATCGGAAAAACGACTACTACACAAATCATTAAAAACGCACCGAAAATATTTTTCGATTTTTTCATACTCAATAACTTTAAAAAAAATGACCTGTCAAAACAAAGCCTCTTGAAGATCTAAAAAAATAAAAAATTAAGCAGCTTCCTTTATTTGTAGCTTCGCCGCTAAAACTATCAATCTTTTTATGCAAAGAGCCCATACAACACAAACAAAAAAGCAATTTAATAGTTGAAAAAAAAGCGGAACATTTTACCGTTCCGCTTTTTTTTTAAATATCTGCGAGTTTAAATTTTATCGGAAACTGCTTTGAGTTGATAAATCATTCCGGTAGATTTATTCAGTGGTTGTACTACACGCTCATTTTTCTTCTCAATGATTTCTCTTCGATGACCCCAAGAGCTGCCTTCTTGAAAAAAAGCAAAAATTGCCCAGATAAGTAAACAGCACGGTAACAACACGCTCATCGCCATACCGCGCACTTCGTAACCCATGTGCATAAAAAATTTCACGATGAAATAGGCTTTATACAAACTCATACTTATCATTGCAATATACATCAGCCACCAAGGCATTGTAAAACCGGGAATCAAATAACCTTTACCGAGTAAAGCCACACCTACTTCACATAAAGTAATTGCGCCCAATAAAAAAAGACCACGTTTTACCGTTGCTAAACCTTCTTCATGTGTCACCATGATATATTTTTTATTTTAAGTTAAATAAGTAATTTAATCAGTTTGTTAGTTGGCTTATTATTTTGTTCAGACAACTAACTCAGAACCAAATTGGATTTACAATAAATAAAACACCAAGAACACAAAAACCCAAACCAAATCTACGAAGTGCCAATACAATCCTATCTTTTCAACCATTTCATAATGGTTACCGCGTCGCGCATACAACCCGCTTGAAACGTTGAGCATAATGATAGTTAAAAAAACAAGACCTGAAAATACGTGAAAGCCATGAAACCCCGTAATGAAGAAAAATAAAGCTCCGAATGCAGTAGGTCCGAATTGCTGGACAGTTTCTTTACCTTCTGCAGTTTTATATGGACGTTGAAAAAATTTCTTATCACCGTTTGCATCAAGTTCAACTTCTCCGGTAGTTGCATCAGTTTCTGCTTCTATTAAATAGCCGTCGTGTTTTGCAAATTTTTCGGCTTTACTCATATCCGTGTAAGGTGTACCATGTTCATCGGTTAAATAAGTACCGGCAGTTTCATGACGACCAAAAGGATTCTTTGTTATACTTACGTTTTCACCTTTAATTAATGTTGTCCATTCCCATGCTTGACATCCTAAGAAACTGGCGCCGCCCAAAATAGTTAAAAGCATCCACATCACCACGCCGCGTTTATTATCTCGGTGTCCTTCTTGTACAGCTCGCACCATCGTTACCGACGAAACGATGAGTATAAACGTCATCACCGTCACGAAAATGAGTGGTGCATGGCGAAAACCGCCCGGAAATGCCCGGAAAACAAAGTCCGGAACAGGCCACGTAAACATACTGAAGCGCAGAGTACCGTAAGCAATCAAGAAACCGGCAAAAGTAAAAGCATCTGATAGCAGAAAATACCACATCATCAATTTGCCGTAACTGGCTTTGAAAGGTTCTTTACCACCATCCCACAGATTATTTTCGGGTGTTAAATGTCCTTCTTCATGATTAACATCGTGGTCTAATAATGTACTTGCCATGTCGTTATGAGAATCAATTTACAATTAAAAATTAGAAATTAATAATTATTGATTAAAATAAACCAACAAAAAGATATTTCAGTAGAAAAACTCTTTTTATTAATTACCAATTATTAATTATTTCAGCTCTGAGTTATCAAAAAAAGCAATAGATATATCCACAGGAAATCTACGAAATGCCAATACGTTAAAGTAAGTTCTAAACGCAAAATACGTTTTTGTGTGGGTTTAAACGGCAAAATAAAAGCATGAAGTATGGCTAAAGCCAAAACAGCCAATCCCGCGATTAAGTGTACAACGTGAAAACCAGTTAATGTATAAAGAAAGTCGCCGGAAGAATTTTTTCTGAAAGGTACACCTATGTCAAAAAGTTCCTGCCAGCCAACATACTGCAAAGTTATGAAAACAACACCGAGTAAAAAAGTTATGAGTAAAAGAATTTTATAAGTTCTTTCATGCAACTTCTTAAAAGCATTGTAACTTAACTGTAATGTCGCACTGCTTGCCAAAATGACCAAAGTATTCAAAAAAAATATCTGTGGTATTTTAAATTCCAACCAATTACCGGCAGCATGGCGTACTAAATAAGCACTTGTCCAAGCGGCAAACATCATGGTGATGCCCGCACAACCCAACCAAAGCATGAATTTGTATGGGTGAATCTTATTTTGACTATAAACTACAGACATTTTTTTAAATTATGAGTTCTAATTGATAAATTAAAGCTAACACGGCTTAAAAATTAATCAATTAAAACGGTGTTACATTTTATCAAAATATAAAACGAATAAAATGGTCGGCAAATAAATAAGTGCCATAAACATCAAATTCAAGGCAGCTTTGCGCGAACATTCTTTTTGCAATCTCCAACCGAAATAAGCATAAACAATCGCTAAAGCAACAAGGATAACAGCAGATATTATTCCGGCGGCACCCAAATAAAAAGGTATAACACTGAAAGGTACAAGCATTAAAGCAAATAACATAGCTTGTTTTCCTACACTTTCATCGCATACGCCTTCTTTGTTCGGCAATAAATTGAATCCTGCTTTTTTATAATCTTCGTTTGCTAACCATGCTATTGCCCAGAAATGCGGAAACTGCCAGAAAAACTGAAGCGCAAACAGCGTTAGAGCTAATACACTCAGCGTACCGTTTTGCGCTGCCGTACAACCTATCACAACGGGTAAAGCACCCGGAATACCGCCCCACAAAACAGCAACATTCGATACGCGCTTCAAGGGTGTATAAACAAAAGCATAAGAAATCAAAGAGATCATGCCCAAGAAGCCCGTCAACGGATTAAAAGTGGATAGTAGCGTGATACCGATTAAACTCATTATTCCGGCAATAAGCACTGCACTTGACATTGACATCCTGCCCGCAGCTACCGGACGATTGGCCGTACGCGGCATCAATTTATCGTAATCTTTTTCTATAGCTTGGTTCAATGCGCTCGCCGAACCTGCGGTTAACAAACCGCCTAAAAAAAGAATTAAGACATTGTAAAAATCAATCGGCGTTTTTAATGCAATTAAATATGACATGACTGCCGAAAAAACGACTGTCATGGACAATTTGAACTTCATTAAAATACCTACATCTTTTATTTTATCTACCAAAATCGAGTACCACTGTACCGACACTGCTTTTTCAAAAGCCATTTTTTATAATTTACGATTTACGATTTACGATTGTCGGGACTTAAAACTGAAAATTTATGATGAGATTTTAAACGGAAATCATAAATTCTAAATCTTAACCGGCAATCGTAAATCGTAAATGCTTATTAGTGATCTGTTGTTTCCCCTTCTTTAGCGGGTACTATTTGCGGAATATAATCAATGCCGTCTTTACCGTAATCATAAGCCCAACGATTAACGACCGGAAGTTTATCACCCCAGTTACCGTGTCCCGGATCTATTTCGGTTGTCCATTCCAAAGTGTTTGCATCCCAAGGGTTTTTGGTAGTCATTTTACGTCCGAACCAAATACTTCTAAAAAAGTTAACCATAAAAAGTACTTGCAAACTAAATACAACTACCGTAGATATCGTGATAAATTCATTCATGCCGGTAAAGTGGCGGAAGGCATCGAACGTATCAAAACTGTAATAACGACGCGGTACACCTGCCATACCCATGTAGTGCATGGGCCAAAAAATGGCATAAGCACCAATTAAAGTTCCCCAAAAGTGTATTTGTCCGAGCGTTTCGTTCATAAATCGACCGTACATTTTCGGAAACCAATGATAAATACCCGCGAACATACCAAAAAATGCTGCAACACCCATTACAATATGGAAATGCGCTACAATGAAATAAGTATCGTGAAAACGAATATCAATCGCAGAATTACCTAAAAAAATACCCGTTAAACCGCCGGAAATAAACATGGATACAAAGCCAACCGCAAAAAGAGATGCCGAATTAAACCTGAAATTACCACCGTAAATAGTGGCTATCCAGTTAAATACTTTTACAGCCGAAGGTACCGCAATAATTAAAGTGAATAATACGAAAAAGTTAGAGATAAACGGATTTACACCCGACATAAACATGTGGTGCGCCCAAACAATAAAAGCTAAAAATCCGATTGCCAACATGGAATAAACCATCGCACGATAGCCGAAAACAGGTTTACGTGAATGTACGGAAAGCACTTCGGAAGCGATTCCCATTGCAGGTAATATTACGATATAGACCTCAGGGTGCCCTAAAAACCAAAATAAATGTTGGTACAATACCGGACTGCCGCCGACGTGATCCAATGCTTTTCCACCGATAAAAATATCACTTAAATAAAAGGAAGTTCCCAAACCTCTATCAAACATCAATAAGAAAAACGCTGATGCTAAAACAGGAAATGATAGCAAAGCTAAGATTGCCGTTACCAAAAATGCCCAAATTGTTAGAGGCATCCGCCAAAGCGTCATTCCTTTTGTGCGCAAATTGAGTACGGTAGTGATATAATTCATACCGCCTAATAATACCGATACAACAAACAAAACCAAACTGACTAACCACAAAGTCATACCCGCACCTGATCCGTCTGATGCTTGAGGCAAAGCGGATAGTGGCGGATAAGCTGTCCAACCGCCAGAAAATGGTCCTGTGCTGAGAAATAATGAATAAAACATTACGATGCTCGAAAGGAAAAAGAACCAATACGAAAGCATATTCAAAAAGCCGGATGCCATATCACGCGCACCGAGTTGCAGTGGTATCAATAAATTGGAAAAAGTACCAGACAAGCCGGCAGTAAGCACAAAAAATACCATGATAGTACCGTGCATTGTTACCAAAGAATAGTAAAATTCCGGATCGAGTTTACCGATACCCGTTTCTGCATTTACGACGATCCATTTACCTATAAGCGGACGTAACCACGATAAGTTTGCTTCCGGAAAGCCCAATTGCAAACGGAAAATAACAGACATAGCTGCGCCGATAAGCGCCCAAATCATTCCCGTTACCAGAAATTGTTTGGATATCATTTTATGGTCAGTGCTGAAAATATATTTGGAAATAAACCCAGATTGGTATTTGTCTCCGTGATGATGATCGTGAAAACCATCGCTCCAACCGGTTTCTTCAATCTGTACTTTCGCGTCTTGATAAATTACCTCTTCCATGATATAGATTTTTATTTTTGTTGCTTTCTAACTGAAATTTTTCTTTAGCTCAAACCGAATTTTATAAAACGTTTATTTTAAAATAAATCATATTTTCGACTTATTTTGAAAGTATTTTAAATTCAATTCTTCGATTTAATTGTTTACCTGCATCTGTATTATTATCACCTATCGGCTTTGTTTCGCCGAAGCCCACGGATTCTATACGTTTTGTGTCAACACCTTTTTTCTCTATATAAGACTCGACCGCTTTTGCACGCGCCTGAGAAAGTGATAAATTTTTTGCTTTATCACCTGCATTGTCCGTGTGCCCATCGATCTCAACAACCATTTTCGGATTTTTGTTCAGTGCATCAACAATAATATCTAATTCTTTATTAGATTCAGATGTTAAATCTGAAGCACCGGTTGCAAAAAATACATGATTCAAGTCCAAGACATCACCTGCCTTAGATGTTTCTAAAGAAGTTACTGAAAATGGTGCCGGAGCAACCGCTTTTGGTGTCTCACCCTTGTACCACGGATATTTGCCAGGTTCTATCTTATCTTTTATGTTTTCTGTAAAAAATGATTTTTGAACCGATGCCCATTTATCGTATTCATCTTGATTCACCACTTTAACGATTCGACGCATAGAATAATGTCCTTTACCGCAGAGTTTGGAACATGCCAATTCGTAATTAAATGCTTCCCAACGTTTGGGTCCGTTCGGTTCCGTCGGATCAGCGGGTATTTGAAATTCCGGGTTATTTTTAAGGCTTTGACGATACTCTTCGGTTGTCATTATTGGCGTAAAAACAAAATAAGTCGGTAATCCGGGAATTGCATCCATTTTCGTTGAAAAATGCGGCAAATAGAAGTTGTGAATTACGTCTTTAGAGGTAATTCGAACCCGAACTTTTTTATTTTTCGGCAAAACGATTTCTTCGCCTGTACCTGCGGATATGACATCGTCTTGACTTTTCAAGTCGTTGAAATCTACTCCAAGATCATTTACTCCAGGCGTTATGTTTCTGAAATACTTTGTTCCGAGCGCGTTATCCGGTCCGGGATACCGTATAGTCCAACCGAATTGATATGCGGTAGCTTCTATTTCGAGTACATTCTCGTTGTCACCGACATCCGCCATAACATCATTCCAAACCCACAATCCGCCTACAACCAACCCGCACATAACAATTGCCGGTACAACGGTCCAAATAATTTCCAATTTATTATCGTGCGGCATAAACAAAACCTTTCTGCCTTTTTGCGCGCGGTATTTAAAAGCAAACCAGAAAAGCGCGATTTGTGTCAACACGAAAACAATACCGGTAAAAAATAACGTCCAGTTAAATAATCCCTGAATTTTTCTACCTGTCGTTGAAGCGTATTCTATGCCATAACCTAACATAGAATCTTTATAATAAAATGCCGAACCAATGCTTAAAATCAGGAAAGCTACCAAAAAAAACATACCGAATGTAGCGTTAGACTTGTTACTGTCTTCCTGTACGGATTCTTCACCGCGAATTTTGGCGGTCAATTCGCTTATTCTACCTATTTGCGTCGCTACGACTATTAATAATAGGACGGTTCCAAGTACGAGTAATGTTGTCATTTATCTTACAATTAATTTTATTGCAAATTTACAATGCTTTTGCCTTTGTAAAAATACACTTTTTAATCACTTTTTGTTTTAGAATTTGTCTAAATTAATTTAATTTTGAACAAAACAAAAATTTGAATTTCAAAAACTTCAATTGAAATTACGAAACCAAGTGCAAAGATTCTTCTATATAAGGATCATTTTCTGCCAACACCGGAGATTTTTCCAGATATGAGAATACAACAAAAACAAATAATGCCATAAAACCTAACATCGTACCCAATTCCAAAAATCCCGGCAAGCCGTAACCCGCCGTCATGTCCGGTGTGTAATGAAAATAATTGGCGTTATTAATACTTTCCAATTCCTTTTCTCCCATTGCTGTATAAGTCAAAGAAGATTTTACATATTCCGAATTTTCTTTTTCGGGATTTTCTACGACTTCAGATTTTTTTTCTGTTCCGCCTATCGCCATTTCTCCTTTTGACACTTCCGCTTCATGTTTTTTTTCTATTTCACCCGTAGTCGGTGTAGCCTTATTTACTATTGCAGAAATAATTTTAGTATCTGAGCCATGTTCCATGTTTTTAGCTTTGTGCGTCATTGCCAAAACACGTTCGTAAGGACCTATTTTTACCATTTGGAAAAAATCCCACCAATGCCCGAATAAAACCAAAATTGAACACAAAACCAAAGTACCGAATTTTCGTTTGGTATCATTACGCATCAGTATCAAGAAGGGCAAAACAAAATTTACGACTAAATTCCCGTAATACAGCACAGGATAATTCCCCATACGCGAGCGGAAATAAACCGTTTCTTCACCGTTGTTAGAATACCAAATAAGCATATACTGAGAAAACCATAAATAGGTCCAAAATATAGTGAAGGCAAATAAAAATTTACCCAAATCATGCAAATGTTCAGTCGTTACCCAAGTAAATTGTCCTTTTGTCTTCAGATAAATCAACAGAAGAATAGTCACTGCCACACCGCTCACCCACGCGCTTGCAGTTGCATACCAAGCATACATCGTAGAATACCAACGAGGATCAATAGACATTAACCACAGCCAAATAGCCGCCGCGCTCGTGAAACCGGCAATAGGCATAAAAGCGGCTGACCACACTTTTGAGCTTTTATACCAAACGTAATTTGCTCTGGCTGTATCGTTATCGCCTGCCAGTGAATATTTGCGCAAAACCGTAGCAAAAAAATACCACATCGCGCCGAATAAAATAGCACCGAGATACCACCAAGCATTCAAAAATGCAGCTTTCCCGGTTAAAATTTTATCATGAGCGACTATATTTTTGTCCGCCCATGGATATATATGATGCCAACCTAAGACCGTGCCGAGCCAAACGATAAAAAGACCCAGTAAACCAACCGGTAGAAACATTGACATAGCTTCCCAAATGCGTTTGAAGGCAATGTTCCAACCGGCGTAAGCTGTAGTAGTTGCCGCCAATGCGAAAGTTATCGCAAATGAAATAAGCGTAAAGAAGGCTGAATTTTGAAGAAGATTAGTCCAGAAGCGCGTATGCCCGTTTTCGGCACCTATCGGGTCAATAAAATAAGATGCTGCCAGACACACCGCACCGAGTGCCATGAATCCGAGTAAAAACGTTTTCTGCTTTGACTCAAATGCGAAATGTTTCATACCTTTTATATTAATTACTGATGTTTGAATCTTTCACAAAACTCAAATAACTTTTTTCGTTTTTGTTATTATTAAATTTCTTTTCCGAAAGCCTGTGATGCTTAATTTTATTTACCGGTTTTATGCAACACATTACCTGCTGATTCTTTTTTAACGGGTTCGATTTTATTTAAAACAGATATCGGTTTTACGGAAGTAGTTTTTGCTGCCAGAGTTGCATGATACATAGAATCAGATACTGCTTGCAACGGGCGAAATAAATTCCATTTTTCGTCATACTGCAATTTCTTGGCTTCTGCTTGACAACTTCTGATATAATGAATCACCTGCCAACGTTCCGAATAGCTTAATTTGTCCGCGTAATTGCCCATAACGTTTTTACCGTACATAATTGCATGATAAATCCTTCCGTTATTGCCGTTAGCAAAAGTATCTAAAAGCAAATTGGCAGGTTGCGCCGGATATTTTGAATTCGGATTGTCTTCGCTGACCAAATAGCCGTTACCGGCACATTTAGTTCCGTGACATATTCCGCAGAAAATCGTCCAAAGTTCCTTTCCTTTTTTTAATCCGTCAGCGGTAATCGGGAAAGGATTCATCGCAATATCCTTTGTTGCCCGAATACGTTCAGAATCACTGTCGGCGTAATAATAAGGCATGTTCCCGTTGATAGGTGTAAATATGCCTTTGTTTTGTCCGGACATTTCTTTTTCCATATCCGTTGCGTCGTTCGACATTAAACCGACCGAGCCGCGCGGCACAGTTCCTTTAATCGGCATACGGGGTTTTCCGTATAATTCTACTAATGTTCGCGTACTTTGTTTATCCCAAGTGTGCGACGAATATTCATCAATCACCATAGTTTCACCGGCAATTGAATGTGCCATATCCGGCATGTACTCGTGACCGGTAGCATTATTTTGCGCCGGCGAGCAAGATTGAAAAACTAATGCGCTACTGGATAAACAAAAAAAGAGAAGAAGAAAATATTTAGACATGATTCGATTTGCTGTATATGATTTTGGAATTTTAAATTTCGATTAACCCGATTTGCGTGAATGCTTTTTAATTTTTGAAATTAAAAAGCGCAAATTGTAAATCGTAAATCTAAATATGTTTTTGATTCACTTCCGAAGCACCGGTTGCAGCGAAAAATTCTCTAAAAGAATTTATTTCCGTGTTGCTTGCACCGCTTACATCGAAAGCGACGCAAAATTTATCATCCGTGATACGGTCATCGAGTATCGGATTTTCTACCCCGAAACCCATACCGCAAATGGTATAAAACGTCACCGTCATACCGATAGCGGCAAACAAGACCGTTAACTCGAATGTTACAGGGATAAATGCCGGCACAGCCCAATAAGGTTTATTACCGAAAATAATAGGCCAATCGCGCACAAATGCCCAGGTCATAAACAAAAACGCAGTAAGCGTTCCCGTTAAACCGTAAATAAATCCGGCAATGTGCAACCGAGATTCCGACAAACCCAAAATCGGATCAAGACCGTGAATCGGAAACGGTGAAAAAACATCCCAAATACCCAAATGTTTTTTTTCAGCTTTCGACACTGCTTTCAATAAATCTGTTTCATCGTCGTACAATCCGAAAAGAATTTCTTTGTTGTAAGTCTTCATATTGCGTTACGAACTTTTTTTGCGTTCGTTTAGAATTTTTGCAAAAATTATTTTAAAGAAATTTTGTAAAAATAATAAATATCATAATTTTTACAAAATTTCACTTTTGATAAATCATACATTAATCTTTATACCTCGTACTTTATTTAATGTTCCGCATGAACCAAATGACTTGTATCTTCATGAGCGTGATCGGCAATCGTATTATGCTTCACATACTGGCTGCCCATTGTTTTCAAAATTGCTTTTACTTCGGCGATAGCTACAACCGGTGCAATGCGTGTAAATATTAAAAAGCAGGTAAAAAACAAGCCGAGAGAGCCTACAAACAAACCTATTTCTACCCAAGTCGGCGAATAATAACTCCATGATGAAGGCAAAAAATCGCGCGCCAATGACGTTGAGATAATTACGAACCGCTCGAACCACATACCGATATTGATGAAGATTGACATAAAAAAAGTGAACCAAATATCAGTACGCAATTTTTTACTCCAAAACAATTGTGGTGATACCACATTGCAAAGCATCATTCCGAAATATGACCACCAATAAATACCGAAGACACGGTTATAGAATGCAAACTGTTCGTAAATATATCCCGAATACCAAGAAATAAATAATTCAGTCAAATAAGCTACGCCGACGATAGAGCCGGTTAATAAAATAACCTTGTTCATACTTTCCACGTGTTGAATCGTGATATAGTCTTCGAGCTTCAGCAGTTTTCGCACCACTAACATCAAAGTAAGTACCATCGCAAAACCTGAAAAAATAGCGCCTGCAACAAAATACGGCGGAAATATAGTCGTATGCCAACCCGGAATAACGGAAGTAGCAAAGTCAAAACTTACAATAGTGTGTACCGAAAGTACAAGCGGCGTAGAAATACCGGCAAGTACCAGCGACAAAGATTCCCAACGTTGCCAGTGTTTTGCAGAACCTGTCCAACCTAAAGATAATCCGGTATATAGTTTTCTTCTCCAACCCGAAGCGCGATCACGTACAGTTGCAAAATCCGGCACTAAACCTGTGTACCAAAACAATAATGAAACCGTAAAGTAAGTCGAAATCGCGAAAACGTCCCAAAATAAAGGCGAGTTAAAGTTAGGCCACAACGGACCGCGCGTATTCGGATAAGGAAAAATAAATATCGCCATCCAAACACGACCCATGTGAATTATCGGAAATTGTCCGGCACAGATTACTGCGAAAATCGTCATCGCTTCTGCCGCACGATTTACGCCTGTCCGCCATTTCTGACGAAATAATAATAAGATAGCCGAAATAAGTGTACCGGCGTGACCGATACCTACCCACCAAACGAAATTGGTAATATCCCAACCCCAGCCGATGGTTCTGTTAAGATTCCATGATCCGATACCGTTCCAGACTGTCCAGAGTACACAGAAAAAATAAGTACCTAAACCGCACACTGCAAAAATAAAACCGATAATCCATTCTTTGGAAGGGGCGGTTTCAGTCGGTCGGCAAATATCCTCCGTTATCTGATGATACGTTTTGTTACCGAGAATTAAAGGTTCTCTGATCGGTGATACTACTGCGCTCATATTATTACTTTTTATTTTGGACTTTGAATATTGGACTAAATTCTTTTAAAATTAAAAATCCAACGTACAAAGTCTTTATTTTCTAAACAATTGCATTTCTACTAAAAATATTGCGGCGAAAATCGCCGTCTTTTCCAATACTATTTTCAATTTATGCGACATCGGATCTTTCAACATTCCGATAGCCGTTTTCAAATCTAAAGTTTCACTTGCATCATAAAATTCAATCCAGAGTAAATCGCAAATGACGTAGGCGATGATTGCAAGAATAAGATATTTTATGCTTTGATTCATTTTTTATTTGTTTTAACACAAAAATCATAAACCCGAAATCTGATTATGCCTCCAAACGATTCACAATTTTTGCGGAATAAGAAACATTTGAATCTACGTTTACTTCTTCAAGTACGCGATATACCAAATCTGATTTACGCGCTTTTTGTAACGGACTGTCTTTATCGTTTCTGTTACCGAATGTAATGGCATCTGTCGGGCAAGCTGTTTGGCAAGCCGTTTTTACGTCGCCTTGACGGATAGTGCGATTTTCTCTTTTCGCCGTCAATTTTCCTTCCTGAATGCGTTGAACACAGAAAGAACATTTTTCGATAACACCGCGCGAACGCACCGTAACATCAGGATTTAAAACCATGCGCGTTAAATTATCGGCTCCGAAAGGCATTTCGGTGGAAAATCCGAGTGTCGAGCCGTTTAATGTACGTTCATTCCATGGAAAAAGATCCGCTGTTGTATAATCTTGCCAATTGAAGCGGCGCACTTTATACGGGCAGTTATTGGCGCAATAACGGGTACCGATACAACGGTTATACGTCATTTGGTTCAAACCTTCACTTGAATGGTTAGTCGCGTTTACAGGACAAACATTTTCGCAAGGCGCATTGTCGCAATGTTGGCACATCATCGGTTGGTAAACCGTGTTCGGATTTTCCACATCACCGTAATAATATCTATCAATGCGCAACCAAGTCATTTCGTGGTGACGATGCACTTCCGCTTTACCGACAATCGGCACATTATTTTCCGCCATACAAGCCACGGTACAAGCACTGCAACCGGTGCAAGAATTTAAATCAATGTGCATACCCCAATGCAAACCGCTTGTATAATGATCTTGATGTCCGCGATAAAGTGTTTTAGAATTGAGTTCAGCAAATTCTTTGCGCTCGTCTTCTAATTGTTCTTTCAGTTTTGAAATATCTTTTAAATTCGATTGGCGAATAATACTTCTGTTCACCAGCGAACCTTGAAAACCTTTCCAACCCAATGATTTTTCGTCGGCATTAATCGTTTTACCACCCTCTTCTATACCGGGTGCGGTAACACCCATCGTGTGGTGATGTTGAACGCACGCAAACTGTTCGTCAACGCCGATTTTATTACTTACTTTTACGTTGGAAGAAAAATATTGAGGTAACCCGTTTACTAAACCTACCGAGGGTACGATATTTGTTCCGTAACCGCTCGCTAATCCGGCTCTTGTGCGTCCGTAACCCAAGGCAATTGCTACCGTATTTTCCGGCTGACCGAATTGGCGAATGACCGCACATTTATATTTTTTTCCGTTGATGTCCAAGTCTACTTTATCGCCGTCTTTCAAACCGTTGAGAGCGTGAAAATCGTTTACGCCGTCGAATTTAACGGGTAAAGCCAGCGTATTATTCCAAACTGTTCGCGTAATCGGATCTGCCATTTCTTGCAACCAAGGATTGTTTGCGTATTGTCCGTTACCTAGGTTAACCGTTTCAAAAAAAGTTATTTCTATGCCGTTATTATTCGGTTGAGTAATTTTCGCTGCCGCGTTCGCTAAAGTTAAATTGTTACCGAGTTGTTTTACCGCAATCATTTCACCGGATTCAAAAACGCCGTTGTGCAACGTATTATCCCAAAATGCTTGGAAAGTGGCATATTGTTTTTGTTTCGGAAACAAATTTGTTTGCCAAACCGTGCGCAAATAATCATACATCGGTTGCTCTGTTTGTGGAGCTTTATCGGACCAAACCAAAAGTGAATGGTCTGCTTGGCGCGTATTAAATAACGGCGAAATCGTCGGCTGAATCAAACTGTAATGTCCGACTTTAGGTTGTGCATCACCCCAAGTTTCCAAAAAATGATGAGCCGGTGCGCTGTACTGACAAACAGCAGTTGTTTCGTCTACGGTCGGATTGAATGATACGCTGATACCCGCTTTTTTTGCTGCTGCCGCAAATCTGTCACCGTTTGCCAATTCATAAACCGGATTAGCATTCATTATGAATAAAGCATCCACCGTACCCGCTTCTAATTCGGAAATAATACTTTGTACTTGCGCATCATCGCCTTGACGCATCAAATTCGGTTGCGCAAAACTTAAAGTTTCATTTATATTGCGCAGGTTACCGTTGATAGCCATCACGATTTCTTGCTCAGCCGGATTGTTTGAATTACTGATAACGAGCGATTTCCCTTTATTTGCTAAAAGTGCTTCTGCGGCTTTTTTCAATTGCGCCATCGCTTTATCATTAATTGCGGGTGCAGCAATCGGTGCTTGACCGGTTGTTAAATTAAAAAGATTAGCAATTGCGGCACCTTGCTCACTGGGTTTAATTAAAATGCGCGTATCGGCGTTCGAGCCGGTCAAAGACATAAAACTTTCCACTTGAATATGCTGGCTCATCGCCGGTTTTTCGTGGTCAACTTTTCTGTTTTTGATGTAAGCTGCTGCGTACTCTACCGGAGAAATCCATGTACCCAGAAAGTCGGCACCGAAAGAAACTATAACCTGCGCTTTATCGAAACTGTAATCCGGAATTGCTTTTATGCCGAATATTTTATCGTTTGCTTGCAAAATTGCGGCAGATGAAACGGGATCTATCATCGCCAATTGTGTATTCGGATATTTTATCGTAAAATCTGCAATTGCCGCTTTTGTTGTCGGACTCAATATAGTTCCTGAAACGATTCGCACTTTACTGCCAACGTTTAATTTTCCTTTTATGGCTGCATCTAAATCCGTCCAAGTCATTTTAGCAACTTTATCGCCGCTTATTTTTCCGGGTTCTTGAATACGCAACGTATCGTATAAACTTAAAACTGATGCTTGAGCGCGCGCGCTTGTTCCGCCGTTTGTTACTTTTGAAAGTGAATTACCTTCAATTTTTATAGGACGACCTTCACGCGTTTTTACCAATATCGAAACATAATCTCCACCTTGTACAAACGAAGAGGCATAATAATTCGCTACGCCCGGCACAATCGTATCTGGTTTCACCACATACGGAATAGCACGTCGCACCGGAATTTCACAACTCGCCGCAATCGTAGCAGCACCGAGACCGAAACCCATATACTTTAAGAAGTCCCGACGATTGGCAACGAATTTATCATTCTCTTGCGTCAGTGCTGCTTCTATTGTTGCCGGAAATTCCGTCTGAGTGCTTTTTACGTAAGCCGAATCATTTGTCAATTGTTCCGCACTTACCCAAACGTCTTGCTTATTGAATTCCATATTATTATTATTACTATTTACGATTTATGATTCACGATCTACGATTTTTTAAAACCGCTAATCTTAAATCAAAAATCATAAATCATTTTTTCAAGTTTTAAATTTTTTTTCTTACAAAACGAAAACAAGTATAAAAAGAATTAAACAAAAAATAGTAAATTCAATAATGGCATTTCTGACATTCCAAGCCGCCGATATCTTCTACCGTTACTTTTTCGCGATTACCTTTTTTAATTTCTTCATGGTAACGCATGTAGGAGTTGTAAAAAGCATTGTCTTGAAATTTCACTTCCGTTTCGCGGTGACAATTGATACACCAACCCATTGATAAAGGCGCGTATTGTTTCATCACTTCCATTTTTTCAACCGGTCCGTGACATTTTGAACATTGCACTTGACCGACCGCAACGTGCTGAGCATGATTAAAATAAACATGGTCAGGCAAATTGTGAATACGTGTCCATTCTATCGGTCCTTGTATTTTGTCTTTAAGCGGTGATCTCAAAGAATTGGCAATATCATTCCACTGATTGTTCACGAAACTTTTTTCGTCTCCGCTCATGGAAATGGTAGTATCTAATTTACGTTCTTCGCGGTATTTCGAGTCAATCCATTTTTTGAAGATATCTGCTACTTCGTTTTCGCTCAGGTTGTCGTAATTGTCAATATATTTATCCGTCAACGGATTATACCCTGAGGATACATAAATTTTTGTCAACTCGGCGGTTTTGTATTGCGAACCTACTTTAATAGCTTTATGGCAGTTCATACACGTATTGGTCGCCGGAATATTACTGTGTTTTGAGCGGCGTGCGCCATCATGACAATACTGACAATTAATCTGTTGTAAACCGGCGTGTGTTTTATGCGAAAATTTTATCGGCTGATCCGGTTGATAATTTTGCTGGCGACCGAGCGAAATTGCATTTGTAACAGTTGTATAACCACCCAAAACAATTAAAGCAAAAATAATAAACCCGATAACGCCTTTACTCGTCAAAGTATCCGACCAATTTCTCGGATGATAAACTTCACCGTCTTTTACGGCTGCAGTACTTTTCAAATTATTCATGATGCGCGACAACACCAAAGCTAATGCCGCTAATATACTGAAAGCTAATCCGTACCAAAGTGTGTTATTATCGCCGGAATTATCATTAGTTGTACCACCACCGGCTGCTGCCATAGTTTTGGGCGGAGCACCATATGTACCGTTAGCCGTACCCTCAATGTACGCAAAAATATTATCAATTTCTCCGTCCGTTAAAGCCGGAAACGCGTTCATCAACGTCGGTTTATTTTCATTCCAAACCGCCACGGCACGGGGATAACCGGAAGCGATTAAACCTTGCGAGTTGCGTATCCATTGATACAATGCTTTATTATCGCCACCCCAACGTTCGCGAAAGCCGGAAAGTGCAGGACCCGTCAGCTTTTCTTTCATGGATTTTGCGTGACATTGCGCGCAATTATTTATAAAAATAGACTTGCCCGCTGCAGGATCTGCTGCAAAAGATACATGGGCTGTAAGAAGAAAGGCTGTAAAAAAAACGGCAATTAAATTTAATGATTTCATCGCACTGTACTGTTTATATTTTATCATAGAATAATTCTATAAATAACTCTCGTTCATTATTTTCGGTACAAAGGTATTGCGTCAATTTTTTTTTACAAAGTACAAACTCTAATAAAATCTATTTAGATAATATCTAAATAGATTTATTCGTTTCAAAAAATGAACGAAGTGAAGTTAGATAAATTTTTCAAAATGAATTTTTACGCATTTTTTATTTAAAAGTTTCTTTGCAATGGTCGCAATTGTTTTTCGCAGCGCAAAAAAACTCAATTGTCATCAAAGCGTATAATTTTTTTTGTAATTTTTTTTCTGAAATTTTTTCTGAAATTTAAATCAAAAGAAATTTGTGCAAAATATTTTTGCACAAATTTCTTTTTTGAATCAAAAATCGAAAATCAAAAATTTATTGCCCGTTATAATCCGGTTGATCTTGTTGTCCTTGTTGTTTTCTTGCGTCTTTCGCTTTTCTGAAAATAGAAGCATCCATTTTACCGAAAGGAAACTGTACGGACAATTTATAATTACGAACATCGCGGCGACGCAATTGTTCTTGATAATAAGTCGGTTGTTCAAGATAGGTAATAAATTTGCGCGAATTGAGAATATCATTTATTTGAAAAGTAATACTGGCGGCACCGCCGAAAAACGATTTTTTTACGGCAAAATCCATCCAACCGAAACCGCCTCTGTAACCTTGCGCGGAAATAATTTTGCTTTCGTAATTCGCGGACACCTGTGTTGAAAATCCTTTTAAAAATTTATAAGCTAAACTGCCCTTCGCCGTATATGCAAAGCCTGTTTTTGATGTAAAGCTTGTAATAGTTGTTTGACCTAAAGAATCTACGTTAACATTCGGTGATTGCAAATCCAAGTTAAAAACGTTAACGTTGGCGGTTAAATCCAAATTATTAACGATATTGTATTTCAAAGTATTTTCTAATCCGATTACATTTGTAGTAGAACCATTCAGATAAGAACTAACAAAACCCGTGGGCAAATTCGGATTGCGAGTAGTATAAGACAAAATCGGATCGTTTATATTGCGGTAGTAGGCTGATACTATCCAATTATTGGCACCGAAAAGTCTATTATAATTTAATTCAACTAAATTAATAAACTCCGGCTTTAATCCCGGATTACCGCGCTGAATATTTAACGCATCACTGCCGAAGACAGCCGGTATAATTTGCATGAAATTCGGACGATTTATTTTTCTGCTGAAATTCAATTGTACTTCATTATTTTTATCCAATTTTTTTGATAAATAAAGGGAAGGAAAAAACGATTTGAACCAACTGCTGTTCGTACCGGGATAATTGTAGCCGAAATTTTTAGCGTCCGTGCGCGAGGTACCGAGTAAATCTGATTGTTCATAACGCACACCCGCTTGATAACCGATACCGTTTTTGAAACGACTGCCATAAGTAACATAACCGGCATAAATATTATCATTGATTTGATAATCGGAAGAAAAAGCTGCTAAACGAATAGGAACACCGTTTTTATAATCATCTTCAAAACTGCTTTGTACCCGACTGTTCATGGACATTCTTACACCGGCTTCCAATTTTGTACTGTCATTGATCGGGTTGGTAAAATCCGATTGAAATATCAATTGATGACCGTCGCTGCCGCCGCTTAATTTAGTTGTATCCGGATAACCTTTTACGAAAGTTTTGTCCTGATTGTAAAGCGTATAATACCAATCTTGTGCATTATTTGAACCGCCCCAACCGTAATTCAAATCAAAAGTCCACTCTTTTCCTTTTTTAGGATAAGTTTTTTTCCAAAGACCCTGTACTTGATGTTGCGTAAAATTGTTGCGCGGAACAATTTTACGCGGACCAGAAACAACCGTATCTAAATACGGGGACGGCGATAAAAAGTAATTGTATTGTCCGACATCGAAATTAAAAACACCCGAAACAATTGTGCCGGCGACAGTTAAAGTATTTCTGTTATTAACAGAATAATCAACAGCCGCTCTTCCGATTTTAAAATTATTATCAAATGTTCCGCGTGAATATTGATAATAATTAGGTGCAGGGGAAGGCAAAAAACTTTTATTGATTGTATAACCTTCGGTTGGAGCAACAGAAGAACGTAAACTGAAAAATGTAGTGATATTAAAACGCCCTTGTTTAATATTTAAGTTTGCGGTAGCATCATAACGGTTATTTGAAAAAAGACCGGAAGCCGGTAAATTTATAATATCCCGGTTGATCGCATTTGTGGGATCAACGGTTCCGATGCCCAAACCGATAAAACCGTTGTAACCCGGTTTATTGTTTTTTTTCAAAACAATATTCACAATACCACCCGAAGTTGAAGCCTCGTATTTTGCCGAAGGGTTAGAAATTACTTCTACCGATTCGATTTGGTCAGACGGAATTTGATTCAAACTTAAAACCGTCGGACGACCGTCAACATAAATAGTCGTGTTATTATTTCGGAGTTTTACACTACCATCGGCATCCACGCTCAGCGACGGCACGTTTTTCAAAACATCTTCGGCAGTACCACCCGTAGAAGTGATATTTTTATCCACGTTAAAAGTTTTTTTGTCGAGACTCATCACCATACCGGATTTTTCCGCCGAAACCGTTACTTCTCCCAAAACTTTGGCATCTACTTGTATTTTCAAATCTCCTAAATCCACTTCCATATCCGGTGGGAAAAGCGCGGCGGATTTAATTAAATCTTTATAACCGAGTACGGAAATTTTAATTTTCACGCCGCCCATTGGCAAATTATCTAAATTAAAATCACCGTTATCCAACGACAACATACCGCCCACAATCGTATCGCGTTTGCCGAGCGGTCGCGCAGCTATTACGGACGCGTACGGGATCGGCTGATTTGTAGCCGCGTCAACAATTTTTCCGTAGATCCGACCGACAAGTGCCGGCATTTTTCCGCCATCTGTACCGGCAACCGCCGGCATTCCGCCGCCCGTGCGTTGAGAAAAGCCGTGAAAAGCCGTGAAAATAAAAATAAAGCTCAAAGTAACGGTAAAAATAAATTTAGTCATTTACGGTAATATTTTCGTTAAAATTAAAATTTCGGTGTAAAATTATTCTTGTATTAATTAAAGTCAATTAACAGTTCAGGCAATTGAATATATAAAATTTCTTTCCGAAAATCGTTTTCGTCAATTAAAATTGTTGAAGTTATTATAATGACAATTTTCTTACAAAAAAGTTGTGACAAGAAAAAAATTTTGAAACAAATTTCGGCTACTCTTAACGATTAATTACAAATTATAGACAGAACAACCTTTTTTAGACAAAAGCGCAATCGGAAGTATGAAGTGTGAAGTATGAAGTGTGAAGTATCAGGTATAAAGTATGAGAGATGAAGCATGAGTTATGAAGTAGGAAATATAAATACTTCCTACTTCATACTTCCTTTGTATCTCCAAAAAAAACAAACATAAAAAACATAAAAAGCTACGCCGAAAGCGGCGTCAAAAGGCATATCTATCCAAAAAGAAATAAAAACGTTCAGGTAAAAAAACAATACTAAAGTCTTTTTCCTAAAATCTGTGCTCGCACAAAGCGGATAAAAAAAACCGGTCACAAATAAAAATAAACCGACCAATCCAGTTCCTGCAGCAATAATGAGCAGTTGATTGTGCGGCAGTTTCGGCGACCAATTGCTGTATTGTTGTGTATAAATTTCGCCGACTTCCGAGTAAACATCACCGGCACCGACACCGAAAACCGGTTCGCTTTTGAAAACTTGTATGCCTACTTTCAGAGAAATTAATCTGCCGGCATCAGAATAATCCGCACCTTCGCCTTTTTTGTACATCAAAAAATCCCAGCGTGCGTAATTTATCCGATTATGAAAACTCGGTATAAATCGGTAAGCCAAAAAAGGCACCGAAATAGTTAAAAATAAGCCCGCTAAACCAACACGCCAACGTTTTTTATTAAACGACCACAAAAAAAAGAAAATGAGTAATGACACATAAAAGATGAGTAATCCGCTTCGCACGGCTAAAACGTGCAAACTAACGATTAAGAAAATCGTAAGTACTTTGATTAAAAGCTGTTCTTTTTCGTTAATTAAATAAAAATTTTGCCGAATAAGCTCAACGCCGATAAAAATCGTGAAACACAGTTGAATACTGTAACGGATATGATCACGCATGAACGGTATCGGATTGCCGCGATTCAACAGTTCCGTTATTTCGGAGAAATGCAGGATATAATTTGTAAGTATGAAAATCGTAAATCCGGAAACGAAAACCAATGTAAAATAAAGAATACCGTAAAATTGCCGGCGATTAATTGCCGGCAAATAATAAAAAGCAATCGGTAAAATCAAAAAAGGCAATCGAATACGCAACCTCTCCAACCAATAAAAAATATCATGCGACCATAAACCGCTTATTAAAACTAAAAAAAAAGGAACTGTTACGGAAGCGAATACTAAACGTTGGATAAAATCTTTATTTTCGGGATCGAAAATAAAACGCGTTTTTAACTTTTTTGTATCGAATCGTATAAAAGCAATCAACACAAAACCCCACATCGCTATCGACATCAAAAAAAGAGACCAAGTCATTGCTACTGACAAAAGACAACAGCAAAAAACCGTCATATCACTTCGGTCAATACGGCTCACTAAATTTTGTATAAATTGGTTTATTAATGTACTTTTACGCAAATTTAAATTAGTCGGCTGGTCGGTCAGTCTGTCAATCGGTTAGCCGGTTAGTCAAAATAAATACTTTTGACTAACCGGCTAACCGATTGACAGACTGACCGACTAAAAAAAATTATTATGTCCGAAACATTCGCAAAGGTACAAGAACTGATTGAAGAAATTATCCATGCGCAACCTAAAACGAAAGAAGAGATTGAAACTTTCCGCATTCGGTATTTAGGCACAAAAAATATTATAAAACCACTTTTCGGAGAAATCGGTAAAGTAGACAACGCGCAAAAAAAAGAATACGGCGCACTTGTCAATAAAGCCAAAACAACCGCCGAAGAAAAAATGCTGCTGCTGCAAACGCAAGCTGAGACTTTGGCTTTAACGCCCGAAAAAATTCAATTCGATTTGACAGCACCGCCCGAACCCGCACTGCAAGGCAGTCGGCATCCGATAGCGATTGTGATGAATAAAATCACAGATATCTTTCAACGTATCGGTTTTACGGTTGCCGACGGACCTGAAATAGAAACGGATTGGTATAATTTTACCGCCATGAACACGCCCGAAGATCACCCGGCGCGCGATATGCAGGATACTTTTTACATAAAAAATTCGAAAACTTGGTTGTTGCGCACGCATACTTCGCCCGTACAAGCGCGGATTATGGAAATGCAAAAACCGCCTATTCGCATCATAGCTCCGGGTCGAGTCTATAGAAACGAAACGATTTCGGCGCGTTCGCACGCACAATTTCATCAAGTCGAAGGTTTATATATTGATGAAAATGTATCGTTCGCCGATTTGAAACAAACTTTATTATATTTCGCACAAGAAATGTTTGGAGCGGCAAAAATCAGGATGCGCCCGTCGTTTTTTCCGTTCACGGAACCCTCTGCGGAAGTTGACGTTTGGCTCGGTACAGATACGCCTGAAAATGTGCGACTCACAAAAGGAACCGGTTGGTTGGAAATTTTAGGTTGCGGTATGGTAGATCCGCAAGTGCTGATAAATTGCGGTATTGATCCGAAAAAATATTCGGGTTTTGCTTTCGGTATGGGTATTGAGCGACAAGCGTTGCGTTTATTTAACATTCCGGATATCCGAATGCTTTTTGAAAATGACGTGCGGTTTTTACGCCAATTCGCATCAAGTTTATAACTTTAAAATCCGTGAGCATCCGTCAAATCCGCATCATCCGCGTTCCAATTGTGTATTAACGGAACGCGGATGGCGCGGATTTGGCGGATGCTCACGAATTTTTCTTTCATCATATTTATATGACCTTATTGCAAAAATACGCTTACCTCCTCGTTAATTATTCGCTTTCAATACAAGCCGGCGATAAATTATTTATTCAAACCACCACACTCGCCGAACCTTTGGTAAAAGAAATTTATCGCGAAGCACTGCGAGCAGGTGCGGCAGTTATTGAAACCGATTTTATTTTCAGAGAACGCACGCGCATTTTACTTACGGAAGGCAACGAAATGCAATTGCAAACTATTTCGCCGTTGTACAAATTTGCGATGGAAACTTTTGATGCTTATTTGCACATTCGCGCACCGTTCAATTTGAAGGAAGATAGCAATATTGATGGCACTCGTGCAAAAATTCGAAGTGCTGCCGTGTCTCCGATACACGATATTTATATGCAGCGCACCGGAACGCGCGCATTGAAACGCAATTTATGTCAGTATCCGACCGATGCAGCAGCGCAAGAAGCGGGAATGAGTTTGGAAGAATACACTGATTTTGTTTTTCATGCTTGCAAATTATTCGACGACAATCCAATACAATCTTGGTTAGAAGTGCGTGCGCAACAACAGCACATCGTAGATTACCTCAATACAAAAGAAACGGTCCGTTATGTGAATAAAAATTCGGGTACCGATATCAAATTCAATACTAAAGGGCGTGTTTGGATAAATTCCGATGGACAAACGAATATGCCTTCCGGTGAAGTGTATACGTCACCCGTTGAAGATACAATAAACGGAAAAATACGTTTCACGCACACCGGCGTTTACGGCGGTTCGGAAGTAGAAGGCGTAACACTTTGGGTAAAAAACGGCATCATCGAAAAATGGGATGCCACACGCGGAAAAGATTTTTTAGATCGTATTTTTAATATTGAAGGCGCACGACAATTCGGAGAAGCAGCTATCGGTACCAATAGTGCCATTCAGCGCATCACGAAAAATATTTTATTCGACGAAAAAATCGGCGGAACCGTTCACATGGCAATCGGACAGTCTTACGAACAATGCGGCGGTAAAAATAAATCGTCCGTCCATTGGGATATGATTACGGATATGACGGACGGCGGAAAAATATTTGCTGACGGTAAATTAATTTATCAAAACGGTTTGTTTTTGATTTGAGGATTACAATTCATAATTCGGTTCAAATCGTTTACTACCGTAAAATTCATTGATGATGCGCACGACTTCTTCCGGATCATCCGTAACCGGAAGAAGTTGCATATCTTCAGGATTAATATAATGTTCTTCTTCGAGCATCGTGTTTTGAATCCAATGCAACATGCCCGACCAATAATTTTTTCCGACCAAAATAACCGGCACGCGCTTAATTTTTTTTGTTTGAATGAGCGTCAGTACTTCAAACAGTTCGTCGAGTGTACCGAAACCACCCGGCATGACCACAAAAGCCTGCGCATATTTAACGAACATCACCTTGCGGATAAAAAAGAATCGGTAAAATAAATTTTTATCTTGGTCTATGTACGGATTAAAAGTTTGTTCGAACGGCAGATCAATATTTAATCCGATAGAGATACCGCCGTTTTCTTTTGCACCCTTATTACCGGCTTCCATTTTACCGGGACCACCGCCGGTGATAATACCATAGCCCTCATCGGTTAAACGTTTGGCTATTTTTTCCGCTTTTTTATAATCGGCATGATGCGATTTTGTGCGCGCTGAACCGAAAATAGACACGCACGGACCGACTTTATTCAAAATCTCAAATCCGTCCACAAATTCCGCCATGACTTTAAAAAGCGTCCATGCGTTTTCGCCTTTCAAATTATCCCACTCTTTTTGTTGTTTCTGTTTGTGTTCAGACATTTTTTAATTGTGTTGGTTGAGTTAGTTTGTTAGTCGGTTTATCGGTTAGTCAAAATGTTTTGACTAACCGATAAACCGACTAACAAACTAAACTATAATGATTCAATTGTTTTTATTAAAGCGGCTGCTTCATTTTCATCTAATTTTGTGCCGATATGGTGATCGCGGCACAATTTATCTAAATTTTGGAATTTTTCGGGTGAAGCTAAACCTATAATTTCATTTTTAAACAACTTTATTTTTTTAAACAAGTGGTTTTCCTTTTTGACATAATAGTTCGTCATCGTTTCAAAAGAGTCATAAGGTTTACCCGTAGATATCACGCCCCTGTCTTCATAATCGGCGCGATGAAATTGTTTTTGAACTAATTTTACCAACGTCAATTTATTGCTCGCCGAAATTATTTGCACCAAAGCATTTCCAAACGCTTTTTCATACACCCTGAAACGTTTGAAAATATAAATTTTACCGTTTTCATCCGTCATTTCCACACCTAAAAATTTACTGTTATTCAGTGAGCGCTCGGGTTTATTCAGCGTTTTAAAACGTACTTCATCTGCGATAGCATCAATGTTCATCAACACAACTTCTGAAGTTATTACACTGTCATTTACAATAACTTTTCCGGGTAAATATTTTTCAAAAATAAGTGAAGAGCCTTGAACGCCTTCGTATTTCGAATCGCTTACGATATTTCGGTTGTTCAAAGCGTCATCAATACGATAAAGTTGTTCTTGATTTGTCAATTCTCTTTTTACGTCAGTCGCATTTTGAGCGTTTATTTCTGAAAATAAACCCGAAATAATAATGAAAAAAATTATTTGTTTCATGGTTTAATTATTTCAAAGGAGTGTGTAATCTCTGCCGTTTTTTCCAACATAACCGATGCTGAGCAATATTTTTCTTCGGAAAGTTTTATAGCGTATTCAATTTTATCCGATTTCAAATCGCCTTTAAAAATGTAGTGAATGTGAATAGCAGTGTAAGGCGCGGGTACGGCATGATCATCGCGTTCACCGGTGACAGTAATTTTTAAATCTTCGACCGGCTGTCGCGCTTTTTTCAAAATACTAATCACATCTATCGCCGCGCAACCACCCAGACCCATGAGCAATAATTCCATAGGGCGCACACCTGAATTTGTTCCGCCGACAGCGACGGAAGCATCTATGTTGACTTCAATTTTATCACTGTTTTGCGCGACAAAATGATAAGGTTCGCCCACGCGATTTATTTCTATTATTGATTTTGACACAGTTTTTAGTTTAACATGAATTCGAACATAGGCTGCACATTTGCCTGACATTCGTTATTCGCTGATTATTTCAAAATCCGTTCTGCGATTTTTTGCGCGACCGTCATCGGAACTGTTTTCTCCCAAAGGTTTATCCGGACCATTACCGACGACGACGAAACGATTGCGCGACATATTGTATGTTTTAACTAAATAATCTACCACAGATTGCGCGCGTTTGAGTGACAGAGATTTATTACCGTCTGCATTGCCGACATTATCTGTATTGCCTTCCACGCGAACCCGCGCATTTGAAAATGCGCGCGCCAGATCCACCATTTCTTTATCAACGATATATTTCGCGTTTTCATCCAACTGGTATTCACCGCTTCGGAAGGTGATACTTACTTGTTTGGTAGCAATCGCTTCTTTAGTCAGCGTTTCGTTAGTGGCTGCGGCAAATTGTTTTTGTCCTTCAGCAGCATTGGCATCACCGGTTAAATTGGTGGTGCGCACGGCGGTCGGATCTGAAATTAACCGCCACGATGGTGTTTTTGAATCCGCATAACCGAGACGTTTATATACATCTGCCATACGGTTGTACAACATTTCGCCCGTAACGTTTTTGTAACTCGGATTTAAGCCGAAAAAATTCAAATTATCGCCGGCTGTACACAAGCGTACATTATTTATGGATTTGGTATTTACATCCAAAGAAGTACCCGGAAAAGCATCCGTCAAAATTTGAGCTGCTTTTTGTTTTGAGGCGGCACTTGTATTTATTTCGGCAGCACCTTTCATCCAACCTTCGTACAGTTGTTGTAATTTTACGCGATTAGCATTTACCCAACTGCGTTTTGCAATAAAAACATCGGCAATGATGTTTGAAGCTGAGCGCGTACTTTCCAAAACGCGTGCACCGGGCACCGATGCAATGCATTCTTCATCACTCGGCGACCAAACTACTGCAGCATCTACTTGTTGACTTTTAAATGCCTGTGCAGCGTCAATAGCATTCGCTTGTTTTACTATTTCAACATCTTTGTTCGTCAGTCCGCCGGCTTCGAGCAACCACAAAAGAAAAGAATGAGAAGGTGTAAGTTCGGCAACGGCAATTTTTTTTCCGCGCAAATCCGATACTTTCGTAAGTCCGCGCCGCACAACTATAGCATCTCCGCCGCGCGACCAATCTGCTTGAAAAACCACAACGGGATCGAAATCTTTCAATGCACCGGATTCGGTCGGAAAAGCATCGGCAGTTGTCCAAAGTAAATCCACATCGCCTTTTTTCCAAGCTGCGCGGCTGGCATCAAAATCATCTAAAACTTTAAAACCTACTTTGAAACCGTAATCTTTGAAAAAACGACTTTTTTCCGATGGCTCAAAACCTTCGTTGAAATATTGTCCGCCTGCATATCCGCCCCATGTCACTACCCCGATTTTTATCACGTTCGGATCGTTATCGTAATTGCGCGCTGCGGCGGCTGTACCGGTTGTGCTTGAAGAAGTTCCGGACTGTGAATTTTTTACGAGGTCTTTTCCGGCAGCAGTATTGTTCATGAAATACTTCAAGCCGAAGTAAACTGCACCTACAACCAATAAAGTAATTACAAATTTTGAGAACGTCGTTAGTTTCCCCATTGCTGATTTATGATTTTTTTGAAAATTATTTTTTTGAACGCGCTTTTAACAGTTTAATTTCTTTTAAAAGCTCTACATTTTTTCTTTTTTCTTCTTGAATAATTTGTTCTTTCTCTTCAATAATTTGTTCTTTCTCTTCAATAATTTGTTCTTTCTCTTCAATTGCTTTTTCAGTTTGTCTTAAAAAACGAACAATATCAGCTTCTAAATCTTCTTCTGCTTTTATTGCAGCTAATACTTCTTTGCTTGATGCAGCTTGAGTTAAGCGGTTTGTAAGAATTTTTAAATCCGGCTCTTCATCTATATCTCCATCAAAAAAACGAATAGACCCATCCGGTATTTCTTTTACCCACTTTTGGCTAAATACAGATAATACGCGCTCTAATTTATTTTGCGTTTCTCTTGGCAAGTAGGGAATTTGTATGATGTAGGAGTTGTGCGAAAGTAATTCAATAAAATCGCTTTTTTCAGTGATAACAGTGTTATTTACTACATCCAGATAAACACGGTTTATTTTGAGAACTGATTTGGCGATATTTAACTTAAAACCGAGAAAATAAATTGTAATTATAGGTAAACTTTCCGGTATTCCGTCTTCGTCGGTGTCTTGCGTTGAATAATTTTCACCCAAATAGCGGCGAAATCGTGCAACATCAAATGGTTGTTTACCTTTTTGAAGTTCGATCAATACTTTTTTTTTCTCGCCTTCTTTTGTTTTAATGACTGCTTTGTAATCCAAACGATAAACCGTGAGCATAAATGCCGGTGTAAAAACAGTATTTTCTTGCGGCTTTACGGCAAGAGATTCTATTTCTTCGCCAATAATATTAGAAATAAGCACACGCGCAGATTCAGCATCTTCCATCAAATACTTGAACACGCAATCTAAAATAGGATTAGCTATACGCACTTGAATTCGATTTTAACTTTCTAAACACAAAAATAACATTTTTATTCAAAAAAACTATCGTAAGCACTTTTTTGCTCGATGTTTTTAGGCGATTCATTCGACGGTGGTATTGTTTTTTTATCCATAGCTGACACCAATAAATCCGCTTTTTGCATTTTTTGTTCCCAATCCGCCAAAAGTTTCAAACCATCTTCCTCCATTACGTTTTGTTTTAAATCAATTGCTTGCATCATACCTTGACTCAGGCGCAAAAATTCTTCCATTTCGCCGATGCGATTGGCAACATCGGTGTTCACGGCTTCCAAAGATTGACCATACATTTTATTCGCTTTATTGTCTACGTTCAAGACAGATACGGCAGATTGCACGGCATTATGTCCGGCAATAATGGCTTTCTGTTCGGTTTCCTGAATATGGATTTGGTCTTTCACGTCTTCGAGAACAACTTTCGATGCATCGTACATCCGAGTCAAATGCTGATACAATTGCGTCATACGATCGTACAGCTGTCCGAGACGTTTATTGGATTCTTCTAAACGTCCGGCTTTTCGCAAACTCAATGCCGCCAAACTCGGGTTTTCTTTATTTTTTTGAGCAGAAGCCTCCGTCAAATTCGTCGTTAATTCATTCTCATTGATGACGATAGCCTCTTTTAATACATGACGTTGCCCGCGCAATTGATTGGTATGTCGGCGTAGCTCCAATACTTTGGATTCAAGATGGGCAACGTAATCTTTTAGTTGTTGCATCGGGTCGGTTTTTCCTTTTTTGACTAAAAAAGATCCGATAATCGAATTTTTACTCATGGCTGCTATCATTAAGGCGTGGCGGGCTTTATCGTCAACGAGCATCATTACGAGTATACTCACTGCTATAATAACGGATATTTCTATGATGGATTCTATGTATCCCATTCTTAATTTTAAATTTTTAAATGGCAAATGCTGAATGCTGAATGCTAAATACTGAATATTTAATGTTAAATACTAAACTTTATTAAATCGGATTTACGATTTAGCATTTAGCATTAAATATTCAGCATTTAGCATTAAGTATCAAAATTAATTATTTTTGCTTTCAAAGTACCTGAATAGCATAACTGCTAAACCGCCGACTAAAAGCAACCAAATGAGTGGACCGATGATGCGGGTGATAAACATGGCTAAGATGACAATGCCCACTATCAAAAAAATAGTGCCGTTTTTTCCTCTCAAAATTCTTGCAACGTCGTTCAAAATATTGTTTGGCATGATGAAGTGGATTTATTTTTTATAAATTTTAAATAACGAAGTAAAAATACAGATACATTGGTTGAATTATCTAAAATAATCTACCAAAATGCGTTTTAATTCGTCGAAAGGAAAAAAGGTTTAAAAAAGTACGAAGTATAAAGTATGAGGTATGAAGTATGAATGCACCACTACAAAAAGTAGCGAGAGAAAGTTTCTTACACTATACTCCTTACTTTCTACTTCATACTTCCACCCTTCCTTACTTTTTCAAAATAGATTTCAAACCAATGTTGTCGCTGCAAAAAACATTCAAGTCTATTTTTTCGCTGATGCCGTTGCATCTGCCTTGATTGGAATACTGCCAAAAAACCCAACGTAAATCGTTATAATTTTTTACGGCTTTATCCGGACTGTAAGATGCCAACCAAATCGGATAGCCGGCAAAATTGCCGGCTATGTATTTTTTGTAATAATCGGCATTGGTATATATTATAGGTATAGTACCGACTGTTTTCTCGACCGATGTTAACCACACTGAAATTTTTTGAACGATTTGTTGCGACGTGAACCGGCGTTCGTTGCCGGTTAAATCATCTTCAATATCTAACACGGGCGGTAAATCGCCGGCAATTATTTTTACGTTTTCCGAAAAATACAAAGCTTGTTGCTCTGCATCATCGCCGAAAGTAAAGAAATGATACGCGCCTCTGATAATTCCGGCATCGCGCATTTCCGACCAATTTTGCTCAAAACGATAATCCGTAAAATCAATTCCGCGTGTGGCTCGAATAAATGCAAAATCAATACCGACATTTTGGTCGCCCATTTTTCGCACTTCCCGCCAATCAATTGCGCAAGAATAATGACTGACATCAATACCATGAACAGTAAAACCGGCGGGTACTTGCGTATCGAAATTTTTCCACGATCGGTCTCGCGGTTCGGAACAATGATTGTAATTAAACCACAAACCGAAAACTTGATTTTTAAAAAAAATATAACCGAAGAAACAAAGCAGTATTAATAAAAAGAACGCCGTAATACTGTTTCGTGTTTGTGGTTTATTTTTTATTTGTTTGCGTTTTCTCAATCAAAAAGGTTTTAAAAGTTTTTCAGAAAAATATAAATGTTAATGTCGTGTCAAATTTACGCATTTCGTCTTAAAATTGTCATAAATATATTTCTTTTACGTTAAAAGTTATGTGTGAATTTTGTCGTCTGAATGAAATCAAATAGTTTTGTACATCCGAATCAATCATCTAATTTTTTTTAAAAAACTGTATACGTCTTCCAACCAATTTATGGATAAAATAACACGCCGTTCATTTTTAGGGACCACTACTGCTTTAGCGGCTGCCACTGCATTACCGTTTTCAGCACTTTCGCCCAAAGAAAAACCGATAGGTGTTCAACTTTGGAGTGCGCGCGAAGATATGACCGAAGAACCTGAAAAAACGCTTAAAAGATTAGCCAACGACGGCTTCAATTTTGTCGAAGGTTTCAGCAATCCAAAAGAAAACCAAGGGTATGTGAAAGGAAAAGTTTTCGGTAAAAGCATTATCGAATTCAAAAAAATGATGAAAGAATACGAATTGAAAATGACAAGCGGACACGTCGGTTTTTCAACTAAAGATTATGATGCCACTAAAAAAGATATTTCCGATGATTGGAAAAAAAATGTAGAAGATGCGCTCAAGCTCGGTCAAAGATATATAATCAATCCTTCTTGGGATCATAGCATAAAAACGCCTGACGAAGTAAAAAAATTCTGTGATGCACTGAATGCTGCCGGAACGTACTGCCAAACTCAAAACATCCGTTTTGGTTATCATAATCACTGGTTTGAATTTGAAAAAATCGGCGATGAACTGATTTACACCACCCTTTTAAAAAATACCAATCCGGAACTGGTTGCTTTTGAAATGGATTTATGTTGGGCGGTAGCATCGAAACAAGATCCGGTCGAATGGTTTAAAAATTATCCCGGTCGTTTCGAATTACTGCATTTAAAAGATTTGGACGAAAGCGACAACAGAAAAACAGTCATCTTTGGAACCGGTAAAGTAGATTTTCCGAACATTCTTGAAAATATGAAAAAAGGTGGTGCGCGTTATTTAATCGTAGAATTGGAAAATTACGAAAAATCGCCGCTGGAAGATTTGAAAGTGTGCTACAAAAATGCACATAAACTCATAAGAAGTTTGTCGTAAAGATATCAGAAGTTAGACTTTAGACATTTTTTCCTGCATCCTAAATACAACTTCAAATGTCCATATTCTAATGTCTAAATGTCTAATATCCAAAATCCAATGTCTGAAAGCCTTGATAATATATCGCGTCGCGTTTTTTTGGAAACTTCCGCAACATTAGCGGCTACGGTTGCAATTCCTTTTTCGGTGCTTCCGAAAAAAGATAGAAAAATCGGCGTTCAACTTTACAGTGTACGCGACGATATGTCGAAAAATCCGGACACTACATTGCGCGGTTTATCGGAAGAAGGATATAAATTCGTAGAATGTTTCAGTGATTTCGGACAAAAACGAGGTTACGCATACGGGAAAGTTTTCGGTAAAAGCATTTCCGAATTTAATGCCCTGCTGAAAAATCACGGATTAACCATGCCGAGCGGACATATTAATTTGGGATCGAAGCATTACGATGCTAAAAAAAATGATGTCACTGATGATTGGAAAAAAATAGTTGAGGATGCTTTAAAACTTAATCAACATTATTTAATTGCATCATCTTGGGAACCCGCTGACCGGAAAACACCGGATGATGCGAAAAAATTTTGTGATTTATTGAACAAAGCCGGTAAATATTGTAAATCTCAAAACCTAAAATTCGGGTATCACAACCATGAATTTGAGTTTAATGAACTCGGTAACGAAATATTATACGATATACTTTTAAGCAACACGGACGCGACTTTAGTGACGCAGGAAATGGATTTAGGTTGGGTAGTTTCGGCGAATCAAAATCCGGTGGATTGGTTTAAAAAATATCCGGGCAGATTTGAATTGGTGCATTTTAAAGATAATGACAAATCAGATCATACGAAATCCACTATCATTGGTCGCGGCAAAGCGGATTTTCCGGCAATTATCGAAAATTTTAAAATAGGCGGTGTACAACACGTTATAGTGGAGTTAGAAGATTACGAAAAGTCACCATTAGAAGATCTGAAAATTTGCTGTGACAATACCCGAAAACTTTTAAAGAAATTCGGTTAAAACAAAAGAAAATTATTTGTATTTTTGTACGAAAATAAAAATTTATCATCAATATATATAACCAAGTCTTATGACAATATCAAGACGCGATGCCATAAAAAAGGCAGCCATGATGTTCGGCGGCACACTTTTGATGCCCGACATTCTAAAAGCTTGGAATGAACCCGCTATTAGAAATATTGCTTTTATCGGCACGCCCGAGCAACAAGCCATGATTGCGGAAATTGCGGAACTCATAATTCCGATTACCGATACGCCAGGCGCAAAAGCCGCCGGTGTTCCGGATTTCATTAATAAAATAATTACCGATTGCCTTACCGAAAAAGAACGTGCGCATTTTTATGAAGGTTTAACCGAAGTGGATAAATACTGCATGGAAAAATACGGCAAAGGCTTCATGGCGGCTTCTGAAGCCGAACGTACGGATATTCTGAAATTAGCTGAAACGCGCGCTATGGACAAAGACAGAAAATTGATCCAAGGTAAACCGTTTTTCAGTCAAATAAAAGAACTTACCGTTACGGGATATTTTACTTCTGAAATCGGTGCTACAAAAGCATTGCGTTACGAAGCCGTTCCCGGCAGATACGACGGCGCGCTACCGTACAAAAAAGGTGACAAAGCATGGGCAACATAAAAAGTATGACGTGTAAAGCATGAAGTATTTTCTGCTCGTACTTTATACATCGTTCTTTATACCTCTCAATTCATACTTCACACTTCATACTTTTAATTTTTAATTTTAAAACAATGATTAAACAGTTTTTATTGGCAGCAGCATTCACAACCGCTTGCGTTTCGGTGAAAGCACAGTCGAGCCACACGACGATTCCTACGGAAATAAACGATCTTTTGCAAAAACACACTTGCTATACTTGCCACAAAGCCGACAAAAAAATGGTCGGTCCTTCTTGGATGGATATAGCGGCGAAAAAATATACTGCTAAACAGATCGTAGTTTTAGTCGGAAAACCCAAACCCGAAGATTGGCCAGGTTATTCCGCTATGGCAGCATTGCCGACAGTACCAAAAGCCGATTTAACAAAAATCGCTACTTGGATTAAAACATTGGAACAATGATTTCTAAATGTTAAATATTCAATGCAAAATAGTAAATGATAAATATTTATTTGTAAATGGTAAATCTCGCAGTGCAAAATTTACCATTTACCATTTTGAATTGAGTATTTACCATTTACCATTTTGCACTGAATATTTACCGTTTACCATTTTGCATTAAAATAATTATCATCTTATTATTAAAAAAAATTTATGAAACATAAGTACGACGCTATTGTAATCGGTTCGGGTGTATCCGGCGGTTGGGCGGCAAAAGAATTGACGGAAAAAGGTTTAACGGTTTTGATGTTGGAGCGCGGATTGCCACTCGAACACATAACAGGTTATGCAGAAACTAATAAAGATCCTTGGGAGTATGCGCACAGAGGTCGCATCACGCTTCAACAAAGAGAATCGCACCAATTTTTGGCGCGCGATTATCCGTACAGTGAACACAATGCCGGTTTTTGGTTTAAAGACGAAGATGCTCCTTATTCAGAAAAAAAACGCTTTGATTGGTTTCGACCGAATATAGTCGGCGGTAAATCTATTATGTGGGGACGGCAATCGTATAGATTGAGTGCGGCAGATTTTGAAGCTAATGCCAAAGACAACATCGCTATTGATTGGCCTATTCGGTACGACGATATAAAACCTTGGTACGATTATGTTGAAAAATTTGCAGGAATTTCCGGTACAAACTTGGGTATTCCCGAGTATCCGGACGGCATGATGCAACCGGGAATGGATATGAATGTTGTTGAATTAATGATTAAAAAAGGCGTAGAATCAAATTTTCCGAACAGACATTTCACCATAGGAAAAACAGCAAATTTAACCCAAACGTTAAACGGACGGAGCAGTTGCCAATATAGAAATATGTGTCATCGCGGTTGCCCGTACAGTGCTTATTTCAGTACACAATCCACTACTTTACCGCCTGCAATGGCAACTAAAAGATTGACTGTACGCCCTAATTCAATCGTCAATTCAATTATTTACGACGATAAAAAAGGTAAAGCCAAAGGCGTTTTAGTTATTGACAGTTTGACGAAAGAACGACATGAATTTGAGGCAAAAATTATTTTCGTCAACGGCTCGACGGTTAGTTCTACTTGGATTTTACAAAATTCTATTTCCAAACAATTTCCTAACGGTTTGGGCAACAGTTCCGGTGTGTTAGGTAAATATCTTATGGATCACCATTTCCGTGTCGGTGCCGGCGGCGAAGCAGAAGGTTTTAACGATAAATATGTTTTCGGTCGTCGTCCCAACGGTAGCTATATTCCGCGTTACAGAAATGTCGGTAACGACAAGCGCGATTACATACGCGGTTTCGGTTATCAAGGTGGTGCAAGTCGCAGTAGTTGGCAACATGTTATGAATGAACCCGGTTTCGGTGCTGATATGAAAAATAACGCGATAGAACCCGGTAAATGGCATTTCGGTATGACGGGGTTCGGTGAATGTTTGCCTTACGAAGATAATACGATGCAATTGAACTTCGATAAAAAAGATATTTGGGGTCAACCTACAGTTGTTTTTGATGTCGAGTTTAAAGAAAACGAACGCAAAATGCGTATTGATATGAAAAACGATGCTGCCGAAATGTTGGAAGCAGCCGGATTGAAAGACGTAAAAACTTATGATAACGGTTCTTTTCCGGGCATGGCAATTCACGAAATGGGAACGGCGCGCATGGGCAATGATGTAAAAACCAGTATTCTCAATAAATGGAACCAAGTGCATGAATGTAAAAACGTATTTGTAACCGATGGTTCTTGCATGGTTTCTACTTCAAACGTAAATCCGTCTTTGACCTATATGGCTTTAACGGCACGTGCTGCCGATTATGCTGTGAGTGAATTGAAGAAACAGAATATTTGAAAATTTACGATTTACGGATTTGGATTTACGATTTAAAATAATTTTTTTTGAAATTTTTAACGGAATATTATTTTTCCGATTTATAATATAATACGATTACGATATTTCAAAAGTCGTGTTAAATTTGTAGATCGGAAAAATCGTGTTCCGGAAAAAATCGTAAACCTAAAATCGTAAATCGTAAACCCAATTAAAGCATATTTCACCTAACTGCTACGAAAAATGATAAAAAAAATCACACTTTTTTTATTAAGCGTATTTTTATTTTCCCTCCAATTAAAAAGTCAAGATGCTATATACACACAGTATTATATGGCACCTCAATATCTTAATCCGGCAATGACGGGTATTTTTCAAGGTAGTGCGCGCGTGAATGCCAACTATCGAGAGCAATGGACAGGTATTTTTTCTGATATTCCTTTGAGAACTATCCATGCCGGCGGCGAATATAAATTTCAGGTGTTCGGTGACGATTATTTGGCTTTCGGCGTTTCGGCGATGTATGACGAAATAGGCAGTACTTCCAAATTACAAACGACGAAAGGTCAATTGGGTATTTCGTATTCCAAACAATTAGACGGTAGCCGTTATCGTCAATCAAGCCAGTATTTAGTGGCAGGTGTACAAATCGGTGCCGGACAACAAAAATTTGATTTCGGTAATTTGTGGTTCGATAGGCAATACGACACCGTTAATGTTGCCGTCAATAATCAATTCCCGACCGGAGAATACGCGCCGCAATCGAATATTTATTCCGATATAAATTTAGGTTTGTTGTGGTACAATGTTTTTGCCGATAATAAAAGTTTTTATATTGGCGGTGCTATTGATCATGTAGCTCAACCCAAAATTTCTTTTTTCGGTGATACCAAAGAAGTTTTGCGCCGACGTTATACGATTCATGCCGGTGGAGAAATTCCTTTTACCGAAGATTTAAGTATTTTGCCTTCCGCTATGTTCACGACGCAAGGTCCGTCCATGTCAGCTTCGGGTGGTGGGAATTTCCGTTACAGTCATCACGATTGGAATGAGCTGGCGGTGCGCGCGGGTTTGGCAGCGCGAATTGCCAACAGTTATTCTTATACAGGTACCAATCAATCCGGTGGTAGTTCTATTTTGATGGATGCGATTACCGTTTCATTTATTTTAGAAAAAGAACATTTTTTGTTTGGTGCGAGTTATGATATTCATACTTCTTCCATCGTTCAACCGACAAGCGGACGCGGTGCTTTTGAAGTTTCCATTATTTACGTAGCACCTGAAAAAAAACGAGTATCTACTGCGTGTCCGAAATTTTAATTGATTTAGGTTATTAAATTTCAGATTGGGAGGTCAGTGAGCTCGTAATTTTGAAATCCGAAATCCGAAATTATGATCACAGCTTATTTCCAATTTTTTGAAGATTTAAAACACAACAACAACCGCGAATGGTTTATTGCCAACAAAGTTCGTTACGAACGCGATGCAAAAGAACCTTTCATGGCGCTTCTCGAAAAATTGGTGGTAGCACTTGCGCCCAACGAACCGGAATTAGCTTTAGTACCGATTAAACAAATGCTTTTTCGTATCAACAGAGATACGCGATTTTCAAAAGATAAAATTCCTTACAAAGAACACCTTTCGGCTTCGGTCGGTCGTTACGGTACAAAAGATAAAATTTATCCCGGTCATTATCTTCAAATCTCTAACGACAATGCTTTTATTGCCGGCGGCGCTTATTTTTTTGAGCAAAAAGAAACGCTACTTCGTGTTCGGCAATTTATAGCAACTTATCCTGACCGGTTTTCTGCACTCATAAATGCACCGGATTTCGTAAAATACTGGGGAGAAATGCGCGGCGAAAAAAATAAACGCATTCCGCCCGAATTTGCGGAAGTTCATAAAATTCAACCGCTCATTGCAAACACACAATTTTATTGGCATCAATCCGTTTCTCAAACCGACATTTTGAGTACTGATTTTGTTGAAAATCTTAAAAATCATTTTACCGCCGCGATTCCTATAAATGCGTTTTTGGTAGAAGCGATATACGGATAGATAAATCCATTGCTAAGCGGAAAAATCGAAATGCAAAATACAAAAGAATTTATAACGATTTTTTGAATAAATGGATTTTATAAAAAATAATCATACGCAGAGGGCTACAGAAACTAAAAAAGAGAAAACTTACTATTTCTTGTTTTTTCGTTCATTCTCCATTATGTTTTTTGTCTTTTTCATTTTATTTTTTTCCGGCTGCCAAGTTCCGGAAGAAGGTTGTACGGATGTTGCGGCATCTAATTTTGATATAACTGCGCTGAAAACTTGTGCTGCCAATTGTTGTGTTTATCCGCAACTCAAAATCCGAGTGCAATTTTTATGGGGCAGCGATGCCGTTTTTTTTGATTTAAATACACCTTATAATATCGGTTTGGACAGTGTAAAATTTTTGAGCGCGCAATTTTATATATCCGCTATCTCTTTTACTCCGCTTGCCGGCGTTAAAAATGTTTCGGTGAGCGACAGTATTGCTTTATACCGCGCTAATGATACGATTATGAGACCGAATAACTACGCACTTATCGGCAAAAATTACGGATTCAATTATACTTTGGGTAGTTTTACGGGTTTCGGTTCTTACAGTTACGCCCATTTTACGGTCGGCTTAGATTCGATTTCAAACACAACCATCCCGAGTAAAATGCCTGCTTCGAGCCCGCTCGCCGTTAAAGCTGACAGTGCTTATGACAGTAAAAATTCGACTTTTATTTTTCAAAAATTTATTTTCGTAAAAGGCGCTAACTATAAAGATACGGTTCAGATAAATATCGAAAATGCGCAAACAATTGATGCCGGTTGTCGGTTAACATTTGTAAGAGGATTTGATGCCGTTATGCCGTTGAAAATTGATTATAAAAAATTATTTTTGGATGTTAATGTTCAGGGTAATACGATCTCAATTGCTAAAAAGATCGTAAGTAATTATACGAATGCTTTTAGTGTGCAGTAATTCTATGATTAATAAATTGCGTTTATCAATCAGTTTTAAAATTTTATCGTCATGAGAAATATATTTTTGATTACTATTTTACTTTTTGTGATAATTTTTGCTCATATTTCTTGTAAAGAGGCGGTTCCTACTCCGATACCTGCGTCTAACGAAGGCGTAGTTGTTCTTAATTTTAAAGCGCAATATGATAATACACCTTTGGTTATGTACAAAACCTACATACTAAACGGAAAAAAAATTCAGTTTTCAAGCATCAGTTTTATGATTACGAAAATTTGTCCGTCCGCTAATCTTGATTGTTCGGGTCGTTCGGCAATGGTAGAATTCAGTAACCAAACGGATTCCTTGAAAGCGATTGCCGGTGTGTCGGATACTTTAAAAATCGAAGCCGGCGTGTATTCGTCTCTTACTTTCGGTTTGGGTGTAGACTCTACGGATAATAAACTAACACCGGCGCAGTTTTCTGCAACCACAGCACTCGGCGACGGGCAAAATTATTGGTACGGTTGGAGCGGATATATTTTCTTGAAAATTCACGGCGCAATGGATCTGAAAGGCAACGGAAAATTCGATACACCCGTTACGCTCGACACAGGCGGAAACAGCTCTTACCGCTCATTCGGTGTATCGCGCAATATTATTTTAAGTTCGACGCCGACAGTATTTAATTTTCAGGTAAACGTAAACCGAATGCTTCAAAATTTTGATGTAGAGAAAACGCCTTCTACGCAAAATTTGTCCGATTTGCCGTATATGCAAGTATTGATGGATAATTTGCAAAGTTCGATTTCCGTAAATTAAAAAAAAGGATTGAATATCAAAAGCGGGCATTAAACATTTATTGGTGTTTAATGTCCGCTTTTTTATTTTTTTTTATCCCGAAATACTTTCTTTTAACAAAAATTTTTACATTTGCTTATCGTAACAAACTTTGTAAAAACAGCAACAAGCAAACGATTTTTACAACTCGAAAAACGAAAATAATTTTTAAACTTCAAATATCGTAATCAATGAAATTCAGCATTGTAATACTCATCGTTACTGTGACTTTTTCTTTTTGCTCCAATGATAACGCATCTAAAAAAACGGCATCTAAAACAGGTTCAGCTGAAAATTTCAGGCAAAATTTTGTTCCTACACTCACAGGTTCTTGGCTGATGACGGATTATATGACTGAAATTGAAAAAACAAAATCGGCATTGAAATCAGCCGGAAAATTACAAGATGTCGTTGAAATGATAACGGATGGAAAAACAACCAACGACACTTTGGAAGTCAACGTGAGTTTTAATAATCACGAAGGCGATGGTTTTATGTTGATGAATGCTCCCGGACAAACGCCGAATAGTTATAAAACCGATTTAGCGGACAATGAAATATCCACGAATTTTTATGAATTAGGTTACGAACTCCTCAATAAAGATACCTTCATGTTTTTGTATCACTACGACAGTGGAAATAAATTGCTGGACAAAAGGCAATTTTCTCGTTCCGTATACAATCCGACCGACGTAAATCGGGCGGGCGGTATTCAGTATTTCGTGAACGATAAATTACTTGCCGGAAATTATACCTGCATGGACGCGAATAACAAACAATACAAAGTTCAATTTTTGCCCGACGGCACGGTTACGGGTTTTCCCGATGTTACTACTTATTTTATTTTTACGGATTTTAACGGCGGTCCTGTTCCTAAATTCGATGAAATGTTTCTCGAAAGCGAAAATACTTCTACCAATTACGGTTTTCAAATATCCGGCAATACAATCAATATTTACGAAATAGCCGGCGATGAAGAAAATGCAGAATTGGGAAAAATGAAATACAAACTTGTAAAACAATAAAACTCTTAGCTGATAGCTAAGGGCTTTGAGTAATAAAAAAATAAGACATTTAAAAAGCTATCAGCCAAAAGCCAAAAGCCAAAAGCTAACACAAACAAACATACAACTATGAGGAAATACTTACCGATAGCAATATGGTGTGTGTTTTCGTTTTATCGAGTGCAAGCGCAAATTGATTCGCTCAATTTTACTTACACGGATGCCATCGAACAAAACGTTGCCGCTAACGGCGATAACCCTTTCAAATTCGATGCGGAATTTGAGTACCTTTCAGATTTTATCCGTCACCCTTTGGATCTGAATGCAGCTACCCGCGAAGATTTCGCACAATTACGAATGCTCAATTCTACGCAAATTGAATCCCTCATAAAACACAGAACACTTTACGGTAATTACATCGCGCTCGAAGAATTGCAAACCGAATTGGATATAAACACCATCAAAAAAATATTACCTTTCGTTACAGTCAAAGGCGATTTCACGGATTATCAATTGCCGGTACGACAATGGTTCGGTAAGGGAGAAAATACTTTGCAAACGCGTTGGTCGCGCCGATTAGAAACTTCGGTCGGATTTCGGTACGAAAAATATCTCGGCGATCCGAATGATTTATATTTGCGTTACCGTTATCATTTCGGGCAAAGACTCAGTTACGGTATCACCTTGCAAAAAGATCCGGGCGAAAAAATTTTGAGTAACGGTATTGATTTTATGTCGGCACATTTTTTTATCGCCGACTTCAATCCGGTTATAAAAACTTTTTGTCTCGGCGATTTCGGCGTAACCATGGGACAAGGTTTAATTCATTCCGACGGTTTCAGTATCGGAAAAAGTGCATTGGTATTGGATATAGAAAAAAACGATCCCAAACTCCGACAATATGCTTCTTCTAATGAAATCAACTTTATGCGCGGTGTATCTACAACCCTCAAACTATCAGCTCAAAACCGTTTAACGGTTTTTGTTTCGTCAAAAAAAGAAGACGCTACCGTAAAAAATACAATTATTGATAAAACTTACGAAACAATAGCCACTACTTTACAAACTTCGGGTTTACACAGAACGGCAGGCGAAATAAAAGATAAAAACGCTATCACGCATACGACTATCGGTGCCGTTTACGAACAACGCATCAATAGAGGCGTCATAAATTTCAATACCGAATACAATGCTTACGATATAAAAGTACAACAGCGCGCGGCACTTTATGATCAATATTATTTCAACGGAAAAACGTTGCTGAATTTTTCTTTTGATTATAAATACGGGTACAAAAACCTGCAATTTTTCGGAGAAACCGCCATTAGTGATAATAAGGGTTGGGCAACCGTAAACGGGATATTGTGGAGTGTCGGAAAAAAACTTTCTTTCAATGTGTTACACCGTTATTTAACCAAAGATTATCACGCTGTACATGCACAAGCATTCGTCGAAGGCAGTCATGTACAAGACGAAAACGGTATTTATTTAGGTGCGTCCTTCGCGATCAATAAAACGATAACTTTGAGTAGTTACGCCGATTATTGGCATTACGGTTGGTATCGGTATCGCGTGAATAAACCTACTTCGTTCGGTTATGAATATTTTTTAAATGCGAGCTACCAAAAAGGGCGAATATTGGCATATTTTCAAATGCGCATAAAAATGAAACAGGAAAACAGTTCGGGTAAGGATTCTTTAAAATTACTTTTGAATAAAACGCATACACAATTGCGTTTTCAATTTCAAAAATCGATTTCTAAAGGCTTGGAGTGGCGGACACGCACCGAACTGGGCTTATATTCCGACGCACTCAGTTTCACGAAAGGTTTTGCCGTTATGGGAGATTTAATTTGGGCATCAAAAAATAAAAAATTGAAGTTAAGCGGTCGTATTGCTTACTTCAATACACCCGATTACAATACTGCGATTTATGCGTTTGAAAATGATTTGGAAAATAATTTTACGGTATTACCCTATTATTTAACCGGTTGGCGGTATTATGCGAACGTTGAATGGCAACCTCTTAAGAAAAATATATTGGCTTTTCGGTTTGCAAGAAGTTTTTTTCCGAATACTTTTCTTTTAGGGAGCGGCAACGACCAAATTTTCGATAACAAACGAACCGATGTGAAAGTGCAATGGAATATCATATTTTAATTAAGAATTAATAATTAAGATTCATCAAATATTTTTGTCGAGGTGAAGTTTATTTCTATGCTTTTATAAAACTCCGTTAGGAGTTTCCTATCAGTAGAAAATAAATCCGGACATTTTTTAGCTCCGTCAGAAGCATCCTGTTTGTACCTCCGAAAAAATTTTCGATGAGCCATAATTAAATTAACCCGCTATTTCACAATAGTTGTTATAATTTCCACTATTTCATAAAATTTATTATCGGTGAGATAGTAAATCGAATTTTTCCCGTCGCGGCGCACATCTACAATATCTTGGTCTCTCAAAATACGCAAATGATGTGAAGCTATCGCTTGTTCAATATTTAAGTAATCAAAAATTTCAGAGACCGTCATTTCTTTACGGGAGTATAAAATTCTGATAATTTCAATTCGCAACGGATGTGCAACGGCTCTTAAAGCATCAGTACAATTTTCCAATAATTTTATATCGAAACGGGTTTTCACTTCCATAAAAATTACAAATTATAATATCAGTGTTTATAAATGAAAAGCTTTGATCCAACCGAATAAAGCAAATCTAATCTTCAAGTTTCATATATAGTATTCGACATACAAAATTACAGTACGTTAGGTTAATGTAAGCATGATTATGATTAATTTTTTGTAAACATTCAGTATTTTCAACAATAAAATGAAATTTATACCGGTAATTTTGCGGCATTTAAATAAATTTGCTGATGACTAATACTATTTCTCGACGTATCTATGATTTTCTGAAAGATTTTCCGCCCTATAATATTATTCCTGCCGCCGAATTGCATGCCATATCCGAAAATGTGAGCGTTCAGTATTTTGAAGCCGGTCAATCCGTTTTTAATGTCGGAGATGCGAGCAGAGAATTTATTTTTGTTTTAAATCAAGGTGCCGTACAATTGTGCAGAGAAGAAAAAGGTAGTTTGAAAATATACAACAAATGCGATGAAGGCGATACTTTCGGTATTCGGCAAGTTTTCGGTGACGATAAATATTTTTTTCAAGCACTTGCAGAAGAAGAATCTTTGATTTATGCTATTCCGGTAGCACTCATAAAACCCCTACTCCACCGTTTTCCGAAATTTACACTTTATTTAGCCAACTCATTTGCCGTCAATACGCGCCAATTCAATGCACCGGAAATACAAACTGCTAAAACCGAAGTCATCAGTGATTTAATAAATACACAAATCTACTTGTCGCGATTGGCTACGCCGAGCAGTATCCGAAAAGCAGTAACCTGTACCGCCGCCGAAACAGTTCAACAAGCTGCCAAACGCATGACTTTGAAACGCATTTCTACTATCGTAGTGATTGATGAAGAGCATAAACCGTTAGGCATTTTATCCGATTCGACAATCAGAAAAAAAATCGGATTAGGCAAATTCAATCCCGAAGAACCCGTTGGTCATATTATGACTACGCCGGCATCTTGTATTAAACCCGATACTACTTTGGCGGATATTCAAATTCAATTGATTCGGCAGCGCGTTCGTTCGGTATGCGTTACCGAAGATGGAACACCGCGTACACCGCTCATCGGTATTATTTCAGAACACGATTTAATTATTGCACACGGTTTTAATCCGGCGGTTATTCTCCGCGAAATTCAAAATGCATATAGCGTTGATACGTTAAAAACGATGATGGAGCGCAGCGCCGATTTACTTTCAACTTATTTGGAACGCGAAGTGAATGTAGAATTTGTTGCCAATATTTTTGCTGAACTCTACGACGCTCTAACGGTAAAATGTATTGAAATATCCATCGAAGAAGTAAAAGAAGGCATAAAAAATACGGAAGGAATAGATATTACTCAATATAATTTTTGTTGGCTCGCGTTGGGAAGCGGCGGCAGACGCGAACAAATGTTGCGCACCGATCAAGATAATGCTTTAATATTTGAACATATTTCGGAATTCGGAATTCCGAATTCCGAAACGGATTCTGAAACCCGAATTCCGAATTCCGAAATCCGAAACAGTTTTTTGCAATTAGCTATCAGCGTTACGGCAAAACTTAACGCGGTTGGTTTTGATTACTGCAAAGGAAATATGATGGCGCGCAATCCGGAATATTGTCTCGGCACAGAAGAATGGCAGAAACTTTTTCTCCACTGGATAGATACCCCGAACGAAGAAAGTATGCTCAAATGTAAAATTTTTTTTGATTTCCGTCCGGTTTACGGTAAATTTGATTTGGCATCGCATTTACGTACTGAAGTTTTGCAAGCAGTATCAAAAAACAGTTTATTTCTTACATTACTTTCCAAATCATCTTTGCTTACATCGCCGCCGTTGGGCTTTTTCCGAAATTTTTTATTGGAGAAAACAGGTGAAAATAAAAATGCGCTGAACATTAAAAATCGCGCGATGGTTCCGATAACGGATGCGGTGCGTGTGTTGTCGTTAAGTCTGTCTGTTGGGGAAATATCAACATTACAACGTTTACAAAAACTGATTGAGTTAGACAGCCAAAATGCCGAAATTTATAAAGAAATAATCGGTGCTTACGAAATATTAATGCGTTTCCGCGCTATGAACGGTTTGAAACAAGGGAACGGGGGCAGATACGTTTATCCGGAGCAGTTGAATAAGCTCGAACGCATTTTGTTGAGGCACAGTTTTATTCCGATTGAAGGATTACAAAATATTATTCGTTTACGGTTTACCGGACAAATTTGAATTTTAAGCTGAAAAAAACTATATAACTTATTTATGAATTATAAATCCGTGAACATCACGTTGAACGCACCTGCGACAGAAACAAATGAAATACTCATTGCTTTGTTGGGTGAATATCCTTTTGAAACTTTTGAAGAAAACGAAAACGGTATACGTGCTTACATTCCCGAAAATGAGTTTTCGGCAACCATAAAAAGAAAAGTTGCATCGCTTGCCAAAAAATTTAATTTCACTTATGAAACCGAACATATTACTTACAAAAATTGGAATGAAGAATGGGAAAAAAATTATGATCCGATTGAAGTAGAAAATTTTGTCGGCGTACGCGCCGATTTTCATCCACCGTTTACGAATATGCAACACGAGTTAGTCATAAATCCGAAAATGGCATTCGGTACAGGACATCATTCAACGACGTATATGATGATGAAATTCATGCGCGATATTGATTTTAAAAACAAAAAAGTTTTGGATTACGGATGCGGCACCGGTATTTTAGCAATTTTAGCAGCGCGTTTAGGTGCCGTCGAAATTTTTGCCGTTGATATAGAACCGGCTTCGCACGAAAATACTTTAGTCAACTGCGAACGGAATAAAACGCCTTCGGTACAAGTTGTTTGCGGCACTTTAGATGATGTGCCGAGCGAGCGTTACGATATTATTCTTGCCAACATCAATCGCAATATTATTTTACAGTCATTTCCCGAATTAATTAAAAGAATTACGGAAACCGGTTTGTTGGTCGTGTCGGGAATTTTAAATGTTGATGAAGAAATTATAACAGTTGAGGCAGAAAAATTCCGATTAAAAAAAATAAAAATCGAACGAAGAAATAATTGGAGTGCAATTATTTTTGAAAATAAAAAATAATTTTTTTTATAAAAAAATAATTGAAAAAATTTCCGGAAAAATTTATAAAAATTTCCGGAAAAAAATTTCCGTTTATTTTTTAGATTTTTATGTTTCGGCTATCCTTAACAATAACTTAATCTGCTTTTCGATCTTTCGCCGATTTTAAAAACTAATTTTGTGCAATTTCGTTCCGAAAAAATGAATGAATGCGTAAACTAACGTCCACAGCCCGAAAGTACTATGGTGAAAATTCTTATAGTTGATGATGAAAATGATATTTTAGATTTTCTCAGCTACAACCTGAAAAAAGAAGGTTTTGAAGTTTATACCGCCAACAACGGCAAAAAAGGATTAGAGTTGGCATCCGAAATTCGACCGCAACTTATTGTTCTCGATATTATGATGCCCGAACTCAATGGTATTGAAGTATGTCGCCAATTAAAAGCCAAACCCGAACTCAGCAATACCATTATCGCTTTTCTTACTGCACGAAATGAAGATTTATCGCAAATAAATGCGCTTGATGTCGGCGGCGATGACTTTATCAGTAAACCCGTCAAGCCCCAAGTTTTTATCAGCCGCATTAAAGCCCTTTTGCGCAGAAATAAAGGCGAACCGGGTGCCGATCAAATGCAAATAATTATTGCGGATTTGGAAATTGATCGGCAGAGATTTCAAGTCAAACGCGGCGATGAAGTCATAGATTTGCCTAAAAAAGAATTTGAATTGCTGTGGTTATTGGCTTCCAAACCCGGAAAAGTATTCACAAGGGAGGAAATTTATAATAAAATTTGGGGCAACGACGTTATAGTCGGTGACAGAACGATAGATGTGCATATCCGAAAACTTCGCGAAAAATTGACCAACGATCACATAAAAACTCTTAAAGGCATCGGCTATAAATTTGATTTTTGACCCTTTCAGTTCACCGTAAATTGCTATGTTCAAAAACCCTACGCCACGACAAATTGCACTCGTAGCATCGCTTACCACTACATTATTCGTTTTTATTTTTACGCTCTTCTTTACTTTTGACGGCGGAGCTATGTCGAACGCACTTAATTTGGTATTAGTGCCGTTACTTTGTTGTGTGGTGTGCTATTTTATTGTGTCGTATCTCATCGAAAAATTTATTTACAGGCGCATCAAAGTCATTTATAAAAAAATTGCCGAATCTCGATCCGGTGCCGATATTCCCGAATCCGGCTCTACTTACAATCTTGATGAAGTGGAAGAAGAAGTAGAAGATTGGGCGGATAAAAAAAATAATGAAATCGCCACACTTACCGAGTTAGCGGATTATCGGCGCAACTATATCGGCAATGTTTCGCACGAACTTAAAACGCCTATTTTCAATATTCAAGGCTTTTTGCACACATTAATTGACGGCGGATTGAATGATCCGTCTATCAGTATGAATTATTTGCAAAAAGCCGCAAAAAATATTGAACGCTTGGAAACTATCGTGAATGATTTGGACACAATTTCTAAATTGGAATCCGGTAAAATGATTCTCGATTATCAAGTCTTCGACATAAAAAAATTAGTGGACGAAGTATTTGAAGAATTGGAACTCAAAGCAAAAGAGAAAAACATCAAATTAGCTTTTAAAGAAGGTGCCGATATCGGATCTATGGTGCGCGCCGATAAAGATAATATGCACCACGTTTTAGTAAATTTAGTTGAAAATTCTATAAAATACGGAAAAACTAACGGACAAACTAAAGTCAGTTTGTATGACATGGATAAAATTATTCTCGTAGAAGTCAGCGATAACGGTATCGGAATTTCGCACGCACATTTACGGCACTTATTCGATCGTTTTTATCGCGTTGATACGAACAGAAGTCGCGAAGCCGGCGGAACAGGTTTGGGTTTATCCATCGTCAAACACATTATAGAAGCGCACAATCAATCCGTTCATGTGCGCAGTATGGAACACAAAGGTTCGACTTTCGGTTTTACGGTAGAAAAAGTAGTCGGTAGCGGGTTTAAGCGACTATAAATCTCGGACTAATGTTACCGGATACCGAAATAAAATCGACTTTTTTCCGGTATCATTTATTCGGTAATCCTTATCTTTGGATTTATTTTCCATTTCTTTTCACCTTATTTTATATTATGAAAGCACTCGCACTCGTTCCGGGTACAACTGATTTACAACTTATTGATCGTCCGGAACCTCAAGTAACTACACCTACGCAGGTAAAAATAAAAATGATGCAAGTAGGCATTTGCGGCACCGATCGCGAAGAAGCTGCCGGCGGACGTGCAGATGCACCGACCGGACAAAAAGAACTCATTATCGGACATGAAATGTTCGGACAAATTGTTGCAGTCGGCACTGGTGTGAAAAGCGTAAAAGTCGGCGACTACGGGGTATTTATGGTACGTCGCCCGTGCGGTAAATGTGTACCTTGTAATTCGCGCCGCAGCGATATGTGTTTAACCGGAGATTATACCGAACGCGGTATAAAAATGGCAGATGGTTTTCAGCAGGAATTTGTTATTGACGACGAACAATTTTTGATAAAAGTTCCTAAAACCATAAAAGATTTCGGCGTACTTACCGAGCCGATGTCGGTAGGAGAAAAAGCTATTGATGAAGCCGTTCGTATACAAAAAGCACGTATGCCGGGCGTGAATTATAAAACTTGGTTGCAAGGAAAAAAAGCATTGGTTGTCGGTTTAGGGCCCATCGGTTTATTGGCAGCAATTATTTTGCGTTTGCGCGGTGCTACGGTTTTCGGAATGGATATTCAAGATGAATCCACGGCGCGCCCGACACTTTTAAAAGCCCTCGGCGGAACTTATATTGACGGTCGTCAAACACAAGCCAATGCTATTGATGATAAATTCGGTGCTTTTGATTTTATTATTGAAGCTACCGGCGTTGCACAACTTGAAGTTGATTTAATCGGAGCATTAGGAATTGACGGCGCTTACGTATTAACCGGTATTCCGTCAGGACACAGACCGGTAACGATGGATGCCGCCGGTTTGATGCAACAATTGGTTCTAAAAAATCAAATAATGTTTGGCAGCGTTAACGCAAGCTATAATCATTACAGCATGGCAGTAGCGGATATTGTAAAAGCAGCTAAAGTTTATCCGGAAGTGATAAATAAAATAATCACAGATCGTCGCCCTTACACCGATTTTCAAGCGGTATTGGCACACCATTCACCGGATGAAATTAAATCCGTGTTGGAGTGGGCGGTTTAGTTTTTAGTTGGTTAATTGGTTGGTTCGAGTAAACCAACCAATTAACCAACCAACTAATGTTGTCTGAGGCGATTAATTTTGCCTTCATCACCAAATAATTCTTTGCTTTTTCGATTGTAAGATTCGGCAGCTTCTTCCGCCGTATCGTACATACCCAGGTGCATGGACTTTTTATCGTAAGAAATGACGGCTCTGAATCTGCCGTTTTCTTTATAAACGCCCGTATATCCGGCATTTGAACTTGTTTTACGTTGTCTACTCGCAACGGAGCGCGAACGCCACTGCAAATTTTCGATTCTGCAATCTAATTTATCCGTACTTTTAGTTCCCGCCAAATTTTTAATGTTTGTTTTTTGTTGCATCAAATATTTTTCGGCAATGAGTTTGTGCAGATAAATAGTTTCGGTTTTGTACCCTTTTCCGTCGGCTTTTTTCCAAGTTTTTTGAAAAACTACGCAACCGCTGGAATGTTTTCTTAAATTATTAATGAAATCCATTTGCGATAAATATTTATCGCTTGTCAAATAGTCGAACACAAAATCATCAACAATGACACTCTCGTCAGCGTTTTTAAGTTTAATTTTTACTAACACGTTTTTTATTTAGTTATTACAGTTTTTAAGTTTTACTTCAACACAAAATTATAAAAATAACTGATTGTTGTTTGTTTATAAATTTTTTTTTAATGTTAAACTGAAAAAAATAAAATTATATTGTTGGAAAATAAAGATATTTCTTACTTGAAACGTTGCTTTCAATTGGCACAAATCGGTATCGGCAGCGTTTCTCCGAATCCGGCAGTCGGTGCGGTTATAGTCCATAACGATAAAATTATCGGTGAAGGTTTTCATGAGTTTTTCGGCGGTGCACACGCCGAAGTAGTCTCCGCAAACAATGTGACCGAAAAAAACAAAGCTCTCCTGCCCTACTCTACTATTTATGTCAGTCTCGAACCGTGTTTTCATTACGGAAAAACACCGCCTTGCGTGGATTTAATTTTGCGCGAAAAAATACAGCGCGTCGTTATCGCCGTTCCGGATCCGAATCCGAAAGTAGGCGGTAAAAGTATTGAAAAATTAAAAACAGCAGGCGTTCAGGTCGATATTATGCAATCGCACGATTGGACAACTGAAATGCTTAATTTTAAAAGAGCCACCTTAAATCCATTTTTAACGAACATACAAAAAAACCGACCTTATATTATTTTAAAATGGGCGCAAACACCCGACGGTTTTATCGGACGGCACGATGCGCGAATTAACGTTTCAAATGAAAGCACTCAAAGACTTGTTCATAAATGGCGGAGCGAATCGGATGCTGTAATAGTAGGCACGCAAACAATTGTTACGGATAATCCGAATTTAGATAATCGATTTTATTTCGGCAAATCGCCGAAGCGGGTTACGTTCGATAAAACGGAACAGTTGCCTCGTGCATCAAATATTTTTAACGGTAAACAAGAAACAATTGTTTTTACCGCTGTTGAAAATGCACCCGAACCCTTCTTTTTCCTGAAAAATTACGGTAAAGAAGAAGCCTTAAAAGATGTTTTAAATTCGCTGCACGCAAAAAATATCGGCATCATATTTATCGAAGGCGGTGCAACTCTGTTAAACAGTTTTATTTCAGCCGGACTTTGGGACGAAGCGCGCATAATCACCGGAAAAGAAAATTTATTTTCAGGCATTCAAGCACCTCGATTAAATAAAGGTTTTCTAATGAAAACCGAAAATTTTACGGGCGATGAAATTAAATATTGGAGTAGAGATGCGTTTTAATTTTGCTTAGGGGATTTGTAAAAAATAAGTTACCCAATTTTGGCTGCTATGCTTTCTTTAATCAAGGCAAATTATTCGAAAAATATTAGAATATTTAAGAAAAATTTGCCACAGAGTAAGGGAAAGAGAGTAGTCAAAATTGGGTAACTTATTTTTTTTATAAATCCCCTTATTACGCACTTAATTCAATTTCGCCGTTAATTTCAGGAAGTATTAATTCCTTTTCTTCCGTCTCAAATGCTTTTATTGCTTCTTCGCGGTCTATTTTCAAAGGTTCCCAAGTATCGAAATGACACCCGATAATGGTATTGCACTGAATAAAATCTGCGGCAATAATGGCGTCCGCATAATCCATCGTAAACCTTCCGCCGATTGGTAAAATGGCAAAATCCAATGCCGGACAAATCATCGGAATCAATTGCATATCCAACGTCAATCCGGTATCGCCGGCAAAATAAAAACAACCTTCTTCATTGTAAATCACAAAACCTTGAGCCAAACCGCCGTAAATCCTATTACCTGCCGTATCGGTAAAACTGGAAGAATGAACCGCTGTGACAGCACGCACTGTTCCGAAATCGTATTTAACAGCACCACCTACATTTTGTGCTGATGCGTTTTTGAAACCTTTTTTTTCGTAATAATCAATAATTTCATATTGCGCGATTAATTGCGCGCCGGTACGTGTCAAAATCGCTTCCGCATCACCGACATGGTCAGTGTGTGCGTGCGTGATAATGACATAATCCGCCGGAATTGCCGCTATATCAACTTCTGCCGACAACGGATTGTGCGTAATAAATGGGTCGAACAATAAATGTTTTCCCATAGTTTCTATACCGAAACAAGAATGTCCGTAATATTTAAGTGTCATTTTATTTAACTTTTAGTTGTTAGCTTATGGCTTTTAGCCACTAAAATTCGAAATTAGAAGCTCATGGCTAAAAGCCGTAAGCTAACAGCAGTCTAATCTATAAATCTTCTCGTTAAACCTTCGTAAGCATCTATGCGCCTGTCTCTGAAAAAGGGCCAGATGCGGCGCACTTTTTCGGTGCGTGTTTTATCTATTTCAATAACGATATTCTCTTCTTTCTGAGAAGTTGCTTTAAAAAGTATTTCACCTTGCGGACCGGCGACAAAACTTTGTCCCCAAAACTCAATACCGTTTGTTATGCCGGAAGGATCCGGTTCGTGTCCTACTCTATTCACAACGATGACCGGTAAACCATTCGCAACGGCGTGTCCGCGCTGAATAGTTTCCCACGCGCCGTGTTGCCGCATTTTTTCTTCTTTCGAGTCTGTACTTTCCCAACCTATGGCAGTTGGATAAATTAAAACTTCAGCTCCGGACAAAGCCATCAATCGCGCAGCCTCCGGATACCATTGATCCCAACAAACCAAAACGCCGAGCTTACCGACACTTGTTTGAATCGGTTGAAAACCCAAATCTCCGGGTGTAAAAAAAAACTTTTCGTAGTACGCCGGATCATCCGGAATGTGCATTTTTCGATATTTTCCGGCAATACTGCCGTCTTTTTCAAAAACAACCGACGTGTTATGATAAATACCGGGCGCACGTTTTTCAAAAAGAGAAGTGACTAAAACGATACTATTTTCGCGCGCTGTTTTAGAAAACAGTTCCGTCGTTGCACTCGGTATCGGTTCGGCTAATTCAAAAATTTCGGTATCTTCTGTTTGACAAAAATAGCGTGAGCAGTGCAGTTCTTGCAATACGATTAAATCCGCACCGTGTTCGGCATTGGCGCGAATACTGCGTATACTTTTTTCTATATTTTCTATTCTGTCGTCACTGCAAGTTTGTTGCACTAAGCCTACTTTGAGTATATTTTTCATGATAGTTGGTTAGCCGGTTAGTCGGTTAGTTTTTAGTCTAACCCACTAAATTAAACTTCTCCATTTCCTTCAACGTAATATGCCCTTCGTAAAAAGCTTTACCGACAATGGCACCGAAGCAACCGATTTTTTTTACATCTTCTAAATCCTGAAGCGTCGTTACGCCACCTGAAGCGATAAGTTTTAAATCCGGAAATCGTTCGAGTAGACTTTTATAAAGCGCAGTGGATGTTCCCTGCAAAGCACCGTCTTTAGAAATGTCCGTACAAATCGTGTATTTAACGCCCTGCGCGGTGTAATCCGATAAAAAATCCTGCAAAGATAATTCACTCGTTTCCGTCCAACCTTGAACGGCAATTTTTTCGTTTTTCGCATCGGCACCCAGAATTATTTTTTCGGCACCGAAAGAATTTAACCATTCTAAAAATAAATCGCGATTTTTTACCGCTACCGTTCCGCCTGTTATTTGTTGCGCACCACACTCGAACGCTATTCGCGCATCTTCGTTGGTTTTTATACCGCCGCCGAAATCAACGTGCAAACTTGTATGTCGCGTTATTTTTTCTAAAATTTTATGATTAACGATATGCCCTGATTTCGCACCATCTAAATCAACTAAATGCAGACGTTGAATACCTGCCGCCTCAAATTGTTTAGCTACTTCGAGTGCATCGTCGTGATAAACGCGCACCGTTTTGTAATCGCCGTGCGTAAGACGCACCACTCTACCGGCTATCATGTCTATTGCAGGAATGACGTACATAAAATGGATTTACGATTTACGATTATGGATTTACGATTTAAAAGTTAATTTTTCATACTTTTTGCTTGATGTATCGTTCGTAAATTGTAATTCGTAATTTTTGATTGACAGAAACTGTTTGATTAAGGCTTCACCTGCATCACCTGATTTTTCAGGGTGGAATTGGGCGGCAAAAAAATTATCTTTTTGCATACACGCCGAGAATTGCAAACCGTAATCGCAAGAAATTGTTGTGTAATCGCCGATTTCCACGTAATAACTGTGTACAAAATAAAAATAACTTTCGTCTGCAATTGCATTAAATATCGTATCCGACTCGCTGACTTTCGGCGAATAATGTTGCACGGTATTCCAACCGACGTGCGGAATTTTTATACCGACATTATTCGGAAAACGCAAAACACGTTGCGGTATCACACCGAGACAAAGCGTATCATTTTCTTCGGAATGACTGCACAACAATTGCATACCGATACAAACGCCGAAAAACGGTTGTGTGAGCGTCGGAATAAGTTTATCTAAATTTGCAGCACGTAAACTGCGCATGGCAGAACTTGCTTCACCTTGACCGGGAAAAATAATTTTATCCGCCGATTTTATTTCTTCCGCATCGTTCGTCAATATCGGTTCCACACCCAATCGTTTGAGTGCCAATATAACTGAAAAAATATTTCCGGCGTTGTAGTCTATCACGGCAACTTTCATCGTGCAATTAATTTAAGGCAAAGTTAATACACTCTCACTAAAATTAGTTGATGTTTGTTATTTTTTGAGTTTTTTATGTATTAGCTTTTGATATCAAACGCTTTTTTATAACCAATTCAATTGCAATTCCGGTGAAACGAGCCAATGCTCCCAAACGCGCAGAATATTAAACGCCGTACGTTCCAAATTCATTCTTGTTTGAATGATAGCTTGCTCTAATGAAACGGGGTCTTGTTGAATCGAAAACGCGGCAAGCAAGCCTATCTTATTTATTAAAGCCGGAGATGCTTCTACGGCACCGCACAAAGCAATGACGGGAATATTTTTTTTTGCGGCTTTTTTACAAATACACTCTATTAATTTTCCGTTTGCGGTTTGGCTGTCTAACTTCCCTTCTCCGGTAATAATTAGGTCCACTTCTTGTAATTGCGCATCGAAATCTGTAAGCGACATTATCACATCGGCACCGCGTCGCATTTGTGCATCTAAAAATATGCGTGCGCCGTAACCCAAACCACCTGCAGCACCCGCACCTTCAAAATCGTAAGTCACATCGCGGAGTTGATTTACTCGAGCAAAATTGCGCAAACCTTCGTCTAAACTACGCATCATTTCGTCTGTCGCGCCTTTTTGTTTAGCAAAAGTATAAGCGGCACCGGTTTCACCGAATAACGGATTAGTGACATCACACAAAACTTCTACTTTTACGCCTTGATTTATCTTCTTAAAAAAAATGTCGAAAGTTGAACTGTCGTTCACACTTATTTTATGTACCGCTATCAAACTCTCGCCGACCGGTCGCAAGCGTTGATTGTTTTTATCGGTAAAAGAAAATCCCAACGCTGCCGCCATACCCATTCCGGCATCGTTAGTAGACGAACTGCCGAGCGTAAGAATTATTTTTTCTATTTTATCGCGCGTAATGGCGTGTAAAATCATTTCGCCGACACCAAACGTACTTGTTATCATCGGGTTGCGCTCTTGGGGCCAAAGTTTTTGTAAACCTGCTGCTTGCGCCATTTCTATAAATGCAGTTTTATTATCCGCACTCACGCCGTAAAAAGCTTTTGTCGGACGAAATAAAGGATCATTTACCACCAATTCTTCTCGTTGCAACCCAACGTGATAATGCAAAACATCGAAAGTACCCTCACCACCGTCCGCCAACGGAAAAATTACGGTTTCTACATCAGAAGATGCTTTCTTGAGACCTTGTTCAATACTTTTACACACGTCAAGTGCCGGCAAAGCATCTTTAAAACTATCGCACGCAATCAGAATTTTCATTTATAATTTTAGAGTCTCATACAAAGGAAAACTTATTTTTTTTATAAACGAAAAAGTAATATTGATGTTTCGAACTTTCGATTTTCGGTGTTTTAAATCCTTAGCACATTTTATTTTTTCACACTTCCAATCTCAGATGTTTCAAAACTTTTTCAGCGTTCAGAACGGATTGTTTTTCTTTCCAAGTTTTCCAGCGCGCACCGACAAGCGCATTTATACCTTTATCGACAACTAAATGCCGCATAATATTCATGATACCTTGTGTTTGCGTTGCTAAATTTTCATGCGCGCGCAGCGAAATACCGAAACCGCCATCTACGTAATGAATAAAATGCCAATAGTTACTCGGAATATAAAGTGTTTCGCCGTGTTCGAGCGTTGTTTCATAACCTTCAGCGTAGCGGAATGCGGGAAATTTATCGTAATTTGGTTTCAAAGCGTTGACATGACTTTGCACCGTAAAAGGATGTTGATATAAAAGTTTAGATTGTTCGGGTGAAAATAAAATAACCCGTTTGCGCGTCAGGAATTGCGTCAGAAAAACAGAAGCACAATCAATATCGTAATGCAAATTCACGACCGCATCTTGTCCGCCGAAAAACATGAACGGATATTCTTTAACGAAACCGCGCATGATCGCCGGAATGTTTACATCGTGCGCCATGTCGGGTGCGTGTTGCATGATGTTATACAAAAACATTCGCAACTCGCAAGGACCGGCTTGAATCAAATCCAAATAGTCACCGAAAGACATTTTTACTTTCGGTACCATATAATTTTTACCGGGTTTATGAAAATCGTTGCCGTAAAGCGGCACAATTAAATGCCCGTAATTCGATTTCAGAAAATCGAACGTCCATTTTTGTGTAGCGGGCCAATGCGTTGCCAAATCTTTGAACACTATCGGTGTATGAGACGATAAGTAATCGGCATTAAAAACTTCGGGAGTAATACCGGATTTTTTCTCGATAGTTTGTAGTGTCATGGCTGATTAATTATTGAAAAGAAAAATATTTTTTATATTCGAGTTGTAAAGCAAATCCCATCATAAATATAACGTTCAAATTGCCGGTTGGTCACTGAAACCGTCACGCACCGAGATCAAAATAATAACAAAGCAAACTTAATGAAATTTCAGAGAGTATAAAAATAAAAAATGCTCTAAAAGTGTTTAAACCCTTAGAACATTTATATCGGTTGGCCAACAAGGATTCGAACCTCGACAAACAGTACCAAAAACTGTCGTGCTACCGTTACACAATTGGCCAATTACTGTTGCTTTTTCAAAAAGCAGTGCAAATATACAAGCCTTTTTTTTTATTATCAAATGATAAATGGATTTTTTGGATTTTTTTATTCAACCGAATTTTAATAAGTTTACTTTAAGCCGTTATTCAGGAATAGAGAGTTCATATTAATTTAAGAATTTCATTAATACGCCTTTCAACTTCAACTTTTGTGATGCAGTAATCAGATTACTTGATCATGAAATACTTTGTTTGAGTGGATAAATTAATAGAATTTAATAATAATTAACCAAAACAAAACGTAAAATAATTTTTTCATGGTAAAACCACATTTGAAGTTGGATAAAAATTAAACCAAATCTAGACTGTTTCCACGCCAATTCATAAAAAAAACAAAATTTTACGTAAAAATTTACTCTTTGATTTTAAAACGTTTTTTTTGTGTAGGATCGAATTTATAAAATATTTTTTTTAGTTTTTCAAAAATATTATAAATTTATTTTTGAATTTTATTTTATAAATTTTTTTCTTAAAAAAACTTTGTTACGAAAAAAAACTTCGACATTGCAAGCTGTAAAACTATAGTGCGAACAAAAAAAAATTGTAATTTTCTATTGAAAAAATTTATGTTAAAATTCCTACTTTTTCTGATTTTTTGTGTGAGTTTTATAAAAATTTCCGCACAAACTTTTTCCGTTGAAGGCGTTGTTGCGGACAGTGCTTTGCACGCGCTCCAAAATGCGGAAGTTAAACTTTTAAATGCCATTGATTCGAGTGTCGTACAAGTGCAACAAACCAACGCGAAAGGTGAATTCAGTTATAAGAATGTGGCGATACAAAAAGATTATATCGTCACGGTGTCGTTTTTGGGATATATTGATTTCGCACAAACTATTTTTAAACAAGACATTGCACATTTGACGGCATTACAAATTCAAATGACTCCTTCTTCTACTTTACTGCAACAAACGGAAATTGTAGCGCAAAAAGATCCGATAACCATCAAGGGCGATACAACGGAATATAAAGCAAGTTCTTTTAAAACTCCGCCCGGTTCTACTGCCGATGAACTGTTGAAACGATTGCCGGGCGTAGAAGTAAACAAAGACGGCTCGGTAAATGCGCACGGTGAACAAGTGACTCAAATATACGTGAATGGAAAAAAATTTTTCGGAAAAGACCCGAAAATAGCTACACAAAACCTACCGGCAGATGCGATTGAATCCGTCCAAATTTTTGATGAAAAAAGCGATCAAACCAAATTTTCGGGCATGGATGACGGTGTGCGCGATAAAACCATTAATATTCGTTTAAAAGAAAAATATTCGCAAGGTACTTTCGGCAGCGTTACCGGCGGTTACGGCACCGAAGATCGTTACGATGCAAAAGGGGCTTTGAATAAATTTTCTAAAACCGACCAACTCGCACTGTTGGGTATGGCGAACGACGTGAACAAACAAAATTTTACTTCTGAAGATTACAGTACTTATAACGGTTCAGGCGGAAGTAGCGGACGCGGAGCGGCGGCACCGACAACAGGCGCAACGCCCGGATTTACGACAACCCTCGCCGGCGGTGTGAATTATAATAATACCGCTAATCCGAAAACGGAAATCAATACCAATTATTTTTACAATCATTTCGATAGAGAAATTGATAAAACAACTGATAGGCAAATTTTTTCACCCGTCGGCAATTATTCTACTCATGCTACGAGCGCAAGTCATACTTTAAATGATAATAATCGCGCACAACTTATCATTGACCACAAAATAGATTCATTTAATTCTTTGAAGTTTACCTCGGCGTTTTCTTATACTTCAAATAATTCAATTTCATTGAGTAATACCGGTACTTTTGATGCGTCGGATACATTGCAAAATTTTGTGGGACGCAACGGTACTACACTCGGACATGGTTATACAAACTCGAACACACTTTTATTTCGCCATCGTTTCGAAAAAAAAGCGCAAACCTTTTCTGTCAACCTTAATTTTTCTCCGAATAATACCGTTACAGATGCCGTTACAAACAGTACGCGGCAATTATTCGGCAGAACCGCCGATACTCGTAGAGGTGTTGACACGACTTTACAAACCGATAACCGCGATAACCAAAGAAATGCGTATTCCGGAAATATATCGTACACACAACCTCTGACTGAACATACCGTTTTAGAAACCATTTTGACGTATCAACTGACTGATAATAATGCCGACAGAACGGTGTACAGAACCTTTAATCATGAATCAAAATTGGATTCAGCTTTGAGTAATATTTTCAATAATACTTTTACACATCGGCGCGGCGGTTTCAATTATCGTATCATTTACGATAAATGGCAACTCACTACCGGCGTTTTGTACGAGCAATCGCTCATCAACAGCGTGTCTTCTACTATCGGCAATCTCGATCGTGCTTATTATAATTTTTTGCCGAGTGCGCGTTTCCGGTATACTTTCGCTCAAGGAGAAAATTTGACAGGCGATTATGATACAAACCTCAATGAACCGAGCGTCACGCAATTACAACCTATCCGCGACATCAGCGATCCGGCAAATATTCAGGTTGGTAATCCGGATTTAAAACCGGAATATCAGCATCAATTGCGGATGCGGTACAATAAATTTGATAAAAAATCCTTCACAAGTTTTTTCATCAATGTCAATGCGCGCTATACGACCAATAAAATTCAGAGTGCGCAATTCATTGACAGCAGTTATATCAGCACATTTAAACCCGTAAATGTTGCCAACGATATTTCCGTGAATACTTACGTCGGATTCGGTATACCGATTATTCAACAAAAATTGCGTTGCAATTTATCTTTAAACATGGGTTACAATCGCGGCATTAATCCGATAAATAATATTGAAAACATCGCCAACAGATATAACGTCGGCGGTAATATGCGGTGGGATGTGCGGTTGCGCGATACATTCGATTTCGGCGTACAAACCCGTGTAACTTACAACAATTCGGATTATTTTTCGGCGCAAACAAAATCTTCGCGCACGTATTGGGTACATGATTACGATGTAAGTGCCGGCTATACGCTACCATTTAATTTCAGAATTTCATCTGATTTCGCTTATTTGTTTTACGTAGGCGATCAATTTAATAACATCGCGCCGATACCGATTTGGAATGCTTCGCTAAGTCGTTATTTTTGGTCCGACCGACGCGGTGAACTGAAACTTGCCGTTTTTGATTTGCTCAATAAAAATGTCGGTTTTTCGCGCACGGCAGATGTCACGTATATTCAAGACGACCGCACCCGCTCGCTCGGCAGATATGCGTTGTTGAGTTTTACTTATTTACTTAATCCGGCTTTACAAAAAGCAAAATCGAGCGGCGGAAATAATAATAACGGCGCCGGTCGTAAAGGTAGTAACGGTAGCGGTAGAGATAGGAATAATTGAATTGAGAAGCCGCTCAGCACAAGTCTTACCTTATCAATAAAAAATACAACGCTCGTTCCAGTTTGAAAACTGGAACGAGCATTTTTTTTGGTAAGAAGATATACGACGAACAAATAATTTTTATCTTCAGTTCTTTATTTTTTTGACGTTAAACAAATTTTTTTTATACTTGTAAGAAATACCAACTACAAATTTTCCTGAAGTCAAACTATCTGCTGTAAAAGAATTTTTTATGAGCGCGCTGATTATTGCGTAAGGCTCAAACAGCCATTCTTTTTTATAAACTATTTTTTTTCCCAATTTTAATTGAATCAATGACAATTCAAATTCGCTGACGCATTGTTGAAGGGCATTTAAGTTTTTACTGATGATAAATTCTAAAAATTGAATACCGACTTCTTCTCTGAAGGTTGAATAATTATTTTCAGTAAAAAAATTCGAGACTTCCAATTCAAATTTTTCGCTCGCCTTTAATAAATTTGAAGTAAGCGGGCAGTATTTTTCTATTTGAATTTTTCGCCACCACAATGCACTTTTGCGAATAAATTTTAAGTTATCAGAAGCCGCAACACAACTTAAATAATTATCGGATAAGGCAAGCTCGCATTCACGCGATTTAATCAGCGACAGCAAATTAGTTTGCAAGTGTTGTAATTCCATTATGGTTGAAAAGTAAATTAAGTTTATTAATTTCGTTAATAATTTTCTGTGACCCAATTCGCGGAATAAATTCTTCCAAAATTTCAAACGTAATTGCTTTTAGGTTTTTAGGCTCTTTATCAATAATTTGTGAAGTTAAATTAATCGTAGATTCGGCAATTGTTCCGGCATGAATATCCATCTGAAAATTAAATTCCGTATCATAAAGCCCACCTGCAAGATGCAATTCAATAACTGCATCAAGATTTAATTCTTCAATAAATCGATTTACATCTAATTTAAAATTCACTTGATCGCATTCGATATTGTAAACATCCAAAATTAATCCGCAGCCCGTATTTTTTGTAATTTTATTTAAAAACTCAGCTTCCGAATATTTGCATTTAGAATCCGGCAACATACTAATAACATTTTCAATGAGAAATGGAACTTTAAATCTTTTTTGAATCGTATCAATACGCCGACAAATCATTACTAGGGCTTCATCAGTACGAGGTAAAGTCAGCATAGTTCCAATATTTTCTCCATTGACGATTGTATATGCCAAGTGTTCGCTGTGCCAAGAAATATTTAATGTATTGAAAAGTTCGTCGAGTAAATGAATGTACTTTAAAGAATAACCTTCATAAGAACCAATAGAAAGTCCAACGCCATGAAGGAGTAAGGAAGCCTTGGTTTTGTTTTGAACCCATTCTAATTGTTTTAATACTTCCTCATTGATTTTAATTACGCCATTTTTTTTACGGGTAATCGAATCCGGCGACACTTCTATGTGATTTACAAAAGGGAGTATTTCGTTTAAGTAAGTGAAATCTTTTCCTTCATAAGTTGTTCCGATAGAATATTTCATTGGTTTTTTTTAAGTAAAATTTATCTAAACTTTATAAGGAAGGATTAATATTATTAACCCTTCCTTAAGTTGGTTCTAAATTGAACTATCCGTGAGAAAGCTCTCTTGAAACATTTAGATTAGATTGAGAAAAATTATTCAAACTTAAAACCGCCGGATTAGTACTGATTACTTCTTGGGAAACTTTACTGAATTTTTCCATTACGGGATCTCCAGCTTTTAGAATAAGGTCATGTCCGTTCAAACCGCAGCCCGCACAACCATATACATCTTTAAGTAAATGATCCAATAACTTGTGAAGCTCATCTCGAGTAACTTTTGGGTGTACAACAGTTTCAATAAATGTTGAAACATTTTTAATCGAATTCATTGGTAAAATTATTTATTCGCCTACATTATCGCTTTTCGGCTTTTGCGCCCTACTCGATTAAAGGACTTTCGGGATATTCCTATGCTTTTTATTCGGTAGATTAATTTATAAAAAAGAATCTGTAAATTTAGTTGACACTTGGATTGTGATTCGCTCTCTATTTGATTATAATTGTTTATGACAATTTTTAAAAAATGTAAACAACTTTTATCCTTTTATTTTAAAAAAAATTAAAATATTTTCTGAAATATCAAAATGCATAGTGCTTTATGAGTAGTTCCACAAATTCGTAAATGGTTGATGGATATTTTTTTGATTTAAAAAATAAATACTTTGCAATGCAACGTCCGTCAGCAGCTTTAATGTGTTTGCCGCAGATTAAGCAAATCATGTTTAATGAAACTTTAAATGAGATGATAGAAAGTTTATCATACAGATTGTAAAAAGGATTAGATTTTTAAGATTTCAGGATGAACACAATAAAAAAAGCAATTATAATCTTGTGTATCCTAAAATCTTGAAAATCTCTATTCCGACAAAAAAAGTTTATTTAAAAGGTATTGAAAATTTTCAAGCCCTACGAGGTAAAAAATAAATTTTATAAAAAATATTTACCCCTTTTTGCGTTAATATTAATCAACTCCACAATTTTTACGTAAGAAAGTAAAATAGATACCGTTTATTTAGCCGTATATTTTCCAAAAAAACCTGAAATTTTAAATAAATGCTCAATAAAAAAATAAATTTTTTGTCGGGCATTTTCTTTTTGAAAAGTAGGAGTAATTTGCAGGGTCAAAATCGTAAATCCGAAATCTGAAATCTGAAATCCAAAAATGGGTGAACAAAAAGTAAAAGTCGTCCGCGACCAAAAGCAAATGCAGTATTTTGTAAAACAATTACTGCGCGATATTGAAGCATTCGATTATATGCTGAAAAACGATTGGTTCGAAAAAGACATCACGCGCATCGGTGCCGAACAAGAAATGTGTTTGGTGGATAAAGATACCTACAAGCCGGCACTGATAAATATGGAAGCCCTCGAACGGATGAAAGATTGGGATTGGGTCGGTACGGAACTTGCCAAATTTAATCTCGAAACCAATATGACACCTTTAGAATTTAAAGGCGATTGTTTGTCGGCGATGGAAAAAGAAAACAACGATGGTTTGCAAAAAATACGCGGTGTATTAAAAGAATTTAATGCTGAGGTAGTGTTGACGGGTATTTTACCGACGCTGCGCAAATTCGATTTGAATTTGGAAAATTTAACCCCGAAACCGCGCTACTACGCACTCATAGAAAGTATAAAAGAACACAGTTTGCGCGGCGACAGTCATTTCGAATTGCGATTGGATGGTATTGACGAATTACATATCCTGCACGATTCGCCGTTGCTTGAAGCGTGTAACACAAGTTTTCAAATACATTTGCAAGTATCTCCCGAAGAATTTGTATCTTATTATAATATAGCACAAACTTTGGCAGCACCGATGGTTTCTATTGCCGCTAATTCACCGATGGTTTTCGGCAGAAGATTATGGCATGAAACGCGCATCGCTTTGTTTCAACAAGCCTTAGATACGCGCACAAGTCACGACCATCTGCGCGAACGCTGTCCGCGCGTAAATTTCGGAAGCGATTGGTTGCATGAAAGTATTTTGGAAATCCATAAGGAAGATATTGCACGCTTCCGTGTTTTGCTCGGCGATATTGTCGAAGAAGATTCACTCGCAACGGTGATGAAAGGCGGAACGCCGAAATTGCGCGCGCTTCAAATTCATAATTCGACTGTCTATCGTTGGAACCGACCTTGTTACGGCATCAGTCCGAACGGTAAACCGCATTTGCGCATTGAAAATCGCGTACTGCCTGCCGGTCCGAGTGTATTAGATGCTACTGCTAATGCCGCATTTTGGTTGGGTTTAATGGTAGGAATGAAAAACAGAATGGATGCCGGATATTACAACGCAGAACGCAGAAATATGAACGATGAACAAAAATTAAGTTCCGAGTCCAACTTCAAACGTCAAACGTCCAAAGTGCAAGACTTTATCGGTTTTGAAGATATCCGCGATAATTTCGATAAAGCCGCAAAATTCGGTTTCGATACCACCTATACCTGGTTCAATGATAAAAAAATCGCCCCGCGCGAACTGATTCTGGAAGAACTTTTGCCAATGGCTCGGGAAGGATTAAAAGCGCGAAACGTTGATGAAAACGATATACAAAAATATCTCGGCGTAATAGAGCAACGCGCCAAGTTGCACATGACAGGTGCGCGTTGGCAATTGCGCAGTTTTACAAAACTGATTAAAGAAGTGAGCGTTGACGAAGCCTTAACCGTTATGACTGCAGCCATCGTAAAAAATCAATGGGAAAATAAACCGGTGCATACTTGGGAATTACCTAAAGTGGAAGCCTTGGAAAGTTATCGCCCTGCACAATTGCGCGTTGAAGAATTCATGCAAACCGATTTGTTCACGGCGCAAAAAGATGATATTATTGAATTGGTTGCCAAACTCATGGATTGGCGCAAAATCCGATATATGCCCGTTGAAGATGCAAAAGGAAAATTGGTTGGTTTAGTCAGTTCGCGTTTGTTGTTGCGACATTTCACGAAAGTGAGCAGTCAGTGGTCCGGTTCCGGTGAGCCAACGAATCACAAACCGATTGTGCACAACCGAAATATAGCCACAGTAAAAGATGTCATGATAGAAAATCCGATAACCATTCATCCGGAAGCTACGCTTCAAGAAGCCTTGGACACAATGCGCGAAAAAAAAATCGGTTGCTTGCCCGTAGTAAATACCGAAAGCGAACTTATCGGCGTTATCACTGAAATGGATTTTTTGCGCATTACTGACCGATTGATGAAAAAAGAATAGAAGACAGTTTGGGGTTCATTGATTACTTTACCTGTCTCCGCGCGCAAAAAGCAAAATCATCAACCGATAAAAACCGTAAAATATCGCAACCAATAAACCGATTGAAGCGAGCAGCAAAAAAAAGGCTTTGAGTTTCGTCATTATCTTCTTGAATTATTTTTTGTTGTTCCTAAAAAAAATATTTTATCATTTCTACAAAGTTAGTATATTTGCCGGTAAATATTTTTATGATACAACTTTCAGAAAGCGATACCGATAAAAGTTTTCAATACGAAAAAATTTTCGGTAATTTATCCGGTAAACAAAAAAGGTTCGAAGCTATTCCGCGAAAAGAAGAAGTTCAGAAATGGATTGATGAATTGATAGACGTTTTATTTCCGGTGCGTTGCTCATTCGTATACGATGCCGGTACTTTAAGACAACTGCATTTTACTTTCTTGAATTTGGTGGCGTGCATAACGGTTTTAAATGATGAATGCCGAGATAAAATTAATCTTTTTTTCGAAAAATTACCGGATATCTACGATGATTTATTGATAGATGCAAAAGCTTTTTGGGCATTCGATCCGGCAGCACATTCAATAGAGGAAGTAATTGTAGCATATCCCGGATTTTATGCCGTAACGGTTTACCGTTTATCGCATGAATTGTACTTGATGGGTATACCGATTTTACCGCGTATCATATCGGAATGGGCGCACGGACAAACGGGCATTGATATCAATCCGGGTGCGAAAATAGGTATAGGTTTTTTTATTGATCACGGCACCGGTATCGTAATAGGGGAAACTTGCGTTATCGGCGATAACGTAAAAATGTATCAAGGCGTAACGCTCGGTGCTTTGAGTGTTATAAAAACGGAGGCGAATAAAAAACGGCATCCGACTATTGAAGATAATGTAGTGATTTATTCGGGTGCAACAATTTTAGGCGGCAGAACCGTTATCGGCAAAGACTCGGTTATCGGCGGCAATGTTTGGTTAACGGAAAGCGTGCCGCCCAATTCTTTGGTATATCATAAAAGCGAAGTACGCGTCCGCAAAAATATTGATTTCGATGAACCGCTTAATTTTGTAATTTAAATATCTGTTGGCTTATGGCTTTTAGCTAATAATCTATAATTTTGTTTTATGCTACTTTTCTGTTCTGAAAGCCAACAGCCAACAGCCATTATCAATCCAGTTTTTTATGAAATACGCAAATATCTTAGGAGCCATTGGTAATACACCGCATATCCGATTAAGTAAAATCTTCGGGCATGATTATGAAGTGTATATCAAATTAGAAAAACAAAATCCGGGTGCGAGTATTAAAGACCGTATCGCGGTTTCGATGATTGAAGATGCCGAAAAAAAAGGCATTTTAAAATCGGGCAGTATCATTATCGAACCGACTTCCGGTAATACCGGAGTAGGCTTGGCGATGGTGTGCGCCGTGAAAGGCTATAAACTTATTTTAGTGATGCCCGAATCCATGAGTATCGAGCGCAGACGTTTAATGTCGGTGTACGGTGCCGAATTTGATTTAACGCCGCGCGAAAAAGGGATGAAAGGTGCGATTGCACGCGCCGAAGAGTTAGTGTCACAAACACCCGGATCTTGGATGCCGCAACAATTCAACAATCCGGCAAACATCAAAATTCACAATCAAACGACATCCAAAGAAATTCTCAAAGATTTTAAAGACGGTTTAGATGTCATCATCACGGGCGTTGGTACAGGCGGACACATTACATCTTGCGGAGAAATACTGAAACCGAAATTTCCGAACTTAAAAATTTATGCCGTTGAACCCGCATTGTCACCGGTTATCAGTGGCGGCGCGCCGGGTCCGCATCCGATTCAAGGTATCGGAGCCGGATTTATTCCGCAAAATTTGCACATGGAAATTTTAGACGGTGCGATTCAAGTCACAAAAGAAGAAGCCTTCGATATGGCACAGCGATTGGCGAAAGAAGAAGGTATTTTTGCCGGTATTTCTACCGGTGCTTCATTGGCTGCCGTTGCAAAAAAATTACCGGAATTACCGAAAGGCTCAAAAGTATTGACTTTTAATTATGATACCGGCGAACGGTATTGGTCGGTAGAAGGATTATTTTAATTGCCTGAAGCAGAATTTTCTGTATTTTTAAAATTACCGGAATTTAAGAATGTTTAAAATCCTGCTAATTCTAAAAATTAAGAAAATTCTGCTTCAGATAACAGACTATTTTAATTCGCTTTCACCAACTTGCACCACTTCATTTCCAACCCTGACGAAATACACACCCGCGTAACAGAGTTCGTTTAGACAGTATCGTAAAAAATGTAAACGATCTTTATATTTTCGAATTCAAATTCAACAAAACACCGGAAGAAGCTGTAGCACAAATATAAACCAAAACTATGCGCAACCTTATTGCTCAAGCGGAAAAAATATAACCGGTATCGGTGTTAGTTTCGATACCAATGAACGAAATATAACCGGTTGGTTAGAGGAATATTTATGGGCGATGAGAAACAAAACGCGCAAAAAAAATTACTTTTTTGCGCGTTTTGTTTTCTAAAAAGTTTTCCAAAAAATTTTAACTTTTAAAATCCTTCATCTAAAGTCTATCTTTCAATTTCCAACTTCCAACTTCCAACCTACACTATTTTTTACGTATAAACTCAATATTTATTTATTACCTGTCTTTTGGTATAGTTTTTGAAAAATTCAAATTGAATTAACGCTTTTCCGAATTTTTGGTGCGTTTTAACCATTTAACGATTAGAGTTTTGTTTTCTTCCCAAACGGTGATGACTTCACGTGTCATGCCTATATTGATTTTTCACGAAACTCTACGCGCATTTCCTCTTTCACGAAAATTTTTGATTAAGAAAAATTTACAAATAATTACTATGAAAAAATTTTCAAGCTTTTCAACTCAAAATTTTTTGGAGTCTGTTTATTCAGGCTTTTCCCGTTTGCAAAATCCTGAAATTTCGGCGCGCGAAAAAGTATACACAACGCGAAACAATTCATTCAAGGTCAATACAACAAAATCCATGAAACAAATTCGACTTCTATTGCTCTTCAGCATTTTAACTTTGTTTTCCGCTTTTTCTCTGAAAGCTCAAGTTTACAATTTATCACTAACGATGAGTGCGAGTAAAAATGCTGCTCTTTTAGGTGATACCATAAATTTTAAAGTCGTTGTGCATAACGTCGCCAAAACCACGGTTACTGGAGTGGGTGTAAGTTTTCCGTTACCTGTCGGAGTGAATTTGGTGAGTTCTGTACCTTCAACCGGAAATTATAATGCCGATACGGGTATCTGGACAATCGGACAGATTAACAGCACTACCGATTCCGTAACTTTAGATTTAAACGTGAGCATTAAAAGTGATGGTGTAACTTATGCCACAGCAGAAATCAGCAGTATGGATCAAACCGATGCTAATTCAATTCCCGGAAACGGTTCCTTGATTGAAGACGATATTTCGAGTGCCTGCTTCAGTGTACCGATGCACTTTAATTGTTCGGAAAATATTTCGATTTTGGCTTCGGCGCCTGCCGGATTCAATAACTATCAGTGGTACAAAAACGGTACGCCAATTTCGGGTGCTACGCTCGATACTTTGCGTATCGTTGATACGGGCAGTTATAATTATACGGCAATCGTTTCCGGCGTAAATTGTCCGGCTTCATTGTGTTGCCCGATAAAAGTAATTAAAGATGCTTGCCAGAGTTTAGGAAATTTGGTCTGGAACGATACCAATAACGACGGTTTACATCAATTAACTGAAAGCGGACTTCCAAACGTGCCGGTTATTTTATACAATGCGGGACCCGACGGTATTAAAGGTAACGGTGACGATACAATCGTTTCTTCGATTAAAACCGACGCTAACGGTAAATATTTATTCACGGGTTTACTGCCCGGTACTTATTACATAAAAATTACCGCTCCGACGGGTTTCGTTTCTTCTACCGGTAACGGTGCTTACGATACTTCGGGTGCAGGTGTTTTCGAACCGTCAAACAGTACTTCCAATAATGAAGATCACGGTACACAAATGGCGGGAACACAAATGGTGATGAGTAATCTTATTACTTTAACGCCGAGTTCGATAGCTGTAAATGATACTACAATTGATTTCGGTATTTATAAACCTAAATGTACAACAGCCCGTCCGGATTTTATTTATCAAGTCACTTGTTTAAATACACCCGTCATTTTCACACCGATTGCAACTAATAACTTGAGCAATTGGTGGGATTTAGGTGACGGTACACTCACAAATGATTCAACTGCTTTCAGTCACCTTTACACTGCGCCCGGAAATTATTTGGTGCAATATAAAGTGTTAGATTCCAATTCATGTTCGGGCTTTGTCAGTCATATTGTCAACATTCAACCGATGGTGTGGGCAAAAGCCGGACCTCAAAAAACAATTTGCCAAGGCGACAGTGTTCAACTCGGTGCGCAAGGCGGTACGCATTATAAATGGTCGGTGCTTGGTCAAACTTCAATTTTCAGCACCTTCTTCAATCCTTTTGTTTCACCGTCTGTAACCACAACTTACGTTGTAGCTGTATCGAATGATTATACTTGCACGAGTTATGATACAGTTGTGGTGAACGTCAATCCGCTACCGGTGGTTATTTCTCCGGTAACGCCTTTATCAACGTGTGCAGGCGGTACAATACCGGTAACAATGACACTTGATCAACCGATTGTGAATTACGAAATACTCGGCAGTGCAGGTTATAAAGATGTAGTTGTAATGGGTGCGACGATTAAATTCAATGCAATTTTAAATGGTGCTTACGATAATATCATAGTTATACTTACCAACGCGAACGGTTGTAAAGTAACAAAAACTTTCCCGCTTTACTTAGCCGGAAATCCCGAAGCCGATTTCGTTGTGATAGAGCCTTTCTGTGTCAATAATGAAACAACATTATTGTTTACCGGCACTTCCACACCGGGAGCAATTTTAACTTACAATGTCGGTACCGATGGTGTTATCACTTATCAAAGTCAGGCAACCGCAACAAGTCCTGCAGGAGATACAACAATTGTGAAATGGGCAAACTGGGGCAGTAAATTACTTACTCTGAATGTCAATGACGGTGGTTGTAAGAATAATAAAACAGAAAGTATTTTTGTCAGAAAATCACCGAAAACTGTTATTGCTAACAAAGACACCACCGTTTGTCCGAACACACCGGTTCAATTGTATGGTACGGCAGGTTTATTAACTTGTGTATATAAATGGTCTCCGGCAACAGGATTATCCGCAACCGATATTGCAAATCCGATTGCAACGCCGGCGGTAACGACGACTTATACCTTAACGATAACGGATATTAACGGTTGTCAAGGTAAAATGTCGGTAACAATCTCTGTTGATACGACTAAACCTGTATTCAAAGGCGTACCTGCAAATATCACGGTTGAATGCGGCAACGTACCTACACCCGCTATCGTAACTGCAACCGGCAACGGCGTTATTTTGAATAATATTGCTTTTGTTGAAAACAAAACAGCCGGTAATTGTGCCAATAATTATACAATCATTCGGACTTGGACGGCAACGAACAAATGCGGATTGTCAAGTACAGCAACACAAACGATTACGGTTATAGACACAATTCCACCGGTATTTGCAAACGTGCCGCAAGATTTAACGCTCAATTGCGGTGATACCGTTCCGATTGCGATTCAACCGACTGCCACAGACGATTGTTCGGGTAATGCCGTAACGATTACTTACGTTCAAACTATACAAGATTCGACGTGTGTCGGTAATAAAACAATTGTCAGAACTTGGATAGCAACAGATGCTTGCGGAAATACTTCAACGGCTAAACAATCTATCAAAATAGTAGACAAAATACCACCTGTATTCGCAAACGTTCCGCTTCCGGCAATTATTGAATGCGGCGATGCTTTACCTACCGCTCAACCGACAGCAACAGATGCTTGCAGTAGTGTAAATGTTACATCAAAAGATTCAGTCAACGTCATTGATAATTGTAATAAAGTAATTACGCGCACTTGGACAGCAACAGATGCTTGCGGTAATATATCAACGGTAACGCAAATTATTACGGTACGCGATACAAAAGCACCGGTGTTCGGCATCGTTCCGAAAGCAGTAACAGTAAGTTGCGATGCAAACATTCCGGCGGCTCCTTCAACATTACCTTCAGCTACGGATAATTGCGATGCTAACCCGAAAGTTACTTTCAGCGAAACACGTGACAATGAAGGAACTTGTTTAGCGCATATCACCAGAATTTGGGTAGCTACGGATAAATGCGGCAACGCTGCAACGGCTATTCAAATCATCACGATTAAAGATATAGTTGCTCCGGTTATTACGCCCGTTCAACCATTGTTGGTCGGTCATGTTTCAGGCGATACGATTTCAATGAGTTGCGATAATCTTGTTGTTTTGGATTCATCGGCAGTAAATGCAGTGGATAATTGCAATATGGCATTCGTAAAATTTGTTGATTTAGGTAAAAAACGCGGTGTTTGTTCTCGTGACGGATATTCTTTATTGCTCGAATGCAGTTGGGAAGCTACCGATAAATGCGGAAACAAATCGGAATTTATCATCTTCATCAAAATTATTGACAATAAACCACCCGTGTTGAGTGCCGCACCTGCGAATATCACAGTAAATAATGAAACAGATATCCCGACAGCAGCAACTTTAACGGCTACCGATAACTGTACTTATAACGTTCCGATTGTAGAAACTGAAGCAAAAGTATCAACGGGTATTAATTGCGATTATGTTTTAACGCGCACTTGGACTGCAACAGACTCTTGCGGGAATATTGCGACCGCTACGCAACAAATTCTGGTACATAAAAACATTGCAGTAAAAGCTGTTTCGTTTGCTGAAACTTGTGCGAGAAATGACGGGTCTATTTCCGTAATTCCGACGAACGGAACTTATGTTTGGTCGGATGGCAGCACGGGTGCCACGCACTTAAATCTAAAAGCCGGTACTTATTCCGTAACGGTAACATTCGGCGGTTGTGTAAAAATTATTTCAGCCACTGTCGCAGACAGTTGTACAATACCGCCTCCGACACCTTGCTTAAATCCGGTAGCTGCTGCTCGAAAAACAGATGCAACTTGCGCTGCGGCAAACGGAAGCGCAACGATATATGTTGATTCGGTTGAAAATTATACTTACACTTGGTCAGTAAATGCGCCGGCAGGAAGCGGTAATTCGCGTAACGGATTATCACCGGAAAATTATTCCGTCACCGTTTCCCGCACAAATTCAGCGACGTGTTCTTCGATTGTAACATTCACAATCGGAAATAATACATCGAATTGTTGTTCAAGTTTCATCGCTCAAACAACCGTTATAAAAACGTTGAATGATTGCACCGCTAAAGCAGATGTTTGTGTAGAAATCCCGGCAACAGCTATCGCTACATACACCATCACCGATAACGGAACAGCATATGCAAACGGTTTCGGAACGTGCAATGCGGGTTCTACTTTATATTTGTCTGCGGGTGAACATAATTTAATTTTCACTACACCGACAGGATGTAAGGATACATTAGCCGTGAAAGTGGTTTGCGTTACACCGAATGCGCCTATAGTTGTTCAACGTAGTTTAACAGTCGGGCAAACGGTTTCATATTGTCCGTCGGCGACCGATTTAGGTTTATTCGGATTAATTACTTCCATCACGAATACTTGCAACGGTACGGGCAATGCTCAATTTGCTTTCGATACTGTAAGTAAATGTATCGTGATGTTTGGTGTCAGTTCCGGTAAAGATTCCGCTTGTTTGAAAATTACAACATCAACAGGCGCATCAACGACTGTAAGTTTATCGGTCACAGTCTCGCCGAAACAATTCGTGTGCACTCCGTTCTTAACGAGCCATTCGGCTACTATTACTAACGGTTGTACCAATGATTCTGCAAAAGTTTGTATAGATATTGCTCTTGATAATATTCCGGATTACAGCATTTATGTAAACGGTGCAAGCTATACATCAACTTTTGAAGGCTGTAAATACGACACGATAACATCTTACCAATATTATGTAATACCGGGACGCGGCAGTGCCGGACCATACAAATTAGATTACTGGGTTTATAACGGCGATACGATTAGAAATAAAACCTTTGCCGATATTACGAACCTTGTAGACTATATGAACGTATGGGATGCTACCGGGAAATGGTCGCTCGTACCAACCGAATTAACGATTAAAGGTGGCGACAATTCAAAAACTTACGGCAATATTAGAGTAACGCAGTTGAGTACGCTCAGTTACGGCGTGATGCAGTTCAATCACGAATACGTACCTAAAGCGACATATTTGAAAATAAAATCGGGTTCAAACAAAATAGTGTTCACGAATACAACGTCCGGATGCGCGGACACTTTAACTGCTGCTATAGCTTGTTTTGCACCGACACATATTGAGATGAATTTGATTGTAGGCACACACGATTCTTTGAGCTTAGCCACCACCCATTTACTTGGTGCGCGTTATAATGTTGCCATCATACAATCCGGTACAGGTCAATTTGTTCAACTTTCCCTCATTCCGGGTACGACCAGAATTGCGATTGCAGCTAAAAATGTCGGAACAGATGCTTCAAGCTTTGTTATTACCGACGAGCTCGGTATTCACGATACAACTTACGTAACGGTGCATGTCCAAGCATTAGCAGCAGCAGCACGTCATCCGAAAGCAGTTGACGATGCGGCGACAACCGTAAAAGGCAAACCTGTTTTGATAGATGTGATAGCGAATGATTCTATCTCCGGCAATATTACGCTTAAAATAGTTAATCCGCCGGCACACGGCGAATTGACACTCACATCGGATAAAAAAGTGATTTACACTCCGACTGGTGAATATTGTAACGGCACAAACCCGGACAGATTTGCTTATCAAATTTGCAACAGTTTAGGTTGCGATATGGCAATCGTAAGCGTAACAGTGGTGTGTGATAAGTTAAAAATCTACAATGGTTTCTCGCCGAACGGCGACGGTATCAACGATTTCTTCACAATCGAAGGTATCGAAAAATATCCGAATAACGTTCTCACGATTTATAACCGTTACGGTGCGCAAGTTTATACCGCTAAAAGTTACAAAAATGATTGGGAAGGTTCATGGAACAATAAACAATTACCGGACGGTACTTACTTCTATCTTTTCAACGACGGAGAAGGTAATACGATAAGCGGTTATGTTCAGATAAACAGGTAATAAAAGTGAGTAGTTAGGAGTTAGGAGTTAGTTAAATCTTTATTCCTAATTCTTAACTCCGTACTTAATGAATAAATAAAAAAGCCGCTTAAGAATTATTCTTAAGTGGCTTTTTTTAATTCCTTTCGATTAATAAAGTGGTAGTACGATCGTTTTATTGAGCATTCCTAAATCCTAAATCATATTCATTTGCGCTTTTACTGCGGAAGTAAACAACAAATATACTTTACGCCTATCACTCACTCGGATACGCCCGAGTTGAACACGCTCTGCGTTGGTTTTTTTTATTTTTTCAAATAAATTGATGTAGTAAATATAAGCTAAATAAACACCGAAACGCGCGGATTTAGGCAACTGCAAAATACCGGCGTAACCTTTATCGAAATCGGCTTTAATATCGGCTTCAATAGTTTTTTTTTGATGGTTATCGAAATTACAAAAATCTACACCCGGAAAATAAACGCGCCCGCGTTCGTCGTAATCGCTTTTCATGTCGCGCAAAAAATTTATTTTCTGAAAAGCCGAACCCAAAGCACAAGCTCCTTCTTTCAATCTTTGGTATTCTTGTTCATCACCTGCAGTAAAAACGCGCAGGCACATCAATCCGACTACTTCTGCCGAACCATAAATATATTGCTTATACAGGTTGTCATGATAATTCGCAAAATGTAAATCCATTTCCATAGAATCCAAAAAGGCATCAATCAATTCGCGGTCGATCTTAAATTTGTGAACCACTTCTTGAAACGATTGCAGAATCGGATTTAAAGAAATACCTTCTTCAATTGACAAATACGTTTCAGTACGAAACCTTTTTAATAAAGCATCTTTATCGTGATTGTGAAATGTATCTACAATTTCATCGGCAAAGCGGACAAAACCGTAAATCGAATAAATCGGTGCACGTACCGATTTGTCGAAAGTCTTTATGCCCATCGAGAAAGATGTAGAATATCGTTTCGTTACAAGTTCCGAACATTTTTGACACACGGAACTGTATAGTGCCAATTGATTCATAAATGAGTTGGTTGATTGGTTGGTTGGCTGGCTGGTTAGTACATTAATCGGATTTATAAATCAAAACTTTAAAACGATTGAACTAACCAACGAACTAACTAACCAACTGCTTTATTATATCTCTTGCCGCCACTTGCCCCGAAATAATGGATGGCGGCACGCCCGGACCGGGTGTAGTTAACTGCCCGGCAAACCATAAGTTTTTTATTGTTTTGTGTTTAAGTTTTGGTTTCAAAAAAGCGGTTTGCATCAAAGTATTTGCCAAACCGTACGCATTACCCTTAAAGGCATGATAATCGTCTACGAAATCTTGATAAGCATAAGCGCGTTTATAAATAATATGGTCTCTGATATTTTGTGCAGTATGCTTTTCCAAGCGCGTCATCATTACGTCGTAATAAAAATCATAATCCTGTTCCGTCAAAGGCAAATTCGGCGCAATCGGCATCAAGAAAAAAACATTTTCGCAACCGTCAGGTGCCACCGAACTATCAGTAACGGAAGGCACGCTTACATAAAATAACGGACGGGAAGGCTTTTTCGGCGTTTCATATATTTCATGCGAATGAACACTGAAATCTTCATCGAAAAATAAATTGTGGTGATTCAAGTTCTTTAATTTTTTGCTCACACCCAAATAAAACAACAAAGATGACGGTGCCATAGTCCGCTTTTGCCAATATTTTTCGCTATAATTTCTGTCTTTTTCTGCCAATACTTTTTGGTCTATATGGTTGTAATCCGCTGTCGCCACCACTAAATCGGGTTCATAAACTTTATCGGCGGTAATAACGCGCTTAACTACATTTTTTTCAGTTTCAATGCTCAAAACTTCTTGGTCGGTGTGAAAGACGACGCCGTTATCTTTTGCTACTTGCACCATAGCTTTTACTATTTCATACATTCCACCCATCGGATACCAAGTACCGAGTGACATATCAGCGTAGTTCATTAGAGAATACAAAGCCGGTGTTTTTTGAGGTGTCGCGCCCAAAAACAGTCCCGGAAACTCCAGTAATTCAATTAACTTTTCATTTTTAAAATATTTTCGTATTACTGTTGCCATACCCGAAAACATATCCAATTTCATGGCAGAGCGCAAAATACGTAAATCCATGAACTCGAAAACGCTATGACTCGGTTTTTGTACAAATTCGTTGATCCCGACATCGTATTTATATTTTGCTTCCGCCAAAAATTTTCTCAATTGCACTGCACTACCCGCTTCATAACGTTCAAACATAGCTTCCAACTCATTCATTTTTGCCGGCACCTGCATAACATCTCCGTCTTTGAAAGTAACGCTGTACGACGGATCAAGCCGTATGAGCGCGTAAAAATCGGAAGTTTTTCTGCCGAAACCTTCAAAATAATGATCAAAAATTTCTGGCATCCAATACCACGACGGACCCATATCGAAAGTAAAACCATTTTCACTCACAAATTGTCTCGCTCTGCCACCCAAAGTAGAATTTTTTTCTAAAACAGTTACTTTAAAATCGGATGCCGCTAAATGTGTTGCTGCTGATAATCCCGCGAAACCTGACCCGATTACAATTACATTTTTTTTCGGCATAAAACAAAAAAGTCTGACCTACTTCTAAATTTGCAAAAAAATAATTAAATTTTTATAACCAATAAAAATTTGCACATAATAAGAACACTAACACACAAAACGAAGTTTTTGTTGAATGTTTCAGATGAAATAGTTAAACAAAATTAAATTTTTTTCTTAAAATTACATAAATAAATGAACAAACAAAAAATCCGGTTAAAACACTAAAAAAAAATCCGTATAAAATTCATCATAGATACAACGGATTTTACACGGATTTTTTTTTGTTTTAAGCCACGTTTTTTTATTATTCAACAACAATTTCATCGGCATACAACCACGCAGGTTGTCCCGCGCGTTTATCTCCTTTCGGAACGATACCGGTATTTTTGGCAAAAACTTTTAAATACCGTTTCGGTTTTGTAACGGGTGCAAAAGGCAAATCGGCTGCTCTGGTGTAATTACCGGGGTCACGAGTGGCTAAAAAATCAGCACGGTTAATATCCTGCCAAGTTTTACCGTCATTAGAAACACTGATTATAACGTAATCCGGAATATAAATCGATTGATTCGGTTTATTCAAAAAATTTATTTTCACGTCTTTAAAAGCGCGCGGCGTACCGAAATCAAAAACAGCTTCCATATCGTTTTGCCGAAAACCCGTCCAACCGAAAGTAGATTTGGTGGAACCGTCAACTCCATCTGTCAAACCTTCCGTATTTTCGTCGGGTGCGTTTGAGGGTGCATTTTTTAAACTATATGCTTTTTTCAGCACGGAACTTTTACGGAATTTTTTTTCAAAATCGCCGCAAATTACAGATGTATCGCGTACGACTATCGCTTTCAAAGTCATATCTTTTGAGAACGGAATAGGCACGGTGTATTTATTCGATAGTGTAGAAGGTTGAGAATTGTCGGTGGTATAAAAAATATCGCCGCCGTTTAATTCAGTCATTAATTCTATCGCCGGCTCACTGTCAACGAGTTTTATATTGAATTGCGGATCGAAAATGCGTTTAGAATAATTGATTTTCATCGCCTCTAACCGTTTGATGTGATAGGATAAACGGTCCGAAAAACTTTCCCAATTTTTATTCTCTTTTGCCGACCAAGCAGTTTCCGACAGCGCTACGGCACGCGGAAAAACCATGTACTCTACCGAAGATTCGGTCGGCAGATATTCCGTCCATATATTTCCTTGAACGCCGATAATATATTTTGTTTGTTCGGGCGTAAGTTCATTCGGATAAGGTTCGTAATTATACACTTTTCGAAGCGGCAAAAAACCACCTATAGCCAACGGTTCTTTATCCGGATTGGCTTGATAATAATCGAAGTAAACATAAGTTGACGGTGTCATTATCACATCGTGACTTTGTTTTGCTGCTTCTATTCCGCCTTTCTCGCCGCGCCAACTCATTACTGTGGCAGTCGGAGAAAGGCCGCCTTCGAGTATTTCATCCCAACCTAAAAGTTTTTTTCCTTTCGCGGTCAGCATTTTTTCTACGCGTTGTATAAAATAGCTTTGCAATTCTTCTTCATTTTTCAATCCTAATTTTTTCATTAAATCCTGACAAAACGCGCTGTTTTTCCATGCTGTTTTCGGGCATTCGTCGCCGCCGACGTGAATGTATTTTGAAGGAAATAAAGCCGTGACTTCCGTTAATACTTTATCAATAAAATCAAAAGTCTTTTCATTCGGACAAAAAACATCTTCAAAAATACCCCAAGTGGTAGCGGCTTCGTATTTTTTTGACGGATCACACGAAAATTCCGGATAGGCAGACAGTGCCGCCAAAGCATGACCCGGCATTTCTATTTCCGGAACTATAGTAATAAATCGGTCTTGAGCGTAGTTTATTACGTCTTTTATTTCTTCTTGTGTGTAAAAACCCCCGTATTCTACGCCGTCAAATGTACGCGGTTCTTTAGAGTACGAGCCTTCCATCGTTTCTTTTCTTTTTGAACCGATTTGCGTGAGTTTGGGAAACTGTTTTATTTCTATGCGCCAACCTTGATCGTCGGTAAGATGCCAATGGAAAGTATTGAATTTGTGTAAAGCCAAAGCATCAATATATTTTTTTACGAAAGATACCGGAAAAAAATGTCTGCTCACATCTAAGTGCATTCCGCGATAACCAAAACGCGGTTTATCCATAATTTCCACGCTTGGTAAAATGTTATTTGTCGGTTGATTATTTAAAGTTTTACCGATTGCTGCGGACCATTGACCACTATAAACGGGAGGTAAAAGTTGTATAATGGTTTGAACGGCATAGAAAAATCCTTTGCTCGTGTTTGCGCCGATGAGTATGCGCTCAGAAGAAATACTCATTCTGTAACCTTCTTCACCGAGAGAATCGTCTTCAATTTTTTGAAAAATGATTAAATTCGATTGCCCGCGCATTCCGTGCGGGTATATTTTTTTTACGACGGGCTGTTTTATACCGGTAAGCGACGTTAAAAGCGATGCCGTTTTGAATAAATCTAAACCCGTTTCACTGACATAACATTTGGTTTTGCTAGAAAATTTAAAAAATCCGCGCGTCATTTGCATTTTATAAGGCATTGGAATAATGCTCATACTCGGATTGCGGCGAAAAAATCCGGAATCTACATTTTGGCTGGATAACATAAAACTGAAAAGCATAAAAACCGAAAAAATAGTAAGCGGCTTCATAAATGAATTTGTTTTTTAATTACTACCACAACGTTACATTAAGTTTTCCGGAATCGAAAAAAAAAAACTGAAAATCTGAAATTTATTTCAAAGTTGACTCATAAAACGGTATTTATAGTAATTTTTAAGAAATGATTGAACTCCATTAATTACTCTATATTTTAACCATGAATCAAATTAAAGACATTAAAAAATCCGTGTTTCATTGCGTTTGAATGGAACTCGGATTTTTTAATGTCTTTTAAATTTTTTAATTACTTAATATCAGTAATTAATCCAAAATATCTAATCTTTTATTTTTATTCAATTTGCGATTGTGTAGTACTCGGTAATAAATGGCGTACAAAATCGGCAAAATCAAGAGCGTAAGAATAGTAGAGGTGACTAATCCGCCAATAACGACACGCGCTAAAGGTTTTTGCGCTTCTGAACCGATGCCGTTTGAAATCGCCGCCGGAATTAAACCGATAGCTGCCATCATTGCGGTCATTACAACTGCACGAATACGCGAACGCACACCTTCTCTAATTGCCGCATTTATGGGCATTCTAGCTTTTAAATTTTTATTAAAAACCGAAATCAGTATCACGCCGTTCTGAATACACACTCCGAATAATGCAATAAAACCGATACCTGCAGAAATTGAAAAATTCATTCCAGTGATATGCAATGCTAAAATACCACCGATAAGCGCGAACGGCACATTCAGAATAACTAAAAACGCATCACCTAAATTACCGAAAGTAATAAAAAGAATCAGTAAAATAGCGACCAAACAAATCGGTACGACTTGCGCTAAAGTATTCATGGCGCGCGTTTGGTTTTCAAATTCTCCGTTCCAAGTCATGTCGTAGTTTTCGGGCATTTGCAATTTCGCCGCTACTTGCTTTTGCGCATCTGCAATCGTTGAACCTAAATCTCGTCCGCGCACCGAAAATTTTACGGCGATATACCTCGAATTATTATCGCGATAAATAAACGATGGACCGGTTTTAAGTCCGATATCTGCGATAGCTTTGAGTGGAACTTTCGCGCCTTCAGCACCCGGAATGAGTAAGTTTTCTATTTTTCCTTGCTCATCTCGGAAACTAAGTGGATAACGAATACGAATATCAAACTTGCGTTCATTTTCGTACAATACACTCGCTGCTTTTCCGCCAATCGCCATTTCAACTACCGCTTGCGCGTTAGCGGTCGTTACGCCGTAAAAAGCCATTTTGCGTTGGTCGAGTTCGATACGAAATTCCGGCTGACCCAAATTTTTTAATATTCCTAAATCATCAACCCCCTGCACATCTTTTAAAATAGCCATTGTTTTTTGAGACAATGAATCAAGCACATCAAAATCATTTCCGAAAATTTTTACTGCCATAGATGCCGGCACACCGGCAACTGCTTCTTCTACATTATCCCGAATAGGTTGCGAATAATTGAAAATAATACCCGGCATTTTTTTCATTTGAACATCAATAGAATCCACTAATTCATCTTCCGTCAAACCTTTTCGCCAATCTTTTTTTTGTTTTAAATCTACTTGAATTTCTACGTTAAAAAAACCTTTCGGATCTGTGCCGTCATTCGTTCTGCCTATTTGCGAAAGCGTTTGTCGCACTTCCGGAAATTTTTTCAAAATCTGCACCATTTTATTTGACGCTTCTACGGATTCTTGCAAAGATGCACTCATCGGCAATTGGGTTTTTACCCATAACGCGCCTTCATCTAAAGCAGGTAAAAATTCGCTGCCCAAAAATTTTGCCGAAAACATAACGGCTGCCATAATAGCTACCGAAATGAGGAGACTCATTTTTTTATTGGCAAAAGCGATATCGAATAACCACAAGAAAAATTTTGTGATGCCGTTTACGAAAAAATTATTTTTCTCGCGCACGTTTTTTCTCAATAAAATACTTGATAAAGCAGGAACGAGGGTAAGTGTATACAATAAAGCACCGAGCAAAGCAAATCCGAGTGTCCAGGCTAAAGGCGAAAACATTTTGCCTTCAACCTTCTGAAATGCGAAAATCGGAATCAAACAAGTGATGATGATCATTTTAGAGAAAAAAATCGCTTTAGCCATCTCACTGCCAACGCTTCGGAATAAACCTAATTTTGCCAATTTATTAAACCTATCCATTCCGACTTCATGCGCTTTATGATCGAGTGCCACAAATAATCCTTCAACCATCACGACCGCCCCGTCAATAATAATTCCGAAATCCACGGCACCCATCGAAAGCAAATTCGCTGTCATTCCTTTCAGGTGCATCATCGTAAAAGCAAACAACAAAGAAAGCGGAATAATAATACTCACGATAATCGTCGTTCGCCAATCCGCCATAAAAATCAAAACAATGAACGTCACTAAAAGAATACCTTCAATTAAATTGTGTATCACCGTTTCGGTACAAAATTCCATCAAATTCGTTCTGTCATAAAAGACATCTAACTGAACGTCTTCACTTTTAAGACGTTTATTAAGTTCATTTACTTTTTTTCTGACAGCTGCCAAAACTTCTGTCGGATTTTCACCTTTCCGCATAATTACAATGCCTTCAATTACATCTTGAATCGCGTCACGGTTTACTTGCCCCAAACGCGGTTTACCTACTTCGGTGACAGTTGCAATATTGCGCACCAAAATCGGAACGCGATTTTTATAAGATACTATGACGTTTTCTATATCCGGAATATCATTTAATAATCCTATACCGCGCACGATGTAAGATTGTCCATTACGATTGATGACATCACCACCCACATTTACGTTTGAATTTTGAACTGCGGCATATACATCGAGCGGAGATAAATCATAATCATTTAAGATGCGCGGATTAACAGCAATTTCATAAGACTTTTCGGTACCGCCGAAACTGTTCACATCCGCTACACCAGGTACACCTTTGAAAGCACGATCAAGTACCCAATCTTGAATGGTGTTTAAATCGCGAATAGATTTTGTATGTGATTTGAGCGTGTACCGAAAAATTTCTCCCGTTGGTCCGTAAGGAGGTTGTACATCCGGTTTAATACCGTCCGGTAATTCTAAATTTTGAATGCGCGACATGACTTGTTGCCGTGCAAACGGATCATCCACACCATCCTCAAAAATCAGACGCAAGTACGATAAACCGAAACTTGAAGTCGTTCGCAAATTCGCTTTTTTTTGAACACTGTTCAAAACTGTTTCAAGCGGAATAGTAACGAATTTTTCAACTTCTTCCGCGCTCCTACCCGTCCACTGCGTAATGACAATAATTTGAGTGTTCGTAACGTCAGGAAAAGTTTCTATGGGTGTGTTCAAATAACTGAAAATACCGATGATGACAAGTATGCCCGTGAAAAAAAACACTACCAAACGTTGACGCAGTGAAAAGGATATAATACTTTTTATGAATTGATTCATTTTTATGAACGGTGCACCATGAAGGTGGATTATAAAGAATGAACGATAGACTATAAATAAAAACGGTAAGAGTTGATTGGCCTTCGTTCATCTTTTAATAAATTCTATTGCTTAAAAGCATTATAAATTAATAACTCGTTACGCGTTACAACTTGTTCTCCCGTTTTGACCCCGCTTGTCAAATAAGTTTTATCGCCCAGTGTTTTTAAAATACTCACTTCACGAACTTCTACATCGCATTTATCGCGGTAGATGATTACATAATTTTTACCGTAATCGAATATAATAGCGGAAGCAGGCACAACCAATGCTTTAGTACCTTCTGTATTTTTGATGGTAATATTGGTAAACATTTCGGGTTTCAATAAACGATTATCGTTTTGCAAACGGATGCGCACTTTGAGGGCTTTATTGAGCGGATCGAGCATATCACCGAGTTTATCGATTTTGCCATGAAATTTCCTATCAGGATAGGCGATGGTTGTTATTTCAGCTTCATAACCCAATTTTACGCGACTGATATCGGTTTCAAAAATATTAGCCATTACCCAAACTTCGTCTACGTTTCCGATAGTGAACAAATTATCGGCATTGTCAGGACGAATGTAAGAACCCTGCGCTATTTTTTTTTCTACCACAAAACCGCTCACCGGTGCTTTTATACTGAGCATACCGTTGGCATCGCTACTGCCGTAAATTTTTCCATACTCCGAAGCACGTGCAGAATTTGATAATGCTTTCTCGTAATCTTGTTTGGAGTTAAGATAATCTTTTTCTGATGCCATCCCGTTTTTGAATGAGGCTTCAATGGCATCCATATTTTTTTTATAAATGTTAATATCCGCTTGTGCCGAGCGTTGATCATTGGCGTTACCGACTATTTCGGTACTTTTCATCGTTGCTAATACTTTTCCTCTTTCAACATAATCACCCAAATTTACTTTCACTTCACTCACTTGTCCGCTCGCAGGCGGCATTACGCGCACAACTTTATCTTGATTGAAAGTAACTTCTCCACCTACTTGTAATAAATCTTCAACATTTTCAGTTGTAACAGCACCCAATTGTATCATGTTTTTGAGTGTATCGGACACACAAAATTTTTCGCTTTGCGGTGATTTAGCAGCTTCTGCTTTTTTCGCTTCGTCTTTACCGCAAGCAGTGACGAGTAAAAACCCGAAAATAAATAAAATTGAAAAAGGAAAAGCGAATGCGAAAAATTTTTTTTCGCTCATTTTTTTTATTATGTGCATCAGGAATTTTTATTTTTATTTATTTTAGCTTAAAATTCTTTTTTATTTTTTTATGGGAAAAAATAAAAAAGAATTTTTTGTTTTGAAAAAAATTCGATTGAAAAAAAATTTTTAAAAACTTTAGACTTAATTACCTTACTTTTTTCCCGACAACGAAATTCAAAAATTCTATGGCTTGCCGTATTTGCGCGTCCATATCAATTTGTTGAATTTTATTTTGCTGATACGTTTGGTAAAAAACAAAAAAATCTACCAAAGTCGTTTGATGCGTACGATAAGAATTAATAACATTGGTGTTAAAAAAATCTTCGTAGTCTTTATAAACTTTTTGAGACGGACCGTTGCGAAATTTTTCCAAATCTTCCAACCGACGGTATGCGTTGATAACATCTGTACTCACTTGCACCGATGCGGCATCTTGCAATGTTTTTTGTTGATTAATGGCAAACTGTACCGCTTTAATATTGTATTGATTTTTATTAAAAACCGGAAGTGGCAAACCCAGATTAACGCCGAAATAATTAATATTAAATGAACCGGATTTCGAATAAGTGATAGATCCTGTTAAATCAGGAATCGCTAATGCTTTTTGGTAAATCAAAGTTTTTTCTTGAACATTGGTATTGGCAGCAGCAATTCTTAGATCCGGACGCAATTCAAGGGCGGTATTTATAAAGTCGGCAACAGTTTTTAAATTATTATTAGTTGCCGAATCTTGGTTTTCTATTATCGGAATAACGGCGAGTTCATTTTTTTCGCCCAATAAATTTTGTATATCAGTCTGGAGCGGAATTCGTGAACGTTGGAGTTCGGCGGCATCGCGTTGCAGTTGTACCAATTGAGTTTGAAGCAAAAGTAAATCTTTACGCGCCATACTACCTTGTTTAACTTCATCGGTAACGGCACGAATGAGTTTTGAAAAACTATCAATTTGCATTTTATTAGAAGCAGATTTTTCATAAACGGTTGCCAAATCATTAAAATCACCATGCAATTGATGTCTTAATGTTCGCATTAAATCGTAATATTGTGCTTCCGAAAGTTGTGCGTTAGCTTCCGATATATCTGCGTTCTTTTTTAATTTTTTCGCCGTTCTGAAAATTTGTTGCAATTGCAAATAAACTTGTCCGAAATTCCCCAAAAAAGTAATTGATGAGTCTTTCGGTATAGTCAATAAATCTGTTTCAATATCAAAATTCGGATTATCCCATAAAAGTGCCTGCTGTTTGAGTGCGCGATTAATATCAATGTTCGCGTGAGAAGCAATTAAATTGAAGTTGTTTTGGAGAAATCTTTTATCTAAATCCGTTTGTGTGATGCGCAAAATTTCTTGTGAATAGAAATTTATACTACCGAATAATAAAAAAGCAGTAAGATAAATTGTTTTTTTGAAATTTAAATTCATAACTTATTTAATAATAGCTGTCATTTACAAACTGAAAATGCAAACAAAATAATAGTACCACAATGAGCGTTAACGTTCATCATTCAGCATTTACCGAAAAAAATATACAGTTAATTTATTGAACTGCAAATATAGTGCACAAAAACACGCCAAATTATATTTGTCCGGTAATATTAACGTGAATTTAACCAAGTCTTACCGAAGTGTTAAAGTTTAATTAATAGATTTGAGTTGGTTGAGTTACTTTAAAAGTAACAGTTAAAACTCACTCAATTAACCTAATCAACCAACTAAAAATTTATTTATCTTTGCCTAAGTTTTAGAAATAAGCCGACAAAACAACGTGTTTCTATACACAATATTCAAAAAGCACATAAAATTATTAATCCTGTTTTAAAAAATTCGCCGCAGTATGTTTGTGATGCTTTGAGTGATTATTTGGGAGTGCGTTTGATTTTGAAGTAGTAAGTCTTGAATCCTATTCGTTCATTCAAAGGGCGCGGTGCGGATTTATTGATGTCTAAAATGACACGCGGGGGAAAAGTTAGCTGCGCAAGTGCGGGTAATTTCGGACAAGCTATGGTGTACTCAGGCACAAAATACGGCGTGAATGTAAATAGAGTGTATGCGTGCTTTGGGTGCCGGAATTATTTTGTTCGGCGACGATTTTGATACGGCAAAAACAGAAGTTAAACGTGTAGCAAAAGAAAATAATTTCGTTTTGCGGAAGACAGTAATGATGTAGAAACACTCGAAGGTGCGGGAACAATTGCTTTTGAACTTTTAAAATTTACCGGACCGATAGATTGATTATTGGTTTCACTCGGAAACTGTACTTTATTAAATGGTGTGACAAAAGTTTTCAAAACAAAAATCCGAACACAAAAATGAACTCCAATTCGAGCGAAAGGTGTGCCGGCGATGATAGAATCTATGCAACAAAATAAATTAGTTGAGTATAAAACTATAAATACAATTGCTGACAGTATCGGCGTGAGAACGCCTGCTCTTTAAACACTCGAAGATATTAAAGGTTTGTTTGACGATGTATTCTCGGTGAGCGACGCTTCAGTTATAGTAGCGACGAAATTTTGCACGTTCACACAGGTGTAACCTCCGAGCCATACGGAGCGGCAAGTATTGCCACCATTTTAGAAAACCGGGATTATTTTAAAGGAAGTACATTCGCCACAATTATTTGCGACAGTAATTTGACGCAGGAATAAATAAAAGAGTATTTATTTCAGGTAGAGACGGCGATTTATCGCGTCTCTTTCACAAACATAATTTTGTTTGCGAAAGAGACGCGATAAATCTCCACCACTGCCCTAAGATCGATAAATACCTCTGGTTTCATTTTTACGTTGTTGATATTCGTTGGAAATGAAAAAAAAGCAAACAGCGGAAAGCGGCAGAATGAGACAAAGAATAAGCATAGTAAGTTCGAGGATTAAAAGGTGATGTAAATCGGAATAACAAATTAACTTTTACAAATGTAAGATGTCCGACGATAAAAAGCAATTATTAAAATGTTAATTTCTCTATCTGCAAACATTTCAGCACTGATTTATATACGCAAAAAAATACCGGAAAGTTTGAAAATTTAAAAACGCAAAAAAAATAATAACAGAATATGGGCAAACATTTAATAGCACCTTCACTCATTGCAGCAGATTTTACGAAATTAGCGGACGAAATTTCTGTAGTGAATAACAGTGAAGCCGATTGGTTACACCTTGATGTAATGGACGGGCGTTTTGTACCGAATATAACTTTCGGCATGATGATCGTAGAAGCCGTTAAAAAAATGTGTACAAAACCGCTTGACGTGCATCTGATGATTAACGAACCGGAACGTTATGTAGAAGCGTTTCAAAAAGCGGGTGCTGATGTAATTTCTTTTCATTTGGAAGCAACTGCGCACGTACATCGAACACTTGAACATATAAAATCTATGGGCGTTAAAGCGGGTATTGCCATTAATCCGCATACGCCGATTGTAATGTTGGAAGATATTTTGGAAGTGGCAGATGTGTTTCTTATTATGTCCGTTAATCCGGGATTCGGCGGACAAAAGTTTATTTATCAAACCTTAAATAAAATTAAACAACTGCGCGAAAGGTTGGACGAACGGAATATAAAAGCATTGATTGAAGTGGACGGCGGCATAGGTTTGCAAAATGCGGAAGTGGTTTTGCGCGCCGGTGCCAATGTTTTGGTTGCCGGTAACAGCGTATTCGGAGATAAAAACCCGGCTCAAGCAATTAGCAGACTTAAAGCGTTATAATTAAATCGTTTTTACTAAAGCTACTACACCCATAATAATATATTGCACACCGATAGACATGGTGATAAAGCTCATAATCCGCGAACCGACTTTAAGTCCGGTAACACCCAATAATCTGTAAAAAAACGGTGCAGAATATAAAATACCATACACAATAAAACCGTTCAGGATTATCACGCCGGTAATTACGAAACGTTGCGGCAGCGTTTCGTACTCCGCAAAAAAACCAACCAATAAAGAAATTGATCCGGGACCGGATAACATCGGCATTGCCATGGGCGAAAAAGAAATATCGGGTTTTTCCATAGCTTCTTTCTGCACGTCTTCGCTCATTGCATGATTTTCGGCGTATTTATCATTCTGTAAAGCAAAACCGGATGTCAGAATAACCAACCCGCCCGCAATGCGCAATGCATTAATAGTTAATCCGAAAAACCCGAGAATATAAGTTCCCGCCCAAAAAAATACCAACAAAATGCCGACAAAATACAAACTTGTGTTGCGCGCCGTGCGTTTGCGTTCTTGTTCGGTATACGCTGCCGTCATCGTGAGAAACAACGGCACTGCACCCATCGGATTGACGATGGCGAACAAGCGCGTTAGTACGGCGATAAAAATTGCGAACATAGTGAATTCAATTACGAATTACGAATTCTTTTCTAAAAAATAAATCGGGTAGAAAGAAAGTGCGACATATCGTCCGTAACGATTTTATTAATCAACTCTTTATTATTAGCCGTATCTTTTGTTGCAACAATGGTACGGATAGAAAAACTGCGCAGTGCGTCATTCACAGACAAAGTACCTTGTGCGGAATCTTTACGACCCGTAAACGGAAATGTATCTGGTCCGCGTTGGCATTGTGCATTGATGTTCACGCGCGAGACTTGATTCACTAAATGGTCCAACAAATTCGCGGTTTCTTTCGGGTCGGTATCAAAAATAGATACTTGTTGTCCGTGATTGGATTCAATTAAATATTGTATCGTTTCTTCCTTATTATCGAAAGGTACAATCGGCACAACCGGTCCGAATTGTTCTTCGGTGTACATCGTCATGCCTTTACTTACCGGATATACGACTGCCGGATAGTAAAATGATCCCGAACTTTCTCCGCCATGTGCGTTTATTATTTTTGCACCCTTTGCGACGGCGTCGTCTACGATACTTTTCAGATAAGCCGGCTTTTCGGATTCCGCTACAGGCGTAATTACCACCCCTTTTTCCCAAGGCATTCCAACTTTCATAGCCGCGATACCGGCGTTAAATTTTTCTAAAAAATTTTCCGCTAAAGAACGATGGATAAAAATAATTTTAATAGCCGTACAACGTTGTCCATTGAACGAAAGTGAACCGAGTAAACATTCTTTTACCGCTACATCTAAATCTGCATTCGGCATCACGATAGCCGCGTTTTTAGCATCTAAACCCAAAACCGAACGCAAACGATTCAGTTTCGGATGCAGTTTTTGCAACCTGTCTGCCATTTTGCTCGAGCCGATTAAAGTTAAAACGTCTATTTTTCCGGAACTCATTAAGCAAGGCACAACAGCACTGCCTCTTCCGTACAAAAAATTTATCGCTCCGGCGGGAAAACAATCGCGGTAGGCTTCTTGAAATATATCATTCAACAAAAGACCTTGGCGGGGCGGTTTGAACAGCACGACATTTCCCATCATCAACGCCGGAATCAACATAGTATAAGTTTCGTTGAGCGGATAATTGAACGGACCCATACACAAGACAATACCCAAAGGCGAGCGGCGAATTTGTCCGATGACACCCTGTTCAATTTTGAAACCACTGCTGATGCGATCTAAACTTTTTAATTCTTCAATTGTATTGAAAATATATTCAACAGTCCGGTCAAATTCTTTTTCCGAATCCGCTAAATTCTTTCCGATTTCCCACATCAATAATTTCACGACATGAGCGCGAAAGCCGACCATTTTTTTCACGAAATTTTCGGCGCACTTAATTCTGTCCGCAACACCCATCGTAGGCCATTCTCCGCGACCGTAGTTGTAAGCTTTCTCTGCTGCTTCTAAAGCTTGCAAGGCTTCTTTTTCGCCGATAAGCGGGTAGCTACCCAATAATTTTTGTTCAAGTTTTGTTCCGTCTTTAATATAAATCGGGGACCGAACTTCTTGCACTTCGCCCGACCATGGGTGCAATTCACCGCCGATTAAATATTGGCGAATGTGAATGAGTTCCGTAAATTGATACTCTTGCGGAATGTCTGATTCGTGTGGAAATTTAAAAATCATTGATGGTAAATGGTAAATGATAAATATTCAGTGGTAAATGGACGGGTTTCCATTTACCGTTTAACATTAAATTAAAGTACACCTTTTGTTGACGGCAATACACCGATATTGTTTATATCACGCCGCACCGCCGATTTTATTGCGCGCGCAAAAGCTTTAAATACGGATTCAATTTTATGATGTTCATTAGTACCTTCCGCTTTAATATTCAAATTACATTGTGCCGCGTCGCTGAAAGATTTGAAAAAATGATAAAACATTTCCGTCGGCACATCTCCTACCCTCTCGCGCCTAAAAATGACATCCCAAACTAACCAAGGTCTTCCGCCGAAATCTATTCCGACATGTGCCAGCGCATCGTCCATAGGAAGATAAAATTCGGTTATCGGGTTTTGCTTTTCGAATTTTGTATTTCGGATTTCGGGTTTTACATTTTGCGTTTCGGGTTTTGCATTTTGCGTTTCGGATTTGGTGTTTCCGAAATCCGAAATCCTAAACCCGAAATCCGAAACCGGTATATCAAATCCGTATCGTTCTATGCCGCGTTTATCGCCCAAAACTTTTTTAAAGGCTTCTCCGAGTGCGAGTGCGGTATCTTCAATCGTATGATGTTCATCAATGTGCAAATCGCCTTTTGTATGAACCTTTAAATCACAACCCGAATGGCGTGCAATTTGTTCAAGCATGTGATCAAAAAAGTGTAGTCCGGTTTTTATATCCGCTTTACCGGTTCCATCTGTTGAAAGGCGAATAAAAATATCTGTTTCTTTTGTAGTGCGTTTTACTTCCGCTACGCGCTTCGGCAGACTTAAAAACTCGTAAATTTTTTTCCAATTATTGGTTTCTAAAGCACAAAAATCTTGAAGTGGATTACCGGAAATAATCGTCTCCGCGTTCGGATGCAACAAAATACCTTTACAGCCTAAATTTTTTGCCAATTCAATATCCGTCAATCTATCTCCGATAACAAAAGAGTTTTTTAAGTCGTATTGCTTGGGGTTATTTAAATATTCGTTCAGCATACCTGTTCGCGGTTTTCGTGTAGGCGCATTTTCATGTTCAAAACTTTTATCGATATGGACAAATTTAAAGCGGATATTTTCATTTTCAAAAGCCGACATCATTTTTTCGTGCGCCGGATGAAAAGTAGATTCCGGAAAAACATCCGTCCCTAATCCATCTTGATTTGTCACCATCACCAAATCGTAATCCAATTCTTCGGCAATTTTTCCGAGATATTTGAATACCTGCGGATAAAATTCCAATTTAGCCAAACTATCTATTTGAAAATCGGTTTTAGGTTCTATAATGAGTGTCCCGTCGCGATCTATAAAAAGAATTTTGCTTTCGGATTTAGATTTTCTGATTTCAACTTCCATTATTCAGGATTTAAGGTATTTAAAAAACCGTACAAAAGTAAATATAAATCCGCGAAACGGGATTGAATTTTATTTTTATTTCCTTAACCGCTCCTATATTTGCATTTTAACTGTAACGATAAAAATATAAAACATGGAACAAGTTCAAAATTATTTAAACGCCAATAAGCAACGTTTTTTAGATGAATTATTGGAAATACTTAAAATTCCGTCCGTTTCCGCCGACCCGAAACACGCAGGCGATATTCAAAAAATGGCAGAAAGCGTCGGTACGCACCTCACAAAAGCGGGTTTGGATAACGTGATGTTGATGCCGACACCGGGAAATCCGGTTGTTTACGGCGAAAAAATATTCGATGCAACCAAACCTACGGTTTTAGTTTACGGACATTACGACGTACAACCGGCAGATCCGATTAATCTGTGGCATTCGCCGCCGTTTGAACCCGTTATAAAGGTGACGGACATACATCCGGAAGGTGCCATTTTCGCGCGCGGTTCTTGTGATGATAAAGGACAGTTTTTTATGCACGTAAAAGCGTTAGAAGGAATGATAAAAACCGGCAATTTACCGTGCAACGTAAAAGTAATTATAGAAGGTGAAGAAGAAATAGGTTCAGCACATCTGGCAAAGTTCATAGCCGATAACAAAAAAAAATTGGCTTGTAACGTCGTACTTATTTCCGATACATCTATCATCGCGAACGATATACCGAGCATTACTACGGGTTTGCGTGGTTTAGCTTATTTGGAAGTTGAAGTGACGGGACCGAATCGTGATTTACATTCCGGCGTTTACGGGGGTGCGGTGGCGAATCCGATTACGACGCTGTGCGAAATGATTGCTTCACTGCACGATGCGGCGGGGAGAGTCACGATACCGGGTTTTTATGATAATGTTGTTGAAGTTTCGCTCGCCGAACGTTCAGAAATGGCAAAAGCTCCTTTCGATTTAGCTTATTACAAAAAAGATTTGCATATAGGAGATGTACAAGGTGAACACGGTTATTCAACCCGCGAACGCACGACTATCCGTCCGACTTTAGAACTCAACGGTATTTGGGGTGGATACACCGGTGCGGGTGCAAAAACGGTATTACCTTCAGAAGCGTTTGCGAAAATTTCGATGCGCTTGATACCTAACCAAACCGATGAAGAAATCGTAAAAAAATTTACCACGCATTTCTTGAAAATTGCGCCTCAATCCGTGAAAGTAAAAGTTACTAATTTACACGGCGGTTTGCCGGCAGTTACTCCGACTGATACTGTTGAATATGCAGCTGCATCAAAAGCGATGGAACAAACTTTCGGCAAAGTGCCGATTCCGAGCAGAGAAGGTGGTTCTATTCCGATAGTTGCATTGTTTGAGCAAGAGTTGGGTGTGAAAACTATTTTAATGGGTTTCGGTTTGGACAGCGACGGTTTACACTCACCGAACGAGCATTACGGTTTATTCAATTTTTATAAAGGAATAGAGACGATACCGTATTTTTTTGAAAATTATACCGCTATGAAGCATTGAAAATCGTTTTACGAATAATTTTTTAGGTTGTTTAAAAATTTATGCTAATTTCGTTTCAGAATTTTTAGTATCCGTTTCGGCTTATTTTTTATTTAAATAATAAGAATTTTTTTAAAACAAAATTTCGTTTCGTCTTCCGAATTAATATTAGCTTAACAATAATTAAATCAAAAAGAGCATACCTTTGTGCTTGTGAAGTAAATGTTTTTTTTCATACATTTTTTGGTTGGTTCTTTTTGATTTTAAAGCCGTTGCTTATTCACAAGCAACGGCTTTTTTTATTGTAATGTGAGTTCGAATATTTTTATATTAAACAACACCAACAGAAATAAATCTCCGAACCCACGTTATTGTAAATAAATGCTCAAATCATACTGATCTAATACGGAATCCATAATCACGTCTTTACCGCGTTGGTATCCGTCTTTCAAATGATAATCATAAATTTTTCCGAACTCGTTCCAATAAAATGCCGTAAAACCGCCTTTTACATCTTTCACTAAATCATAAAAAGGCATATGGAGTTCTCGCTCCACCATTTTTATCAGCAACAAACCTTGTGTGCGCGTCAGATTTTTCAATTGCACGCGCATTTTACCTTCCATTTGATCTTCGAGCGTATGAATATATTTTTTTCTTTCTTTCGATGTGCCGTTGCGCGTTGCGACCTCTAATTGACGATAGGTTTTCACTGCTTCAGCTGCATAATTCACGACCGAAGGTGCGTAGTAACGGTATTTTTCCCAACGTTTATACTCGTCCGGATTGGCAAAATTGCGCGGTGCGCGTACTTCTACTTCATGCAAAGTGACATCAATCAACGTGTCGCCGTTCGGTTGTATCGTCGCGGACATTAAATAAGTGCCGTCAATGCGCGTATACACCGACCCTTGTAATGATTCTTGCCCCCATATCACGCAAGGGAAAATAAAAAAAATACAAACCGTTAAAAGTCGCACCGGATAAAAAAAGCGATTAACAGCATTTCTGACAATTTCTTTTTTATGTAATATCCACTCTGTATTTTTTTCGCGCATAAAAATCCGATTTACAATAGAGACAAAAAAATTCGATTTAATAACGCTGAAACGGCATCAATTATGCGTCAAACTCGACAGGATATGGTTTTTGAATTTTTTAAAGTATTCAGAAGACGCTCAAAAATCCGATAAAGGAAACTTATATTTGCAAAAAATTTCTTGAATCGTTCGTAGTTACGAAGTTTCATCATGCATCGTTCTCAAATGAACAAAACTTATTCTAATTCGGCATTATTATTTGCTGCTTGCGTGTTAACTTATGCATCGTTTGTTTTTTATCCGAAATGGCAAAAACCGCAAACCGAAGCAGAACTGAGTTGGGATATTGCAGGCTATTATTTTTATTTACCGGCTTTTTTTATTTATAATGATCCCCTTAAAGTAGGTTTCAAAGACGATATCCAAAAAAAATACAATCCGCAAACAGTTTATTACAGCACCGCTTTATATACGCCGACCGATAATCAAGTGATGAAATATGCGTCCGGCATGGCGATTATGTATGCACCGGCTTTTTTTGCGGCACATTTTTCAGCAAATTTTTTAGGTTATGCTGCCGACGGTTTTTCGTTACCCTATCAGTTTGCTATTCAGTTTTGGAGTTTGTTGGTGGCTTTTGTCGGACTGTATTACGTTCGAAAAGTGCTTATAAAATTAAAATTCAGTGATAAAGCAATTGCCTTAACGCTCGTGTTGTATATTTTAGCTACCAATTACTTGGATTATGCGTCCGTTACCAACGCGATGCCCCACAGTTATATTTTCACTCTATACGCGCTATTGGTTTGGAATATCTTGAAATTTTATGAAACCGGGGCAAATGAAAAGATTGAAAATAAAAGAACTCTACAAGAAGGACAACAAACAAAGGAATATGCACAAGCTGTTTTCAATAAGAAATCTAAAATTCAAAATTCAAAATCTAAAATCCTTTTGCCGGCTATCGGCATCGGCACCACAATTGGTTTAGCTGTGTTAGCCCGTCCGTCGGAGTTACCGATTATTTTGTTGCCTGTTTTATGGGGTATCGGCTCACTTGACGATGCGGGACAACGGTTGTTGTTTTTAAAGGAAAATATTTTGAGTGTCGCAGTTGCAGTGATTACTTTTGCGGCTTGGGTATCCGTACAACTCTTTTATTGGAAAGCAGCAACGGGCAAATTTCTGTATAACAGTTACGGCGACGGCGAAGATTTTTTCGATTGGAAACATCCGCATATCATTGTCGGGTTATTCAGTGCACAAAAAGGTTGGTTCGTTTATACGCCGATTATGATTTTTGCGGTGTTCGGTTTAGTGCTGCTGTTTAAAAAACAACGCGGTATTTTCTTTCCGATTACCGTTTTTTTAGCGGCATTTATTTACGTGTCGTTCGCCTATAAAATTTGGTGGTACGCCGCAAGTATCGGTCAAAGGCAAATGATTCAAACCTATTCGATACTCGCCATTCCGTTTGCTGCGTTTATACAATGGTTATTAGATTTCGTATTTCGGATAAAAGAAGCCGGACTTCGGACTTTGGAAAAATCCGATTCAATGACTTCAATTATACAAAATCCAAAATCCAAAATTCTTCTTCCAACGCTTATCGCTTTATTTATTGCCGCTTGCATTTACATGAACCTTTTTTGGACTTACAACGCGCACATCGGCGGAAATTTTGACGGTGAAAATATGACACGCGCTTATTTTTGGCGCGTGTTGGGCAAAACACAGCACGACCGCGACGATGATAAACTTTTAGATAATAAGTATGATGTAAAAGGCGAAAGAAAAAATATTGAAGTTTTTTATACCAATAATTTTGAAGCAGATACTTCCACACATTTGAGTATGGATTCGGTAATTGCCGGAAAAAAATCTTTGTATTTGGATAAAATGCATCAAGTTTCGGAATATCCCTTACCGCGTTTCGATAAAAATAAAACATGGTTGCGCGCCACTGCTACTTTTTATATCAGAGAAAAAGAAACCGATGTTTGGAAAATGTCGAAATTTCAAATTATTTTTATAAAAAATAAGCGCATCGTCCGAATCAACGAAATTCGTTTACAAAGATTGATGAATAATTTTGAAACACGCCCAATCCAGATAGATGCCAAAATACCGAAAATAGATTTCGACAGTGTTTTTATCGGATTTGATAATAACGGCGGTAATAAAAAAATTTGGATAGATGATTTGTCGGTAGAAACGTTTAATTAAAGAAATGCCCTGCGGAAACGATACTGATTTATTACATCTTAAAAGCAACTTTAAATCCTACTTGAACTTAATTGAAAAAATAATTTATGCTCATAAAAAATAAAACTTTCATTGTAACCGGTGGTGCTTCAGGTTTGGGTTTAGCGTCTGCGCGTATGATTACCGAAAATAACGGCAACGTTATTATCGCCGACATAAACAACGAAGGCGGTGAACAAGCCGAAAAAATGCTCGGTAAATACTCAAAATTTATAAAAACTGATGTTACGGATGAACTGAGTGTGCAAAACGCTATCAATTTTGCTGTGCAACACTTCGGTTCTTTGCACGGTGCCGTTAATTGTGCCGGTATCGGACCGGCGGAAAGAATTCTCGGTAAAACAGGTATTCACAACTTGGCATCATTTGCGAAAGTGATAAACATAAACTTGATAGGCACTTTCAACGTTATTCGATTAGCTGCCGATGCGATGCAAAAAAATATAGCCGGTGAAGACGGCGAACGCGGTATTATTATTTCAACCGCTTCCGTTGCCGCTTTCGACGGACAAATAGGTCAAGCGGCTTATTCGGCATCAAAAGGCGGTATCGTTGCCATGACTTTGCCGATCGCACGCGAATTGGCACGTTTCGGTATTCGCGTTATGGTAATTGCTCCGGGCATTTTTGAAACACCGTTATTAGCTGCGATGCCCGAAGAAGTGCGACAATCGCTCGGTAAACAAGTACCTTTTCCGGCGCGACTCGGACAACCCGACGAATATGCTTTTTTAGCAAAACACATCATTGAGAACATTATGCTGAACGGCGAAGTGATTCGTTTGGACGGTGCAATCCGTATGGGAGCGAAATAATCAATTGCGAATTACGAACTACGAAATTAATTGGAAATCATGAACAATTTACTGCTCGTAATTCTTGATTCATTCATTATGATCATTTTTTCAATTTTTTTATTCCTCACAATACGTAATTCGTAATTGATTCCTCGTAATTCGTAATTCGTGATTGTTTACATTGTAATTCGTAATTGTCTATGAAAAGTCCGTGTTTTGTTTTAGAAGAAGCACTTTTAATTAAAAATTTAGAGCTGATCCGGCACGTAAAAGCTGAAACCGGCGTGCATATTATATTGGCACTCAAAGGTTTTGCGATGTGGAAAGCATTTGACATTGTTCGGCAGTATCTTGACGGTGCAACTGCAAGCAGTTTGTACGAAGCGCGTTTGTGTTTTGAAGAAATGAATGCCGGTAGTCAGCGGTCAAAAACAAGTAATTCCTCCGAATCCATTGATGTACAATGCCTACAAACTATTTTTAAAGCGCACACTTATGCAGTAGTTTACTTTGAGGAAGAATTTTCCCGCATCCTGAAATATTCTAGTCATATTACTTTTAATTCTCTGAATCAATTTCAAAAATTTTATCCGCGTATTAAAAAATTCAATGCAAAACAGTCGAATGTTTCTGCCGGTTTGCGCATTAATCCGGAATATTCGGTCGTTGAAACCGAATTGTATAATCCGGGAAAAGCCGGCAGTCGTTTAGGTATTGATATAAATTTATTGGGTGACAAATTACCGGAAGGCATAGAAGGTTTGCACGTGCATTGTCTCTGCGAATCAAGCGCATCAGATACAGAAGGATTAATAAATTCGGTAGAAGAAAAACTGGGCAAATACTTTTCAAAGTTGAAATGGATCAACTTCGGAGGAGGACATTTGATGACGCGGGAAGGTTATGATGTTGAAAAATTAATCACCTCACTCAAAAACTTCAAAAAACGCTACCCGCATTTAGATATTATTTTAGAACCCGGTAGTGCAGTTGCTTGGAACGCCGGCTATCTGAAAGCGAGCGTAATGGATATTGTTGATAATCACGGCGTAAAAACAATTGTCACCGATGTAAGTTTTACGGCGCACATGCCCGACACTTTAGAAATGCCGTACAGACCGAAAGTAAAAGTAATTTCAAAAATCGGGAGCAACTATTCGCAAAACGGTCACAATCCGACATCCGAATTTCCGCTTCCGTATTCTTACCGAATCGGCGGGACAAGTTGTTTGAGTGGCGATTATATGGCTGAATACGATTTTGAAAAAGAAGTTCACATAGGCGATACAATTATTTTCGAGGATATGATGCACTACACTATGGTAAAAACTTCTACCTTCAATGGCGTAAAACATCCGGACATCGGCATGATAAAACTAAACGGTAGTTTTGAATTATTTCGCCGTTTTGATTATAAAGATTACAGAAACAGACTTTCTTGAACTATTTGCGATTTATGTTTTACGATCTTAAATTTTAAATAAAAATCAAAAAAAAATGCGCGGAGAAAAAATATTTCTTCGCGCATTTTTTATTTTTTGAAAAAAAATTTATTTTCAATTTCGAAATCGGGTTTTAATTTCAAAATTAATTTTAATTTTTTACAAACTTCACAGGATTTCGGATTTCGGATTGAAATAAAATAAACACCGCTTGTAAAATCCGAAACATTTAACGCAATCATAGAACTCTCAAAAACGCGAAGCATCTAAAGGAATATAATTTTTTTATTTTTTATCAATCCGTAAGCGTTCCGGTTTGTCGGCTACTGACCATGCGGTATGAAACGCTAATTTTGCTACTTTAACGAGTCGCTCAAAATTAATTTTATCGTACGTGTCGGTCGGTTGGTGATAATCGGCGTGCGTTCCGTTGAAATAGAAAACGACGGGAATACCATGTACCGCAAAATTATAGTGATCGCTGCGATAATAATATCTGTTCGGATCTTTTTCGTCGTTATAGGTATAATCGAGTTTGAGATGCGTGTATTTATCGTTAGCAACGTTCACTATAGTATCCAAATCTTTGCTGATTTTATCGGAACCAATGACGTAAATATAATTCGGATCGGTTTTGTAAATATCATCTACGCGCCCTATCATATCAATATTGATGTCCGCAACTGTACTTTCGAGCGGAATTACCGGATAGGTGGTATAAAATTTTGAGCCGAGCAAACCTTTTTCTTCACCCGACACTAACATTAAAAGAATACTTCGCTTCGGGTTTTTTTCGGATTTTTTCGCATCCATAAATGCTTGCGCCATGCACAATACGCCCGTTGTACCACTGCCGTCGTCGTCCGCACCGTGATAAATTTTATCGCCTTGCTTGCCTAAATGATCATAATGCGCGGAAATAACGACGTATTCATTTTTCAAAACAGAATCGCTGCCTTCAATTACACCCATGACGTTTTGACTTTTGAGTTGTCGTAAAAATTTATTCAGCGCAAGTTTTACGGGTACAACAAGTTTTATGCTTTTTGTTTTGCCTTTATCAGCAATGTGCTTTTCCAGCGATGTCTTACCGTTTTTTTCTTTAAAAATTTTAAAAGCCGTTTCTTGAGAAATGTATAAATTCGTCACCAACGAATCCGAATTTTCAACATCACCCGTAATATTGCGCGAGAATCTCGAACGGTTACGGCGCAAGTTTTTAACGTAATTTTCGTCAATAAATATTACTGCTTTCACGCCTTTTGTATAGGCGGTTTTTAATTTTTTATTGGCGTCGGTCGTCCAATCCGAAGGGATTTTTGTTTTAGTAATCGTAAAGATACTGTCAGCGTTTAAAGGTTCGCCGGTATAAACCAAGATTATTTTATTTTTCAGGTTTTTGTTTTTGTAATCGCTGTACATTTTATCGTCAATGCCGTAACCTAAAAAAATAACGTCTTTGACACTTAATGTATCTTCGTGTTGCGGATTTCTGCCGGGAAATGCATAAAATTCCGTACTTTGATGCAAAATTTGATCATTGTTCACAATCATTTTGGCATCACTCCAACCTTCATTACTGAAAACAATCGGTTGAAAATAAGAATTGTTTGGCGTAATTATTTTCAAACCCATTTGTTCAAATTGTCGCGCAATATATCGAGCGGCTTTATTGTTGCCTTCCTTACCGGTTTCTCTGCCTTCAAGCGAATCGGAAGTCAGTACAGCTAAATGTCTTTGTGCATTCGCAACGGTAATATCAATATCGAACAAACCCGAATTTTCAGCTTGTTGAGCAAATACTCGGCTAACAGCTATCGGCTGAAAATTTACAGCGATTATGGTTAGTAGAGCAAAAATTGTTTTTTTCATTAATTAAATTGTTTTTTCCAACACGTTACGCAATCGTTTAAGTTAAGCGTGAATCATTTGAGTATGCTCTTGAGTAATGCTCCCTACCATCTGCAAAGCGAAGATTTTATTTTTAACGTTCAAAGATAATACGCTTTTTCAAATTGGTGAAAAAATATTTTACAAAAAAATGCACCAAAAAAATAAATGTCGGACATGCTTTTTTTGTATATTGGCAGATAAAATTTTCAAAATTTTATTTCCAAACTGAAAAAAATGATTTAGTTTTGTGTGGATATAAATCAATAATACCGGCAATAATTCAACAGGTTTAATTATGCAATTGCAAGCCCTGTCTCTGCAATTGAGCAATATGCAATTAGAATTATTGAAATTATGCACGAAATATTCCAGATGAAGATTTATCGCCCATAGAAGATATACTCGCCGATTTTTTTGCTAATAGAGCAACACAATCGGCAAATAAAACATGAGATGAAAAAGGTTTAAATGCCGACATCATATTGAATACACCCAAGCGTACATCTTATAAGAAGAAAAAGAAAAATAATTAATGGAGCGTTATCTTTTAGGTACAAATGTTCTGATTACTTCTATTTCCGACCGTTCTCCGCACCATTGAATTTGGTTGAGTTTGACGCGATGCAAGGAATTTTTTTTGTGTGTAATTACTGATATTTTAGAAGAGTACGGGGAAATTCTTCAGGAATTTTACGGGCCGGAAGCGGCTAATATTTTTATGCAAACACTTAATAACCTTCCTGATATTGAATACATCACGCGCTGCTATGCTTGGAATCTTATTACTGCCGACCTTGAAGATAATAAATTTCCGGATTGTGCCATAGCCGGACAAGCACGATTTGTTGTTTCAGAAGACAAGCATTTCAATATTTTGAGAGCAGGTAAACACCCGTTTATTACGGCTATTAAAATTGCTGAGTTCAAAATTATTATGGGTAAATAACCGGTATTTTTATTGCACATGACAAGCACAAAAAAAAGGCAGCAAATAAATAAATACTTGGTACCTTTTTTTGTGAGAATAATTTTTGAAAAAATGTAATAAAATCGCAAAACGCATTTTGTATCGTTTTACAGCGAACAAAAAACTTAATTAAAATCTTTTTTTTCCTCTAAAGTAAAATATGGTGTAATGATTGCTCAATTTTATAATTCTTTTAAATAAACCTTGGTACTAAATTTACCAAAAGCATATTCTTCATTTATGTGGGATCTGTACTTGAAAGATATATAAAGCCTGTAATTGCTTTTCCATTTTTTTTAGGATTTTGTGACCTCCAAACTCTTTAGCATGTAAATTTTATTTACAATATGTTAAGCCGGTATACTTTTCTTGAGGAAGGTCCTAAATATAAATGTGCTAAAATTCTTCGATCTAAAAATCATTTAAGTAGATGAAGGAATTTAAACACGTTTATTTTTATTCATCTACTTATACAGAATTCCAAGTTTTTATTTTAAAAATTAAAACTCTGGCAGTCAATTGTTTTTGGTCAATTGTTTTTGGTCAATTGTTTTTGGAATTTTAAATCTTTAAACATTCCAACTTTTTTAATAATTTTTACTTTTTCTATTTTCTTTTTCATTATTTAAGTAACTAATGATTTTCTGATACTTTTTAAGAAAAGGAAGATTAGAGTATATGCTTATTGTAATTAAGTAAAGGTTCAAAAATATTTGGTTCATCGAATATTTTTATGAAGATAGAATTAACAGTTAGCTCTTAACGGAGCTAATACTTTTTTTTTAAATTTTTCTTATGACAGGTCACCTGTACAAGACTTTTTATTACTTGATTAGGAGTTTTCTGTCAGAAATAACAAAAAAGGTAATTTTTAATGACTTCGGAGCGACGTATTTTATATACACAAATATCTTCAATGAACCAAAATTCGTTTTTAAAAAAAATCTCTTTCAACCCAATATCGTATGTCAATAAAATTCACTTAAAAGGATTTGTAAAAAATCAATTTACATTTCAATTGCCTGATGAATATCCGTTGCAATATTGTGTCTGTCAATGATATGATTAGAAAGAATTGTTCTCAAAACTTCTTTTTGAGGCTCACTTATAATAATAGTGACATTATTTTTTTTATAGAATTTAACGATTTCGCCTAACCTAAATATACCTGTTGCATCAATAAAAGGGACGAACCGCATACGCAAAATTATCTTTTTGGGTTTTACTTGTATTTCGGAAACAACTTCTTGAAATCTTTGCGCAACACCGAAAAATAACGGACTGTTTATTTCATAAATTATTACATCTTTAGGAACTTGAATTTTTTCATCCAAAAAAGTTTTTTCGGAGCTGCCTTCGGTTAAATTAAATTGTGCTATATCCGACATACGTTTCATAAATACAAACGAAGAAAGCACCACACCAATTTCAATCGCAATTATTAAATCGAATACAACTGTCAAGAAAAATGTTACGAGTAATATCAAAGCATCATATCTGTTACTCCTTATAACGGAAATAAAAGAGTTCCATTCTCCCATATTATAAGCCACAACCATTAAAATTCCGGCTAAACAACTCAACGGAATAAGTTTGGCATAAGAACCGAACACTAACATGATTAACAATAAAGTTAGGGCATGAACTATTCCGGCAATAGGCGTTCTTCCTCCATTTTTTACGTTTGTAGCGGTACGTGCAATAGCACCGGTTGCCGGAATGCCACCAAATAATGCAGAACAAATATTTGCTAAACCTTGCGCAACAAGTTCCATATTAGATCTGTGTTTGCCGCCAATCATTCCATCGGCAACTGCGGCTGAAAGCAAACTTTCGATAGCGCCTAAAAGAGCAATTGCAAATGCCGGTTTAATTAAATGCTGTAAAGTCGCAAAATGCACATCAGGAAATCGTGGCATAGGAAGTGAGCGCGGAATATCTCCAAATTTTGAGGCGATTGTATCAACAGGAATCTTAAAAAAATGTACTGCCAGTGTACAAACTAAAATTGAAATGAGAGAACCGGGAATTTTCAGTGTTATTTTACTCCAAAATAAAGTTACCAAAACAGTGAAAGTACTGATTATAAGTGCGTAAATATTTATAGTTCCTATACTTTCGAAGTATATTTTCCATTTCCCTAAAAAATCACTCGGTAAGGCTATCGAATAAAGTCCAAAAAAATCTTTAATTTGACTTGTAAAAATTATTATCGCTATGCCCGACGTAAAACCTGCTATGAGCGAGTAAGGTATAAATTTTAATAAATTTCCAATTCGCACAAATCCCATAACAAGCAAAATAAATCCTGCCAAAAAAGTAGAAATAATTAAACCATCAACGCCAAATTGATTAACTATGCCGGCTACAATTATAATAAATGCTCCCGTTGGTCCGCCAATTTGTACGCGACTTCCTCCAAGCGTGGAAATAATTAAGCCAGCAACTACGGCGGTGATTAAACCTTTTTCAGGTGAAACTCCCGATGCAATCGCAAAAGCAATTGCGAGTGGTAAGGCAACAATACCGACGATAATACCTGAAACAACATCTTTTGAAAATTGCTTCTTATCAATTCCACTTTTAAGTAAAGTGAAAAATTTTGGTGTGAATTCATGAAAATCGAATAATTTGTTCAATTTTGAAGCAGTTGATTCAATCATTTTAACGGATTTCTTAAATGATATCAATTAGAGGCGTACGGTTTTAATTGAGACCGTCAGAATATTTCAAGTCACTTTAACAAGTAAAATTCACAGCTTACATTCTAAGTCATTACCTTTATTTTTTTATAACTGCCTTATTTCACATTCTCACATCTTGATTTAATATGATTAAATTATTTTTTGGTGGTTGCGCGTTGTGCTTATTGACAATCAGTGCCATATCGTTTTCAAGTGAAAAAAAAACGCCCGTATTATCCGCGCTTGTTGGCAAAAAAATTACGGTGTACACAACTGCTGCGCTGACAGATTTGCGCTTGAAAGCAACGGATACTTTAACCTTCAACGATTTCGGTCAGCCGAAAGAAACGCAGCCTTGCGTTTTCGTTGATCCGACCAAAACTTTTCAAACTTTTTTGGGTATCGGCGGTGCTTTAACGGATGCAAGTGCTGAAACTTTTTACAAACTTTCTAAACCGAAACAACAAGAAATCATCGAAAATTTGTACGATCCGGTTAAAGGTATCGGCTATACTTTCGGTAGAACGAATATTCACAGTTGTGATTTTTCGAGCGATTCATATACTTACGTCAAAGAGAACGACGCAGCATTAAAAACTTTTGATGTTGCACATGATCGTAAATTCAGAATACCTTTTATTAAAGAAGCCATGAAGACGGCAGGCGGAAATCTGACGATGTTTGCAACGCCTTGGAGTCCGCCGGCATGGATGAAAAGTAACAACGATATTTTGCACGGCGGTACGCTGAAACCCGAATTTTATAAAAATTGGGCGAACTATTATGTGAAGTTTTTAGATGCGTACAAAAAAGAAGGCATAAATTTTTGGGGAATTTCGGTACAAAACGAACCCATGGCAACGCAATCTTGGGAATCGTGTATTTTTTCTGCCGTACAAGAGCGCGATTTTATTAAAGTACTCGGTCCGACGATGCACGCCGGCGGGTATTCCGACAAAAAAATTATTGCTTGGGATCACAATCGCGATTTGATATACCAACGTGCGAGTACGATTCTCGATGATCCGGAAGCAGCGAAATACGTGTGGGGAATCGGTTTTCATTGGTATGAAAGTTGGACGGGTGGCGGCAATATCTACGACAACGTAAAACGCACAGCAGAAGCGTATCCGAAAACGCATTTAATTTTCACGGAGGGTTGTGCTGAAAGTTTTAAACCGGATAAAATAAATGATTGGAATTGGGGAGAAATGTACGGTCGCTCTATGATAAATGATTTCAACAACGGTACGACTGCTTGGACGGATTGGAACGTTTTGCTCGACGAAACGGGCGGACCTAATCACGTCGGTAATTTTTGTTTCGCGCCCGTTCATGCCGATACCAAAACGGATAAAATTACGTATCTTAGTTCGTTTTATTACATCGGGCATTTTTCAAAATTCATTCGTCCGGGGGCGAAACGCATTATCAGTTCCGCGAGTCGCGGACAATTACTGACCACAGCGTTTTTGAATACCGACGGAAAAATTGCAGTCGTGGTGATGAATCAAAGTAACGATAAAATTAAGTACCGCTTATGGATTGCAGGAAAAGCGGCGGAAGTTACCGGTTTGCCACACTCCATTCAAACTTTGGTGGTTGAGTAAAGCGGGAATAGCTCAAAAAAAATAGCGGTCTGCATTTTAGCAACACCGCTGTTTTTTTTTAGCACACACTAAAAAAATTCCTGCCGGATCAGCCGGCGTGTTGGTATTTTTGTATCAACAATGGTAAAAATTATTTTGAGAGACTTGAATTTAATTTAGAATATTTATAATTTCGGTAAAAAAATAGTAATTTCCATATTTTTTAGTGTTAAGTCCGTAATTTTCGGCAGAATTATCAAAATATAATTTATCAATAATAATTATGCCATATCAAAACGGTTTTGTTGTCAAATCGGGTGCGGAACCTCACCGTTCCCGCACGTCGGATATTATTCACTCGCATCCGGAAATTAAACACCTTATCGGCAAAAACAGAGCGACTGCGGGTATAATTATCGCTAGTGTAATTTTTCAAGTTGCGTCTGCTTATTTTTTGCGCGACCAAAGTTGGTGGCTGATTTTCGGTTTAGCGTGGCTAATAGGTGCATTTCCGATGCATACTTTGTTTGTGTGTATTCACGAAGCCGCACACAATTTAATTTTTAAATTGCCGAAAAATAATACGCTTATAGCAATTATCGGTAATTTTCCTTCTATTGTACCCACCGCTATTACTTTCAAAAATTTTCATATTAAGCACCATGCTTTTCAAGGTGTACACGATTTAGATGCCGATATCCCGTCGGAGTGGGAAGCGCGGTTAATTCAAAATTATTCCATCGGTAAAATTATTTGGTTATTGTTTTATCCGGTATTTCAATTGTTCCGAACGTTTCGTTGTCCGGAAGCGCGTGTTTTCGATCGTTGGGTGCTACTCAATATCGTTGCGCAATTTACTTTTGATATTTTAATCGTTTATTTTTTCGGTTGGAAAGCAATAGCTTATTTATTTATAAGTTTCTTTTTTTCGGTCGGTTTGCATCCGCTTGGTGCGCGTTGGATTCAAGAACACTATTTGGTACTCGACGAAAGTCAGGAAACATATAGTTATTACGGTCGTTTGAATATTTTGAATTTAAACGTCGGTTTTCATAACGAACACCACGATATGCCGTCCGTGCCTTGGAATAATTTACCGAAACTGAAAGCCGCCGCACCGGAGTATTATGACAATTTGCTGTCGCATAAATCTTACACAAAATTATTTTTTACGTTTTTGTTCAGCCAAGAAGTCGGATTGTTTTCGCGCATTGTCCGGAAAGACAGAGGCAGAATACTTATTGAAGATAATTCTACACCGGATTTGCAGCTACTGAATGCCGTTAAAAATTAATTTCGGTAATTTTAATTTTTCGTTTTGTACTTGCAACCCTCAGATATTTAATCGCCGTTCAAAGTCAGAAGACTTTAACGGCGATTGTGTTTTTGGGAAAACGATTTAGACAAAGAGTTTCGATTTTAAAATAAAAAAAGATACCTAATATTTAAAAATATTATAAATTTTTAAATATTAGGCATCTTTTTTGTTTAGTAAAGTATGTTTGGTTAATTATTTTCATGGTTAGGTTTATGCCGTCCGGTTGTACAAAACTGAACGGCATTTTTTTGCTCTGTTAGTCGGTCGGTCTGAACGTTTTGACTAACCGACTAAATGACAAACCGACTAACCAACCGACAAATAAAAAACTAAAGAGCCAAAATATGTGCCATGCGCAATAAATCGCTATTAATATCTTTTGTTTTGGTGATGGCATCTTCAAGAGATGTTAAAGTCACTTGATTATTCAACACACCGACCATTACGTTTTCACTGCCTTTGAGCAAACATTCTACGGCTTCGTAACCAAGGCGACTTGCCAAGACTCGATCAATGCAAGTCGGAGAACCGCCGCGTTGGAGGTGCCCGATTATAGCGACTTTAGTGTCGTAGTAATCGAAATTTTCTTTTATTTTTTTAGCCACTTCTTCCGCACCCCCGTATTGGTTACCTTCAGCGACGATCACCAAACTGAAATGTTTACCGCGTTTAGCGGACTTTCTCAAGTTTTCGATGAGATTTTCCATCGCCTCGGGTCTTTCCGGAATTAAAACACCACCCGCGCCGCTACCGATAGCGGAATGTAAAGCAATAAAACCGGCGTGCCGACCCATCACTTCAATAATAAATAATCGGTTGTGCGAATCGGCGGTATCCCGAATTTTATCTGCGGCTTCCATTGCAGTATTGATGGCAGTATCAAAACCTATGGTTAAGTCGGAGCCGTACAAATCGTTATCAATCGTACCCGGAACACCGATAAAAGGAATACCGTATTCTTTTGAAAAAATAGTCGCGCCGGTAAACGTCCCGTTGCCGCCGATAGCGACGCAAGCATCAATTTCATTAGCTTTTAAAACATCAAATGCTTTTGCTCTGCCTTCGGGTGTCATAAATTCTTTCGAACGCGCGGTTTTCAGCATCGTCCCGCCTCTGTGAATAATATTGCCGACATCGTTGGTCTCTAATCTTTTTATTTTTCCGGCGATCATACCTTCGTAACCGCGTTCAATACCGAACACTTGCAACCCGTGAAACGTAGCAGTGCGCACAACAGCTCGAATGGCAGCGTTCATACCGGGTGCATCTCCGCCGGAAGTAAATACCGCAATTTTTTCTATTTTCTTATCAGCATTCATATTTTCTTATCAATATTTTTCAAATGAAACGCTACCAGGTTATCAATCGGTTTTTGAATAACGATTCCCGGTCTTAAATCGTGTTCTTGTAATGCCATTTTCAAAATGTCTTCAAAGTGATACGCAATAGAACCAATAAAGTTGATAGGCATATTGTGGCAATCTTTATATTTGAGAATGTGTCGCATTATAAGCGTACCGAATGCATCGCTTACCAATTTTTGAATATAAAAATGGTGCCGGTGCTGCGAAAAAAACTTGGCAAAAGATGCTAAATACACATTCGGCGATTTACCGTAAATTTTATTCGAGATTTCTATTTTATCGCCGCCGTATTCTTTAATAAATAATTCTTCGACATCTCGCGGCAACTCGCGATAAAAATACCCCTGTATCAATAATTTTCCTAAATGCGAACCGCTGCCTTCATCGCCGAGCAAATAACCGAGATTGGACACATTGTCTGTAACTTTATTGCCGTCGTACAAACACGTATTCGAGCCGGTGCCGATGATGCACGCAATACCCGGTTGTGTGCCGCAAGTAGCGCGCGCGCACGCCAACAAATCGTGATCCACCTCAATCAACGAAGCATTTTTAAAAATACGCAACAAACCTCGTTGAATAGTATCGCATTTCTCTTTATCGGAACACCCTGCGCCGTAAAAATAGACTTTATTCACGTCGTCTACTTTTACTTTTTTGACGAACTCTTTTTTCAATTCTTTTTCTATCCGATCTTCGTCATGGAAATACGGATTAAAGCCCATTGTTGTTACCAATTCTTGCGCGCCGTTCGCATGGATTATTTTCCAATCCGCTTTTGTGGAACCACTGTCAACTATTACTATCATATCGGTAAATTTTATTTCAAGACTCAAAACTAAGTTTTAGTTTCAAACTATCTATGAATTTTTTTATAAAAAATGCGTTTAAAAATAAAAAAATAAAAATAAAACAAAAAATTTTAAAATAAATTTGGTTATTTAAACATTTTGTTTAAAATTTGCACTGTGATTAGTTATTTAGCCGGTTAATCGGTTAGTCAAAAATTTCAATACTTTGACTAACCGATTAACCGACTAAATAACTATCCGAAAAAACTCAATAAAATGTCACTATCAAAATTAAAAATTAAAACTGATGTATACCAACAATTCACCCATTTATTCCGGACATAAAATTATCCGCTACTTCGACGGCAATGCAACCATTGATTTTAAATCGCTGCTTTATCACTTCCAAAACAATAAACTCAACTTACTTATCCTTACCGGTATATTATATATCCTGTTTTCAAAACAATTTCAACTCAACGTTGCCATGAATAAAGAAAACATAACACCGCTCATGGTTGCGAATATAGGAATGCCGTCCGAAAGTACAAAAATAATATCCGATATTAAAACGAATGGCGGAAAAAAAAATAACGGCGGCGAAGATGCAATTGTAGAAATTTTACCGGCACGACCGATGTCGGCAATAAAATCCGTCGTCGCCAACGGTGAAGCTACAAACGAAGCGAATATTTTTAACAATGTTTCTGTTTTTATGGCACCGGAAAAAGCAAATCCGGCAATGATGAAAACAAAAAAAGAAAAATGTTGGGATTACGTGCGACGATTCGTCGGTGTTGCAAAAGCAGAACGCGAAAAATTCGGTATTCCGGTGAGCATCACATTAGCTCAAGGACTTTTGGAAAGTGACGCGGGCGAAAGCCGTTTAACGCAGATGGCGAATAATCATTTCGGCGTAAAAACTTTCAACAGAAAAGTACCGCACGTAGTGATGAAAGATGATACGCCAAACGATAAATTCAGAAAATATAACTCGGCGTGGGAAAGTTTCAGAGATCACAGTCAGCTATTGATGAACAATCATTACAAAGATTTGCAGTATTTGAGTAAAACCGATTACGCCGGTTGGGCAAAAGGTTTACAAAATGCCGGTTATGCCACAGACGTTCAATATGCTCAAAAATTAATTCGTCTTATCGAAAATTTACAGTTGTATAAATTAGATGAAGTGGGTTAGGAGTTATGAGTTATGAGTTATTCTTCCGATTAAAATTTTTGTGGAAAAATTTATATAAAGTTGAAGTATAAATTTCGCAAAAAATTAACTCATAACTCATAACTCATAACTCATAACTAAGAAATAGAGTTTCAATAAAGTGTTTGTTTGTGTGAATCCCGATGTGATAAGCATCGGGATTTTTTTTTATCAAATTTTCAGAAAAATATTATTTTTATGGAAAACCCACAAAATGCACCAAAATAAAAACACCGTAAACAAGGCAAACAACAACGAACTTAATTTTTGATGCGCCTCATATTGTATCCAAGCGGTCGGTTGAAGTTCGCGTGTCAAAACTTTATTTTTTACATCAAGCATCGTTTGCCGGTCGGTTGTTATCGGACAAAAAACGTCTTCATACAGTTTTTGATACCCGCCTATACGGCGCGGCGCGGTTTGATTATTATACGCCGTAGTCACGGTTTCGTAACTGCTGTCAAATTTTATTTTTGAAATTATTTTTACGTAAACACCCGCCAAAATAAAAGCTAACATAGAATTCATTCCCAAAACCAAAATGGGTTTTGTCCATGCACGATAACCTTGCACGTCAATAATATAAATCAGTAAGGCATTAATTACCAAACACCAACCTGCCATAAAAACGACGTAACTACTCGTCCATATAGGTTTTGCAATCGGAAAAACAAAATTCCAGAGTTGCCCGATACCCAATAAAACCAAACCCAGCAAAAACATCACTTTCACTAATTCGCGTCTGTCCGGTCGGCTGTCAATTAAAAAACCGGTAAAATAACCGAATATCACCGTCACGATAGAAGGTATGGTTGAAAGTAAACCTTCGGGATCGAAAGGGATATTGTCGTAACCTTTATATAAATGTGAAGTACCGAGTACAAAACGATCAAACTGAGTGACCACATTATTTTCGAGTCCGAAGTATTTATGCGCGTGTTCATCCCAGAAGCCATACGGATAAATAGCATCTCCGAAAATATATTGCAATGCCCAATAACCGAACAAAAGTACCAAACCGATAATACCTACATTTTTTCTGCTGAACGAAACGCAAATTAAACTGCCGACCAAATACGCAATTCCGATGCGTTGCAACACACCCATAATGCGCAAATTATGGTACGACGACAATGAATTAATAAACATATTCAGTGCTAAGCCGATAAAAAATATGGTTACGCCACGCCGAATTATTTTCAAATACAGTTCGCCGGTCGGTCGATCGTGATATTTTTTCAAAGCAAACCACGCTGCAACACCTACCGTAAAAAGAAAAAACGGAAAAACGAAATCGGTCGGAGTCCAACCTTGCCAATGCGCGTGTTCTAAAGGATCGTAAATAAATGCCCATGTGCCCGGATCATTAACCGTAAACATGAGTGCAATCGTCAAACCTCTGAAAACATCTAAGGCGACTAAACGTGTGGTTGGTACTGTTTCGCTCATTCTATTACATAATTTTTATGCGCTTTACTAAAAGGCAATTAATTTCGGAGCTAAAACTAATAATTTTTTTGAAAAAGCGCGGAAAATATTCTCAAAAAATTATTTTCCGTAGGTTTTCACTACAATCGTACCCGCCAAATAATCATGTAAACATTGTTTTTTGTCGTTGAAAAAAAACATGAAATAACCGGCGAAGAAAAAAATCACACTCAAAAATTTTGCAAAAAAACGTCCGGTTGCTTGTCCGAATGTTACCGGATTACCATCTAAACTCACGAGTTTGATATTCATCGTTCTTTGACCGACCGTAGCTTGTTTTGCTCCTTGATGTTGCAATGCATCATACAACCAAACAAAAATTACAGGTAAAAAATAGCTCGGTATAAACACAATTAAACCGTCAATCAGAGTAGCAACAAACCGGTCACCGAATGTAGCCAATTCGTATGTAGCATTTTCATGTTCGAGATGCAGCGTATTACTGTCGAGAATAGTACTTTGAGAATCCATTGTAATTGATTTTGTAAAAATGAAAAAGAATTAGATTGTTTGCATTAACGTAGATAATTTTGCGAAGTTAGGAAAATTATTAAAAATCACGTATTTCTTAAATTAAATTTTCCGAAAACATTCTTGAATCTGTTTTATTGAAATATCTTTCGCCCGAAACAAAAAAATTTTTTTTTCATGACTGATTTTATAGATTCCGAAAAAACCGGAAAAGTAATCGTTATTACCGGCGGTGCCGGATTTATCGGTTCGCACGTCGTGCGTTTGTTCGTGAATAAATATCCGCATTACCGCATTGTCAATCTCGACGCGCTGACGTATGCCGGTAATTTAGAAAATTTGCGCGACATTGAAAACCGTCAGAATTATACTTTCGTGAAAGCGGATATTACGGACGAAAGCTTTATGAATGCTTTTTTCGCTAAAAATACAATCAACGGTGTTATTCATTTAGCTGCTGAAAGTCACGTAGACCGTTCGATTGTCGATCCGATGGCGTTTATAAAAACAAATGTTGTCGGTACTATGACGTTGCTCAATGCCGCAAAAAATTCTTGGAAACCCGATGATGGTTTCGAACACCGTTTTTACCACGTTTCAACCGACGAAGTGTACGGCAGTCTCGGTGATACCGGTTTTTTTACCGAAGAAACAGCTTACGATCCGCGTTCACCGTATTCGGCATCGAAAGCGAGTAGTGATCATTTGGTGCGTGCTTATTTTCATACTTACGATTTGCCGGTGGTACTGTCCAATTGTTCCAACAATTACGGACCGAATCATTTTCCGGAAAAACTCATTCCGCTCGTCATCAATAATATTTTAACAAAAAAACCGCTTCCGATTTACGGTGACGGCAAATATACACGCGATTGGCTTTGGGTAAAAGATCACGCTGCGGCGATTGATACGATTTTTCATACGGGCGTCACAGGCGAAACTTACAATATCGGCGGCAACAACGAATGGAAAAATATTGATTTGGTGAAAAAACTATGCGACATTATGGATGAAGAACTTAAACAACCGCAAGGCGCATCGCAACAACTCATTACTTTCGTGAAAGATCGTCCCGGACACGACCGCCGTTATGCGATTGATGCAAGCAAATTACGTAACGCTTTGGGTTGGGAACCTTCCATAAAATTTGAAGAAGGATTCAAAGAAACAATTCAATGGTACTTGAAAAACAGAGATTGGGTGGAGAATGTAACATCGGGTGCCTACCAGAAATATTATGATGAGCAATATAAAAATTAATCCTCTTCAAAACCAAACGAAACTTACCAATCTTACGTTATAAGGTGATAAGCTTTCTAACGTCCAACATATAACGTCCAACGTCCTAAAAATGAAAAAATATTGGCGCGCACTTCTCATTTTACCGGTTATTCTTTTTGTCGGCATTGCCGCACGCGAAAGAGCCGGCGACGGAAAATATTTTGAGATTTCAAAAAATATCGAAATATTCACCAATCTTTATAAAGAACTCAACACGAATTATGTCAATGAATTGGATCCCTCTAAACTGATGCGCACGGGTGTTGAAGCGATGCTCAATTCGTTGGATCCTTACACCAATTATATTTCCGAAAGCGACATAGAAGGTTATCGTTTTATAACGGAAGGCAAATACAATGGCGTAGGTGCTTCGTTCGATAAACTTAATGATGATGTGTTGGTGACGGAAATCTTTGAAAAATCGCCGGCACAAAAAGGCGGACTCAAAACAGGCGACCGAATTGTAGCAGTGGACGGAAAAAAAGCAAGCGGTAAATCGATTGAAGAGGTCGGTGACGCGCTGAAAGGTTCTGCCGGTTCGAGCGTAGAACTTAGTGTTTCGCGCATGCAAACCGACGGCAGTTTCAAAAATCAGCGCATTAAACTCACTCGCGACGAAATTTCCGAACAAAACGTACCGTATTCCGGGTTGGTCGGCGAGCACGTCGGTTATATCGTACTCACTACTTTCACACGAGAGTCCGGAGATAATGTACGCAAAGCTTTCTTGGATTTAAAAGCAAAAGACCCGAACTTGAAAGGCGTGATTCTTGATTTGCGCAACAACGGCGGCGGATTATTGAACGAAGCGGTGAACATTTGCAATATCTGGTTACCCAAAGATCAACTCGTGGTAGCAACAAAAGGAAAAGTAATTGAATGGGATAGAAGTTTCAAAACCTTAAATTCTTCGGACGACGAACAAATGCCGATTACCGTTTTAGTAAATAAAGGTTCGGCATCGGCATCTGAAATAGTAAGCGGTACTTTGCAGGATTATGATCGTGCAGTTATCATGGGTCAACGCAGTTACGGAAAAGGTTTGGTGCAAAATATTTATGACATCGGATATAACTCGAAACTCAAAATCACGACCGCCAAATATTATACACCGAGTGGCAGGTGTATTCAAGCCGTAAAATACGAAAACGGAAAACACGTGGATATTCCCGATTCTTTACGCGCCGCGTTCAAAACCAAAAACGGGCGTCCCGTACTCGACGGCGGCGGTATAAAACCCGATGTGCTTTTACCGCGCGCCGACGATTTCGGTTTAATGCGCGCGCTGAAAGAAAAATTTATACTCTTAGATTTTGTTACCAAATACACGCTCACGCACGATTCTGCTTCGTTGGGTGCACCCGAAAATTATCGGTACACCGATTTCGAGGCTTTTACGGATTTTGTAACCAAATCCGGTTTCAAGTATGATAGTGAAAGCGAAAAATATCTGAAAAAACTCAGAGAAGAAGCCGTTAAAGAAAAAACCGATGCGGCATTATCATCAGAGATAAACGCACTCGACGATAAAATAAAATCTGAAAAGAAAAATGATTTGATGCGGCACAAAGAAGATATTTTACACGAAATAGAAAAAGAAGTCGTTGCACGTTATTATTTCGAGCGCGGTACCATTCAAACTAATTTGCGTAACGACGACGAGATAAAATCGGCAGTCAGTTTGTTTAATGATGCGCAAAAATTTAAAAATTTATTGAATAAATAATTTTTTCAAATAATTTTTTGAAATAAAAAACCGCATGAATTTTTTTCGTGCGGTTTTTTTTTAAATAAAACATGACGTATGAAGCAGGCAAAGAAAATACTTCAAACTTCAAACTTCCATTTCATACTTCGTACGTCCTACTTCATATTTTCAAATAATCTTCCCGAGTATCAATATCTCTCAAAATATTATCCGTCTTCATATCAATTTTTTTGAGGTGTGCTTTATATTTTTGAACAATTTCTCGACATCCTTCGGGATTTTTATGTGCCATTATTTCGGTTTTATAAAAATTTGAAAAAACAATCGGATTGCCCGCGATACCGTTAAATTGCGGTTGAATAATGCATTTGGTATCCCTTTTTAATTCTTCCAAAAAAAAATCTGCTATTTGTTTATACTCTTCGGGCTTTATGAAAACCATATCGCTCAAACAAATCATGCATCCTTCCGATTTATTTTTCGTTGCTTCCAAGCCGGCTTGAATGGAGCTTGTCATACCGTCCGCAAATTTCGGGTTATGAACAAAACTTACACCTCTGTATTTTTCTAAAATGCTTTTCACTTTCTCGGATTCATGCCCGACTACGACGATTATATTTCCGATATCGGCGGCTAAAATATTTTCCAAAGTCGTTTGCACGATAGTACCGGCACCGAAATGCAACAGTAATTTGTTCGCATTTCCCATACGACGCGACAAACCGGCAGCGAGCAATATAATAGTCAACTGGGAATGATTTACGGTTTACGATTTGCGATTACAAAAAAATTGTAAATCGTAAATCGTAAATCAAATTAAAACGGTAGTCCGATGGCGAAATTCAAATTGCTATTATTTTTCCAACTGTATGTGTTTACCGGAATCCAATAATTGCCGTTTGTATTGTACGGATTACGCAATTTCCAACCCACATCGAAGCGTAAAATAAAATAAGTAATATCCAATCGCAAGCCGATGCCGGTACCGACGGCTAATTGATCATACCAAAATTTTGTGAACTCACCACCCGGCACGTTATCGTCTTTGCGTATATTCCACACGTTACCGGCATCTAAAAAAATCGCGCTTTTTAACCGCCAAAATAAGTCGAAACGCAATTCCGAGTTAAAATCAAGTTTTATTTCGCCGGTTTGAGACGGAAAAACCGACGTGGCATTCACATCGTTAAAACTTCCGGGACCAATAGAGCGCTGCGCCCAAGCGCGAATACTATTCGGTCCGCCCACAAAAAATTGATAATTGTAAGGCACTGCAGCCGCATCGGCAAAAGCCGAAGCCATGCCGCCGGCAAAACGCATCGCGTAGGAAAGATGTTCGGTTATCGGAGCGTTAAAGCGCGCTTCACCATCTGCACGCCAGAATTTTGCAAAACCCAAAGACGGAATAACGCGCAACGGAGTTTTGGTATTTAAAATTTTATCGATCAGCCACGATTCGGAACCGGATTGCTGAACTGAATATAAAAATTGCCAGCGCGTATTGTCAATATTAGGTTTTGTCCAATACTCTTGAGAAAACGAACGGAATAATATCCCGGTTACAAGTGTGCTGTCGAAACTGCGCAAAGTACGTTCGGGTAGTTTTAAACGAAAAGAATTCGTTACAGTTCCGAGATTTAATTCTATACCGAAAGGAGCGATCGTGAAGCGTTCGTTGTGTTCGTTTTTGCGCGTCAGAATATAGCGCAAACCAAAATTGAATTGCTGCAACTTATACAAATCCAAACCGATTCGATCGGATAAAATATAACTCAAATTTACTTCAGACTGTGCGTTTTCGGTGAGTTCGTTGAAAAAAGAATTTCTGATGATACCGATTTTGCTGTATAATTTAAAATTTTTTATCGGATCAATGAATTTCGGAATCAATAAACGGTTATCGAATTTAAAATCCGTGGATATTCCGTTTTTTATTCCCGGTGGACTTTGCAAACCGTAATCTAAACCGCCGCTCAAAGTTGCTGTATAGCGTTCGGCTCCTTTAAACAAATTGCGATGCGTAAAATTGATGCTGCCCGAAACACCGACTCGACCCAAATTAGTTCCCGCAGCTTGGGTGTACGAAATATTACTGTAATATAATTCCGCTCCCAACTCAACGAACATTTTTTTATTAGGTGTGAGATAGATTTTATATTGAATGGAATTAGAATCGCACTCATCAATCAACGGTTTTATGCTGATGAATTTGTACAAACCTAAACTCGAAATTTTTTTATACAAATCATCACCGCTTTTTTGGCGGTACAAATCGTATGGCTTCAACGGCACTACACGCGATAAAGTAGCGGCGTTCAAACCCAATTTACCGTCGTAAGTAAAATAAACTTTATTATTGATAATAGAGTCAAAAGCAATTGTTTCACCTTTTAGCACATCGTAATTCGGAAATACCGTTATTTCTCCGTTGAAAAACTGTTGAGTTTGCGCTCTTTCGTTCGGGAATTGAATCGTGAGCGTGGCATTTACCAATCGGTTGCCTTGTGCATCGAAAGCAGTAACGGTCGTATCTGCTTCAATCGGTTGAATAAAATTAGGATTGAAGCGCGCAAAACCTAAATTATTAAACAATTGAGTCAAGCGCGATTTTTCGTCATCGTATAATTTAGAACGTACGGGTTGACCGCGATACAAAAAACTTTCTTTGCGCGTACTGTCTAAAATTCTTTGATAAACCGAATCCGCACAAACGAAACGCACAGTATCGTAAACGTAAAGTGTGCCTGGAATAGCGAAATAAGTAATATCCGCCAAACCTTTATCGCGTCCGTGAAAATCTTTTTCGTAATACACGTTGTTGTACAAATAACCGGCATTTCTGAGATTATTGCGCATACTTTGCACCGTTAAATCGGTTAATTTTTTGTTGAATATCGACGGTTGTTTTGCTAATGCGCGATTTAACCATTTAGCTTTACCTTTGTCTTTTATTTGTTCTTGTGTTTTGAAATAATTCCACGCAGGGGCTTTGTTGTGTCCGATTATAAATGTCGGTAATTCTTTTTGGCGATAAAGCGATACTAAATCTTTTTCGAGTATTGCGCGCTCGCGTTTATTTTTCAGGTTCTGGATAGACAATTTGTTGGCTTTAATCACATATTCATCGTTCTTCAAATAACGATTGATGTTGCAAGAAGTAAAAAGAAACAACAACATTACGATGAATGATAAATGATAGACGATGAGCAACAATCGGAAAATAACCGGGCGATTAATTTTCACGCCGGCTTTACGACCAAAAAAACCGGCACCGAAAAAACTATTTTTCTGGCCGAATGTATATCGCATATCGTTCATAGAGTTATTTTATTTTTAAATATTAGACTATTTTAAAACAACAAATGATTAAATTTTATTTGAAAACGCTGAAAGTACAAATTGCCATAGACATTTACGTCATACTCATTTTCATTTTGACGGCTTATTTATATTTGAGAACCGGTTCCGGTGATTACTCTAAATTACTTTATTACCTAACAATAATAAGCCTAATATTGCTTTTATGCAGCTTTATTTTACAAATTATCACCGTTACGTTTGCTCTGTTGGCTGAAAATCGGAAATTAGCATTCCGCATTTTCTTTCATTTGTTTTTAATTTTATTTTTATTGTATGTGTCCGTAAATGTATTTAAAATAGTTATTAACGGTGGCGATGCTATACAATAATTCAAAAAATGTTATCAAAATCCGATATTCAAAACGTTACGGCGTTGCGGCTAAAGAAATTTCGACAAAAATACAATCAATTCATCGTAGAGGGTGAAAAAATGTCGGAGGAAGTTCTGTCGGCAACACAATTTTCCGTCGTCTCCATTTTTGCTGTCCGAGAATGGTTAAACAAGAATGCGCGCGCCTTGAAAGCGTACGAACAAAAAACAAAAGAAGTTTCCGAAACCGAACTTAAATTAATTTCCGGACTTACAACCCCGAATAAAGTGGTGATGGTGTTGCAAATACCTATATCGGATTTCGGGTTTTGGGTTTCAGATTCGGGATTAAAAGAAAATCCGAAATCCGAAATCCGAAATCCGAAATCGTTCGTTTTATACCTTGACGGCATTCAGGATCCCGGAAATATGGGAACGATTTGGCGCATCGCCGATTGGTTCGGTATTGAAAATATTTTTTGTGCCGATACTTGCGTAGATGCCTGGAATCCGAAAGTAATACAAGCATGTATGGGTGCATTTTTGCGCATACGGACACAAGAAATTAATTTTGCGGAACTAAAAAAAACTTTACCCGATTATCCCGTTTACGGTGCCGTTTTGGGTGGCGAAAACATTTTCGGACAACAATCCGCCGAATTTAAAAAAAATAAGTGTGGCATCATCGTTATCGGCAATGAAGGAAACGGCATTAGTCCGGATATTTTAAAAGAAATCCGGTATCAAATTTCCATTCCGCGCGCCGGAAAAGCCGAATCGCTGAATGCGGCGGTTGCAACCGGCATTATTTGCGCTGCTTTAATCAATTCTTAGCTTTTAGCTTTTAGCTTTTTAAATGTGCGATGAAAAAAATGAAATACAAGAACAGTTAAAGGGCAACCGATATCTCACTATGCCGCACTAAAAATACATCTCAACATAAAAGGAACTTTATTTGTCTTAAATTTGTTTTGTTAAAAGAAAAGAACGTTAAATTAAACTTTTTAAATAATTTCAAGTTGTTTTCTTTTTATATCTATCACTTTTAAAAATTGGAGTTGATATGAAAAAATTACTTACCCCTTCCTTGATTTATCTTTTTTTATTTTTTTCATTTTTCGGAAACACACAGACCGAGAAAATTTTCGTAAAAACTTTTAATCTTGAAGGCAAAACCACTATTACTCTTAACGTTACAGGCAGTGTTGAAGTTGTACACAATAACAACGGCAACGATATAGCACGCATACAATTGACAGTCAATTTGCCGCACAACAACGAAAATGTTTTAAAGGCTTGTGCTGAAACCGGTCGTTACCTTTTACGTTTGGAAAAAGACGTGAAAGAAATCACCGTTACTGCACCCGCATTGAAATTCGGCGTAAAAACCGGAAATAATTTTATTGAAGAAAACGTCTCTTACTTTATAAATGTACCGAACGGTATTGAAGTGAACGTTGCACCGAAATCTCCGGTAAAGACTGTTGCTAAATTAAAATAACATTTTTTTAATGCTGAATGCTGAATAAAAAATTAATCATTCAGCATTTATTATTAAAAAATGTAGAATTAATCTTTGAGCCACTTAAAATTTTTTGCTTCGCTGCGGTTCGCATCTTTCATTTTTAAGCGCTGACCCAAAACCGGTTTAGGTCGCGGTGCTTCATTCATTTCGGTGTTGGCTAATTTTTCGATATAATGCCACGTACCTTTTTTATATTGATACGCTTCGTAAGTACCGTCCGGAACTAATGTAATATCTCCCGCATCGGTACCAATGGCTTCCACATGATCAAACACGATTTCTTTCATCTCTTCGTCGTAATTGAGTCGCAAACCCGAATCGCCTGCGAAAGTCACCGCAATACGATAATTTTTTTTGGTGTTTTTCATATCCGTATTTTCAAAAACAGGCGCGCCGAAAGTAACCCGATTTCCTTTAATCGTCAGCACATCGCAAATTTTTGTTTTTTCTTTTTCGTTACCCAAGTTCAGACCGAATAATAAATATTTAATCCCGCTTTTAGCTTTAAACGGTTTTATATTATAGTAAAGTGCACCTAACCAATTGTCTGCACTTAATATTTCGTCGAAAGGAATATTATTTACAGCTACGCGCTGTTCTTTCAACTCAATAAAAGTCGGTTTAGGTTTGTTCAATTCAATAAAACCTAAGTGTTTACTTTCACTATCACCGGAATAAAATGCCCAAGAGATGAGTCGGAACGATTTATCCGCCGGTTGCAACACCGAAACAGATTCGAGTTTCGTTAACGGGTAATCGAAAGCATTCGGTGTTGATAGAAAACGGCGCATCAAGGGTACTAATTTTTCATTCGCTGCCGTTCGTCTTTCGTAAACAGAATCGTTGATAATGATGTTCGAAAGCAGTGCCATCGAATCTTCGATACCCGCAAAATCAGCAGCAAAAGAAAGCGACTTTCTATGCGACGTTTGAGCTGAAAGTTGGTCGTGTTGAGCAAACAAACCGAAAAAAAATAAAAAAACAATACCGTATGGTTTCAAAATTTTAATTTTCAGTATAACGTTGTGGTTATTTTTTTATTTTTATTTCAAAAAAATACTACCTTTGGTTACAACCTTTTACCTAATCTTCTTTAATAAATCGTTACATGAATATGGTCATCATGCCGAACGGAGATGCAGGGTGGTGATTTCAGTTTGAGACTTTTTTGCAGACCGAGTCGAGTTTGCAAATGCGGTTCTATCATAATAGATTGTAAACGGTTATCGGATAGCAGGGAAAGTACAAAATCGCGTGTGCGCGGGGCATCAAAAGATAAATTTTTATTCACGTGCGTGATGCGTTTTAAGAAACTATATTGCCAATTACCTTTTTGAGCACAATAGGTCGGCTGATCTTGTTCGCCGGGTCGAGGAACTTCGCAAGCACCATAGCCTAACCAAGACGGTCGTTCATTAGAGCGTTGTTTGGTTTCGGTTTCAAAATAAAAAAAAGAAATATCAATTTTTCTGCCGTCGTTGTGAGAAATATGCGGTTGCATCACGTAATCGTTGCCGAACGGAAAACCGCAATCCAAATATTCCGTCACGGTTCCCGGATATTGTTTGGCGGTTTTTTGTGCGGCAACTTCTATCAGCGACCGTAAATTATTGACCACATATCGGCGATTGAGCAGCACGGTCAGAAAATTATGCTCTCGCATCACCGGATTTTCATCGCCGTACGGCATCGGTACGCGACCGTAACTTTCCGCAACTATCGGTACTAAATAGAAAGTGGTTAAAGCATAAAATAAAGAAAAAATAAAAACGCGCATCACCGAAAACCAATTACGCGACAAGCCTAAATTTTCAGCAAACCCGAAGAGTGGCAAGCATAAAACATAAATAATGCCGCCTATTTGAGTAACCAAGGTGAGTAAAGAAAAAACAAAGAGCCTTTTCAACCAAGTTGCTAAGGAGAATGAGGAAAAAAAGGAAGAAGAAGAAAAGTTTTTATTTTGAGGAATCTCTTTTCCCGCTTTTGTATTTAATCCATCGTTCGGCATTTCGTTTTCAGTCATAGAAGTGGTATTAAATATTGGACTTTGGACTTTGGACGTTGGACAATAATATGTATAACGTCCAAAGTCTAATATCCAAAATCTTAAATCTTAAAATTCAAGAGTGCTTTTTTTACGGTATCGTCAAAATCCGTTACTTCGGTATTGTGAAATTTTACTTCAATCGGCAAAACATATATCGGCAATCGGATCTGTTCTATAAATGTTTTGTGAAGGTACAAACGCACGGCATCCTTTTCAGTGGTGAGTATCATTTTTTTTCTGCCTTCCAAATTATTATGCAGCCTTTGAAGTTCGTTTAAATCTTCTACGGTAAATAAATGATGATCTTCAAAAGTAAGAGCCGTGACGGATTTTACTTTTTGTGCTAAAGATTGAATCAAATAATCGTTGCGCGCGATACCTGAAATAAGTACGATATCAGTAAAGCTATCCGGCTGAAATTGCAGTTGCGGCGCGAAAATAAAATACGGCACACCATATACATAGTAGCTGAAAAAAACACTTTGATACGGCAAAGGTGCTATATTTTCAATAAAATAAGTGCAGTCAGCCGAAGTAAAAATTTCAGGACACTTTGTTACCACAATTATTTCCGCGCGTTTCGCTCCGGCACGACTTTCCCGCAACCGACCAACCGGCAATAAATAATCCGTAAAGTAAGGTCGTGCAAATTCGGTGAGTAAAATATTTAATGATGGCACTACAGATAGGTGCTGAAAAGCATCATCTAAAATAACCACTTTTGTATCGGGTGCGAGATATAGTAACTGGGGAATGGCATAAGCGCGTTTTTCGCCGACTGCTACTGCTACTGTCGGAAATTTTTTTTTAAATTGTAACGGTTCGTCGCCCACATCTAATGCGGAATGTTTATCGGCATTTACGAAAATAAAGCCTTCTGTTTTTCTTTTATATCCTCTGCTTAAAACAGCAACGGACACATATGCAGATAGCAACCGAATCAAATATTCTACGTGCGGTGATTTGCCGGTACCGCCGGTTGTTAAGTTGCCGACATTAATGACCGGAATATCGAAACGCGAAGAGCGCAACAAATTTGTTTTAAAAAACAACGCACGCGTTTGTATCAAACCGCCGTAAAGCCACGAGAAAGGAAGAAGAAGAAATTTTATCAATTAATAATTAATAATTTTGAATTGAGTTTTTTGAATTTTACGTTTAATCCGGCGCAAAGTTCACAAAGTTTTGAGTAAAATATGTAAAGTCCGGATGTTTTTAATTCAATTCCGTAAAAAAAGGTTCTTTAAGAATTTTTGTGTCGGCTTAATTTACAGACTGCTCCTAACGAAGCTAAAAAATATTTTTTGACTAATATTTACTAATAGAAAATTCCTGCCGGAGTTAAAAAACCTCGCGGAGGCTTCCTGTCACCAAAAACGAAAATAAAAACAGGTTTTAATTCAGTTAGGAGTGTCCTGTTAACGGCAGTTCCACAAAAAATTTCAGAGAACCAAAAAAATTAAAAATGACTCAAACTTTGAATTGAAAAAATCAATTTTTTTTTGCTGAACCGAGAATTATGTTCAGGGTTTTAGGTTAAAATACAATTTTCCGGCGGTGCAATCGTCATTTAAAAAAAATAGATTTATGTTATCGGTACAACATTTAACGAAAACTTACAACAGCCGCAACTCCGCACTCACCGTTTTGCACGATGTCAGTTTTGAACTTGCGGCAGGAAAATCTTTATCCATCGTCGGACCTTCGGGTAGCGGCAAAACAACTTTACTCGGTTTGTGTGCCGGTTTGGATACCGCGACAAGCGGTTCGGTGCGTATTAATGATACGCCTATAGATAAGATGAATGAAGATGAACGTGCGGCGATTCGAAATAAATACGTGGGTTTTGTTTTTCAAAATTTTCAACTCATCCCCACTTTAACCGCGCTTGAGAATGTAATGATTCCGCTCGAATTTCAAAAACAAAAAAATACGGCGATCAAAGCCACCGAAATGTTGCAAAAAGTCGGATTAGGTAGTCGGTTGAATCATTATCCGTCGCAACTTTCCGGCGGTGAACAACAACGGGTAGCCATTGCACGCGCTTTCGTTCATCAACCGAAATTATTATTTGCCGACGAACCGACCGGAAATTTAGATGCCGACACAAAAGAAACCATAGAAGATTTACTTTTCGATATGAACCGCGAAGCCGGAACTACACTCGTTATCGTTACTCATGATACTGAATTGGCGGCAAAAACAAATCAAATTATTCATTTGAAAGGCGGACAAGTAGTTTAATTTATCGGTTTATAAATAACAAATGCTTCATTCCGGAATTTCGGAATGAAGCATTTGTTATTTATAAACCGATAAATTAAACCGTCGCCGTCTCTAAAGGCGCATAATCAATATAACCTTCATCGCCGGGCGTATAGAAAGTAGTTTTATTTGCTGTCACTAAATTTGCACCGGTTTTGAAACGTTCCGGCAAATCCGGATTACCGATAAATGCTGTTCCGAAAACGATACCGTCCGCCATACCTTGTTCAACAAGTGCTTCGCCGGAAGCATAATCGAATGCGCAACCAAAAAACAACGTGCCTTTATAAACTCTGCGAAAAGTCGGTACAACATCGAACGTACCGTATCCGGGTAGTCGGAAAACGTGCAGATAAGCCAACCCGAATTCGTTGAGTTCTTGCGCAAGATACGGATAAATAAATTCAGCATCCGCAACTTCGCAATCATTGAAAGACATACCCGGACTGATTTTAATACCGACTTTATCGGAACCGATAGCTTGTGAAACGGCGCGCACTACTTCGAGTACAAATCGTGCGCGGTTGGCAACACTGCCGCCGTATTCGTCGGTACGAGAATTGGCATTCGTCGACAAAAATTGATTGGGTAAATAACCGCTCGCAGCGTGAATTTCGATGCCGTCCGATCCGGCGGCTATCGCTCTTTTCGCGGCAGCAACATAATCGTCGACAATAAATTTTATTTCTTCCACCGTTAAACCCCGCGCTTCGCTGTGATCCACCATACTATCTATATCAGACCATATTTGCCCTTTTGCTTTACCGTCGGAAGGTGCTACTACTTTCGCGCCGGCAGGCATATTCGATAAATGAGCAATCCGACCTGCATGCACCAACTGCATAAATATGTGTCCGTTTTTGTCATGTACTGCTTTAGTGACGGGTTTCCACGACGCTTCTTGTGCATCTGTATACATGGCGGGCATGCGCGTGTAACCTAAGCTATCCGGCGAAACAGCAACACATTCCGTAACAATCAGACCTGCAGAGGCGCGCTGTTCATAATAAATTTTTATGGATGCATTAGCAACGTTGCCTACGGCACGGCAGCGCGTCATGGGTGCCATGATAATGCGGTTTTGCAAAACAATGTGACCGACTTTTACTTTTGAAAATAAAGTATTCATATTTAGAACGGTTTTAATTAATAAATTTTTACAGAATCTGAAACAAAGCAGATAATAAAAGGTTTAGACGTATCGAAATTTTAAAGCAGGTAAATGTTTGTAGTTTCATGAAAAAATATCTATTTTTGTAAAAAAAATTTCACTTTTTTCTAAAATACTCCACCAACCGTTCCAAACGAACGCAAACGAACATCATGTACAACTTTAAATTATTATTCACCACACTTTTTGTAACAGCAGCATTTTTAGTTTCAGCACAAAAATTAACGATTGACGGCTATGTTTTCGAAGAACATAATCGCGGTTTTCTCAACGAAGTGAACATTACGGTCTTAGATCAAAACGGTATATTATCCGGAAAAACAATGTCCGATACTTCCGGTCATTTTTCAATTGATGTAGATGCCGGCAAAAATTATACACTTCAGTTCGAGAAAAAAGTTTTTAAACCCGTCACGGCAGAAGTAACAACTATCGGAAAAAAAGCAGGTGATAAAATTTTTTTAGAAAAAGCTATTCCGCGTTTGCCGGGCTATTTGTTGGAGGCATCATTAACCGAAAAAAGATATTCCGAAGATATTCCCGTTGATGCCATTAACGGTGCGCGTGTAGAGATTTATAATAACACGAAGCATAAAGAAGAGTTGATACTGGATTCGATTAAATCACCGAATTTCAGTTTTACATTGCAACAAGGGAATAATTATTCGATTCTCATTCGTAAAAAAGGTTTTTTCACACGCCGTTTAGAAGCGCGCGTAAACATTGACGGATGTTATTTGTGCATGGAAGGTTTCGGTACCGTAACGCCCGGCGTTTTGGATAATTTAACTTCTTCGGAAGATAATAAAATCGGTAGTTTAATTGCAAATTTGGAATTGGATCGCATTGATACAACCCGCAACATCGTGGTTGATAACATTTATTACGAGTACAACAGTGCCAATATCACCGCTGCATCTAGAAAGGAATTGGATAAGATAATTAATGTTCTGAAATTAAATCCTTCGATAATTATGGAATTGGGTTCGCACACCGATTCGCGCGGTTCCGAGGAGTTCAATCAGCGATTATCGCAATCGCGCGCGCAAGCTGCTGTGGATTATTTGGTTAATAAATCCGCCGGAAATATTGATAATGCACGTATAAAAGCAAAAGGTTACGGTGAAAGACGCTTGATAAATCGTTGCAGCGACGGCGTACAGTGCAGTGAAGAAGAACATGCCAAAAACAGACGCACGGAATTGCGCGTTATCGGTTTCAGAAAAGATGTAAACGAGAATAAAAGTCTTTTAGAAATTATTCATCAAGAAGAAATGCAAAAGTTTCTCGCCTCCGACGAAAGCGATAAGGAATATAAAGCCCCTTTTACGAACACGCCAAAGCCGGAAACGCACAATAAAGCCGCAACACGTGAAGATACACCGCCGGAAAATAAAACACCTACTGCTCCGCTTAATACGCCGATTGCGAAAAAAGAATTACCGACAACACAAATCGAATCGAAATCAGTACAAAATTCTACTGCCGTTCCTAATACGAATGTCGTTATAAATGTAACGCCTATCGGTAATTACACCGGATACAAAATAGAACTTATTAGAGCAATGACACCACTCGGCAGTAATGAACTGAAAAATATTGCGAAAAATTTTTCGTCGGAAATCAATACGGATAAACTAACGAACGGACAAATTTCTTATCTCATCGGCAATATCACCGGTTGGTCCGAAGCGGAACGTTTTTTAGGGAAAGTTGTCGAAAAATATCCTAAAGCGAAAATTATAGACTATTACAACGGAAAAAGATTGGAAGATTGATATTTTTTAAATGGTCAATTCTTATTGGTAAACAGTCATTATAGTTAAGAAAATAATCTTGATCATAAAAATAAAAAAGATGCTTTAAAAAATGCTGTAAAACATTTTTCGAGCGTCTTTCTGTATTCTGTGACTCTGTGACTTGAGATATAAACCACATAAATTAATTATAAAATTTTATAATTAGTTTCTTTTTTAAAATTGTTGGCGAATTCAGCTAATCAATTAGATGCTATATATAAAACTTTATACTTCATAACTGATTATACGAAAGACAAAAATGATCATAAAGAAAAAAAAGAAGAAAAAAAAGAAAAACATGTTCCACTCCCATAAAAATTCGAGTATTTTAATTTAGAGTTCTATTTTGTCGATACTGTTTCTTTATACTTAAATGATTATTTAATGTTTTATAAAATAAAAATTGTTCTTTTAATTATTTGGACCTTATTTAATTTAATTTTCTTAAGATGTGCTCATAATTCAAATAATATCCATCAAATCCAAGGGTTATTGATTAATGGTAGAAAAGAAGGTCTATGGGAATCTGATATAATTGATCAAAAATATATCTTGCTAACATGTTATCAAAATGGTATTGCTCAAAATACTTCTATTGTGTATCAGTTAATTAATGATAAGAAATTCCCCAAAGGAGCTAATATTTAAGGGAAAAAAGAAGGATTGTGGATTCAATATGATAAAAATGGGAAAATAGAATTGGCTCAGGTATATAACAATAATCAAATTACTGAATTGGGAAATTTAGAATATGAGAAATTGGAATCGGGAGATTATAAGATCTGCGGTGCAAAAATTAATAATAATAAAACAGGTTTGTGGATGAAATACAATAATAAATTTTTAATTTATATTACTGTTTTTATGAATGATAAAATTGAAGGACCATTAATTACTCCCGGAGAAAAAGATATAATCCAATCTGGTCACGATTGCTTTTCAAATGGACTTCATGAGGGATTGTCTATCGGGTACAATTATGATGGTACTTTTTCAACAGTTGGAAAATTCAAATCAGGTAAAAGAGATAGCATCTGGGATTTTTACACAAAAAAAGGAATTCTGAATCAAAAAATAGACTTTTCAGGCATTCAACCCAAATTGATTTTAGATAATGGACTTGACTCTTTACCACCACCACCAGTACCAAAGCCATCAGATAAATACTAAAAGTCCATGTTGGTCGAAATCTTATTTGTACAAAAAAACGTATCGCCAGTGTCGGTTTATAAACCAGAATCCATATTTTTAGTTCTCACAAGCTGAAATACTTTGCTTAATTTATAAAGCAAACAAAAGTTCATTGACATAACGGAAAAATAAAAAAATGAGTGCCAGACCGGCATTAACGGTGCGGCACAAACGGCAATTGTGTTGAGTATAAAAACAATATCTTTGAAGCAATTTATCATGCCGAAGGGCGTGTAACAACCGTAAACGGCTCTTTGAAATACGAATATGCATTTAAAGACCATTTGGGCAACACGCGTTTAATGTTTTGCGATAAAAACGGCGACGGCATAATACAACAACAAACTGACCAAACGAGTTCCGAAATTACGCAGGAAAACCATTTTTATCCTTTTGGTTTAAACATGGAAGGTGCATGGTCAAATACACCATCAATAACAGACAATAAATACCAATACAACGGCAAAGAACTTGTAAGTGATTTTGGTTTGGAGTGGAATGATTATGGT
>JBBRQS010000001.1:0-392430 GCA_038226035.1 Chitinophagales bacterium | reverse complement strand
CGAACATACACGTCATAGAAGTCCGTACAATGCAATGGCTCACATAGTCGCAAGTTTAGTTGCCTATTCTTTTTTAGATAATAAACCCTCTCTGATTCTTAGTAAACTCATCGGGATGTAATCCCGAACTCACGTTAATTACCTTTATCCCATTCCAATCTTTTTTTCGCGCATCACATCTCTCAACTCGTCCAGCACGGTGGCATCTTCAATTGTTGAAGGCATAGGAAAAGTTTTACCATCGGCAATATGCCGCATAATTTTCCTTAAAATTTTGCCGGAGCGTGTTTTCGGCAAGCGTTTGACCAAAACAGCGCGTCGAAAAAACGCTACTGCACCGATTTTTTCGCGCACCATAGCAATCAATTCTTTTTCGAGTTGCTCTTCCGAAATCGTTTCACCCGTTTTTAAAACGGCGAAACCAACCGGTGCTTGTCCGCGCATCTCATCTTCAACACCGACGACAGCACACTCTGCAACTGCCCGATGACTTGCAACAATTTCTTCCATCGTAGATGTGGACAAACGATGTCCGGCAACATTTATCACATCATCAATCCGACCGGTTATAAAAATATACCCGTCCGCATCTTTATAACCGCCATCGCCGGTGAAATAATATCCCGGAAATTGGGATAGATATGCTTCTTTGAAGCGCGGCACATCATTCCATAAAGCCGGCAGACAACCCGGCGCTAACGGATATTTTATGCAAACAGATCCTTCTTCTCCTACGCCGGCTTCTTTTTTATCATCATTGAGTATGCGTACATCAAAACCCGGAACCGGTTTGCCTGCGGAACCCGGCTTTATTTGCTCTTGACCGATACCCATCAATTGCGACAGCATCGGATAACCTGATTCTGTTTGCCACCAGTGATCAATTGCCGGTTTTTTCAAATTATTCATTAACCATTCGAGTGTGGCTGCATCGCACCGCTCGCCTGCAACGAAAATATATTCAAACCGGTCAAGATTATATTTCGCCATCAACAAGGCTTCCGGATCTTCTTTTTTTATAGCGCGTATAGCAGTGGGTGCTACAAAAAATACTTTAACTTTATACTCACTGATAACACGCCAAAAAGCCCCTGCATCCGGTGTACGAACCGGTTTACCTTCGTACATAACAGTAGTACAACCCATCAACAACGGCGCGTACACCAAATATGAATGTCCGACTGCCCAACCTATGTCACTCGCCGCCCAAAAAACATCGCCGCTATGCACTCCGTAACAATATTTCATCGAATACACTAACGATACAGCGTGTCCGCCGTTGTCGCGTACAACACCTTTCGGTTTTCCGGTGGTGCCGGAAGTGTATAAAATATACAACTGATCGGTAGCATCAACAATCGTACATTGCTCAACGGGCATTGCACGCGACATTACCGCATCGTAATCGTAATCACGTCCTGTTTTCAATTCAGCAGTTACGAAATCGCGTTGCAAACAAACCAAGTGGGTCACTTTATGCTTCGACATTTCGATGGCTTCATCTACCATATTTTTATACGGAATAATTTTTTCAAATTCTTTTCCGCCGCTTGTCATTATCAATACTTTCGGCGTGCAATCGTCAATACGGACTGAAAGTTCGGTTGCCGAAAATCCGCCGAAAACAACGCAATGCACCGCACCCAAACGCGCACATGCTAACATAACATAAATGGCTTCAGGTACCAACGACATATAAATGATAACGCGATCCCCTTTTTGTACGCCCAGACCTTTCAAAACGCCTGCAAATTTTTTAACTTCTTCGTGCAAAGTGTTATAAGTAATCGCTTTTTTTATACCTGTCACGGGCGAATCGTATTGAATCGCAACTTGTTCACCCAAACCATTTTCGATATGGTTGTCTACTGCTAAATAGCATGTGTTCAGTTTTCCGCCTTTATACCATCTAGACAAACCATGTTTATCAGTTGAAAGCATCGTTTTCGGAAATTTGAACCAATGAATATTTTGGGCTTGTTCGCGCCAGAATGTTTCGGGGTTTTTGCTGCGATGTTTTAAAATTTCGGCTTGCATGAAAGTAAAAATTTACGAATTGTGATTTTGAATTTGCGGTTCTTGTTCAAAAAACTTACTCTGTAAAAAAGATGCAAAGTACCCTAATATTTTAAAAATTTAACTACTTGCATCATTTTTTCGCGCGCCTTAATTTTTTAAATTTATTTTTAAATATACTATTATGTTTAAAAATTGCGGTATATCTTTACATCAAAGACTTTAATCGTTTTTATTAAAAAAAATCAACTTAAATAATTTACGGGATTTATAAAAAATAAAATCCCATTATCCATTTAAAACGCTTAATGAATGAAAAAGGGATTTACTTACGCTTTCACGGGTATTTTTGTTACTACCCTGCTTGCTTTTTCTTTTAACGACAATTTGGCAAATAAAATCACACCTAATAATTCACTCACGCCGAAAGAAAAAAGAGCCGGCTTCAAACTTTTATTCGATGGGCAATCTATGTCCAATTTCAGAACTTTTAAAAAACAAACAATCGGTAAAGATTGGATTATTGACGACGAAGCGATTTGTCTCAATGCGCCACCCGCATCTAAAACCGGACACACGCAATTAGATGCCGGCGATCTGCTGACGAAAGAAAATTATACCAATTACGAACTGAAACTCGATTGGAAAATTTCGCCCTGCGGTAATTCCGGTGTCATTTACAACGTGCATGAACTTGACTCCACGCAGTACGTTTGGCAAACCGGTCTTGAAATGCAAATTTTAGACAACGAATGTCATCCGGACGGAAAAATTACGAAACACCGCTCCGGCGATTTGTACGACCTCGTTAAAAGCAGTAAAGAAACCGTTAAACCGGTCGGAGAATGGAATCATGTCGTGTTGTATCAAAAAAACGGTTTTATCGAACAATATTTGAACGGTACAAAAGTCGTGAGTATACAAATGGGTACCGACACTTGGAATAATTTAGTGGCGGGCAGTAAATTCAAATCCATGCCGTATTTCGGAAAATTTAAAGACGGACATATTGCATTGCAAGATCACGGTAATAAAGTATGGTTTCGAAATATTAAAATTCGTGCGTTGTAATTAAGTAAGGGGCTTTAATAATTTTTAAAAATTATTAAAGCCCCTTACTTAATTACGCGAATAAATACCAGATTATTAATTTTTTGTTTTAATTTTACACGCCGAATGCAAAACATAAATAATAAAAAACATAAAAATGGCAATACCTGTTCAACAAAAAAAACTTATTCGCATTCTTTCGCTCGACGGTGGCGGTATAAAAGGTATTATTACCGGTAAAGTTTTAGAGGGATTGGAAGTTGAACTCAACGAAGAATACGAAAACAGAAACGGCAAAAAACCGGACAGACCTTTACGATTGGCACAATGTTTCGATTTTATTGCCGGCACCAGCACGGGCGGTATTCTTACTTCTCTTCTTTTATGTCCGGAAAGCAAAGATTCTAAATATCCGAAATACAGCGCTACGGAAGCAGTAGCATTGTATATAGAGCATGGCAGAGAAATTTTTAAACCGACTTATTCCGGTTTGTTGCCCGGTTTGTTCAACGGTATTTTCGGTGCTAAATACGGCAATAAAAATATCGAGCAATTGCTGAAACAATATCTCGGCGATTTGCGGCTTAAAGATATGATTTTGCCCTGCTTGATTGCCAGTTACGATATTGAGCGGCGTTCCGCCGTTTTTTTTACGTCGGCTGATGCCGTCGTTGATCCCGCCAGCGATTTTCCGATGTGGCAAGTAGCGCGTTCCACTTCCGCAGCACCCACTTATTTTCCGCCCGCAATGGCGGAATCCGGTGCGCAACCCACACCGCCTGTAAACACCGACAATCTTTATCACAACATAGATGGAGGTTTATTTGCCAACAACCCGACGATGTGTGCTTTAGTGGAATGCGTCAAGCTTTTTCAAACGACGGACACAGAGGGTACAAATCATTTGCGTTTTCTAAACGATTTTTTTGTGCTTTCCATCGGTACCGGTACAGTAGAAAAATCTTATCCTTTTGATAAAGCAATCGGCTGGGGTGTTCTTAGATGGTTAAAGCCGATTATCAGCATCATGATGAGTGCCGTTTCCGAAACGGTAGACTATCAGTTGAATAAACTTTACATGATGATGCGTACCGAAGGCCAATATTTCCGCATAAAACCGGCTTTAGGCGAAGCTGACAGCGAGATGGATAATGTTTCACCGGAAAATTTGCAAGCCTTGTTCAATGCCGGTGCTCAAAGTGCTTACGAAAACCAAATTGTACTCACCACTATTGCCAATATTTTATTGGATAATAATTGAATTCGGTCAAGGGTTTTTATCGTTTTGCTTTTATCTTTCAAAATAAACGCCCGAAAATGATAAAAAATCGGCGTGCGATTGCCGAAATACCATCAAAAATAGTAGTTTCGCCGAATTTTTAACGGAAAAATTTTTCCGTGATCCAATCAAAAAGATTTTTTAAAAACCTAATTATTATCATGGCAAAATTAATGTTCGGCGGCACTGAGGAAAACGTAGTGACACGCGAAGAGTTTCCGCTCAAAAAAGCAAAAAGCGTTTTAAAAAAAGAGACCATAGCCGTGATCGGTTACGGCGTACAAGGTCCGGGTCAAGCACAGAACCTGCGCGACAACGGATTTAATGTCATCGTCGGTCAACGGGCAGGAAAAACTTTCGATAAAGCCATCGCCGACGGTTGGATTCCGGGCGAAACACTTTTTGATATCGATGAAGCCTGCAAACGCGGCACCATTATTATGTATTTACTGTCCGACGCAGCACAAATTGCAGCTTGGCCTCAAGTAAAAAAATATTTAACTGCCGGTAAAGCCTTGTACTTTTCGCACGGCTTCGGTATCACTTATAAAGAACGCACACAAATAGTTCCGCCTAAAGACGTAGACGTATTTTTAGTTGCACCGAAAGGTTCCGGTACATCGTTGCGCCGGATGTTTTTGCAAAAACGCGGATTAAATTCTTCTTACGCTGTATTTCAAGATGCTACAGGCAACGCGCACCAACGCGCTATCGCGGTCGGCATCGGTATCGGAGCCGGTTATTTATTTGAAACGGATTTTCAACGCGAAGTTTTTTCGGATTTAACGGGTGAACGCGGTACTTTAATGGGTGCTATTCAGGGAATTTTTGCGGCACAATACGACGAATTGCGCAAACGCGGACACACGCCGAGTGAAGCGTTCAATGAAACGGTAGAAGAATTGACACAGTCTTTGATGCCTTTAGTAGCAGAAAACGGCATGGATTGGATGTATGCCAACTGCTCCACGACCGCACAACGCGGTGCACTCGATTGGTGGAAAAAATTCAGAGATGCTACCGCACCGGTTTTTGCGGAATTATACAGCGAAGTTGCCGCCGGACGCGAAGCACAACGCTCCATTGACTCGAATTCTATGACAGATTACCGCGAAAAATTGGAAGCAGAACTTACCGAAATGCGCAATTCCGAAATGTGGCAAGCCGGAAACACCGTTCGCAGTTTGCGCCCGGAACGGCAGGTGAAAAAGAAATAATGTTAATTTGAATTTTAAATTAACGTGAGTTTATAATATTTGTGCTGAACAAAAAAGCGAAAAACAATTGCCGGTGTGCGGTGTTGTTTTTCGCTTTTTTTGTTTTGTACACATTAAAAATTGTACATAATTTTATTTTTGCTACAATTATTATAACTTCACTATTCGAAAAATAATATTTGATATCGCGCAAAAAACATCCGAACGATTGGGCAATCGAAGTCGGCAAACCGCGCTATATCTTGGATTTACTATTAAGCATCATCAACGTCAGTGTACAAACGGTGGATATTGTTGCCGGTTTACCGACGGTGGAGTTTGATTGAAGTTTATTTATTTTTCAGCACACTGATTTCGCCGAACAAATCAAATTGAAATTGATCTCTGAACATCGCAATGCACGGTATTTCAAGTTGGTTGGCAATAAGCTGAAAAGTATTTTTATCGCTCGTTAAAACAACATCTAAGTTTTTAACAGATTTAGCGGAAGCGATAATTTTCAAATCATCTGATACCCATTGACGCGCATTTGCAAAGTTCTTAGCTATTAATTCTTTTTGAAGGTACGCAATAAATTGGTGCTTCTGACCTTTAGGAAGTGATTCGTCGAGCATTCTGATAGTTAGATTAGCTATGTCTTTTGTGTAATCAACGAATGTAACGTCTGCTGCTTCGAAAATAAGGACTATCTGTTTTGAAATGCTATTATCATGCTCTAATCTTCTGAGTTCAGAAATAGTTATAGCAGAAACATAATAAGTACGTCGTTTGATATTGGCTGAATTATCTTTAGCATTGAGAATCTTCATTACTTTTTGAGTGATTTCAATGCGCTCTTTATATTCCGGATTTTTTGTTATGCGGTTAGCGTCACTGAGATAATCAATGATAAAGGAAGTGTCTAAAAAAATTTGCTGCCATTCGGCGATGGGTTTTTCGGGGATCATAATTAATCTTCTCTAAGTTTTCTGACGGCTGTTACGGCATCGTCAATATTATTAAATAAACCTTCAGGCGTTTCATTTTTCAAATCGGCGACCAATTCTGCAAAATTTTTAGAACTGCCGACCTCAAAATCCAAAAGTTGACCTGAAATAATTTTATCGGTTTCAAAGTTAATCTTTTTCTTAATTGTCAAAAGCAATTTTGAACCTTTATAATAATTAATTAATTTATTTTCTTGAATATCGTTGATTTCAACAGGAAAATCCGATTGATTTACATTAATTGAAGTTTTGCCTGATAATGTTTTACCACCTATAGAGGTAATGATGCCGTTTACAGTTCCAATTTCATAATAAAATTCAGGCGTTTCCGGTATGTTTACTTCACGAACACGAACTTTATAATCTTTGTTTGCATCATAAGCATCTAAATAATATTTCTTTTTTAATACTTGTTTTAGTTTATTCGCATATTTTTTTTCATCCAGAGTAAAGCCGCTGTATTCGTTATCGCTGACTTTTCTATGAATTACTTTTAAATTTTCATAAACAGTTACACTATTTGTAGTTAAACCCAAAGCATAACAATTGCCTCTTATTTCGCTGAGAACAAATGATTGCTCTTTACTTAAATGCAGTGCTTCTGCAAGTGATGTTATAAGCTCACCAATTTCAATTGCCGGAATCCCGTTTTCAATTGAAAGCATATGCTTATCATCATCAAATCTCAATGTAAATTCAAAGTTTTCCATTCTTAATACCTCTTGCACATAAATGTAAGTAAGTTTCGCTATGCAAAATAAATACCTTTTTCGTGATTTTCAATCAATAATGCAGATATTTATTATTATTTTTTAATAAATTGTATTTTTACAGATTTTCCCTCAATTTTTTTGAAAGTCAACTTTATCCTTAAACCGCAAACGCAAAACATTCTTCAGGCGCAAGCACTGCTAAAACAAAAAAATCATTCAATAAATTTATTTCTGTACTTTTATTTTCGTTGGTTGAAAACAAAAATTCGGGGGTAGATTTTTTAAGATTAGGCGGCATCGGAATTTTTATTTTTTTTGATGCGTTGTTAATATCCAAATTCACGACAAAAATATATCCGTTTTTATGCGCGCTGCTTGACGGTACAAACCAAGCGACTATTTTGCTTTTCAAACTTGTATCGGGTGCAATGAGCCACACACTTTTTTGGTCGCGTATATCCGAACCGATTTGTTCCGAAAAAATTTTAATCGCATCAAGTTGTGCGAAAAGAGCTTGGTTATTTCCGAAAACATATTTGCCGTGCGTTGCTTTTTCACCTTCCGAAATGCGGAATACATACAATTTGGTGTAGTGCTCGTTCGGTGCGGGTGTATCGTGCCGGTCGCGTTGCTCGAAGCCGAGCGACATATAGCTGGGCATATCCGTAAAAAATAAACCGAAAAATAATCTGAAAGTATTGTTGTGCGTGTAAAACGCATCGAAACGCGGATCATCTTTGTCGCCGGTAATAATGGTAAAGCAAGGCGTAATTTTTTCGGTTTCGGCGATGTGCATATACCGCACCCATTCGCGCATAAAACGTTCGGAACCGACGACTATACTTTGCAAATCGCCGAGCGTGGTATCCGAAAAAGTATTTTCGAGGTGCGCTACTTCGTTTCCGTAAGCCATTTCGCCATCGGGTGCCAGAAAAGTTTCTGCGAATGAACCGAAATACGGTGCTTGTTTTTGAATATTTTTTTTGATATAGCCGAGTAAATCGTAGTAAATGTCGGCGTGATTTGCCGGTAATGCGCCATTGAAACACGGATACATTTGTACGTGTGCCATATCTCCGCGCATAAAATCGAAATTGTAATCTTTTCGGATGTCGGCGTAATGTTCGGCGGCATATTCCCACGACTTTTTCACCGGTGCATTAAAATCAAGTTGCCAATCGGCATTATCATTTTTATTTTCATACAATTTATAGCGCGTTAAAGGACCGAAAACCCGACTGAATTTTTCCGGTTTCGTAATTCCGTAATCGCGCCATACCCTACCCTTTTCGTCAATAATTTTATAGCCGTCACCATCCAATACTTTCAAACCGCGATAAGGCGGACCCATAGTTGCCGGTACGGTTTCAAAATAAAACGACAATAAATAATCCATTAATTTTTCGCGCCGCACGCGCCTTCCCTCGTAATCGCGCACGTATCCGAACATCAAATACAACCGTTCTTCTTCCGACACGAAATTTGAAAAAAGCATTTCACTTGTAGGCGGTAAATTCGGTGTATTTCTTTGGCGAAAATAATCGAAAATACGGTCTTGTACTTCGAGATGTAAATTATTTTCGTGCGCCAATATTTCAGTATCGCGGCGTTTTAACCATTCAAAACATCCGGGGTTTGCTAAAACTTGTTCGGAAAATCTATCTGTGTGCGGAATAACATCTAAACCCACCGATTTTCCCATTAGATGTAAAATATTAACGACGACTTTCAATTGCTTTTCAACGGTATCCAAAGAAGAGACTACCGCGTTCAATTCAAAAGAAAAAAATTCGGGATTAATATTCCAACTGCTCATGCCATACAAACTTGCCACCACACCCGGTTCCCAAATCGGTAAAAGATGAATTGAATTTTGTGTTTCAGGCAATGTGAGCGCGTATTTTATCACGTTCCAGAAATTCTCGATCGTGCGCACATTAATACCCACCATTTTAGTTTTTTTCAACCAAGTCCCGTCGGTATTATGCGACACAGGACTTTTAATAGTTTCGCCCGGATTCATGGCTTGATAAAAAGCGTCGCCGAATTTTTTTTCTAAGATATACATTACCTGTCGCGTCGGCATCAGTACCGCCTCGGAAGGTAAAAGATGATGAATAAAAGTTGCACCGTGCTTGTAATATCGAACAATATCTTCTTGACGCATAGAGGAATCAATTACGAATTATGCGAGTAAAAGTAAATATTCTCAAAATTTTATGGCTTTTTATAAACAATGCCATCGCGCATCACGAAAATAACGTTCATTAAGGTTTTTACATCTTCAAGCGGGTTAGCTTCCGTGGCAATAATATCTGCCAATTTCCCGACTTCGATACTTCCGAGTTGCTCTTTCATATCCAATACTTCGGCAGCAACAATAGTTGCGGATTTTATTGCTTCCATTACAGGCATTCCTGCTTCGGTCATGTATTGAAATTCTTTGGCATTAAGACCATGTTTATATACACCGGCATCCGTCCCGAAGGCGATTTTTACACCAGCTTTATAAGCGCGTTCAAAAGATTTTTGGATAAGGGGACCAACTTCGAGTGCTTTCGGGACCACTAAAGGATGGTAATAACCGGGAATTTTTGCCGAGTCGGCGGCAGATTTTCCGGCAATAATAGTCGGAACTAAATAAGCACCTTTTTCTTTGAATAATGCTATACATTCATCGTCTAAAAAAGAACCGTGTTCAATTGTCGTTACACCTGCCCGTAAGGCGCGCTTTATTCCTTCTGCACCGTGCGCGTGTGCCGCCACCTTAAAACCGTAATCTTTAGCAGTAGCAATAAGTGCGTCCAATTCATCTTTTTGAAATTGCGGGGCTTTATTACTTTTTGCGATAGACAGAACGCCTCCGGTTGCTGTAATTTTTATCCAATCACTACCGTCTTTGTAGCGTTGGCGCACAGCTTGACGCGCTTCGTCGGGTGAGTTAATTACACCATCTGTGAAAGACGGCATGAAAGTAATATCATCGCGCCAACCGTTTGTCGGATCGCCGTGTCCGCCGGTTGTAGCAATTGTTTTGCCCGAAGTAAAAATGCGCGGACCTACGACCAATCCTTTATTAATGGCATTGCGTAGAGAGATATTAACGTTGGTACCTCCTAAATCCCGAACGGTGGTAAACCCTGCCAATAAATTCGTTTTACCGTTTTTTTCGGCTTCATAAGCAATATCAGCAGCCGACATACCCATTCGTTTTGTTGCGGCATCTTTACTCGTTTCCGTTTCAAGATGTACGTGCATATCGATGAGTCCCGGCAATACGGTTTTTTGAGACAAATCAAAGAGTTCATCGCCTGAAATCAGTGGAGTATATCCGTTATTTAAAGCTGTAATTTTATTTTTTTCAACAATAATAGTAATTTTATTTCTTGCCGAATTACTCGTACCATCTATTAACGTTCCGCAGTAAATAATTTTGCGTTGAGCAGAAAGAGATATAGAAACCAAAATCAGGATGATAAAAGGGAGAAAGTTCTTTTTCATTTATATTTTTTATTGACAAAGTTTAAAACGTAAAGATAGGAAGCGATTTTAATTTTACGGGGATGTTATTCTTTAAAAAACGGTTTCAACTGCTCTAAAATATAATCCGGTGTAGGCACGGTTCTATTGGTTGCTATTTCTACGAAACACAATTTTACGGAACCGCCGTTTAATAGTTTATTTTGCGTGTTGAAAATTTCAAAGAAAAAAGTAATTGAGTGCGTCGGATAATGGCGCAATGTAGTTTTTATCGTCAGAAGGTCATCATATTTTGCCGGTCGAACGTAACGCATTTGCATAGACATCACGGGCATCATAATACCGTGTACTTCTTCCATATCGCGGTAAGTTACACCGAATGAACGCAACCATTCGGCACGACCGACTTCATAATATGCCGGATAATTACCGTAATATAAATAACCCATTTGGTCGGTTTCGCTGTACCTTACACGAATTTCTGTTTCCCGGATAATCATGGCTTTTGGTTTTCAGTTGTTGGATGTTAGTTTTTAGTTTTGGTTAATGGTTGTTGGTCTTTTTGTTGTTGGGCTTTGGTTAAAGGTTGTTAATTTTTTATCAAAGTTTAATGAAACTGTCAACTAAAAACTATGAACTGTTAACTAAAAAAAATCCCAATAAAATGTTAAAAAACACAAAATGATTTTCGGATTAAATCGTTTGTACTACATTTAACTTGAATATTTCAACCGACATTTAAACGCAATCTCTATGACTAAATTTTCAGTTGTAACGGTTTTGGTAATTTTATTCCCCTTTTTCTCCGTTCGAGCGCAAAATACTTCAAATGTACAAATTGATGCGCGTTTAAGTTCTGTTTTTGATAATAATTATATTCAGAGCATCCGTACAGATACTTTTTGGATTAAAAAATGGCGATTTTATCTCGATAATGCTTTCTTTATTTCTGAAGCAAGCGTAGATAAATCCGGAAACGAAAATATCGAAGGCATAATTGAAGTACCCGACATCAATAACATAAATATTTTGGCACTTGAAAAAACTTACGCACTTAAACGCGATTATTATACCTGTAAAGCTTATAAAATAAAAAACACCTCGCAGTATTTAGTTTATCTCCCGACACGCGACTATATCGAAAAACTTAATAACTATTTGAATAACGGAAAATTTTAATGGAAAATTTTTTAAAGCTAAATGTTAACTGGTTTTTTTGATAAAGAAATTCATCATTCAGCATTTAAGTTAATTGCTACTCCTATACCATGCTAATACCGAGACAATTTTTGAAAAAATTTATTACAAAACCATTTTTTTCTTTTTACCTTCTGCGTTTTGCACTGATGTGTATTGTTTATTATTTGCCGTTTAATATCAATTATTGTTCGGGGCAAATTATCATGAATAACGGTAAGGTCAATGCTTGCGGCGGTTTGTTTTTTGATTCCGGTGGACAAAACGGTAATTATAAACCGAATGAAAATTATACGCTCACGATTTATTCGAGTGATCCGGCGCGTTCGCACGTTAGTTTGGGTTTCAACGAATTGAGCCTTATTCCCGGCGATGATTTATGTTTTTTCGACGGAAAAGATACAAACGCACCGCTTTTAGGTTGTGCAAGTGATTTTATAAATAATCAGAACTCGATTATAGAAGCCTCCGCAAAAAATCCGAGCGGTGCTATAACGGTGCGTTTTCGGTCAGATGGTTTCTTGGAAAGCAGAGGTTGGGCGATGTTTATTATTTGCGTACCGTCTTGCCAAACCGTAAAAGCCATTTTAGATGCCACATCGCCGGTTATGATACCGAAAGATACAGGATACATCAATGCTTGCCCGAACACGACCGTTATTAACTTCAAAGCGCACGGTGATTATTCTCAAAATGATTTCAGGTATCACCAATCGGATACACTCAGCAAATTTGAATGGAATTTTGATGACGGTTCGCCGACGGCATACGGTACCAATGTGTCGCACGTATTTATAAACTCCGGCGGTTATCGCGTGAGTTTAACCGTTACGGACACCATCGGCTGCAAAAATATTAATTACGTAAAACAACGGGTGCGTGTAGCACCGAAACCGAGTTTCAGCGTCGGTAATTTACCAAATCAATTGTGCGTCGGTGCGCAAGTAAAATTAAAAGGCAGTGCTTCGAGCGGAGCCGATACTTCGTATCAAGTATCCACTCAAACCAACACAGGCGTTTTTTTAGAAAGCGGAGCGCAATCGGGACGTTTATTTATTCCGGACGATTCATCACACGTTTATAAAACGAGTATTTTTTTTACGAGTTTTTCGCCCGGACAAGTGCTTTTGAATGTAGCCGATCTGAAACGTATTTTCATCAATATCGAACACTCTTGGGCGCGCGATTTGGAAATAAAAATTACCTGCCCTAATCAACAACAAGCCATACTGCTGAAATACGACTATGCCACACGCGGCAACAACCGTATACGGCTCGGTATTCCGAAAGAAAATACCGTAAACGAACCGAATAATGATTATAACGGAGATGATATTGCCGGACTAATTGATTCCACACGCAACCCGCAGGGAATTGGTTGGAATTATAATTGGGTGATGGGTCCAAGGTATACTTTCCGGAATTTTTCTAATCAGAGAGAAATAACTTTACCGGCTGGTAATTACGCACCTGAAGAACCTTTTACGAATTTAGTCGGTTGTCCGCTTAACGGCGAGTGGTCGTTGGTCGTAAAAGATCAGTTTCACAAAGATAACGGTTGGATATTCGGCTGGGGTATCGAATTTGCCAAAAATTTGTATCCGACATTAGAAACTTTTCAACCGCAAATTCTTCAACATAATTGGGTGGTGAATGAAGCCGTAAAAACATTTTCAGGCGATTCTATAGTCGTGTCGCCGCCGAATGCCGGTATTGCCAATTTCAGATATCAAGTAAAAGATGATTACGGGTGTAGTTTCGATACGAATGTTTTAATTAAAATTTTACCGATTACAAGTCCGCAATGCTTAACTTGTAATCAACCATTAAAAAAATTAAGTGATTTAGCTGTTTGTTTAAGCTCACCGACGGTTTTGTATTTAGATAAAACTTCGTTAGCTAAAACAGCCGACGAAGTAAAATTTGAAACATTCGATCAAAATACTTTCAGTGCCGCCACCGCTACTATTGATACGCCGTTTGTTTCTTTATTACCGGTCAGTAGTATTTTCCAGAACCCGATACAGAACCCTAATAACACGATTGATACTGTATGTTTCGATATCAGTTCATTCGTTGCAAGTGATTTGGTTATAAATTTGGCTGCACCGAGTGGCGAAACGATGCGTTTGTTTGAAAAACGAGGTAGTATCGGTTTCAATCAAATTAGAAACGTTTGTTTTTCACCAACGGCTTCAACGAGTATACAAACGGCGAGTTTACCGTTTTCGGGTGTGTATCAACCGGAAGGCGGAGCCGGTGCTTGGAATATTTTTAAAAATGCGCAACTCACCGGTAATTGGAAATTACAGGTAATTGACACGCGCGGCACGAATACGGATACCCTAAACAAATGGTCAATAGTATTCAAGTCCGGTAATATAAATAAATACACTTGGTCGCCTGCTGCCGGTTTATCGTGTACGAATTGCGCCTTGCCGATAGCTTCGCCAAGTGCCACGACGCAATACATGGTCGTGATTACCGATAGCTTGAAATGCACTTACCGCGATACATCAACCGTAACAGTCAATGATAGTTTAACGGCATCGAATTTGTCGGTTACGGGTGTTACTTACCACGATTTGATTTTTCAATGGAACGCCGCGCCGAACGCCATCGGTTATCAAGTGAGTATTAACGGCGGTGCTTGGACAACGCCCAACGGCGCATTGCAGCACACGCTTCACAATTTAACGGATAACCAAAAAGTAGATTGTCGCGTTCGCCCTATCGGTAATGCGAGTGCGGTGTGCGGTGTGCGCGTATCGGAATTAATTGCTTCTACTTTAGTTTGCCAAGCGACTATCGGAAAAGCACCGAACAGAAAATTAGTCATTGATTCAATAGCTTGCTATGGCGGTACAAGTCCTGTCGTGAATTTCTCTTATGCTTCCGGCATATCACCGTTTATTTTTTACATAGACACTACCAGACAGGATGCAAATGGGTATTTTCAGGATATAGTAAAAACCGGTACGCACCGCGCCATTTTTATAGATGCTACCGGTTGCAGCGATACGCTCAGTTTCTCACTTGGTCAACCGGATTCAATTAAAATTACTGCTAAAATTGATTCTGCAAAATGTTTCGGCGGCGGCGATGGGCAAATAACGGTATCCGGAACGGGTGGTACAGGCACGTATACTTACAGCATCAATAATGTTTTGAACGCATCGGCAAGGTTTGCAAATTTGTCGGCAGGAAAATATAAAATTACTTTAAAGGATAAAAATAACTGTACGCGCAGCGATTCTTTTATAGTCAATCAGACTTCAAAAATTTTAAATAATTTATTGAAAGCCGATATAAATTGCTTCGGCACAAAAACCGGATTGATTCGCACCAACGTGAGCGGCGGCACTCCGCCTTACCTTTATGGTTGGAGTAATAATAAAACTTCGGTCAATATTGATTCATTATCGGCGGGAACGTATTACGTGACCGTTACCGATGCCAATAATTGCGTGCGAACTGATACATCTGTAATTCTTCAAAATCCGAAATTGGTTTTATCGGGCGTACAAGATTCCGTTAAATGTTTCGGAACAAATACCGGCTCTGCGCGAGCGAGTGCAAAAGGAGGTATTTCACCGTATTTATTCCGATGGTCAACCAATAAAATAGATTCTGTTATCGGTAATTTAATTGCCGGTACTTACAGAGTTACGGCTTCGGATGGTGCCGGTTGTTCGGATACACTTTCGGTAAAAGTTTTACAACCTGCCGTTCTTAATTTAGATTCTTTGGTAGCGACAAATACAAAATGCTCGGGTTCGGCGGATGGTTCTGCGCGCGCTTTTGTTTCGGGTGGAACGCTGCCATATACTTATGATTGGTCAACAGGCAACTCAACAACTGCTATACTTTCCAATTTAAAATCCGGAAAATATACTCTGACCGTACGCGATAAAAACGGCTGTTCAAAATTCGATTCTTTACGTTTAAGCAGTCCGACGGCAATTTTGTTACCTTATTTCACTTCATCTTCAGTAAAATGTAACGGAAATAATAACGGAAAATTAAAAATAAATGTTTCCGGAGGTACCTTGCCGTACAGTTATCTTTGGAATACCTTACCGGCGCAAACGACAGACTCCGCCGTATTGTTGCGCGCCGGAAAGTACACGGTAACCGTAACGGATGCGAACAGTTGTACGGCAACAAAAGATACGCAATTACTGCAACCGTCGGTTTTAAAAGCTACTTTCAATCAAAAAAATGATGTCACCTGCAAATTCGGTGCCGACGGTAACGCAACCATAACTGCCGTTGGCGGAATACCCTTTTCGCCACCGCTTAATTATATTTATCGTTGGAACGATTCTTTACAACAGAATAACGCTTATGCCATTAATTTAAAAGCCGGTACTTATACAGCTTACGTCAATGATGCAAACGGATGTACGGATTCGGTTCCGGGTATTTTTGTCAACGAACCGGCTACTGCCGTAAAAGCAAAAGCAACCGCTATACGGTTGGCGTGTTTCGGACAAAACAACGGTGCGGCACAAGTAACGGCTACAGGTGGTGCGGGTTCGTATATCTATCGTTGGAATAATTTAAAAAACTCTAATATTATTCAGAACATAACTCGGGGACAATACACCATCACGGTAACGGATTTTTATGGTTGTTCGGGCGTAGATACGATAAATATTGACACTTACGATTCGATACAAGTAAAATTCACCGCCGTTACGCCGCTTTGTTACGGCAATGCCAACGGTTCTATTGCGGTTACTAACATCTCGGGTGGCGGTGGTGGCGGAAATCTGAACGGTTATTTTTATCAATGGAATACGCTGCCGGTTCAATCTACCGTAAAAGCTGCTAATTTGGTTGGAAACAAACAATACCAACTTCGCGTAATTGATTCTTTGGGTTGTGAAAATATAGCGTATCAATATCTCTCGCAACCCGGAAAAATTTTATTAAACGGTACCGTTAAAAATATCAGTTGCTTTAACGGCAACGACGGTGAAGCACAAGTCAACGCCGCCGGCTCTTTTAATCAATTTAAATATCTATGGGGTGCGGCAACAGGTGCGCAAACTACACAACGTGCCGTCAACTTAAAAGCCGGACGCTATCCGGTTACCGTCACCGATTCAACGGGTTGCAAAACGGATACGGTTTTTACGATATCGGAACCGCAGCGTCTGAAAATAACGAATAAAATTACCGGTAACACTACTTGCGTCGGAGACACATCCGGAAAAATTATGGTGAGCGTATCCGGCGGGATAAAAAATTACAAGTACGCTTGGTCGAGCGGCGATACAACTTCAGAATTGTACGGGCTGCGTGCCGGTACTTATATTTTGGTTTTGCAAGATGCTAACGGCTGCGTATTGAATGACACAACTTTTATAACTGCACCGAAACCGATTGAAGGCGACGTAATTGCAACACCCGTAAAATGTTACGGCAGCTCTGACGGTGCTATCTCCATTTCGATTTTCGGGGGAACACCGCCTTATACATACAGTTTGGATGGGAAAAATTATAACGGCAACGATCGTCCTGTGGGTCTTCGCGCTCGCAAATACGATATTTACGTCCGTGATGCCAATAATTGTTTGTGGTTCGATAACGTAGAAGTAAAAACCCCGCCGTTATTTACAATCACTTCCAATAAAAATACAACGCTTACGCTCGGCGATTCTGCGCAATTATTCGTCAATCCAAGCAACAATCAAGGTAGTGTCGATTATTCTTGGAAAATGAATTTGCTAGGTACTCTGACTTGTACCAATTGTCAAACACCGTTTGCAAAACCTTATTTCACTACTACTTATGCCGTTTTCGGTCTTGATTCAGTCGGTTGTCGCGCAAGCGACTCGGTTGTTGTTACGGTCCTGAAACCGCGCGGCATCTTAGTGCCTACCGGTTTTACGCCGAACGGCGATTTAGTGAACGATAAACTCATCGTTCACGGTAGAGCGGGTACGAAAATTGTAGTGTTCCGAGTGTACGATCGTTGGGGGGAATTGCTTTACGAGGCACATGATTTTAATATTAACGATGAAGCCTCCGGCTGGGACGGTTCTTTTAAAGGACAAACCATGAACTCAGGGTTATATGTTTGGTACATAGAAGCAGAGTATATTGACGGTGCTAAAGAAACTTTAAAAGGCAGCACGACGCTTATTCGGTAATTATTTATTTTCGTTAAGCCGATTGATAATTATTAAAACTTTTGCATTAGTTTTGTGTTCATTTGTATAATACTTTTACATTTAAACGTTTTTGAAATTCGCGGTTTGTAATTGATTGTAATATGGCAGGATTAAGAAAAAAAGCGCACCTCATCATCTACCGCATCAAACAACGCGGTTTAGAAGTTTTTTTGGTCAATCATGATATCGAAGGAGACGAATGGCATTTGCCGGAAGCACCCGTAAAATCCATGAAGCCCGAAGCGATTGAGCTGGACATGGTAGAAAAAGAAGGCGAGCAACACGCAGCGTATGCGATTGAAGGCGACTGGGATGATATACCTTCTCTGAAAAGTTTAATTAAAGAAGACATTCTTTTTGTTGCCGATAAAGTTTTTGATGAATTGGAAAAACACGGCAGTTATTTTGCTGTCAAAGATGCCATTAAGCGCGTGATGCCGCAACAATATGTTTTTCTGAAAGAATTACGCGAAATAATTTCTGAAAAAAATTCGGTAAAAGATTTATAGAAAAATAAAAATAAAAAAAAACGGTTTGAAAAAAATTTTCAAACCGTTTTTTTTTATTTTTATTTTGTTTGCGTTAATAAATTTTATTTTGCTGAAATTTAAAAAAAATAAATAAATTATGGAAAAAAAAACGATAACCGTACACGACAAAACTTTTGAATTATACATTTCGGCATCAGAAATTGCCGCGCGCGTTGCTGAATTAGGAAAAAATATTTCCGGAGATTTTAGGGATAAAAACCCGGTGTTGATTTGTATTCTTAACGGTGCTTTTATTTTTGCGGCGGATTTGGCGCGCGCTTTAGATATTGAATGCGAAATTAGTTTCACGAAACTTTCGTCTTACTCGGGTCTTAAATCGTCCGGCGAAGTAACCGTTATTTTGGGCTTGGATATTTCCGTCGAAGGACGGCACGTTATTATAGTTGAAGATATTGTGGATACAGGCATCACGATGAACCGTTTCCTTAAGCAAATAAATTTACTAAAGCCGGCATCCGTTGAAATAGCAGCGTGTTTCATAAAAAGTGAATCTATTATTGATCCTGTCGAAGTAAAATATGCCGGTTTCAATATTACGGACAGATTCATCATCGGCTACGGCTTGGATTACAACGGACATGGAAGAAACCGAGCAGATGTGTATTTATTGAAAAGTTCCGAACTAAAATAAAAATTATTCAGTCGCAATAAAAATCTTAAGACTGTTTATTTCTATCCTACTGCATACTCCTTCTATAATTTAATAAACTCAACGATTGCCGTTCCGCCGTTAGATGTCCCTTGCGGAAACTTACGTTTTTTATTTATTATTGAACACAAAAATTACGCGAACAAGGCAAAAAAAAGATTAGTATCATTGTATTTTAAACACTAATTTTTCTTACATAGGTTAAAAAAGAAAAAGAAAAAGCATGAAGCGCATCGGCGGGATGGTAAATTGTTTCTGCCAAATCAAAAATGTGTTCGTCTATTTCAGGAAAAAAAGTATCGCCCGTAAATGAAGCGTGTACCACTGTTAAGTAAATTTTATCGGCATATTTTATCGCTTTTTTAAAAACTTCACCACCGCCGATAACAAATATCTCTTCGGTTTCCGTAGTTAATTTCGGATTAATATTATTTCCCGCTTCCGGTGTCTGACTGACTAAAGAAAAAGCTTCTTCCAAATTTTGTGCATATTGAAATCCTTTCTCTAAAATTAAATCCTTAGAGCGCGACAAAACAACATTACCCGCATCAGACAAAATTTTATCAACGGATTCGTAGCTTTTTCTGCCCATAATCAATTTTTTTCCGGCGGTTAATCGGCGTAAGTTTTTTATATCATCGGGTAAATGTCCCCAAGGTAAACGTCCGTTCAAACCGATAACGCGATTTTCGCTCATGGCGGCGATAAGAGAAATAAGCATATAAATTTTTAATGGTAAATTTTTAACGGTAAATTTTTAATGGTAAATGGTAAGTTTTTTAATGGTAAATGGTAAATGGTAAGTTGTCTGAAAAAATTTACCATTTACCATTTACCATTTACCATTTACCATTAAAAAACTTACCATTAAATAAAGTTAGTCGTTTAATTTCAAGACCTGAATAAACGCGGTTTGCGGTACATCTACCTTACCGAATTGGCGCATTTTCTTTTTGCCTTCTTTTTGTTTTTCCAAAAGTTTGCGTTTGCGCGAAATATCTCCGCCGTAACATTTGGCGGTTACGTCTTTTCGCATCGCAGAAATAGTTTCACGCGCGATAATTTTTGCACCTATCGCGGCTTGAATCGGAATAACGAATTGATGTTTGGGAATAAGTTCTTTGAGTTTTTCGCACAAACGCCGACCGAGATAATCCGCTTTGCTGCGGTGAACCAATGCCGAAAAAGCATCTACATTTTCGCTGTTCAGTTTAATATCCATTTTCACTAAATCCGACGGGCGATACCCGATTTGAAAATAATCAAAAGAGGCATAGCCGCGCGAAATAGATTTTAATTTGTCGTAAAAATCAAAAATAATTTCCGCTAGAGGCATTTCAAAAGTGAGTTCAACACGCGTCGGCGTGAGATAATTTTCTTTTTTCAAAATCCCGCGCTTATCCATGCACAAACTCATAATGGCACCGTAGTATTCCGGTTTCGTTATAATTTGCGCTTCTATAAAAGGTTCTTCGGCAAATTCCAGAATACTCGGATCGGGAAAATCTGCAGGCGTGCGAACGACAAATTTTTCGGAATCGCGTCTGGTCGTTTTAGCAAAATAAGATACGTTCGGAATCGTGACGATAATTTCTTGGTCGTATTCGCGTCGCAAACGTTCCGTAACAATTTCGAGGTGCAGCAAACCCAAAAATCCGCATCGAAAACCGAAACCGAGTGCCACAGATGTTTCGGTTTCGTACACCAACGACGCATCGTTGAGTTGCAATTTTTCTAAACTGTCGCGCAAATCTTCGAAATCATCGTTATCAATCGGATAAATGCCGGCATAAACCATCGGCTTTACATCCTCGAAACCTCTTATTTCTTCTAAACAAGGTCTGTCTGCTTGCGTAACGGTATCACCGACCTTAATTTCTTTCGCTACTTTTATTCCGGTAATTATATAACCCACATCACCGGCACTGAGTTCCGGTTTCGGTACCATCGTCATTTGCAAAATTCCGACTTCATCCGCCAAATATTCTTTTCCGGTATGATAAAAGCGCACTTTATCGCCTTTTTTCACCGTACCGTTTTTTACACGGAAATAAGCAATAATACCTCTGAAAGAATTAAAAACGGAATCGAAAATCAAGGCTTGCAACGGTGCGTTCGGGTCGCCTTTCGGCGCCGGAATACGGTCTATGATAGCGTTCATTATATCCTGAATACCTATACCGGTTTTGCCGCTCGCCAAAACTATTTCTTCGCGCGGACAACCTAATAAATCAACGATTTGATCGCTCATTTCATCAATCATCGCCGCTTCCATATCTATTTTATTCAGCACCGGAATAATTGTCAAATCGTGTTCCATTGCCAAATATAAATTTGAAATCGTTTGCGCTTGTACGCCTTGCGAAGCATCAACCAAAAGCAACGCCCCCTCACACGCCGCGATAGACCTACTGACTTCATAACTGAAATCTACGTGACCGGGCGTATCAATAAGGTTGAACGTATATTTTTCGCCGTCGGTGTGCGTGTAATACATTTGTATAGCGTGACTCTTGATCGTGATGCCGCGTTCACGTTCAAGGTCCATGTCGTCAAGTGCTTGATGTTGCATATCGCGCGCGGAAATCGTTTTCGTAAACTCGAGCAAACGGTCGGCAAGTGTACTTTTTCCGTGATCAATATGAGCAATAATACAGAAATTGCGTATATTTTTTTGTTGTGTCATTTATGGGCTGTAAATAAATTTTAAACGAACGTACAATAAACAATTCGTTTCGGCGGCGCAAAGATACGGCGAATTGATGAAGGACAAATAGTGGAACAAATATTTTTTGATTTAGGTTTTAGTATTAATGAAATAGAAAATCGCGTGTAGAAAATTAATTTTCTATACGCGATTTTCTATTGATGTAACTTAGTTACTGAAGTATGAATGCTAATTATACCTCTTTAACTCACTCATCACTTTTTTAATTGCGTCATTTCTTTTTTTATTTCAATCAAATACAAAGTCAATTCTCCCGCTCGGCACAAGTTTAATTAAATAAAAAACCTTAAACGCTCGTCAAAGTCTTTAGACTTTAGACGGACTATTTGGCTCGTGTCTCACGAGCGCGGAGGCTTGTTTAATGAGTTCCTTACTAACACACGCGCGTGAGACACGCGCTTGATAGCAAGTTCAAGTCTGAAAGACATAAACCAGCTTTTTTGTTTTTTATTTTTTACACATCTATTGCGAGCGGGGTAAATACACCAAATACTAATTCCATGCAAAAAAACTTTAAGGTGTGAAAGCCTACGTTTTGGTAGGTAAATACACCGCTTGCAACTCGCTGAAATAAAAAAACCGCGTTGAAATCATTTTCAACACTATTTTTTATTTAATCCAAACTTAACAAGATTATAACGCCGCTCCCGATTTATTCAATTAATTTTGCGGTTGAATTTCTTAAAAATATTCTTAATTTTCAACATTAAAAAATGAAATTATTTTCTTTTGTTTTCGCGCTTGTTATAGCGAGTACCTTATCTGCCGGTGCACAAACTGCCGCCGATTATAAAATTACAAAAACGTTCCACATTGCCAGTACTGCGGGTTGGGATTATCTCGCCGTCGGACCGGGCAACAACCGTTTGTATGTATCTCACGGTACGCAAGTAAATATCTTAGATGCTACAACGGGCGATTCAGTCGGCGTAATTCCGAATACGACCGGCGTTCACGGTATCGCTTTCGATAAAAAATTGAACAAAGGTTATACAAGTAACGGCAGATTAAATACTATCACGGTTTTCGATTTAACGACCAACGCCGTATTATCGCAAATACCTGTGGGTATGAATCCGGATTGGATTATGTACGAAAAATTTTCTGACCGGATTATTACCTGCAACGGTAAAAGCAGCGATTTGACGTTAGTGGATCCCGCAACCGAAAAAGTGGTAGCCACTATTCCGGCTGGCGGCAGACCGGAAACGGCGGTAAGCGACACGAAAGGACATTTGTTTTTGAACGTGGAAGACAAAAATGAAATCGCCGTTATTGACCTCAAAACAAATACGGTTACCAATCGCTATCCTTTGGGTGCGGAAGGTCCTACCGGTTTGGATATGGATTATGCGACGAACCGTTTGTTTGTGGGTTGCGACGAAAAATTAATTATCATGGATGCGACCAACGGAAAAATCGTGGACAGTATTCCGATCGGTAAAGGTTGTGATGCTGTTGCTTTTGATTTTAAAACTAAAGAAATTTATGCGTCCAACGGTGCTGCCGCAACTTTGAGTATTGTTAAAGAAGAATCTGCGGATAAGTTTACCAAAATTGCCGACGTGCCGACAAAAAAAGGGGCTAAAACTATGGCGGTTGACAAAAAAACAAACACCATTTATTTACCGACCACCGATTACGAACCGTTACAAGCCGGCGAAAAACGTCCGAAAATGACACCCGGCACTTTTCAAATATTAGTGCTTACAAAATCGGTAAACTAAAAATAACATTAGTTTAATTAAATAAAAAACATCAAACGCTCGTCAAAGTCTTTTGACTTTAGACGGACTATTTGGCTTGTATCCCACGAGCGCGTAGGCTTGTGTAATGAGTTCCTTGCTATCAAACGCGCGTGAGACACGCGCTTGATAGCAAGTTTAAGTCTGAAAGACATAACCCGCTCGGCACAAGTATATCTCTCTCAAAAAGCAAATAATGCCGGCGAAAGTTTATAAATTTTCGCCTACTATCCGGCTCGTCTCTCTGACGAGCGCGCAGTCTTGTTTAAGAACAACTTGTCGGCAATATGGGTCCGATTCCTTACATCAAATCAATTTCAAGCAAACCTTTTTTGCCGGGAAAATAATCGATTGCGCTGCCGTGAATATAATGCGCTGAATTGGATAAGATCCCGGCATGTACTGGAATCTCAATAGTTTTTGCAAGGTTAAAGGAAATGATTAACTCTACTTTAATTTGGTTGTGATTTTTGGGAATAGGACAAAAGATGAGATAAATTTTAGAATTATTTTTACTGTCACGAAAAAATAAAAAAAAAGCATTCGACCTTGTAGGGTCGAATGCATCAAAACAAAACGAAAAACCAACTTTAAACAAGTTTCTTGATTGTTAAACATTCAATTAAACAATAAGTTTAATCGAAACAATATTTATTTTATCAGCTTGCACTTAATGTAACTTGCAATTCGCGCGTTTGTCCACCCCTGAATACGGTTACTTTCAGTACATCACCGGCGCGTGATTTTGCTAATCTGGCGCGCACATCATTTACGTTACGCACGGCACTGTCATCTATTTTTATGATCACGTCATTCGGTAAAATACCTGCAAATTGTGCAGCTTTACCGTCTATCACCCGATTAACGATTACACCTTGCGATACATTCAAATCCAATTCTTTCACTGCACGCGGAAATTCATTGTCTGTTACCATTTCGATGCCTAACACCGGACGTTCTACTTTTCCTTTTTTAATCAAATCTTCTACTACGTGTGAAACTAAATTGATGGGAATAGCGAACGAATATCCTTCAAAACTTCCGGTGTGCGTTTCTATAGCGCTGTTGATACCGATTAAACGTCCTTGAGCATCTATCAACGCGCCACCCGAGTTTCCTGGATTCACCGCAGCATCAGTCTGAATAAAATCCTGTATTTTATTGCTTCTGCTTTCCATCTCGTCATTAAATTTTCGGTTTTTGGCACTTATAATACCCGCAGTAACAGTGGTACCTATGTTATAGGGATAGCCGATCGCTAAAACCCATTCGCCGATGCGCAGGTTATCGGAATTACCTTTTTGTATATTCGGCAATCCGGCAGCATCGATTTTTAGAACTGCTAAATCTGTTATTTTATCTCTGCCTACTACTTTTGCTTTAAATTCGCGGTTGTCGGATAATGTAACCTTTACGTCTGTAATGATTTGATCGTTTTCGCCCAAACTGACTACATGGTTATTGGTGACGATGTAACCGTCGTCGGAAATAATTACGCCTGAACCTGTACCTTTTTGCGGCATCGCGTTGTAACCAAAATAAGAAAAAGCGTTATCTTCTTCCTGACTTCTTTTATAAGCACTTTCTTTTGATTCGGAAACTTGAACATAAACCACAGACGGTGAAGCCAAAGCTGCCGCTTGCGATAAATCTATACTGCCTGCCGGAACAATCGTTTCGTTGTTCACGTACTTGGCTAATGAAGTTTTAGGTGATACGTTGACATTTTTGTCAACAGTTTTCATTGCACCTACTACAATTAGGCCGCCTATCAATCCGGCACCGATGAGAGAAATAATATTGCGCATAAATAAAATGGAACTTTTTTTGTGTTAAAGAAAAAAAATTATTGTTTTACGGTTTAATGTACGTAAGATTAACGCTTTTCAGATGTTTTCTGTTATCAAAAAAAAATACTTTAACGAAAAATTAACGCAGTAATAAAGAATTTGTTAAAATATTTTCTGATAAGTGTTTTTCGACGAAAGAACTTTAACAACGCTTGAGCAAGCGCAGATTTAATATGCTTTTCATCAATATCCAAACAAAATTAATGGCTCAGTGGTTTAATATAATTATTGTTTCGACGAAATGCGTACTTTGTTCGACGATTATTTTACAATTATATTTTAAAAAATTTTTGAAGATTGACAAATTATTTGTTTCTTCGAGTTTTTATTGAAATTCAGAGGATATTTGAAAAAAACTAACGTCCAAGAAAAAATGACCGAAGAAAAAATACGGGCGTTGCTGCAACTTGAAACTGAAATCGAGCGTCAATTACTCGATTTTCCGGAAATAATACAGGGCATGAATTGGGGAATACCGCGTTTCGGACATCCGGAAGGTAAAGTCGTATACCACGTACTCGAAATTTTTAACAATTTGGATAGTATCCGCCCGCCGCTTTCTGTTCAAGACCGTCAAACTTTACGCATTGTAACCTTATTGCACGATGCGTTTAAATACGTCGAAGACAAAACCGATCCGCGCGATTGGTCTAAACACCATTCCGCATTGGCGGCGGATTTTGCTCAAAACGTTTTTTCGGATTCGGTTATCGTAGACATTTTACGCCGGCACGACGATGCTTACTATTGCTGGAAATTATTTGCACTGCAAAACCAACCCGAACAAGCTTTTAAACGTTTGGATTGGTTGATGGATAAAGTCGGTTATTGTTTGCAATTGTACTATACTTTTTTTGTTTGCGATACGGACACCGGCGATAAAACTCAAGCACCCGTAAAATGGTTTGAGCAAAATATTTCCGGCTTACAAAAAATTCTTTTAGTTCATTAATTAAAAAACAATAATTAAGTAGCGTGTCGAAATAAATGGTGTTTTAAAATTCGAGAAAATTCGTTTTATTTTTATTCAGTTTCTCAAAAATAAACACAGTAAAAAAAATTTTTTAATAAAAAAAATTTCAATAAAAAATAAAAAAAAAATAATTTTTGCTATCAAAAAAAAATAATTTTTGCTATCAAAAAAAAATAATTTTTGATTTTAGAAAATTAAAATTACTGCCCGAAAAAATATCTTTATGCAACTTTTTACCGTTTGATATGTACGCGGATTTTTGTAAATTCTTTTAGGTTCAGTATTCTTCGCTCATTCATTCTTAATTTTTAGTTTTAAATTTTTAATTGACTCAAAAGGATCTCATATTCGAGCATGAATTTTTGCCGTATGCTGACGCGCTCACCAATTTTGCGTACTATCTAACGCAAGATGAAGATGAAGCGGAAGATTTAACACAGGATACGTTGATAAAAGCGTATAATGCCGGCGAAACTTATCTTCAAGGTACGAATGCGCGCGCGTGGTTGTTCCGAATCATGAAAAATGCTTTTATCAATGATTATAAAAAAAGAAAAAGGCGCGGTAAACAAGTTGACATCATCGAAGCCGTCTCAACTGCCGAAGAGGAACATCAGCACAATTATTTGCCCGAAGAAGAGCGTAGTTTTATGGTTGAAGAATTGGGAGATGAAATTATGAATGCCGTCAATCATTTACCGCTTGAGTACCGTACTATTTTAATGCTCTGTTATATCGAAGAATTTAAATACGATGAATTAGCGGTTATTTTTGAAATTCCGATAGGCACGGTGCGTTCAAGATTGTCGCGCGCACGCGCTTTGTTGAAAGCCGAATTGAAATCTTATGCGGATAAACTCGGTTATATTAAGGCAGAAAAAAAAGAAGGTATTGACAATTAAAAAATAGTGATTACATTTGTCGGTAGTTAAAGTAAATATTTTCGCAAAGACGTATCCCTCAATCATAAATACTTAATCAAACATTTTTTTTCGGGCGGTGAATGCCGTCGCATTTTAAAAACAGTATTTATTTAAACGTTCCGGTTTTCGTATATTTTTGATCACTCGAAAACCGTACAAAATTTTCACCCACCATCATGAAAGAGCAGGCTTCGTATCCGAATTTATTTCAACGAGTTAACCTGTATTTAGACGACGCGATGACACATGAAGACGTGACACGTTTCCGTAACGACATGAAAATCAATCCGTCCGTTCATCAAGCAGTCGAAGAAGAAAAAAAATTTCGTAATTTTTTGCGCGACAACGTGTGTCGCCGTACCGCTTCTCCGACACTTATAAAAATGATTAAAGACAAAATCAGGAAAGTGTCTGTTTAGTTTTCAGTTTATGAGTGGCTACTTTTCGGATAAATCAATCCGAAATGCTGCACAAACTTATTTCAAATGTAAAAACTCTACTTTAACAACAAAGCGTCCGGCATACTTTTAGGTTTTGCCGGACGTTTTTCACATTTTAAAGCTCTTTTCTTACCAATCAATTTTATCCATTTGCGATAATATCCAGCGTTGCTTCGTCCGCACCAAATCAGATGGCGCATTTACTTTAAATAAAATCGGATTGGGCAAGCAAGCGATGATGAGTGCCGCTTGTTCGTCGGTGAGTTTCGCAGCCGACGTATGAAAATACTTTTGCGCTGCCGCTTCGCAACCGAATACACCATCTCCCATTTCCGCTACGTTCAAATAAACTTCCAAGATGCGTTTTTTGCTCCACAAAAGTTCTATCATCACCGTAAAATAAGCTTCTAAACTTTTACGCAAAAAATCTCGCCGTTGCCACAGGAAAACGTTTTTTGCTACTTGTTGTGATATCGTACTCGCACCTTTTGTCTTTTTATGCGTTTTGTTGTATTCAATTGCATTTTCAATCGCCTTTATATCGAAACCGAAATGGTTATCAAAATCTTGATCTTCCGATGCAATAGCGGCTTGTTGCATGGCATCCGAAACATTATCCAGCGATACCCATTTTTTATAAATCTTTTTACCCGTCAAAGCTTGATACGTAATAATGGGTGTGGTATAAACCGGCAACCAAATCAATAATAGTACATAAACGATATGAGAAATGAAAACGTAAAATAAAATTTTTTTCCCTTTACGAATTATATTTTTTGATATGACCATAAACAAAAACTTAAAAAATTTTCACTTGACGGATATTTTCAAACCTCTAAACCTTTATTTTTTATTATTTTTTGAGACAATTTGTAAAAAAATAAAGAAAAAATCAGAAAAATCAGGTAAAAAAAATTAAATAAAAAAGTATTTTTTTCACAAAGCCGATTTTTTGTAATGAATTAAAAAATTGATTTTCAATTATTTAATGCTGAAAAATTATTGAAAACTTATAAAATTATTCAGAACAAAGCCTGTGAAATGTACTTGCACAGTCAAAAACATTGCCGCACCTTTGTATCACTAAAACAGACAGTATGAGCAAAGCTACACAAGATTTATATGTTCATGGGATTATATTTGCTGTCGGAGAGTCGTCCCGATAAAATTATCGGGACGGTTTTTCTGATTTTAACGGAAAATCTAATTTTGAAGTAGTTGTGATGAGAGGTTTTTATTCCGTTGTAAAGTTTTTCCTAAAATACGAAATATGTTCATGGGATTATATTTGTCGCTAACGCCTAACTTTTGTTAGGCGTTTTTTTTTGCTTTAAATTAATCATCAAATAACTTATGCCTGAATTATTGAAATAATTCAGGCATAAGTTATTTGATGATTAAGAGTAACGAACAAAATTAACGTAAAACACATTAAGACTATTTAAAAAGTAAATTTTTAAATAGTCTTAGACTTAGGCAAGCGAAAAATTCTGCTTCAGGCAAATGCTCAAAAGTTATTTTTTCTGAAAAGCACTAATGGTAGAGTTTGGCGACATAAAAATCGGAATTTGACCCCAATTTTTATATTTTGCAATGAGTACGTTTTTTTGCGAAGCATCAGCGGCGGCTAATTTCATATCATTGAAATATTGTTTAAAGCTTTCCAAAACTTCAATTCCGCCCACTTCGCCGTGTCCCGGCACAATGGTTTGAATATCAAATCGTTTAGGTAAAACTTCAAATGCGGTTAAATAAGCGTTCGCATTTGCCGTCTCTTGAAGATAGGGTGCTTGTTTGTTCAAAATTATATCGCCCGCGAAAAGCATTTTTCTTTTGTGTAAATAAACCACTACATCACTCGGCGTATGAATATTTTTTGCTGAATTCAAAATTGTTACTGTTTCATCGCCCATATTTAAGTTTAAACTGTCTTGCAACCACTTATTCGGCAACGTTTCTGCACTCGTATTTTTTATCCAATCTTCTTTCGTGTAATTTCCACCCGCCAAAATCGTTGCGTCTTTATAAAATTTATTACCAAGTACATGGTCGGGATGATAGTGCGTGTTTACTACAAAAACAGATTTATTACCGGCTAATTTTTTAACTTGGTTGTACAATGCCTCAGCCGCTTCATCTTGTTTTGTATCAATCAATAAAATCAAACTGTCTGATATTAATATGCCGGAGTTTCCACCGCCACCGGTGATGATAGTCAGATTTTTATCGTATTCTTTTGAATTTGTCACCGACATTTTATTTATAAAAGGGCGTAAATAAATCAAATAAAACGAACCGACACCAACTACGACCAACAATAAAATAATACCAAGTACTTTCAGGATGTTTTTAAAAATTTTCAAGCTTTTTATTTTTAAAATATTTTAAAAAATAACTATTCAGGTTCTAACCTGAGAAATCAATCAACACTATTTGATGGAGCTAACTCTACACCTTTTAATAGTTCTTCTTCCGATTTTACGTGGCGATTCGTCGAGAGATAAATGTAAATCGCCGGAATCACGTAAAGCGTCAAAGTGAGCGCAAACATTAATCCGCCGATAATGACAATACCCATAGAAACGCGACTTTTTGAACCGGCTCCCAAAGCCAATGCAATCGGTAAAGCGCCGAGCATGGTGGCTAAGCTCGTCATCAGAATCGGACGCAACCGCATCGTGGCAGATTGAACGGCAGCTTCCGCTTTCGACATTCCGCCTTCGCGGAGTTGATTGGCAAATTCGACAATCAAAATTCCGTTCTTTGTTACTAAACCGACAAGCATAATGATACCGATTTCGGAAAAAATATTCAGCGATTGGTTAAAAAACCACAATGAAAAAGTCGCACCTGCCAAAGCCAACGGAACGGTAAGCATAATAATGAGCGGATCAACAAAACTTTCAAATTGCGCCGCGAGAATCAGAAACACCAAAACCAATGCGAATAAAAAAGCAAAACTCGTATTGCTCGAACTTTCGGCATAATCGCGTGAAGGTCCGGTGAGGTCGGTAGCAAATGAAGAGTCTAATACTTTTGCTTGAATACGTTTCATTTCTTCTATACCGTCGCCGATGGTTTTTCCTTGCGCCAAAGCTGCTGACACGGTTGCCGAACGATAACGGTTGTAGTGATACAATTGCGGCGGTTCCGAACGTTCTTCAACATTTACGATATTATCGAGTTGTACTAATTCACCGGCTTTATTGCGTACGAAAAGCGATTTCAAATCCAAAGGTTTATCCCGATTTTCTCTGTCCACTTGTCCGATTACTTGGTATTGTTTACCGTTCATCGAAAAATAACCGTATCGCAAATTACTGTAACAGAGTTGCAAAGTTTGTGCAACATCGGCTACATTAATATCCAAAGCGCGCGCTTTATCTCGGTTGATAGTGACGTATAATTCAGGCTTATTGAATTTAAGATTGACATCATAGTTGGAAAATACCTTGCTTTTTGATACTTCATCCATAAATTTTGGCAACTTATCCGTCAGTTTTTCAAAATTCGGTGCTTGAATAACGAATTGTACCGGCAGACCCCCGAAACCACCCGTTTGAATGGTTTGTTGCTGTATAATATACGTGCGCGCTTCGTTAAAATTTTTGGTTTTGGCATTAATATATGTTGCAATTTCTTGTTGGCTTCGTTTGCGTTGATCGCTACTCTTCAACATTAAACGTATAAATCCGGAATTAGCGCTACCTGAACCCGCAAAACCCGGTGAGGAAACAGAAATCGCAACGCGCCGTTCGGGAATACTATCGTTGATGAATTGATTGAGTTTAGCCAAATAATTTTCAGTATATTCATATGTTGTTCCTTCCGGACCTGTTATAGCGAGGCGCATCCAATTGCGATCGTCCATAGGTGCCAATTCGGAAGGTAATTGAGTATAAAAATAGTAAGTTGAAATACCCAATACAATAAATAGCGGAATCACTACCCATTTATATTTCGTAAAAGATTGTAATTGACTTCTGTACCCGTTTTCAAACGACTTGAAAAAAGGTTCCGTAACCGTATAGAACCAAGTTTTTTTATCGCCTTTGCGTATCAAATAAGCATTTAACATCGGTGTCAAAGTCAAAGATACGAATGCGGAAATAAGTACCGAACCTGCCAACACGACACCGAACTCTTGAAATAACCTGCCTACAAAACCTTTCATGAAAATGACGGGCAAAAAAACCGCCGCGAGCGTAATGGAAGTAGATACAACTGCAAAAAATATTTCCTGCGAACCTAATATTGCGGCTTGTATGGGTTTCATACCGCCTTCCACTTTTTTATAAATATTTTCCGTCACTACAATACCGTCATCAACGACCAAACCTGTAGCCAAAACAATCGCCAATAAACTCAAAACATTAATGGAATAACCCATAATGTACATTATAAAAAACGAACCGATCAGCGATACCGGAATATCTATTAGTGGGCGAATAGCAATTGTCCAATCTCTGAAAAACAGAAAAATAATAATCACCACCAAACCCAAAGAGATAAAAATGGTTTCTTTTACCTCAGAAATAGCTTGGCGTACAAAACTAGTATTGTCAATGGCTAAATTAAGTTTTATATCGCTCGGAATTTCGCCTTTCAATTGTTCAATTTTTTTATAAAAAGCATCAGCGATGTGTACGTAATTCGCACCGGGTTGCGGCGTTACGGCAATGCCTACCATCGGAATACCGTTGCTGCGCAAGAGTGTTTCCTCGTTTTCGGGACCGAGTACAGCGTAACCGACATCTTTTAATTTGATGGTACCGGATTCGTTTTGTTTAATAATCAGTTCATTAAAATCATTTTCCGTTTTCAGCCTTCCTACGGTTTTTACAACCAATTCGGAGTTATTACCCGATATTTTTCCGGACGGTAAATCTATATTTTCGCGGTCGAGCGCGCTTTTTACATCTAAAGGTGTTAAACGCAATGACGCTAATTTTTGCGGATCAAGCCATAAACGCATCGAGTATCGTTTTTGTCCCCAAATTTGTACACTTGAAACTTCGGGTATGGTTTGAATACGTTCCGCTAAAACATTTTCGGCGAAATCTGAAAGTTGTAAAATATTTTTCGTGTCGCTCGTCACCGTCATCGCAATCACCGGATCGCTGTTCGCATCTGCTTTTTGCACCGTTGGCGGACCGTCAATATCAAGCGGCAAACTGCGCACGGCTTGGGCCGTTTTGTCGCGTACATCATTTGCGGACGCTTCCAAATCGCTGCCGACTTCAAACTCTACAGTAATAACCGACGATCCTTGATTACTTGCCGAACTGATGGATTTAATACCGGCAATACTCGTTAAAGATTTTTCAATCGGCTCCGTTATTTGCGACTCGATAATATCGGCATTCGCACCAGAATAGTTGGTGCGCACTGTGATAACGGGCGGATCTATACTCGGGTATTCGCGCACACCCAACGATTGAAAACCAATAATACCGAACAACAGAATGAGCAGATTCATCACTATTGCTAAAACCGGTCTGCGTACACTGAGAGAGGAAAGCGACATTAGGATTTTGGATTTTGGGTTTAAGATTTTGGATTTTGGATCCAAAATCTTAAACCCTTTTAATAACTACAATTTTTATTTGAATTTTTTCAGGTACGGATGCTTTTTCGGTTTCAAATTCTTTTAAGGCACTCGGTTTGGTCCAAATATGAAATCCGCCTTTATCTGAATTTTGTATTGACCAAGTACCCCAAATACCGTTTTCATCTGCACTGCCTTCGTAGAGTACCGAATGCGATTTATAGTTTTTGTGTATCGTACATTTTAGAGCGTCAGTGTCATAATTACCTTTCCAACCGAATATTCCTATATCATCGCTACCACTTCCGTTGATTAAATTATTTTTAAAAGTCAATTCGAGCGACATTTTATATTTTCTCGCTTCGGGACCGAAAGTATAAGTATAAAAACCTTCCCATTCCCCACTCGGGAACAAGGGGTGCATTTCGTCCAATAAAATATTTTTTTCAGTATTCATATTAATGGTAAATGGTAATCGGTAAATGGTAATCGGTTTTTTCAATTTACCGGTTGCCAATTCGCATTTACCATTAATTAAAGTATTTTCGTAAATTTTACCGGCATATCCGGTTTAATACTCATTAATCCGGAAGTAATAATTGTATCTCCGGCGTGCACACCGTTCATAATCTGGATTTTAGTATCGGTGCGCACACCTACCTCTACATTCAAAGCTTGCGCTTTACCGTTTTTTGAAATATACACTTGTTGTCCTTTAAGTATCGGTACAATAGCTTCGGTTGGTACCATGAGTGCGTTATCAATTTCTTTCAAACTAAAATTCACTTTCACGAACGCACCGGGTTTAAGTATGAAATTCGGATTTTCCGCCGTCGCTCGCAACTTCAACGTTCGGGCAATCGGATCAATTTGGTTTTCGGTAGCATACACTTTTCCGAAATAATTTTGCGTGGAAGCATCAGATTGAAAAGTTAATGTTTCACCGATTTTTACTTGATTGACATATTTTTCCGGAATAGTAAAATCAATTTTTACCGGATTAAGCATTTGTATTGTCGCTATTTGACTTAAAGAATTAATGTAAGAACCGACCGAAACATTTTTCAAGCCAATCACGCCGTTAAAAGGTGCTTTTATTTCCGTTTTATCAATTTGTGTTTGTATATATTGCATATCCGCTTTGATATTATTTATTTGTAACACCGCGGCATCATACTCATCTTGTGAAACACCTTTAATGTCCAAAAGTTTGCGCAAACGTATTTCAGTTTGCTGAACCACATTCAGTTGTGCTCGGGATTTGTCAAGTTGCGCTTGATAGTCCGCATCATTTAACTTAATCAGCATTTGACCTTTCTTTACGGGTTTACCTTCCGAAAAATTCAGTGCGATTATTTTTCCGGCGAGTTCCGGTTTAATGTCCACGATTTCATTCGCTACAATCGAACCGGTTGAGAAAATTTTATTATCCAATTTTTCCGATTTAACTATATAACCCGAAACGCCCGTAACTACCGCATTCGGTTTTCCGGCTGATGCCGGCGCCGGTGGAGTACCGATTGTGTTTTCTCGCGGGAAGTATTTAAATTTTAAAAAAGCCAAAATACCAAATAAGGTTAAAAATAAACCAATGCGTAAGACAAGTTTCATTTTAGAGTGCGGGTGATAAAAAAAGCAAAAATAAGTAATAAAATGAAAATAAAGCATAGATTTTGTAATTACTTTATTTTATTTTGTTAAAGCCTTTGAGGTATTAAAATTGCACAGGGCGAAGTTTGTATTTTTAAATTCTTTTTTTGGAATTTAAATTGAATTAAGGGTTAAATTAACTTTAGTTTAGAGATTTTTTTAAACTGCCGGAAAGCGGTTAAATATGAATAGCCTTCGGTGAAACCGAAGGCTATTCATATTTAACCGCTTTCCGGCAGGACTTATTTTATTCATTCGCTTTCAAATTCAAATCCGCGAAACGATACGAGCGACCGCTTTCGCCGTAAATTGCCATACTGTTTCTGCTGATTTGGCGACAAATTTTCGGGCGCGTAGTGACGCCTTCATCTTTGTTACCGAAAAGCGGCGATACTTTTACTTTTCCGTCGCGACTCACTTCTGCTAAGGCTACAACGGAACTTTTATCGGGTGTTTCCTGATAAATTTTCGTGCGTTTCGGATTGAAGTTGCGCGCATCGTCATTGAAGACGAAATATAATTTATCCGCTACCACGCTCATAGCGTAACTGCTGTACGTACCGTTGTCGTTCACACTCAATTGGCGTTTCGGAATGCGCGATGTCCAAGCAATTTCTCCGTCGGGCTGAATGTTTACAACAATAATGTCGTTATAATTGAAATAATAATCTACGCGATTATTATTGTAATTACTGTAACCGTAAGGCGAATACAACGACCGATAACCCCATGAATTGTAAGAGTATGGATTGTAAAACGAACCGTATGGGCTGTAAGGATAATTATTCCTGTACCGTTGCTCTACGACATATTGTTCGGCAATCAATATCGCACCGCCATCGCTGCGCAAAATGAGCTTATCTAAATTGTAGTTGGAGAGTTCGGGTTCGCGCGATTTATTATCTTTCGCGATCGCATCTTTTGCGCGTGTTTTGTCGCGGTCGGAAAAATTTGCCGTAACAAATCCGAAATCAAATTCGCGCGTACTGACGCTTGACATATCTTTGGTTTTCGGATTTATTTTAAAAAAACACGAACCTTTTACGCCTTCCGCATTTTTTTCGGAATAAAAACCGCAAAAAACCAAATCGTTTTCGTCATTCGCTCTGAAAGTCAGGTTGGATACGAATTTATCTTTCAAATCAATTTTATATTCTTGTTCATCAAGCGTTGAATCGCGCACATAAGCTACCAAATCATATTGATACGTCGGTTTACCGTCGCGAATAAGGCGCGTTTTACTGTCATAATAAACGATACCCATCAAATAAACATTGCCGGATTTATCTACCAAAGTTTCATGTACATCAAATTTATTGCGATTGTACGGCAATTTTGCGTTTTTAGACCACAATTCGTTGAAGTCACCATCGTAGACATTAATCGTAAAACTTTGCTGATTTTTTTCGTTGGGTTGTTGATTAAACACCACGATTTTAGAACTGTCTTTTGAAATCGTGAACGAAAAAACATCCGATAATTCGCGGTTGCTGCCGCTTTGCTCGCCTACTTTTATCAAATTATCATCCAGCGTCAGCGAACCCTTTTTTATTTGCTGCGCGAAGAGAAAAGTTTTTTGTAGTTTCTGATTGTAAAAATAAGACAATAACCACATTTTTCCGCCCAACATCGCCACATCTTTCAAATTACGCTCTTTGCCTTTATACGTTAAATCCAATTCTTGCGCTTTCACCAATTTCATATTTGCATCGTACTGTTCAATAACCGGACGCACATCGCCGTTGCCGAAAAGACCACCGCGTTTTTGGCGCAATGTGTAAAATCCGCCAGCTTCCGTACCGATAATTTTTTGAATTTCGGTATTGGAAGGTTCTTTATATTCGTTGCTCCAGCGTATTTGCGTACGCGGATTAATTACCGAGCCAACGTGGCTACTGTCGGTTTGTGCCGATAATGCGGCACCGGTAATCGTAAAAAAAATCAGGAAAAACAATATGTTTCGCATGGTATCTTAAATGTTTATTTATTGATGAATATACGTCATTAAACCGTATTTAGGACGGTAATTATTTTTTTTTCTTACCACTTTAACAAAATTCTAACGTTATTGTTAAATTAATGGTTGTTATTTAAGCACTTTCGTAAGTTTTCAAAATTTACTGTTATCGAGTTGTTTTTACTTCATAAAAATTCTTCCCGACAATAAGATTTTATGGAACGGTATGATTTTTTTGAAAAAAATCATACCGTTCCTCCCCTTTCCTCGCCGCTGCAGGCGGCTTAAAATATTTTTTCGGCACGTTTAATTGAACACAAACAGTTACAATTGGCGGAAAATATCTACTCGCTCTAAAAATTATAAGTCAATCCCCCGTCAAAATAAAAATTTCCGTTTGTATTCGTCAAATTCAACCCGGTAGCAAAATCTACGAGCGTTCTTTTATTGAGTAAATACGTAATACCGATATCCGAAACAAAAACCGTGTTGTTCGAAGGTTTTTTATAAAAATAAAACTCCGTAAAAATATTCAAAGGATCTTTCACTTGCCAATTGAAACCGAACAAACCGTTTATCGCCGGCGAAGTAGTGACATCAAACCAATTCAAACCGGCATTATAATAAAAATTGTTACCGTTTTTAAAATTATGCGTAAAACACAATTCAATAGACCAACCGGTAGCACTTTGTGTATCGCCGATGGGCGGAGGATAATACTCGATGATAAAAGAAGTTTTCGGTGTGTAATACTTTTGTTTGAATAACAATGTTTTCAGACCGAGTGCAGGCGGACTGGCACCGTAAGTTTTTTTTTGCGGGTCGTATTGATACGAAAAATCCAAACGCGCTTCCAAACGTTCGTGAATGCCGTATTTTAAAGTATTTTGCGAAAGTTGATACACCCCGTAATGGTTGTATTTAGAAATATCGAAACCAGTCGCTATTTGCCAAGTTCTTTTATCAATTAAATCCGGCGCGTCCGATAAACCCGGACGGTCGGCAGGAAAATCCGGGAGTTGTGCAAAGCAAAGTGTGTGGGTAAAAAATAAAAAAAAGAAAATGTTAGGTAGTGTGATAAAGTTTTTCGTCATGATGTTTCGGGTTGTTGATAATATTCAATAAAGTTTATGATACCATATTTTTTTTACACAAACATAAAACCGGTATTTCTACGGCTCCAACGCCGGTTCAACCACTTCGAATTTTTCTAAAGAAAGGGTTTCCTTTGCCGAAAAAATTTTAAAAAGCGGTACTTCACCGTAAAAAGATGCCCACATCGAGTACGTACTCGGCGGTCCGATAATGTAGTCGCATTGCGCTAAAGTATATAAATCGGAGACGAAATGCGGTTGAGTGTCAAAAAAAATATCGAAATTTTTAAAATTTTCAATTACAATCGGTTCGTCGGAACACAACCAAAAAGTACAGTTTTTATTTTTTTCGTCGGGTTGATTCAAAAAAAGTTGTTGGAATTGGTACATTTTAGCGGCATAAATCTTATCGGAATAAAACCATTTTCCGTTTTCAAAAGTTTCATAATCGGTGCGTCGAATATGAACGCCGATTAAAATATTTTTTTTATCCTTGGTATTTTTTTTGAAATAATTTCCGGAATTTATTTCTCCAGCATTTTTTTTTGAAAAATTTTTTTTAAAATAAATTTCTAAATTTTTTTTTGCTTTTTCTAAAAATATTTTCTTCGGTTTAAATATTTTTCTTAAAAGATTTTTATTGAGTGGCGTGAAATTTTTTTTATCCCTATACCTCCACCCTTCCACGATGAGACAAGATTTTTTTACTTGACGTAGAAAGGCCGCGTCATTCAAGTCCGAATAAGCATCGCGTTGTTGCTGATATCCGTAAAACCGATGAAAAAATAAAAAATTATTACGCCCTGTAATTTTGAGTACAACTTTTGCTGTTAAAGCAATTGTTTTTTTTAAAAAGGTATGGATCAATTTATTCTTACTGAATTTTAAACTGATACGTCCTTCCGGAAAAATATTAGTATCCGTTGCATCAAAGTATTGTGCGAGCTCATCGAAATACGGATAAATCAAAGTATAATCATGTGTCAAACTGTTGACGATGAAATGGGAAAAATGAAACAACCGGTTAGCAAAACGTCCGGCTTCATAGTTTATGATGAGCATAAGTTTTTCTTGCCGTAAAAGTATATTGATAAAACCCCTTCGAAGGTTGCGCGTTAATTTTTCATTTTTTTCCAAGCATTTATCAACCCGTTAGTCGAACTATCAAATTTTTCAACCAGTGCCGTGCTGCGTAATTCGGGTAAAATGGTACCCGCTAATTGTTTACCGAGTTCAACACCCCATTGATCGAAACTATAAATGTTCCAGATAACACCTTGAACGAAAATTTTATGTTCATACAGCGCAATTAAACTACCAAGTGTATGGGGGGTGACTTGTTTAAATAAAATGGAATTGGTGGGTTTATTGCCCTTAAAAACTTTGAACGGGACGAGCGGCATAAAGTTTTCGGTTTTTTTTCCGGCTGTTTCAAATTCCGTTATCACTTCTTCTTTTGTTTTGCCGCACATGAGCGCTTGCGTTTGTGCAAAAAAATTAGAAAGCAAAAGCGTATGATGTTCACCGACTGGATTATGACTGATAGCAGGTGCGAGAAAATCGCAGGGAATCATGCGCGTACCTTGGTGGATAAGTTGATAAAATGCGTGTTGTCCGTTCGTTCCGGGTTCACCCCAAATAACGGGACCGGTTGAATAGTTTACGTCGTTGCCGTTTCTATCAACAGATTTACCGTTACTTTCCATATTACCCTGCTGAAAATAGGCGGCAAAACGATGCATATATTGGTCGTAAGGTAAAATAGCTTCCGACTCCGCTCCAAAAAAATTGACGTACCACACACCGATTAAACCTAAAATTATGGGCATATTTTTATCGAAAGGCGTATTTCTGAAATGTTTATCCATTGCATTGAAACCTTCGAGCAATTGAATAAAATTATCGAAACCGATACTCAAAGCGATAGACATACCGACAGCGGAAGTGAGTGAAAATCGCCCGCCAACCCAATCCCAGAAACCGAACATATTTTCCGGATTAATACCGAATTTTACCACATCTTTTTCGTTCGTCGAAAGTGCCGCAAAATGTTTTTGAATATGCTTTTCGTCTTTCGCCTCCGCCAAAAACATTTCGCGTGCCGATTGCGCATTTGCCATCGTTTCCTGCGTCGTAAAAGTTTTGGATGCAATAAGAAACAAAGTCGTTTCCATATTCACGGTACGCATTACTTCCGTCAAATGCGTGGCATCTACGTTGGAAACGAAATGTATTTTCAAATGATTCGCGTAAGGTTTTAATGCTTCCGTTACCATCACAGGACCTAAATCGGAACCGCCGATACCTATATTTACAATATCCGTTATCGCTTTTCCTGTAAAACCTTTCCATGCACCTGAAATGACGCGCGCGCAAAATTTATTCATTTTTGCCAAAACGGTTTTCACTTCCGGCATTACGTTTTGTCCGTTTACGTAAACAGCAGCAGTTGTACGGTTGCGCAAAGCAGTATGCAAAACGGCGCGATTTTCTGTTGCGTTAATCGCTTCGCCGGTAAACATAGCTTCAATTGCCGATTTTAAACCGCAATCTTTTGCTAATTTCAATAACAGTTTTAAAGTTTCATCGGTGACGATATTTTTGGAATAATCCAAAAGTATATCCTCAAATGTCAGAGACATTTGTTCAAACCGCTTCGGATTTTCGTTGAAAAGTGTTGTCATTTGTACACCGTTCATCGCTTTGCGGTGTTTAATCAATTTGCGCCACGCCGGTGTAAGTGTCGGATTTATTTTAGGAAACATAGTAATTAATTACGAATTGCGAATTACGAGTTAGAGTTAGAATTTACGAGCAAAAAATTACCGGTAAAAGAATTATATTTTCTCATTCGATTAAGTTCTATTTGGGTTCATCCAACATTTTTGTGCAGACCCAAACAGTTCGCTCCGGAAGGAGCTAAATTTTTTTGTTTATTATTTCTGCTACTGACAGAAAACTCCTGACGGAGTAATAAAAAGCCTCATAAAGTCGACCTGCCAGCAAAAATAATAAACAAAAAAATTTATTTGTGTATTTTAGCTCCATTCGGAGCGATCTGTTTTTTTATATCTCCACAAAAATATTGGATGAACCTTAATTGGCGTAAAAATAATTATTTTAATCCGTTATTATTAATCTTTAAGGCATATCGTTTTAAAAAAACCTTTTTTCCGCGCTCAGTCAGTTCGAAATTTGTTTCAATGAGCAAAATATTTTCAAAGTTTTCGAGTATCGGGCGTTTATGCGGCGTGATAACTAATAAAGTGTCGGTCAGAAAAAAAAGTGCCGATACCAACGGATAAAGTTTTTTTTCGGGTTGCAAATGCAATGCAAACGAACAAATAATGGTACTGAATTGTTTTTCATACCAAACATCAAGATGTTTACCGCGCACCAGATCATCGAAAGTAAAGTTAAAACATTTTTTGCCGGTTAGTTTTTTATACAATATGAATGTGAACGGATCGGAACCAACGATGTTTTCATAATTTAATGCTTGTAAAGCCCGTGTAACTTCGCCACCGCCGCATGACAAATCCAAAACACAAGAACAGTCTAACTTGTGTGCATTCTTTTTTATAAGTGCGCTCACTTGTACCTCGTGCGGGTTTGTGTATGTTTCGCCGTTGAGCAAATAAAATGCTTCCACACCCGATTTGGCGTATTCGTTTCTGATTGCTTTGTGCATATTTTTATTTTCGGTTACAAAAATAGTTAATAAAAGCCTAATCATTTATTCAATTAAAAAAAAGGATATTACTTTTGCTCAGTATTAAATAATACAACAACCGATTCAAAGTTTGGCAATCGCTCTTCATGAGTTTGCAATAAGGTTTAAAAGCGTATTTACTTGCCGGAGACTGAGGAGTCTGTGCGGCATAAAAGCAACGGAGGTGTCTTTTTCCAAAAACCTGTACATTTATACCCTTTTGCAGTCTTAACATTTCCTCAGTTATTCGGTTTTGTAAGTCACTTAAATTTTCCGACTATTCCGATTAAAAAAGCACGAAGCCCTTTTCATATTTTATGGAAAGGGCAATTTTTTTGAATAATTACGACAACATTAAAATAAAAAAGGCTCTTATCATTAAAGCATAAGAGCCGGAACACTACTTGTAATCGGTTTTTGAGTTCTAATTCCAATTTAAAAAAAATTAGAATTAAGATACGTTATTATATGACAAATTACGTACCAAAAAATAAAACGAATCGGTCTCAAAAAAAATTCGACCCGTTCATTATTATCTCAATAATTTGAAATCGCCTTTGTAGTCCCCAAACGTACCGTCACTGAAAAGAACTTTAACGAAATAAATATAAGTATCCGGCAATAAAAGTGTACCTTGAAATCTGCCGTCCCAACCGGTTAAAGGCGGTAAATTATTTTGCTCAAAAACGGCATTTCCCCAACGATCGAAAATTTTTAAGGTCAAGATACTTTCCAATTTGTTATCTCCGAAAATAGTAAATACATCATTAATACCGTCGCCGTTGGGCGAAAACGCAGTCGGAATATAAATATGCCGAACAGGGTCAACAAAAATTTTGATGTCTGCCTCTACGGTACAAGCCCCCGAATCGCTCGCAAAAAAATGAATAATAACGGATTGTTGCGGTTTTATAATCGTGTTCAGACAAGTATAGCACGGGAACAACAGACTGTCTTGCCAAATTACTTTTTCCGGCAAAAAATTTAATACGGGGACAAGAAAAACGCTGTCGCCGACACCGATATTAAAAACGAGCGGTACATGAACAACCAAATTCGGGTTTTGCCAAAATTGTTGGTTCACAACCGTGTACATACTGCAACCTAAACTGTTTTTTGATTTTATGTATGCAGTACCAACGTTTGCAGTTTTACACGTTAGTCGGTTTATATAATTAGTATCAATCGGTAAAACTTTCAAGTTCAACAAATATGCAGTATCGCAACCCGAAACATCCTTAAACGGTTTATGATACAAGCCGCTTGTAGTAATTATTTGTTTGCCGTACCGTATAGTATCGCCGCCGCAAATTGTTTTATTTTCCGTAATTTTGGTATTAGGTGCTACCGCCGTAATTTTCAAAAAATCAAAACTGTCACAACCGTAAAAGTTCCTGAATAAGTTTTGGTATGTGGTATTTTTTTTCACCCAAGTATTGTTCACGAAAGTACTATCGCCTTCACAAAAATGAATAGTTCTATAGATGGAATCGTTTATGCGCGGTGCCGTGCTGTAATCGTTAATCACTATGCGTTTACAATTAGCAGTAACTTGTTGTCGAGTGGTGTCGGAATAAGGCTTAAATTTATATTTACAGTCTATGTTGGTGTAATGCAGTGTATCGTTTCTCAGGTAATAGGAGTTGGTAACATAGGTATCGCAACCCAATAAATTCGTCATTTTTTGTGTATCTTTCGTATTTAACTTTGATTCGTCGCAGGTCGGTATGTTGGCAAACGTAGTATCAACTTGCATTTGCGGCTTAAACCCGAACGCTGCCGTTAACCGATAAATATGAATAGATGGCGAACATATTTTCTTGAACGAATTATCCGCCCAATTAAATTCGTAAATATTTGAAATCTGAAAAGTATCTGTAAAACTCGTAGATACTGTATATGTTTTCTTTTTATTGCAGGTATAGATATCATAGATGCCCGTAAAAGTATTAGGCGTATTAAGAATTGCCACAACTTTTGAATTACCCGGATCGGTTGTATTTATTTTAATAATCGAACTGCTGTAAGTGCTAAACACCCCCCCGTCGTGAAAAATAAAATTTCCGACTAAATTACCGGTTAGTCCGGTAACTGAAATCTGTCCGAGAAGTTTTGCGGTACCCGTATTCGTATCGAAAGTAAATAATTCCGAATTTTGATTAGAAGTAAGATATATTAAGCCGGTACTGTCGCAAGTTATTTGATTGAATTGGTAAGTGCCTCCGAAATCATGTACAAGAGTTTGTATTCCGGTCGTGTAATCATAAGTTGCAAGTAAATGACCGGCGGTTATGTAAATTTTTCCGTTCGGGCAATAAGCCATGCAATTCGTTATAACAATTCGATCCGGTAAAATTTGCTGATTTTGTATCTGTTCAAAAGAACAACTTTCAGGTTTAAAAATACTGTACTGACCTTGCGGATTAGAAATAAGTATTTTCTGCGCTACTAATGTCGGATACAAAACAGCTAAAAAAAATATTGTAAATACAAAACGAAAAAATAATTTTAGCATCAATAAATATAATTTTTTAAAAAAAATTAATTCAGAAATTTTTCAAAATTAATTCTTTTTTTTTTGTATTTTCAATATTTTTTTTAGTTTTTTTGCAATAAATTGGATTCACAAATATAAGAGCGCTTAAAACACCGCAATATTGCTTCAACTATTTACTCTGTTTTTTGTTCAAAATTTATGCGACAAAAAATAAATATCGTATGGTTAAAGCGCGATTTGCGGACGCAAGACCATGCTGCTCTTCTTGCTGCCGAAACGGCATCGGGTTCAGATGACGCAACTTCCGAAATTCCAAACCTTAAATCCGCACCTCTACCCTACCTAATTTTATTTTTGTTTGAACCTGAACTTTTAAAAAGTCCGGATACTGCACTTCGACATTTGCAATTTCAATATCAATCCTTGAAGCAAATGAATGAAAAATTAGAAACTTTCGGGCATCAAATCCATATTTCCTACGGCAACGCGGTTGAAGTTTTCAAGCATTTATGCGGCACATTCGATATCCAGAACCTATTCAGTTTTCAAGAAAGCGGTGTAGAACAAACTTGGAAAAGAGACAAAGCCGTAAAAAAAATTTGCGATGCGCATAAAATATATTGGCAGGAGTTTCAGCAGAACGGCGTTATTAGGGGTATCAATAACAGAGAAGGTTGGGAAATTTTTTGGCAAAGTACGATGCGCGCTCCGATAATTCGGAACTCTTTTTCAAAAGAATTAAGCATCCATATCGAAAATAAATTTCCGTTGCCGATGTTTTTCAAAAATAATTTAATGGAACCCAACCCTAAATTTCAGCCGGGCGGCGAAGATTTCGGTTGGAAATACCTAACCTCGTTTTTGGAAGTGCGCGGTGTCAACTACTCCGAACATATTTCGCAACCGCATTTAAGTCGCACAAGTTGTGCGCGAATTTCTCCGTATATTGCATGGGGGAATTTGAGTGTGCGACAGGTTTACCAAGCCACTTTAAATACTATAGAGTGTGTATTGTTCAATCGTCCGTTCAAAAATTTTCTGTCGAGGCTGCATTGGCATTGCCATTTCATTCAAAAATTTGAAACCGATTGTACTTACGAAACCGTATGTATAAATAGAGGTTACGAATTGCTGGCGCACGAAAAAAATTCGGTGTACATAGAAGCATGGAAAAACGGCACAACCGGTTTTCCGATAATTGATGCCTGTATGCTTTGTTTGAAGGAAACAGGTTGGATAAATTTTAGGATGCGCGCGATGTTGGTTTCTTTTTTATGTCATCATTTAGTACAAGATTGGCGCGAAGGCACACATCATCTCGCGCAATTGTTTTTGGATTACGAACCGGGTATTCATTTTCCCCAATTTCAAATGCAAGCCGGTACGACGGGTGTGAACACGATTCGAATTTATAATCCGATAAAAAATTCAAAAGACTTTGATGCGGAAGGCATTTTCATAAAAAAATATATTCCGGCATTAAAAGATTTACCCGTCGAGTACATTCACGAACCTTGGAAAATGACGCTTTTAGAACAAGAAATGTTTAATTTTGCACTCGGTAAAAACTACCCTTTTCCGATTATTAATCCGAAAGAAGGCGCAAAAGTAGGCAGAGACAAAATTTGGGGACACCGAAAAAATTCGGCGGTGATTATCGATGCAAAAAGAATATTGAAAACGCATGTCAAGAAAAACCGTTCACCTTGGATAGTATAAATTTTTATTGAAAATATTAATTGTTCGGAAATCAGTAATTATTCGCAACAATTTATAATTTTACGGCACATCAAATAAATAATTTTGATTCATTTTTTTTATCAATCACTTTTCAAAATGAAAAAAACATTTGCATTTCCGGCAATTTTTATTTTAGCTGTTTTTATTTACGCTTGCTCACCCAAAGTAAGCACCGGCAGTACTGCCGGTACAGGAAAGAATATTATTACGCCTGCCGGTCAGCGTAAATTTATTGATGCGTCTAATATGAACACGACGGTGCGACCTCAAGATGATTTTTACGAATATGCCAACGGTACATGGTTGAAAAATACGCCGATACCGGCAAGCGAAAGTCGTTGGGGAAGTTTTAATGAATTACAGGAATTTAACAGAGCGGCTTTAAAAACTATTTTAGATGATGTAACTCAAAAAAACAACGCACCCGGCAGCATCGAACAAAAAGTTGCCGATTTTTATGGCGCAGGTATGGATTCGGTTTCTATTGAAAATGTAGGGTTATCGCCGTTGCAGCCGACGCTGAACCGCATAAAAAATTTGAAAAATTATAAAGAGCTATTGAACGAAATCGCCGTGCTGTATACGGAAGGTTACGATCCGGTTTTTAATTTGGGTATTGACCAAGACGATAAAAACAGTACTGCCATAGTTCCGAAATTTTATCAAGGCGGTTTGCATTTACCCGACCGCGATTATTACACCAAAACCGACGATCGTTCCGTGAAAATTCGGTCAGCTTATAACGATCACATCGTCAATGTATTTAAGCTTTCCGGTTCAACGGAAGCGCAAGCAGTTCAAGCCAAAGCAGATATTTTAAAATTCGAGAACGCACTCGCTAAATCATCTATGACACGGGTGGAAATGCGCGATCCGGAAAAACTTTACAATAAACTCAGCGTCGGCGATTTGGAACAAATTTGTCCGCAATTGGGTTGGAATGATTTTTTGGCAACTACGGGTATCACCAACGATTATTATATCGTCGCGCAGCCATTATTTTTTAAAGAATTGAATACTTTATTGAAAACCGGTACACTCGACGAATGGAAAAACTATTTGAAGTTCGATGTGTTACGCGCCAATATGCCGTATCTGACTCAAGCATTCGTGAACGAAGGTTTTAATTTCGGAAAATTATTTTCGGGACAAAAAGAACAACAACCGCGTTGGAAAAGGGTATCGAACAACACCGACAGAATGTTGGGCGAAGCACTCGGACAAATGTACGTGTCTCAATATTTTAAACCCGAAGCGAAACAACGTTTATTAATGATGTTGGACAATATGAATAAAGTGTTTAAGAAACGTATCGCCGGTTTAGCTTGGATGAGCGATGCCACAAAAGCGCAAGCGCAAATAAAACTCGCCGCCATTATCCGCAAAATCGGTTATCCCGACAAATGGAAAGATTATTCGGCACTCAACATCAATAAAACGACGGGATATTTAACTAACGTCTTGAACACGCGTAAATTTTTGTACAAAAACGAAATCAATCATCTCGGTAAACCCGTCGACAGAACTTTATGGGGCATGACGCCGCCGACAGTGAATGCGTATTATAATCCGAGTATGAATGAAATTGTTTTCCCTGCCGGTATTTTGCAATTCCCTTTTTACGATCCGAATGCGGATGATGCCGTGAATTACGGCGGTATCGTTGCCGTTATAGGTCACGAAATGACGCACGGTTTCGACGATGAAGGCAGACAATATGATGCAAGCGGTAATCTGAAAACTTGGTGGACGGATGACGATTCCAAAAAATTTGACACAAAAGCTAAAATGGTAGAAAATCAATACAGCGCGTATCGCGTTTTGGATACCGTACCGGTTAACGGTAAACTCACATTAGGAGAAAATTTGGCGGATCTCGGCGGTTTATCCATGGCTTACGAAGCCTTTAAAACTTATTCGCCGCAAGCGAACAGCAAAAATAAAATTGATGGTTTCACACCCGATCAACGTTTCTTTTTGTCTTGGGCGCAAGTTTGGCGCGCCAATATGCGCCCCGAAGCCGAAGCGCAACAAGTTTTATTGGATCCGCACTCGCCCGGTAAATTTCGTTGTAATGGACCTTTGAGCAATATGCCGGAGTTTTACAACACTTACAACGTAAAACCCGGCGACAAAATGTATAAAGATGCCGTAAATAGAGCTAAGGTTTGGTAATTTTTATAGAATTTTAAAAATGCCTTACTCTGGTTTAACCGAAGTAACGCATTTTTTTTATAATTTTTTTACAATTTAGAAAATTTATATAGCTCTGAAAGAGCGCAATCATTAGCATTGGGCAACGCCCAATGAATCGAAAAAATGCATATATAGCTCTGAAAGAGCGTAATCAATTCTTACACGTACACGATTACGCTATTTCAGAGCTTAAATTTTCTTTTTTATCTACACATGGCTTTGCCATGTGCTAATGATTGCGCTCTTTCAGAGCTTTTCCTTTAAAACGTATCTAAATACTTACATTTTTTGTTAGAAAACTTCTTCAGCATGTAAAATGATAAGCCATTTTAGAAAAAATAATTCAATTATATTATATCCAAATATGGTACTATTGAGTAAATCTTATAGGATCAGAGTGCCACATGGTTATTCTTCTTTCAATATTCCCATCCCTTTTGCCAAATTCACCAATATTATTTTCAGAAAGAGTCCCAAATTTAAAATCGTAATCAAAAAGTAATGGATACCTAATATTCCTAATCAATAAAAACCTATTTGTATTTAATATCCATCCTAAAGATTTAGAATTTGCTTCCTTATTATAAGTACATGGAATAATTTCGAAATGAGAAGTATCTTTTATTAATATGGCGAAGTAAAAATTCTGGCTACTGCTTTTGCGAATAACACTATCTAAAATAATCTCAACACTATCCTTAACAATATAAGTAATTGGGCTAAGTTGAGAAAATCCTTTTAATGGAATTAATGTAATTACAAAAAATAAAAGTGGAATTGTTATTGGTTTCATTACTTTACTATTTACAATTTTCCGTACAAATTTTATTAATGGTTTCAGGATGTACTATAAACCCATTTTTTTTAATTAAAGATTTAGGTTTGTTTGGCAAGCATTTAATACCTGTTTCTTCAGCTTCAATGGATTCAATTAACTCATTTAGAATGGGTAGACAATACAAAGATGGATTTGAACTGCAATTCAAATGACTTAACATTTCGGGAAGTGGCGGCAAGTTTTTCAAATTATTTTTTTGACAATTTAGTTCTGATAAAGTATTGGGCAACAAGGGCAACTGCGTCAGATTATTATAACTGCAATCCAAATAAACCAAACCTACAATCATGCCTTTGGGCAGTTTATCTAAATCATCATAAATTAAATTGGGTAAGATAATGAGTTGATTACCGGCGCAATATAATTCTTTGAGCATAACCGGTAATTTTGGCAAACTCACAAGATGATCATTTGTAACCCGCAAATCAGTTAAATTAATTGGTAATTCCGGCAAAGTCATTAAACCCGTATTTGTACAAAGCAATCTTCTTAAATTAAATGATAAAGTCGGCAAATTCGCGAGGTCTTCATTAAAAGAACAATCTAAAAATGAAAGCATTCGATTTAAGGGCGGCAAACTTTTTAATAAATTATTATTGCAAGCCAACCGATCTAATAAATTTGGCAGATATTGCAGTGTAAAGAAAAGATTAAACGAACAATCTAATTCTCGCAAACTATCAGGCAGATAAGGCAATTTATCCAACTGATTATGCGAACAATCCAACTCGCGCAAACTGTTGGGTAATACGGGAATGGATACTAAATTTTCGTTGGCGCAAATCAGTTTTTCTAAAGTTTTAGGTAATTCAGGCATTATATTAAAGAGATTATTTGAGCAATCTAATCTCTCCAATTTTAAATTCGCAATGTTTAAAGTTGAAAGTTGATTTTTACTGCAATCTAAATCAAGTAAACTATTAGGCAATTGACCCAAATCGGTAATTTGATTAGAAGAACAATCTAATTTTTTTAAACCTTTTGGTAAGTTTTCGAGGTTAGAAATTTTATTACTGAAGCATAAAAGTATTTCTAAACTTTTAGGAAGCACGTGCAGATTTAAAATTCGATTGCGACTTAAATCTAACTCAATGATATTAATAAAGCCTTCTATTCCGGTTAAATCTGTTATATAATTGGGTTGAGAAAATTCATTTTTTTTAAACAATGCTAAAGTTGTAGAATCTATTTTTATTTTGATTTTTGCTGTATCAATCTTAAAGTTTTCAATTAAGTACTTTTGTCTTTTTAGGATTTGATCTGACTTTGCAATATCTCCTTTTTCAAATTCAAATCCTCCATCTTTTGGTGCGATATTCAAACGTTTTAAATTCGAGGCATCGGGTGTTAATTCACCGGTGTTATCTGAATTAATGATGATACATTTGCTGCACTGTTTTTTAATAACATTAGCAAATATTTTATCGGGAATATGTTGTGCAAAAAATGCTTTAGTAGTAATAAGAAAAACAAATAAAAGAAGCAGTAATTTGAATGTCATTAGAAATTTTATTAAAATAAAGGTAATTATGATTTCGAAAATTGTTAAATTGAAATGTCATATATAATCCAACCAGCCAAATCACTTCGTTGCATTGTTTAACTTTTTATAATCTTTTCTAATGTTCCGTTCAAAGTAAATGCTTTTTCCAAAATTTTAAGATAGAATACCTTAATAATTTAATTTTTCAGGAGAAAACAAACACCTTATCGAAACGTTTTATTAATTTGCGTAAGAAAATAACATAATCTCGAATTGATATTTATAATTTACAATTTTTCAGGTTAAATTTGTAAATTGTAATTACAGAATCCTGATGCCGTGAATAAATTTGATTATACAATGATAAAACATATCCTTATAGTTTGTTTATTTTTTTTATCCGTTGGAACTGTTTTCGCTACACACAACCGTGCCGGTGAAATCCGTTTAGAACAAATCGGGTCGCTGACTTTGCGCGCCACTATTATCACTTACACAAAAACCAGCAGTGTTTCCGCCGATCGACCGGAATTGCCGATTATCTGGGGGGACGGTACGATGGATACACTCAAACGCAGCAACGGTGGCGGACAAGGAGAGCAGTTGCAAGGCGATATAAAATACAATTATTACATCGGCACACATACTTTTCCCGGTCGCGGCACATACCGCATCGGCATGACGGATCCGAACAGAAACGGCGGTATTTTAAATGTAAATCCTCCTTTTTCCGATTTAATTCCGTTTTATATTCAAACCTCTTATACGTTTTTGAGTTCTAATTTTCAAGGTTTCAACAGCACACCGCAAATTTTACAACCACCCGTAGATAAAGGTTGTGTCGGAAAAGTTTTTATTCATTCGCTTAACGCTTATGATCCGGATGGAGACAGTATTGCTTTCCGCCTCATCACACCGCTTCAAGCAAACAATGTACCCGTACCCTTTTATCAGTTTCCGGACAAAATAAAACCGGGGGCGAACAATACGATTTCTTTAGATGAACGCTCCGGGCAATTCGTTTGGAAGGCACCACAAATGAAAGGCGAATATAATATTGCTTTCCAAATTATCAGTTATCGCGGTGGCGTAGCGATTGATACAACTATCCGGGATATGCAAGTAGTAGTAGATGATTGCAATGATAATCCGCCCAATGTGCAGACGATTGAGAAAATTTGCGTCGTCGCAGGTACGCTTATAAAATTTCCGGTGACCGGCACTGATCCGGATGTCGGTCAAAAAATAACACTCACCGCACTTGGCGGACCGTTTTTGGTATCTGTCAGTCCGGCAACTTTTAAAGGATTTAGTACTTATACAACACCACCTATAACGAGTGTTTTTACGTGGCAAACAACTTGTGAACACATTTCGCAAAGTCCGTACACTGTTGTATTTAAGGCACAAGATAATTTTTACGATACTACCGGTTTAGCAGACCTCAAAACCGTACAGATAAAAGTCAGTGGTCCGCCACCTTTAGATGTGCGGGCTGTTTCGGCGAACGGCAATACCTTAATAAGTTGGCAAAAACCGTATATCTGTGAAAACGCCGCCGACAGATATTTTTTCGCTTTTTCAGTTTGGCGAAAAGAGGGCAGCAATTCATTTACGCCGGATACATGCAATCCGATAATTGAAGATAAAGGTTATGACCGTATCGTTTTCGATACGCTTTTTCCGATGGTAAACGGGCGTTATACTTATGTAGACAAACAAGTTGAAAGCGGAAAAACTTATTGCTATCGTGTAGTGGCGCATTTTGCAAAAAGAACCAATCTCGGCAATCCGTACAATTTGGTAGAAAGCTTACCGTCCAATGAAGCGTGTGTGCAATTGCAACGCAGCCTACCGCTTATTATAAACGTATCCGTAGAAAAAACTGATGCCGCCAACGGCACAATGACTGTTCGCTGGTTAAAACCTTTACCTTTTGATTTGGATACGGTTCAACATCCGGGACTATATAAATTTGTTCTGCAACGCACAACAGGCATTACTACCGCCGGATTTCAAGATGTGGCAGGTGCGACATTTGCGAGCAGCAGTTTTACGCAACTGAATGATACTTCTTTTTTAGATACAAAACTTGCTACCGTCACAACACCCTATACTTACCGCGTCGGATTTTATTTTAAAACCGATTCACTGCTCGGTTATTCGAGTACGGCTTCATCGCATTTTCTTACCATAAAATCCAGTGATAAAGTCAATTATTTATCGTGGCAAAAACAAGTGCCTTGGACGAATATTCGGTATGATATTTTCCGCTTGAACAATACAACCGGCGTTTACGATTCTATCGGCAAAAGTGTCAGCACGTCTTATATTGATACCGGTTTAATTAATAAAAAAGAATAGTGCTATTATATTCGAGCAGTGGGCTCGTACAATATAACGGGTGTCATGTCGCCGCTCATTAATTTATCTCAAAAAGCTTGCGGAACTCCACTTGATACCATTCCGCCTTGCCCCACTACCCTATCGGTATGCAATTTATGCAATCCTAAATGCGCGGTAACAGACAATACAAATGTATTGACGTGGATTAATCCGAAAAATATATGTAAAAGTTCCGCCGATGTAGCTTCTTACACCGTTTATTTCAGCGATACAAAAGGGGGTACATTCGTGAAGGTAAGTACAATAAACAATCCGCGCGATACCTCTTTTATACATTTAACGGCATCAGGAACAGTAGCCGGCTGTTATTACATAACCGCAACGGATAGTGTTGGTAATGAAGGTTTACCATCCAATATTATTTGTGTAGATAATTGCCCGACTTTTCAATTGCCGAATGCATTCACTCCGAACGGCGATAAACAGAACGATACGTATCATGCTACTCAAATAAAATTCATTGATCATATTGATATGAAAATATTTAATCGGTGGGGACAATTAGTCAATCAATTCGATAAATCTGATTTTAATTGGGATGGAAAAAATTTCGGCGGCAACGATTTAGCGGAAGGTACTTATTATTATGCGTGTGTGGTTTATGAAAAGCGTGTAGGCGGTGTGGTAGCTAATCAAAATATTTTGACGGGATATATCGAGTTAATTAGGGGAAAATAGATTTTTAAAATTTTGCAGCTCATAAAACTGCACTAATTGAATTAAAATTATAGAGCCAAATAATCATGATAAATCGACGAATAAAAAAAAATGGAGAGACTATTTTAGGGAGTCTGTAATGATTGTTTTCAGCTTTCTTTTAGCACTCTTTTTAAGCGAATATGTCAATACATTACATGAAAAATCGAATACAAATATTCAATTGAAAAGTATAGTTAGTGAACTTGAGTATAATAAAAAAGTACTTCAAGAAATACACAAATACAATCTATCGGTTTTACACAATATAGATTCAGCTTTATCAGATAAAAAATTTCAAGAAAAAATAGTTTCTGATGACGAATTTCATTTGGATTTAATTGCGCCGCAGGGTATTTTGTTTAGGTATTTTGAAAATTCCGCTTGGACTATCGCAAAGAACAATAATTTTATTTCTAAAATTGATATTCAAACTGTATCTCTAATTACTAAAGTTTATGAAGATTTGGGACGTATTTCAAATGTTGAAAGTGAAGTAGCTAAAATTATTTTAGATCGTGAATCAAGAAATGTAAAACAAATTCATTCCTCTCTTGTGCTTATTAAAGACACTTATCACGGATGGGCAGTTGACAGAACTCCCGGATTAATTTCCCAAATTGAAATAGTTATAAATTTATTACGACAACCAACCAATCAATAAGAAAACTAAAAATTAGATTGTTTTAAGATGCAGCGCACCGAACTATATGTTGTGTATTGAAAACAGTTCGGTGCGCTGCACCTTAAAACGGATGCGTCAATTGCATTTCTACAAATAGTTTGGTGCGCTGCACCTTTTCTGCATAACATCAGTAAACAATACAATTTAAGCGGCTTTTTCCGGTTTTCCATAACCGCAATTACCGCAGAAAGGGAGATGAGCAAAATGATTTTCACCGCATTGTTCACATTTTTTGTATAACTGCAATCCGCATTGTCGGCAATAATTTGAAACCAAAATTACGCCGTCATTATCTTTTCCGAGTCTATTCCAACTTTTATAAATAAAATCTTTTCCGCAGGATGGGCATAAATGTTGCTCGTATGCTTTAAAGGAAGTTTCCGTATTTGTTTGAATTTTTTTCATCCGTTCAACAGCCGATTCTTGCAACATCAATTTACGTCGTTCGATATAAGTACGAATATTATTAATCGCATAGTATCCACCGGCAACTGATAATAAAATTCCAACCGTGTAACGTAAATATCCGCCGTAACTTGGCAAGTAAGGCACCAATTGAATGAAAAAAGCATACAACGCAAATAATGTGAAACCCAAATAAATGGGTGCGTATTTATCATTGCGTTTTTTGACGTAAAAAAATACACCCAACAACAAAATCGGTAAAATAAATAATAAACGAATCAGAAAAACGTACAAGGCATATTTTTCAGCTGCACTATTGAATTTTAAATAGGATTGTTCATTTTCTTTTTCAAGTCCGATATTTAATTGGTCAATTCTATTTTGAAAAATATCAATTGTATCTTTTAATAAAGATTGTTGTTGTTTCCATTTTTGTTGAATATTGAAATAGGAATCTATATCTCTTGCGCGCGTAATTACTTCTTTATCTTGCGAAGGTTCTCCGATGGTTTTTCTTGCCGCTAACCAATTATCGAAAGAAAGTTTTTGATCTTCGTAATAATTTTTAGCCAATTGAGATGACTTTTCAATTTGACTGTATTTGTTATTATAAACTGCCACTTGATCGTCTGCTATAGATTTAGCACGTTTGAGCGAATCAACTAAAAGAAAGTTGTGATAATCACTTTCTTTTGGATAGGTTTGTGAAGAGCCTAAATCATCTAAAATTTTTCCGGCTAAAAGTATTAAAAATAAACAAACCGCTGCCGAAATAAAATAATATAGATATTTTACGGAAGACTCAATTTTTTTATCGTTCTGAAATTCCATATTGACAAAGAATTAATACAAGAGTAAACCAAAGGTATGAAAATTTAAAGAAAAAATTTTACAAGAGTAAGTTTTATTAGACTAAGCAAAAAGAACAACTGAAAAAAAAATTTCGCACACTTTATTTTGTTTATTTTTACCCGAAAAATCAAAATTATAACAATTTATGAAATATTTTTTAGGTTTAGATATAGGCAGTTCTTCCGTAAAAGCAAGTCTATTGGAAGCAGAAACCGGTAAAACTTTGGCAGCAGTATTCTCGCCGGCGCAAGAAATGGTAATTCAATCAGCAAAAGCCGGTTGGGCGGAACAAGATCCGGAAATGTGGTGGCAGGAAGTTATCAGCGCTTTGCGATTGCTGAAAAGTAAATTTTCTTTTAAATCGGAAGAGATCAGTGCAATCGGTGTTTCATACCAGATGCACGGATTAGTTTTGGTGGATAAAAACCAAAAAGTCTTGCGCCCTGCTATTATATGGTGCGACAGTCGTGCTGTTGAAATCGGCAATAAGGCGTTTAAAGATTTGGGTGAAAAATTTTGTATCAATCATTATTACAATTCGCCCGGAAATTTTACGGCATCTAAAGCAGCTTGGGTAAAACAAAATGAACCCGAACTGTTTGAAAAAGTTAATAAAATTTTATTACCCGGTGATTACATCGCGTTGCGTTTAACGGGAGAAGCGCGTACAACCGTTTCGGGTTTGTCGGAAGGCATTTTTTGGGATTTTAAAAAAAGATCTGCTGCTAAAAAATTATTGGATTATTACGGCTTACCTGAAAATTTATTAGCCGACCGCGTACCGACTTTTGGTTTTCAAGGCGCACTTACAAAAACTTCTGCAGAACTTTTAGGTTTAAAAACCGGTACACCCGTTACTTATCGTGCCGGCGATCAACCGAATAATGCTTTTTCTTTAAACGTTTTAAATCCGAGTGAAGTGGCGGTTACAGCCGGTACTTCCGGTGTTGTTTACGCTGTTGCCGAAAAAATAAAGCCCGATAAAAAATCGCGCGTCAATCCTTTTGTTCATGTCAACGATACTGAAAAATCACCGCGCACCGGTATTTTACTGTGCTTAAACGGCACGGGTATTTTGAACAGTTGGTTGCGAAAAAATACCGGCAATTTATCTTATGAAGAAATGAATAGTGCCGCCTCAAAAATTCCGATAGGCAGCGATGGTTTATGTTTTTTACCTTTCGGAAACGGTGCTGAACGTATTTTAGAAAATAAACAATCTGCGGCATCGCTTCACGGATTAAATTTTAACGTTCATAGCCAAGCACATTTGTTTAGGTCGGCACAAGAGAGTATTGTTTTCGGGTTGCAATACGGAATGGAAATTTTAACAGGTATGGGCATCGGCATAAAAACCGTTCGTGCCGGCAATGCCAATATGTTTTTAAGTCCGATTTTCTCGGAAGCATTTTCTAATACCACTGATACAATTGTCGAGTTGTACAATACCGATGGTGCAGCCGGCGCGGCGCGCGGTGCAGGTTTAGGTGTCGGATATTATAAAAATGAAAAAGAGGCTTTTATCGGTTTAGAAAAAATAAAAACCATTGAACCGAACCCCGAAAAAAAAGATTTATACACCGACGCTTATCATAAATGGAAAAAAATATTACCGAAGTAATATCTGAAATAAAAAACGCCTTCCGTAATGAGTGGAGTTTGAGTTACGGATTTATACTTTTTCAGTTTGTTTTGCTTCATTCCAGAGCGCGTCCATTTCAGTTAAACTCATTTCATCGAGCGGTGTCGGAGCGTGAATTTCTATGTATTCAAAGCGTTTTTTAAATTTTCGGTTGGTGCTTTCGAGTGCATTTTCCGGATCCACGCCGATAAAACGCGCATAATTAATAAGCGCGAACATTAAATCGCCGAATTCTTCTTCACGGCGTTGAGGTGTTTCCGAAAGGGCTTCTTTTAACTCCAACATTTCTTCTTCAACTTTACTCCAAACCTGTTCTTTTGTTTCCCAATCAAAACCAACTTTTGCGGCTTTTTCCTGCATCCGCATAGCTTTTATGGTGGCGGGCAAAGATTTCGGTACGCCTTGTAACACGCTTTTTTTTCCTTCTTTTAATTTTAGTTTTTCCCAATTGGCTTTCACGTCTTCTTCGTCGCGCACCACTACATCGCCGTAAATATGCGGATGCCTGTGAATAAGTTTGTCACAAACTGCGTTGAGCGAATCTGCCACATCGAAAGCATTTAGCTCGTCGCCCATTTTGGCATAAAAAACCAAATGCAAAAATAAATCGCCTATTTCTTCTTTAATCCCGTTGATATCTTTTTCGGTAATGGCATCCACCAACTCATAAGTTTCTTCGATAGTGAGATTGCGCAACGTTTCAAAAGTTTGCTTTTTATCCCAAGGACATTTTTCGCGTAATTCATCCATTATATTGAGCAAGCGCACAAATGCAGCAGATTTTTTTTCGATTGAAGACATTTTGATTTACGATTTTAGATTTACGATTTTTAAACCCTTAAATTATTATGATTACAAAAGATTGTGAATGTTACCGTGTCAATTTATAAATCACTAACGCCGCTCTTTTTATAAGTTTGGGGTAATCGTTTAAAAGAATAGTTTCACCCGGTGCGTGTGCACCTTTACCGGAAGCACCGAAACCATCAAGACAATCCAAATAGTTAGCAATGTATGAAACATCACCCGCACCGCGTCCGCCCGGATCGCCGGCTTTAACTTCTCCGTAACCTAAATTCAAACTTACTTCGTTCACAATTTTTACTAATGCTTCATTGCCCGGCGTCGGCGGCATGGAAGGAATACCATCTACGAATTTAATGGTTGCTTTGGTTCCTGACAGGTTTCGCGAAACTATTTTGCTCATAGTATCTCGTGCAATTTCTTTTTGTTTTTCCGACAGAAAACGCAAATCTCCAATAACCACTGTTTTAGGAGAAATGATATTGGTTTTGCCCGAGGCATTCCCTCTTTGTGTTGTTGTATTAACGTCCACTTCCGAACCGCCGATAAAAAGTCCGGGATTGAAAGTGAGATAAGGCTCGGTACTTAATTTTTCTCTGAATTCATTTATTATTCTGGCGGCTTCGTAAATAGCTCCGTAACCGCCCGTTCCGAATACTTGTGATGAGTGTGCTTGTTTGGCTTGCACTTCTAACGTCCAACCGCTTGCACCTCGTCGCGCTGTGGCAATTGAATTTAATCCAATTGCCGATTCAAAACCTAATGCAATATCGTGTTGTTTGGCGCGCGTTATAAAATCGCCCCGACTGACATCGCGTGGATTACCGGCATTTTCTTCATCGCCCGTAAAATATGCTGTGATAGAAATGTCGTCCAATAATCCTTGTTTTTTTAAAGCTTGAAGCGCGGCAATAATAATTACGTCGCCGCCTTTCATATCATTTACCCCCTGACCGGTTGCAATGCTATCGTTGAGCATCGTAAACGGATTAGGCGGCATATCGGGTTCAAATACTGTGTCGAGGTGTCCGATTAAAAATATTCTTTTACCTTTTTTGCCTTTTTTATATGCCACTAAATGTCCGGCACGTTTCAAAGAATCCGGCAGCGTTATCCACTCTGTTGTAAAACCCAATGCATCGAATGCTGATCTGTACAACGCACCTACTTTTTTTACACCTTCTACATTATAAGTACCACTGTTGATATTGACAGTTGTTTTCAATAATTGCAGCGTTGCAGACATATTCGCGTCAATATCTTTTATAATATTTTGTTCCGTTGTGGTAAGTATTTGCGCATAAAATTTACTGAAACAAAATAAAAATGCGGCGCAAAAAATTAGTTTTTTCATTGATTAATTTTAGTTTTTAACAGTGCAAACTTACACAAAATAAAACCGCCTCACAAACTTTTCGGAGTTTATGAAAATTGATTATTTTTAGTTTAGGGAATTTATAAAAAATAACCTACTTGTATGAGGTATAAAAGTATCTTTGACTTAAAACAAAAATTCCCGCATTACCGAACGACAATGACTCATGTTTGCAATTTTATTTAATGTCCTGTTTTTACCTATAGTTTTTTAACAATTTTTGTGTTTTCGTATGATAATTTAAAAAGAAAATCAATTTCAAAATCCCAATCAAGACTCTGATGTTTAAGAAACTGCCCATTTTCAAAATTTTACTTCTGTTGTTAATTATTGGTATTTCTTGGATATACGACGGACATTGGTGCGATTTCGATTCAATTTTAGATGCAGAGCAAAGACTCAGAAATCACGAAAATATCTATTACGAGACAGCCAATCCGAAAATGCCTTCGTATTTATACAGCGTGTTTTTCGCTTGGATACTTGAACCTATAGCGTCGAATTATCCTTTAGGAAAATTTTTGTGGTTAGTGCTGTCGTTGCTTTTATTCTGGCGTGCGTGTGTGCTTATAAAAAATTCTTTCGATTTTTCCCGTTTTACAAAGCAACAAGAAAATATTTGCATATCACTATCTGTGTTACTTTCACTTCAGATGGTGTTGCTTAATATCGCAATGATTCAAGTGACTATGTTTTTGCTTTGGGGTATTTTCGAATCAATTAACCTCTTAAATAAAAATAAAAATATTTTAGCGGGTTTAGTACTTGCCTTAATCATAACTATAAAAATAATGCCTGTGCTGATTTGCCGTATCTTTTTTATCGCGGATATTTCAAAAATATCGCAATTACAATAATCACTTTTCTGTTTTTTTTAGTACTGCCCGGATTTTTTATTGGCATGAATTACAATCTATTTTTACTTAATCAATGGTGGTCAGTTATTAATCCAACTCATCAAGAACATTTAATTGAAACAGGAATAGGCGTACACAGTTTAGTAGCTATGATGGTTTTTTTTACTGAAACAACGGGTGAAATAGATTATAGACGCAATATTTTAAACCTAAGTCATCAAAATGTCGAAATTATTCTTAATTTTTCTCGAATTTTTTTGTTATTTCTATCTCTATTTTTTTTAAAATCGCAGCCGTTTAAAAAAGAAACAAACAACCTCAAATCATTTTGGGAATTATCTTATTTTGTATTGATGATACCTTTGCTTATGCCACATCAACAGAAATATGGATTTCTACTAGTTTGTCCGATGATTTACTATTTGCTTTACTTTTTTATTGGCACTTTCTACAGTCCGATAAAAACAAAAGCATATTATTCCGCTTTTTATACTTTTGTTGCTTGCATGATTATTTATTCGCCAATCTATGGCAGTTCAGTTATTGGAAAATTTTTATTTGAATTAACACAACACTACCGACTACTTTCTTTTGCTACTTTATTTCTGATACCGATCGCGATTTATTGCAGCCCATCAAAATTTGAATATTTCATCCGGAAGCAGCTTTGTTAGCTAAAACTTAAACGAGCGGTATAGCTCAAATTGCTTAGGGTTTCATTTAACTTAAAATTTTGAACACACATTTCCAATTTGTTTGCAATAGAACCGACGTACTGCTCAAAATATATTTTTTTGAGTTTCATTTATTTTTACTATTTTTATCGCAAAATTAATACAATGCAAAGAAGACATGTCATAAAATCTATTGCGCTCGGTTTTGGTGGCTTAATCACCGTACCGGCTTGGGCAAATAATTGGTCGCAAGCGACGCTATCTTATAAAAAATTTCTTTCAGGCGGACAAGAAATTATTTTGGCGGAAGTTATGGACACCATTATTCCTGAAACTGCAACGCCTGGTGCAAAATCGCTCGGTGTGGATAAACTCATTCAAAAAATAGTTTCGGATTGTCGCGGCAAAGCAGCAGAAACAAAACTTGCAGAGAGTTTGAATAAAATTGATGCGTTGGCAATGAAAAACAAAGGCAATTCATTTGTCAGTTTAACCGCACCGGAACGATTGGAACTTTTGAAAAATATTCAAGCATCCGACGATGCTGATATGAAAGCGGTTGTCGACAATTTAAAAAGTATGACGATTGACGGTTACATGAAATCGGAATTCTTTATGACTACATATACAGATTACGAATTTGCACCCGCAAGATTTTACGGGTGTGTGCCAGTGAAAGCATAGCAATTGGCTATTGGCTTTTAGCTAATGGCTTTCTATTGAGAATGTACAATTTTCCAATTTAAATTTATTTCAAAAAAAAAGCTAATAGCCAAAAACTAATAGCTCATAGCCAATCAAAAATATGTGGAACTTTAATATTGACAGCGTTGCAAAACGCACTTATGATGCCATAGTGATCGGTTCCGGAATTTCCGGCGGTTGGGCGGCAAAAGAACTCACAAGCAAAGGACTAAAAACTTTGGTGCTCGAACGAGGTAGAGATGTGAAACATATCACGGATTATACGACAACCAATATGTTTCCTTGGGAGTTTGAACACCGCAATCAATTGACAAAAGAGGTGCGCGATGCCAATCCGATCATCAGCAAATGTTACGCTTTTTACGAGGGTACGGAACAGTTTTTTGTAAAGGATGCCGAACACCCTTACATTCAAGATAAACCTTTCGATTGGATTCGCGGCTATCAAGTCGGCGGAAAATCTTTGATGTGGGCGCGACAAACACAACGTTGGAGTAAATACGATTTCGAAGGACCTGCACGAGATGGCTTCGCTGTTGATTGGCCCATTCGCTATGACGATTTAGCACCTTGGTACAGTTACGTAGAAAAATTTGCCGGCATTGCAGGCAATAAAGATGGTTTAGATATTTTGCCGGACGGCGAATTCCTACCGCCTCATGAATTAACGTGTTTAGAAAAATATTTCAAGGAATCGGTAAATAAAAATTATCAAGACCGACACGTAATTATCGGCAGGGCGGCGCATATTACAAAACCGGAACCTATTCATTTGGAACAAGGCAGAGGGCAATGTTTGAACCGCACGATTTGTGAACGCGGTTGCCCTTATGGTGGTTATTTTTCGAGTAACTCTTCAACCATTCCTTGGGCGGCAAAAACCGGAAATATGACGCTGCGTCCGCAATCGGTGGTACAAAGTATTATTTATGATGAAAAAAAAGGCAAAGCAGTAGGTGTTCGAGTTATTGATGCTATTACGAAAGAAACAATAGAATTTTATGCTAAAATTATTTTTGTCAACGCCGCCGCATACAATACGAATTTACTTTTATTGAACTCAACTTCCAACCGTTTTCCAAATGGTTTGGGTAATGATAGCGGTGTTTTGGGAAAATATGTGGCGTTTCACAATTATCGTGCGAAAATTTCGGGTGAGTACGAAGGTTTTCAAGATACGACGACTGAAGGCAGAAGACCTAACGGTGCTTATATGCCGCGTTTTAGAAATGTACTGAAACAAGAAACGGATTTTTTGCGCGGCTATTCTGTCGGTTTATACACAAATAGAGATAAAGAACGCAATTATGACGGCTTGGGTGCTGACTTAAAAGATAATTTAACGAAAACAAAATGGCGTAATTGGCATATCAATTCGCACATTATGGGCGAAACAATACCTAAAGAAAGTAATTACGTCAAACTTGATGCGGATTTGAAAGATCCGTTTGGTATGCCTCAAATGCATATTTCTGTGGATTACGATGACAACGACGAAAAAATGATAAAAGATTATTTGCAACAAATGTCAGAAATGTTTGAAAAAGCCGGCATTATAAATATTAAAACCGGCGACTCGAAACAAGCTGCCGGTTTGGATATTCATGAATTGGGCGGTACAAGAATGGGACGCGACCCGAAAACTTCCATGCTCAATGGTTGGAATCAATTACACGCCTGCAAAAATGTTTTCGTAACCGATGGTGCTTGTATGACTTCGACGTCATCGCAAAATCCTTCTCTAACTTATATGGCGTTAACTGCGCGTGCAGCTGATTATGCTGTGTCGGAAATGAAAAAACGAAATTTGTAGTTTTAATTTTCACTATTAAAGGTGTAATTAATAAGCAATTTAAGTTTATAATATTTTCGGCGCGAAGAACAAAAAGGATGTAAAAAGTAGTGGCTTATGAAACATCGAAGCCTTATTTTATGGCGTAACAATCCTCTTGATTTCTTAATGATAAAAACATATTTACAAACAAATAAAATTTATCATTGCGTTCGAAACAAAATCCACCGTTTCTATATATGGACTTTTTATGAACCATGAAAGCAGCAGCGATTGGAAAAAATAATTACTAACAGTGAACGGTTTTCTAATAAGAAAACCGTTCACAATTTTTTTACTGAAAAGTTATAGTTCGACTTCTTAATTAGACTTTTTTCAATTGATTCATCGCCATCATTTCTTTCATGGTTTTTTGGAAACCGTCGGTTGAACCATCTAAGAAAATGACATTGCCTTTTCCTTGTTCTGCAAAATTTTTAATGGCTTCCGTCCACATAGCAAACATGAGAATAGATGAATCCATTTTCGCGTCTTCCAACTCTTTAGCTGCTTCCGCCATACCGCGTGCAACTTCTTTTCTGAAAAGTGCAACGCCTTCACCGCGAAATTGAGCGGCAATTTTCTCTGCTTCCGCTTCTATTTTTATTGCATTACCGGACGCTTCCGCCGATTTTGTTTTTGTAATGAGTAAGGCTTGACCTTCGTTTTCTGCAGCCGCTTTCAAGTTATTAGAAGCTACTACTTTCGCCATAGAGCGCGTAATTTCTTCATCGAAAGTAATATCGTTGAGTTGTAAATCAATGAGATGATAACCCCAATCTTCAAGTACATGATCCAATTGATCTTTTACGTCGTGAACGATTTCGCGACGCAAACTCAAAACATCCGATTGTTTACGTGTTGCCACATAACCGCGTACCGAACCTTCAACGGAACGAATAAGCGATTGCATGAAATTCGTTTCGTTTACGAATTTAAAAGCTGCGCGCATCACGGCGTCTTCGGTTTCGTCTTTTACGGCGTATAAAATAAGTGCTTTGAAATGCACATTCGCTTGATCGGATGTGATGGCTTGAAACTCAATTTCTACCGAACGATTTTGCGTAGAAATGCGTTTAAAAACCTCTTCAATGAACGGTAATTTGAATCCGAGACCCGATCTTTGAATGCGGCGATATTTGCCGAACGACGTGATAACGGCAACCGTGCCTTGTTGTACGGTGATAACCGACAAAAATAAAAATCCGACCACAATAATAGCTAAAACAGGGAGCATGGTAAAAGTGATTTTGCTTTTTAAGAGATAGGTTTCATAAAAAAAGCACAGTTAAATTTTTAAAAATATTCTAATACAAAATTACACCTTTTAATTAACAAAATTTGAAAATTCGGGTTAAATTTTTTTGTTAATCGTTGGTTCGAATATTTAATTAAATAACCGCGAAGCGTTTGAATGTGAATAGCCGTCGGAATGAAAACCGAAAATTTCAACGCAAAGCGGTTGAACGTGAATAGCCGTCGGAATGAAAACCGAAAATTTCAACGCAAAGCGGTTGAACGTGAATCGTACACGCTGAGAGCGAAATTCATATTCAACTGCTTCGCGGTTGCAACTGTTTTTTCTCTTATTACCCGCGTTTCACGCGGGGCTATTCGTGTTCAATCGCTTTCGCGGTTGATTTAATTAAATCTCCGAATTTATATTAATTTTTTAAATCGTTTTCAATACTTCGATATAAAAAACCAAATCCGTATTCGGTGCGATATTTGCACCCGCACCTTTTTCGCCGTAACCCAATGATGCCGGTACGAAAATAATGGCAGAAGAACCTTCTTTAATTAATTTCACAGCTTCGTCCCATGCCGGAATCACTTGACCAATACCGACCGGAAATGCAAACGGTTGACCTTTGGTGAAAGACTCATCGAATTTTTTTCCGGCTTTTGTGCATCCGTAATAGTGAACGAAAGTTAAATCATTATCCGCCGGCAGTTTACCGGTACCTTCTTTCAAAATTTCAATTTTAAGACCGGAAGGAGTAGTTTGCACGTTTGCCGGTAATTTTCCGGCAGCAAATAAAGCGGCGGCGGCAGTAGTTGAGTCACCCACGCTTTTTGCGCGTCCGATAAATATCGCGGATGCTGCCACTAAACCTTTACCTATAGCTTCGATTTCAGGTTTTTTACCGGCTAAACGTTCTTGAATGGCGGCACTTTTTTTCTGCGACATAAATTGTTTTTGTTGATCGGGCGGCAGAGTAGCCAAAAAATCTTTTTCGGATTTTACATCGTTCACACCAATATTTAATTGCATCATTTTTGCGGTTTCCAGACCGCGCGGCTTTACTTTCATCGTATCTATTTTCAGCATAAATACAGCACTGTCACCTTTGCGCATTGTCAATAAGTCGCGTGTCAGGAAAGCGTAGAAAGCATCGGTAATGCCTTTCGGATCATTCAGGATTTCTTGTGCCGGCTGACCTTGTGTAGCTGAAGAAAAAACAATCGCGGTATCTTTTTTTACCGTAAAATTAAAAGTAACGATGTCACCTATTTTTGCTTGATCGCCACTGCCTTTTCTTAAAAAATCACCACCGTTGTTTTTGCAAGACAGCATGCCGACGGTAATAAATGCGGCTAAAATGACAAATTGGAATTTTTTCATGAATTTTTTTAATTGAAATTTTTATTTATGATGAATAAGTTTGACGATACACTTAAATTTGTAGCGCATTAAAACCGACTTTACGACTGATTTTACAATCTTGTTCGAAACCGATTTACAAAACCGCGCAAAAGTAAAACAATCTTAGCAATTATTAACGATGACCAACATCAAAGTATTTATAAACTCTTCGGAATTATATTTAGCAGATACTATTTCGGCAGATAATATTGATTCCGATTTACGGGTGCGTTACAACGGTAAAATAAAATCGTTGCATCATTACATTGATTTTTTAGAGAAAACACCGAAAAAAACCAGTGTATTGCTGTACAACGATGATTTTGAAAAACTTTGGACGGATTTTAAAAGCCCGTATAAAATCGTTGAAGCGGCGGGCGGTGTCGTGGAAAATGATGAAAAAGAAACGCTCATGATTTTCCGCCGCGATTGGTGGGATTTACCCAAAGGAAAAATAGATCCGGGTGAAACGCCCGAAATAACAGCCGTTCGAGAAGTGAAAGAAGAAACCGGTTTAAAAAATGTGATTTTGAATAAATTTCTGTGCCTAACTTATCATACTTATACACTTAATGAAAAAAGAATTCTAAAACCTACACATTGGTACATGATGTCCTCCAACGATACCGATCTTACACCGCAAATGTCAGAAGGCATATTAGAAGTAAAATGGGTAAAAATTCACAAAATTTCGGGTATAAGTTTTCGGATTTATGGCAGCATTGTTGAAGTACTCAATGCAGCAGCGCAATAACAGCCTGACTAAAGCGTTTGTAATTAATAATCTTATATTAAAATTGAACAATGGAATTCACCTTCGCCAAAACAATAAAACTTGCTACCGCTTTAACAAGCATGAAATTTATGATTGTTAGTGTTTTGTTTGCATTATTTTCTCTTACCGGTTCCGTTTCGGCGCAATTACTCTCGGTAAAAGATAATTTACCTAAAGTAATTGCTTTCAATAAGTCTGCTAAAACCGATTGGACTGTGTACTGCGATCACGACAACCGCGTGATTTACATTGATTTTGAAAAAATAAATTCAAATCTCAGTACCGTTATCGTAAAAGACAATGAAGGCAAAATACTTTTCAGAGACGAAAATCTTTGGCAGTTACCCGTCAATACGATTTACGAAATTGATTGCGACCGGTACAATAAAGGTGATTACACACTTGAACTTAAATCGTTTACCGCATCCGTCAAACAAGGATTCACCGTAAAATAGACTTTTGTATTTTTTTAAATCGAATTCCGAAACGAACATCGGGCGCAAGAAATCATTTTCTCGCGCCCGATTTTCGTTTCGGAATTCGATTTAAAAAAATACAAAAATTAGGGCATACACGTTGGCACACATTTAGCATCAGAAACAGTGTCAGCAGGACAAAATAATCTTACAATTTTTCCAATTTAACTTATCTTACACTATAATATGACCAGAGTACTTGTCATTGACGACAAAAAACGCATCAGAGATGCTTACAGAACCATGCTTGAAAAAATGAATTGCTTAGTAGACGTTGCGCAAGGCAGTTTGGAAGGCATTGATTGTTTTATCAGTAAAGTTTACGACGTAGTGTTAACCGATTTCAAACTCGATGAATTGGACGGGCTTCAAATGCTCGAATTTTTTCAAACTATCGACGCAAAAATTCCTGTTGTTTTTTATTCCGATATTGTTGACGGTAACACGATAAAAAAAATTTTGGATCAAGGCGCATTCGATTTCGTGCCGCACTCAGCCGGTACGCGATTTTTGTTGCACATCATCAGCAAAGCCGTTTACGAACGCCCGCATCACGTTACCGATAACACACCGTTTTGCCATTCTCAAATAAAAGTGTCACGCACAAGAAAAAGTAAAACATTGTGCGATTAACTTTGCCGTTTAATCAAGAAATTTTTGTTTCGTAAAGTTTTTTATGATGAACAAATCCTTTAGATATAATACTCCTACCGGTTTTTTTTTGTTTTTTAAAAAGAATAAAAAAATTTCGGAAAACATTTTTAATTTTGTTTTTTCCGGAAAAAATTTTTTCGTAAAAACATTTTTTTATTTTTTTTTATTTATTCAAATAATTTCTTGCAAAAAAAATCAAGAAAAAGAACTTGAAATTTTTTCCAGAGATCAACTGACGATAGAAAAAGGTAAGGATGTTGAAATTATTTATTCCGATTCGGCAAGAATTAAATCGCGCGTAACCGGACCCGAAATGTTGTACTACACTGAAACATTTGATCCGCGACAAGAATTTACGAAAGGCGTTAAAACTTATTTCTACGACGACCAACAAAAAGAAATCGGCGTACTCACCGGAAAATACGCTATCCGCAACGAACGCAAACGCCAAGTTATTGTGCGCGATAGTGTAGTTTGGGAAAGTATAACCGACGGACGATTGGAAACCGAAGAATTAATTTGGGATGAAGCCACAAACACGATTCACTCATCGAAATTTACGACGATAACGCGCCAAAACGAAAAAATATTCGGCTTTAATTTTGAAACCGACGATAAACTCTCGCATTGGCGTATCTTGAATCCGAAGGGTAATATTAAAGTCGATGCGATTGACAAGGCGACTCAGTAACATCCGCTTTTTGAATTTCATTCAAGCAACGTCAATCTTTTTTTCTAAATACACATCCTGAATGGCATTTAAAAGTGCTACACCATCGGCGAACGATTTTTGAAATGCTTTTCTGCCTGAAATCATACCCATACCGCCGGCTCTTTTATTGATAACGGCTGCTCGTACCGCTGCGGCTAAATCACCCGAACCTTCGGAAGCACCACCGGAATTGATGAGTCCGACACGACCCATATATCCGTTCATTACTTGATACCGACACATATCAATCGGGTGGTCGGACGACAGCACTGAGTACATTCTGTCATCGAATTTTCCGAAAGTGTTACCACCGGTATTTAATGCGGCATAACCTTTATTCAATTCCGGTAGCTTTTGTTTTACAATATCAGCTTGAATGGTAGCACCGATATGATTCGCTTGTCCGGTTAAATCAGCCGATACTTCATAATTTTTTCCGTCTTTTTTGAAAGCCGGATTACGGACATAGCACCACAAAATAGTTGCCATACCTAATTCGTGTGCTTTCTCGAAAGCATTTGCAACTTCCGTTATTTGCCGGTCGGATTCCGGTGAACCGAAATAAATTGTAGCGCCAACGGCTGCCGCACCCATATTCCAAGCATCACGTACTTTACCGAAAAAAATTTGATCAGATTTATTCGGATAACTCAACAGTTCGTTGTGGTTTATTTTCACGATAAACGGAATCTTGTGCGCATATTTTCTCGCCACTGCAGCAAGTACGCCGAAACTTGAAGCCACAGCATTACATTCTGCTTCCACAGCAAGTTTCACGATATTTTCCGGATCGAAATACATCGGATTAGCAGCGAAAGAAGCACCGGCACTGTGTTCGATGCCTTGGTCAACGGGTAAAATGGACAGATAACCTGTGCGGGAAAGTCTGCCCGACGAAAAAATCCGTTGAAGATTGTTCAGCGTTTGCAAGTTTCTGTTCGAGTCAACAAATACACGTTGCATAAAGTCCGGTCCCGGCAAATATAGATTTTCTTTCGACACGGTTTGGCAAACGTGTGAAAAAAGAGTTTCGTTTTCTTTACCCACTAAAGCGATTATTTCATTGAAGGTCATAAAATTATTGAAAATGTATTGAAAAATTTTGTTGCAAACTCATCAACTGTAAAATAAAAATATTAAACGAAAATTTTTCAACTATGTCGCTTATCAAGATCGAACACTTCGTTTCTTATTTATTCCCGCTCAAAAAAAGGTGTTTTTCGTTCTTCAACACATTTAGCGGCATATAAATAAAGTGCAGCACTCCAAGTTTGCCAGTCTTGTCCCATTGGCTTTCCTGTTTGAGCTTTTATCCATTCATTAAATCCAAATTCTACTTTTGCGGTGTGACTTAATTTTATAAGGTTAGTAAGTGCTACTAATTTTTCTTCTGCAAGCGTAAATCGTTTTGCAGCGACTAAGGCTGCCACATAAAATCCACAAATGAAAGGCCAAATACCGCCGTTATGGTAATCACCGGGATTATTATAAATTTTATCTCTCGGTTGCCAATCAGCATCTTCGGGTCTTATGAATGGGAAAAAATTGGGAGGTAAATCAACTGCCAAATCGCCATTTTTCTGCATATTGGTACACTCTGTTTCAATCCAAGAAACAATATCATTGGCTCTTGAGGGCGAAGCGAGTCCGGAGAGAATGGCAATACTGTTTCCCAGCAAATCAAAACGCTCACTGCTGTGTATTTTATAAGACCATAAGGCATAATAAGGTTTGTATTTAACTACCAAACCTTCGTGAATGTGATTGTGCATTACACCACTTGTTATTGTAAAACGCCCCATTTCTTGTCGCAATTTCTCCGCTCTTTCGTGCTTATTTAAAATTTTCAAAAAACTATAAACCAATGTATTTACAAACAATCCGTACCCCAAAATCCATTGTTCATCTCGCCAATCACTTGTAGGTTGTTGGGCTACTAAGTATCTATCGGATGGGCTTTGATACTCCATCCAAGTTAATGATTTATTAACTTCTTGTTCCAAAAAACCGCGCTCACCGCTTACTTTTCTAAAAATACCTACTCCCAGCAAAAATAATGGGGTTGTATCACTTGCACCTCTATCGTCTCCATTATGAACAAGTGAAGGTATATGCCCGTGTTCAGTTTGATTTTTTGCCAAATTTTCCAGTACATTCCTAATACTGTCCATTAATTTTTGATTATCTGACACGGCAATTCCGAAAATAGAGAGCATTAAATCACGAGTATATGGCTCGGGATAACCCCAGCCTGCAGTACGAGGCAGCCCATGAAAAGGACCGTGAGCATTGTGGATCAATACTTCAATTGCCGCCTTTTTTGCTGTTTCAATATTTTGTTTGTCTGTCATTTTCATGGTGTTATTCTATTCCTAATTTATCTTGCATGATTTGTAAAAATCTTCTTGCGACAACGCGATAATCAAAATTTTCCACCACTCTTTTCCTACCTGCTTTTCCCATTTTTTCTCGCAAGGCTTGATCATTCATAAGTATCAATAAATCTTTAGCGATATCTTGAATATTGGCACGATAGTCTACGGTTCTCGGCACATTAAATTTTACACAGTGGTTATCTTCATAACCCGATTCACGACCAAGAATAACTTCGTTTACAACTATTTTTTGAGCAACTCTTGCCAGCAAAGCCGTTTCGCCATCTGCAAGCGTATCCAACATTCCCATTGCTTTAATACCGATAACAGGTTTACCGCAAGCACCCGCTTCTATTTGCGGCATTCCGAAACCTTCGAGTCGAGAAGGCGCAGCATAAATATCACAAGCACCAATCAAATAAGGCATAAAATTTCGTGAAATGGTATTGGTGGCGTAGGTTACATTTTTTTCAATCCCCAAATCATTTGCCATTTGTAAATCGGCAAGATTTTGCTGCTCGGTGCGTGGTTGGGGCCATACTTTACAAACATATTTCCAGTCAGGTGCTTTCGTATCAATAATTGCTAAGGCTTGCATTACTTCTTGAGCACCTTTAGATGCAGCATCACCGCCAACGGTCAATATCATCAACTGATCGTCTGAAACACCCAACGATTCTCGTACTGCCGCAATTTTCGGGTGTTTTTTATCTCTCGGAATAAATGCGTTCGTATCGCAACCCACGGGTAACACTTCTATTTTATCTCCATTGATACCATCGCGAACATACATTTCTTTTACCCAATGTGAGGTGACTAAAATCAATGGCAGCTCGTTCAGCACTTCTTGATAATTGGCAATATAACCATCAGCAACCAACCACGGTACAGCTCGAACTCCATAGCGTTGCGGATGCAAAACTAATTGTGGCGTATGCCCCCAATAACCAACACCCACCACCACATCCGGCTCGAACCAGCGATAATACCATTCTTTTTCTTGTGCCGATTCAAAATGTGCAGCATGGGCATCAATACCTAATTCCAGAAGCCCTTTGTACAGTAAATCGCCTTGTGTTGCCAAGCCGCCCGGAGATGGCGGATAATCATACAGCACTAATACTTTCATATTTTCAGGTATTGTTTTTTTTGTTTATTAAAATATTTTCAAGCCATTCTTTAGCTTTTTCAGCTTCGGTAAATTGCCAAAATGCTTCTGCATTCGGGGTTGTTTGTGCTTCCCAAGTTGTTGGTTTAAAATTATAGGTTTGTGTAATGAGGGCGTATTTTTTTAACCAAATATCTCTCGGAAGCGGTATAAAAATATCTGCGTTTTCAATAGGTCGGGGAAAATAGGCTTTCTTTCCGTCTTCATAGGCAAAGACCCACAAACTATCAGTCGAAATTCTCCCTTCATTCCAAAGATTTATGACCGATTTGCCGATCTCTTCATGCCGCAAATGCTTTGTATATTCCCCCAAAGGACTGTGCGTTATTATCAAATCGAAATGCTCGATTGGTAATAATTTAAGTATCAATTGATTTACTACGTTTTCTGTTAAAGGTTTCTGTTCCGGTCCGTCATCTAAATCACCCATCGTGCCTTTTGCATCTAATATTTTCAATGTTTTATAAAACTTAGGAGCTCGGTCTTGATCATTCGCTCTGCATAATGACATAATAAAAACATCCCAATCATCAACATGAATCAATATTATGCCACCCGCCCACAAGATTTCGTCATCGGGATGAGCCGTAATTACAGCGACCTTTTTTTGCCTGTGTATGTTTTTATTAGCTTTTACTAAAGCAGCTGATTCAAATTTGATTTTATTAAAACTCACTGTGTTTATAAGGTTAATAGCATTTTTTATTTACCGAATTTTCAAATTTTTTTAGGCTTGTAATACGCAATCTTTTCACATTCAAACCCCAAAAAAAAATTAAAAAGCAGCAGCCGTTGCTATTATTGAGTAATGCACCTCTTGTACTCGACTAATGGATTGTAGCTTTTGGTCTTTCGGAAATAATACCCTGCGGTATTTTACAAAGCATGAAAAAGAATACACGCATAAATTATTCTTTTTACCTCTTACTATTTATTTCTCATTCCAAAGCACGTTTACAATAATTTCATTTTTTCTTCCCAAAAATTGATACGGTGCGTTGTAACCTAAAAAGCGGAAGTTTCCGTAATATTGAATGCCGTTTGCTTTTAAAGCATTTTCTAATTTGGCAGTATAAATATTAATCTCCTCGTCGTTGGCATAGCCACCAAACCGAATGGCTGCAACATACTCTTCGGTAGTTGTTTTAATTATTATAGACGAGTCGTTTGGTTTCGGTAAATTATCTTTAGTATAGCTGGCCGGCATCACAAAACTCATAGATGATTGGGACTCGTTTATGTCCATGTGCACAGGCGTAGTCATGGCAATATTTTTATTGGTATTATTCCCTCCAAAAATAAATGAAGCCAGTTTTCTGAATCCTGCCGAGGATAATTCTTTGTATGTTTTTGCGTCCATGGAAACGGTTGCAATAGTAGCCGAAGGGTATAGGCGTATCTCAAAATCTTTTTCTGTTTTAATAATTCGATACGGTTGTGTTTCTGTTTTTGCCATTATAAAGTATAATTGAGAAATGATTACTAAAGTCGTAAAAATTCCAACGATAATTAAAGTTAATTTCATGTTTTAATATTTAATTATTTTAAGCATTCCTATTTCCAAATTGTTAAAATCTCTTTATCCATTTATTTCTAAAACTTTCTTTAAAATTTTTTATGGTACCTAACTAAGGGTTTCAGTTAAGTTCATTTTTCTTTTTTTTAATCTTAAATTTATCCATAACCCGCCCAAAAGTGAACGGGTTGAAAATACAAATTCTATCATTCTAAAAGAGATCACTTAATCTTCTTTTTCGGGTGATATTTTTTCATCTATTTCTCTTGCTTCGCTCAAAGCAATCGCAATAGCTTGTTTACGATTTTCTACTTTGCCGCCTTTACCGTCTTTGCCGGACATCAAAGTGCCTTCTTTAAACTCGTGCATGACGACTTCAATTTTATCTTTTGCTTTTTTTGTTTGTTTTGCCATGATTCAATGATTTTATTTTTCAAACACAACGGCATCGGTTTTGGCACCTAAACGGGTAAGTGCTTCTGAAATAGATTTTACAAATGGTGGCGGACCACACACATAAAAATGTTGAGTGAAATCAACTATTTTTTCTTTTAAAAAAGAATAGTCGATGATGCGATTTTCGTAGCCTTCTTTTTTTTCATCCGTGAGCGTATTGATAAAATTTTTACCCAGCATCTCACTCAATTCTTTTCGGAGAATTATATCGCTTTCGGTTTTGTTCGTAAAGATTAATCGGTTGTGGTTTATTTTATTTTCGCTGTCTAACTGCCGAAGAATTGCTATGAACGGCGTAACTCCGGCACCTGCGGCAATAAAAACGCCTTCACCTTTATATTCGATGGCACCCCAGACATCATGTAGAATAAGTTCGTCACCGTGTTTTAGTTTTCCTAATTCTTTTGTAATACCGTTGTGGCTATCGTAAATCTTGATTGTAAACTCGAGATGCGCATTGTCATTCAAACTTGTAAATGTAAATGGTCGCTTCTCATGCTTCAATGCATTGGTATTTATTGAAACTTCTGTTGCCTGACCCGATTTGAATTTATAACCTTCGGGTTTTTGAACCGTGAAACGTTTCACATCATGTGTTACGGGTTCAACTGAAATCACTTTTACGATATATTCTTTCATTTAAATTAATTTTTAAAATATTTACTTGTAAGAACTGTCACATTATCTTTTGAAGAAAAGAGAACGCATTGATGAGATAAATCTGAAAAAGACACCTTAGTATAAGCATACGGCTGAATCCAAAACAATCCAAGTTCAGAAAACTGCAATGATGGCATTACGCGCCCAAATTTCTTTTCTTTTAAAAGGATACCGAGCTATAAATGCCAATAAAGTATAACAACAAGCAATTGTGCCACCCAAAAGACCGAATACGAATTTCTTAAAAAACTTTACCCCTACTGTGTATCTGTTACTTGCCAAAACAAACCCAACTATTGCCTGATTATAGGGTGCAAAAGGCGGATTGTCGCCATAAAAAGCAAAAGTTATTCCGAATAAGGCGAATGCAATACTGCTATAAAAAAGTCATTTTTGTCAAAAAAAAAGAATTTATCGGCTTTTTATCAGGCATTAGCTTTTAAGCTTAAAAGATTTAAGATTGCAGATTACATGATTTAAAATTTAAGACTTCAGATTTAAGATTGCAAATTATACGACAATCAGTTATACAGGTATCGCAGTGACAGCAGGCGGCACATCGCCATAATAAAAATCGGCATAAGTTTTTGTGAATTCTGCACCAAATAAGACAATCATGGAAGAATATGATGTCCATAACATGATAAGGATTATGGAACCGGCAGCTCCATACCCTGCCCCCGGATTGGCTTTGCCAAAGTACAAGCCCAATGCCGTTTTGCCTAAAACAAATAATAAAGCAGTAACAAACGCACCTATCCACACTAAATGCCATTTGATTTTGACATCGGGCAATATTTTAAACATCAACACAAAAAGTACAGTAATAATTACCAATGAGAATACGAAATTAATTATTTTAAAAAACGTCAAAAAAGATATTGAAGAATGAAGCATAATCCAATTGCTTGAAGCGGATAATAAAGCCGATAATACCAAAGATACGAGCAATAAAAAAGCAATGGTTATAATTAAGCCAAATGAAAAAAGTCTTGTTTTAAAAAATACCCATACACCGGATTTGGTTGTCGTGGCTTTTACATCCCAAATATTGTTTAATAATTGTTGCATTTGAACAAATACACCGGTGGCCCCAATAATAATAGTTGCTACGGCTACTACAGTTTGAAACCAAGAGTCTTTGCTTTTATACCCTTGTAGAATAATTGACTGTATTTGATCAGCCGTTTCGTTACCCATAGACTGTGCTATTTGTGCGTGCATTTTACCACTGAAAACATCGGCATCAAAAAAATAGCCTGCCAACGTAAAAACCACTACCAGCAAACCGGGTAAAGAAAATATGGCATTGTAGGCAATAACGGCGCTTTCGCGAAAAGGATCGCGATTATACCAATTCTTAAAAGTGGTTATAAACAATTTACCTATTTTACTGAAATGGAGGCTGTGATCCCTTAGTTTTTTTAGCATTTATGCTTCATCTTTTATATTTTTGACCAATCCTATTCCCGAAGCGAAGAAAATTATTCCGAGTACTCCGAAAATAATTAAGGCTCTTATGTCCCTATTAGAACCTCCGGTATTCATAAAAAGTACTGCGGTATAAATCAACCCACCAATTCCTAAAGCAGTTAGTAAAGTACCAAATATTCTCTTTAAATTCATAAAAAATAAATTTTTATTAAACTATTAAAACCTTTATTTCCTCTTTTCAGGATCGAAAATTATTTTTATAAATATTTCAAATATTCAACCAAACCTTTTTTCTCTAATTCTGATAGGGCAAGTTTTTCGAGATCGTTATAAAGCTTGTTTTCCTTCAGCCATCATTTTTTGGAATTGTCTGTTATTGAGTTAACTATTTCTTTTACCGGATTTGTTTAATATGCTTTCCCGTCTGTAGGAGAGGCACATTGCATAAGTGACAGGGGTGTATAAAAAAGATTGTACACGGCAAAACGAGAATAATAGGATTTTTATCATTTTATTGATTTTAAAAATGTCGCCATAAATTGGAACATTGTGCCGCAAAATTAAATCTGTTTATAACTAAATGTTTTACATTTTACGGGAAAAATCTTACATAATTCACACATTTTATATTAAAATAAAATTGTTTGTCAACCCACTTTGACAGACGCTCTTTAAAACAAATAATATATATCCAGTAAATCCGCTACTCTAAGTATGTAAGAAAAACTCTGAAAACGCAGGTCGATTCCCATACCCGTAAATATGAGGTCATGGGGGAAATCTCGATTCAATAATTTCTATTTACAGATATCGACAAAAAACAAAACCGATTATTTTACAAGTAAGCAAAATTTCTAGCATATTTTTGTAAAGCTATAACTCTCAAATAATAGTTTGAAGCAAAATACGAGTATCACAAAATCACCAATACAGACCATAATGACATAAAGTAACCATTTGCTTTGTTCGATTTGGGCATATGTCAAACTTGAAAAACTTAAAGGCTCGCCTAAACTCGGACACTTCGAAATTAAATCTAAAATTTATCTTAAAGCTTTAAAAGCGGCATACGATGAATTAGAAGATCTAAATAAGCAGGCTTTGGCTGCGTAACATCAGCAAATAATATAGTTCACGCAATCTAATAAAATTTAAAACGGATAACCTATTCCAATATTCAACACTAAATTGTCTGTGCGCCAATTCGAATTACCAAAAGCTATTTTATCAACTACCCACTCTGAACCGCGCGGCAGCCAAGGTTTGCGCAAAGGGATGCCTAAGTCTAAACGCAAAATGAGAACACGGATGTCAACCCTCAAACCTAAACCTACATCTACGGCGATATCTTCCAAAAATTTACCGGTTAACCGCGCATCTTCGCCAAAGATTAAACTGTTTTTTGACCAAATATTACCTGCATCGGCAAATACCGCGCCGCGTAACATCCCCGCAATCGGAAAACGCAATTCGGTTTGTGCTTCTAATTTGTAGTCACCGCCTATTTGCGGGTAAGCAATTTGTTGTTCCGCAGTCGTTAAGATCCTACCCGGACCTAACCGACGCGGCACAAATCCACGCAAGCTGTTGCTGCCACCAATCACAAATTGACGTGTGAAAGGGAGGTATGAAGAGTTGCCATAAGGGATGCCGATACCGATATTTAAGCGATTGGATAAATAAATATCGGTCTGCAATTTTCTTGAATACCGCAATTCTACATCGAATTTTACGTATTCAGCAAAATAAGCACCCGCAATTTTCTTGCTAAATGCACTTTCCGGTTTACTGACAAGTCCGAAAACATTGCCGGCAATATCCATATTACCATTGAAAAAAACGATATCGGCTGCTCGTGAATTATTCGTGTTATAACTAAAATTATAGCTTGTGGACGTAATGAGTTCCGGCAATACGGCATAAGATAAGACGGGAAACTTGTTGATTTGATCTAAATACTGCGGTGAAAAATTCGTCGCATTATTGTATATGATACTGAGAGGGGTCAGTGTATGTTCTTTTTTCATACTCTCTTTCCAACTCAAAACGTATTGCAATCGGATGAAGTTTTTTGTAAACAACTGCTGTCGCCGTATCCATTCATAACTTAAAATTAACTTGGTAATGGGCAGAAAATAGTAATTTTCTTTGATTTTAAACGGTGTGACAAAACGCGGTACGGTCAAAGATATTTCCGTACCGGCTCTAAAATTATTGCTGGCGGACAAAGTGTCAACAGACGATGTTTCAATCGCTCCATAGAGTTTGACATTGAATTGTTCCGCCCCTTTGAACAAATTGCGGTTTTTCCAATTGATATTTATTTGTCCACCATTAAAAGAGTTTGATTTTGTAAAACCCGCAATTTCTAAATTTAAATTTTTCTTTTTCAAAGGTGTCAAATAATAATAAACATCCATTCTTTTGGGTGTTAAAGTATCGCCAACGGATTCATACCGACTTTTGACAAACTTGAATTGACCCATATTGATATATCTGTTTAAAGTATTGTTGTGTTCATTCAAATTATATTTGTCTCCCGGCTTGTACGTGAGTGGACGGACCAAAGTCCGTGGAAGGTAAGTGTTCACCGTATCTCTAATAAAATAGCCGTTATAATCAATAAATTGCAGTTTTGAGGTATCAGGTGGCGGTAATACCAAAGTATAATTCGGAAAAATAGTCACCGAATTAATCACCTGCGGATAACGGGCGTTTCTCGGCGTTTCGTTTTTAATGGTGTAAAACACATTTAATAAATTTCGACCTTTTGTTGTATCCAAATAGACTTTTATAAAGTCGGGACTGAAATAATAAAAACCGATTCTTTTTAAGGACAAATCAATGTAATTGCGTTCCGCTTTAATGCTTTCGAGGTCAAATTGCTCGCCTTTTTTGACATATTGCGTTTTATTTTTTAGGGATAAAATATTGCGCGACAACTCACTCGAATCTAAAGTCCATGTAATCGAATCAAAAACATAGGGTTTAGAAACTTTTGCAAAATAGATCGCTTTTTGTTTATAACCCTTTGTTTCTATTATCCCGGAAACGGTTGATTTAAAGTAACCTTTATTTTCAAGATAGGCTTGCAGATTGGTTGAATTGGCTTTCACATCTAACGCCGTATTCAAAACAGGTGGTTCTCCTAACTGATTGCGTAACCAATATTTGAAACCCGATTGTTTTTTGGGTTCACCGATGGCATACCACAGCGCTAATTTATAAGGATAACCTAATATCATTTTATTTTTTGGCGGTGCTGAAATTTTTTCCAATGCTTTGGCAATTGGCTTTGATTTACCTTGAAAATCATTTATTTTTTCGATATTTACTTTTGTACCATTATACAAAAATGTGCCTTCGGGTAAGTTTTTTTGTATATTACAAGCATTTATAAAAATGATGCTGATTAAGCCGGAAATTATTTGTATTGTCTTGTTCATTTCTGATTCTTTTTAGTAATTTCCTGAAATTTATCATAATCAATCGTAAAATTGAAGGACGCACCTGTTTCAATAAAATAACCATCCAACAAAGCTTCATATTGGCTTTTTCTGTATACTCGTAACATATATTTGCCGTCTTTTGACAATTTGTAGGTCGTGTTCACATCCGGAATGAACTGTGTATTGGTGTTGTTGTTGCTATTTGATGAAGGGTTTGTACCGTCAACGGTGAAACTTTTACCCACGCTGATATTGATTCTGTCGTTTAAAAAACTTTTACCTACCATCACATTTAAGTCCGTCCTTTGTGCATTCGGGTTATCGTTGACATTTTTTAAATTCACATCTACATCTACGCCCTTGATTAAATCATCGGTAATTTGATTAATTGCACCATTCAAAAAACCGCTTACACTTTGATTGCCCAATAGTTTGTTACCGCCACCATTACCGCCAAAAAAGTCCGTACTTTGTTCGCCAAGAAATTTATTGAACAATAACAAAGCAAAAACCTGCTTATTCATGGATGATTCGTTGGCTCTCAATTGGTCTAATTTATTGTTAATAGTCGTGGACATTTCGTTTGTAACTCCTTCTGATTTTTCAGGTAAAACGATGTCGAAACTTATTTCGGGTTTAGTGATTTCTCCTTTTATGTGTAACAACACTTGAAAAGGCGTTTTGCGCTTATAAATATCATTCGCGGAGGCGGTCGAACCACCGATTTCATTTTGAATTAAATCAATTGCCGGCGTTTTGATTTCATAAACGGCGGTAATGTTGGCGTTCGCTTTTGTCGGGTCGCCACTAAAAGTCAACACACTGCCGTCCAATAAAATAAACTTGCGTTTGATGAATTGATAACTCAAGTCGTAACTCCCCTTGCTCAAATCGTAGGTGCCTACTAAACCGACACTACCATTCGGATTAACGCCTGCATTTAATTGAGCCGTACCTTGTACTTGCAACTGATCGCCTGTTATCGGGTCAACTATGATTACAAATTTGGCTTCTTTTTCAACTTCGAGGTTCAAATTAAAGTTGAAACTCACGCCTTTTTGTACTTCTTTTTGCACAGCCAAACTTTGTTTTAAATTAATGGAAGAAAGTAAATTAGTTATGGTATCCATACTTATAAACTCTAAGATGCCATCTCTTTCTTTTGCAGAAGGTGCATCAACCTGACGTATATACGTTAGGTCTGTCCCATCTTTAACCACCAAATTGCCCGTCAAATTTGGGGCATAAACAGTACCTGTCACTTGTGCATCCACGTCAATCAATGCTGTGCCGTGAAGCATTTTACTGTCCGCGACGGTATTGTGTACCGCGCGAAAATCTTTGGAACGAATGTATAAATCGGTCTCAAAATCATTAGTATTGGTTTGGGACAACTTTCCGTTGATAGAAAGTGTATGGTTTAAATCATCCTGTATCATAAATTTATCAAAAACGATTGAGGGGTATCTCAATTTCAATGCTTGATTGTCAATTTTCAATACAGTACCATATTTCGCCATTGTCATTTCGGCTTTATTAAAAGTTAAATCACCATTCCATATCGGCTTGATCGGTTCGCCTGTAATTTTAATATCACCGGTTATCGTACCAATGCTTTTTTCTAAGTTTTTTTGCGAAAATGCCTCAACTATAGCAATTGTTAATGGATTGAATTTGATGTTAGCGTTGATTGTATTGGCTGAATATGTCCCCGTCAAATCCACTTGATTACCATTGCCAAACAATTTGCCATCTACTTTTATATTCTTATTTTGGCTTTGTGCATTCACAACCAGATTGCCGATATTTATTTTTTGAAAAACAATGCTGTCTATTTTAACATGGCCATCCATCGTTGGAATGGTGTTTTTTAAATCCGTGACTTTTAAAGCAGCACTCAATAAGCCATCAACCAATACAGAATCTTGATTTAAGGCAGCGGTAAGTGTTTTTAATTCAAAATTTGAAATGTTCATTAATAATGGGCTTTTAGTATCTGTCGTTTCGTTGTTCACTTTTATTTGTTGTGCGCCATTATTAATATCAAAATTTTGAATATTGAAGCCATCCGGCATCGTTTTTACGATATTTTTTTCATCAACCGCCCAAAGTATTTTATTGAGCATCAATTTTTTATCCAATGAGACATCGTAGCCTTTTTCATTATTCGGCTTGGCAAACACAGTAAGTTGGTATTGCTCTTTTTTATTCGCATCGTTTGTCGAAAGGTGCGCGCTGACAATATTTTTAGAAAAACCGCCTGCGATATGCGCACTATACAACAAAAAGCTACTTGCACTAAGTGTATCGGTCAGAATATCCACAAGCAAAGTATCATTTCTGCCTAAAACTGTGCCTTTTGTGGGCGAAACGTGCAATGTCCCCATTGTGAGCATCGGCACATTGAGTTTAATATTAACTGCACTATCCACTTGTGCGGTAGTAATATCTCCATTTATCAAAATAGGGCTGTCAAACACTAAATTATTTACAAATGCGCTGTACGCGACATTTGGTTTAATCGCAATATTGGCATAGATAGACCTCACCCGATTTTCTCGGGACAGGTCAGTATAGGTTAGGGTTTTGGTGCTATCAGGCATACCTTTTGCCGTCAAAGCGGGCGGAATGAATTGATTGAGTATTTTTTGTACCAATGCTCCCATTTCGTTGTAATAAACAGTGCTTTTAACTTCTGCGTCTACAAAAGGCGAAATCACATCAATCAATGTCGAATCGTTTCTCACAAAAGCAAATGCCCGAGCACTATCCACGCGGATTTTCTGCGTGTCTCTAATAATTATGCTGCTGTCTATTTGAATAAGCGCGTTTAAGCCTTGTGGCGAACTGTTTGCTACTTTTAAGGTGGTAAAAGCCGTCACCATCAACGTATCTGTCGCAAATCCCAGAGCCAATAAATCGGCTTTAACAATATTGACCACCGCATTTACTGAGGGGTAGTCTGTTTGTATATTTGCTGTGCCGTCAAAAGAAAAACCAATTAACGCATCATCAATAGCCGCTTTACCGGTTACAATACCGTTGTTTAAAATAGCATTGGTATTAATATTATGAAGGACATTTTGATTAAACCTAAATGATTGTATGGCTGCCAAAATAACCATATTATTGTGCTTAATATCAAAACCATTATCACCTTTTATAGCAATTCTGCCATTAAGTAATCCCAGCATAGAATCGCGCCCAATCCATTTGCCCGTTTCTAAATTTTTGGCATTTAAGGCTAAATCATAAACCATTTTTTGGGGTTTATCAAAACCCCGTACCGTACCTTTTAATTCCGCTGACCCGAAAGCGGAATTGATGACGGCATCGGTTTTAACATCCTGCAAATTGCCACTGATTAATCCGTTTATACTCAACCGCTCAGGTAGGTTAATGGGTTGATTGGTTTTCGGTATAAAAGGCAGAATCAATTGTTTTGATGCTGAAACGTCTTTTAAAATTAGATTATAGGATACTTTTTTTACATCATTTGAGTTAGAGACTTCTCCCGATAAATTAATAACCAAATCTTTATTTTTAACAGTATTAATTGCCAATGATTGGATATACATTTTTTCGATATTGCCTTTGATGTTGGCATCAACGGTTAAACTGCCTAATGTATTTAATTTTTTTATGTACTTTTTCGCTGCCATCGCATCTGCCAACAATTCCAAATCTTTTTGACTTACGACTGTTTTCACGAGCCTTATTTCGTTATCGGGTAGTTTACCTTTATTTTTATTGCTTGAACTAAACGATTCCGGATAAACCGTAGCCGTTAATTCGATTTTTGAATAAGGTGTTTTGGCAAAAAAATCTTTTATAGCAATAGTACCGCTATCCATGTTGACATTACCACTGAGTGTATCAATCCTAAATCCACTTTTATCTTTGAAGGCAAAAGAGTTGATTTGTGTTTTAATATTTCCATTGCTAAATTTGGTATTGGCGGCCACCAATTTAACAGACGTTAAATTCAAATGATATGGATCTAAACCCGACGGTTTTTTGGGCTGCGATATGTTGTTATATACAATAGCGTTGTTTTGTAAATTTATATCATCAACGATGACACTTAAAGCGGTCATATTCTTTGCAATAGCGGTGACGGTATCTTTAATAACTTTAACAACTTCATTTTCGCTTCTATTTTGAAAAAATATAGAACTGTTATTAAGTACAACAGATTCGATTTTGTAATTATTTAACCGGGACTTATTATTTAAGCCTACAAGCTCTAAATAATTTATAGTATCATTGGTCAATAAATAATCGAGCTTATTTTCAAAATAAATGTGACTGTTTTTCACAATCGTTTTATTTATTTTAAATAAGGGGTTTGATGTTTTTTCACTCGTTTTTTGTGGTTTGGTTATTTGATATTTAAAATTTAATCCTTCAACCATTACATCATTTATGTCAACATTCAAATCTTTTATATTAATGCTGTTCACATTTAAATGAAATTTTTGTAATTGCACATCCATCAAATTACCTGAGTAATAATCATTTTGCTTAAATCTGGTATCGGTGACATAAATGTCTCTAACTTTTAAGTTTAAGGTACTTGTATCTTTCGCTTTTGTGGTCGGTTCTTTTGATCTAAAAGCATCCAAGATAAATTGATAATTAAAACTGCTATCCGTGCCTTTGTTATGAAGATTGACATAAACTTGGTCAAAAACCACTTTATTGATAACATATTTAGATTGAATTAGGCCAATCATATCCATATCAATTTTCACTTGTTTTCCGGCTACAAGCGTGTCATTAGTTCTGTCAAGTATCAACAAACTATCCAATTCTATCCAATTCGGGAAACTGAAATCAAGATGGCCTATTTCAAATGTCGTGTTTGTTTTATTCTGTACGTACGTGACAACTTTCTCTTTAATTAAATTTTTCGCCCATTTTGATTGCAGTGATAAAACGATGAGAAGGAGTAAAACCGTTATACCCAGAAAAAAATACCCGATGCTTTTTAAAACTTTTTTCATACTTGCATGCCCATTTGAAGGATTGTAATTTTGAGAGAATTATTTTTTTGTATAGGTTAGCATGGCAATACTTTAGTCCCGAGCTTTTTAAAATAATTTTTGCATTCTTTTACCGGTTCTAAAAAGCGTTTCTATTAAATTATCTTTTCTTATAATGATCATTTAGCCGGCAGATTATGAGACTTAAGCTCTCACATTGTCAATATCTTTTGTTTCTGAAACTATCTCTCATCACACTTATTTTTTTTATAGAAATTACGAGCCATAAAGTCCGAAACGCCTTCTATTTACTAAAGCCGGTTCAAACTCTCTATTAAATTCATGTGCTTTAATTTTAAGTTTATAAAAAGTCGGCTTATAAAATTAAGTTTAAAAGCTTGGGAAATAAGTAGATGATAAGATATAATCGTGGTTATAAACCTATGAATTTAATTTACGAAAGTCTGCTGGAAATTAGTATAAATTTCCAGCAGACTTTCGTAAATGTTTTCACAGATATTACTCATACAGATAAATCCGATTAGATTTGTTCACCTGCCTATTAATGTTTGGATTCTTTATCTCCGATAAGTATTTGTAACAGAAGTTTTGCAACGGCTTCGGATGATGCCGGGTTTTGACCCGTAATTAATAATCCATCATGCTGTGTAAATGAACCCCAATCTGCTCCTTTACTGTAATGAGCTCCTAATTTTTTCAATTCATCTTCCAATAAAAAAGGAACTACTTTTGTCAATCCAACAGCCTCTTCTTCTGTATCGGAAAAACCTGTAATTTTTTTTCCTTTTACTAATGGCTGTCCGTTTTCTACTTTTACATTAATTAAAGCCGCAGGAGCATGACATACAAACGCAATCGGTTTTTGGGTATTATAAAAGTCTTCAATTAGCTTTATGGAGGTTTTATCAGTTGCCAAATCCCATAAAGGTCCATGTCCTCCCGGATAGAAAACCGCATCGTAATCAGCAGGGTGTATATCACTCAACTTTAGGGTATTAGCCACTTGATAAATCAATTCACTATCCTTATAAAAGCGTTGAGTAGAAGGTGATTGAGCGGCTACTTCCTCGCTTTTTGGATCAACGGGGGGTTGTCCGCCTTCCGGTGAAGCAATGGTTATCACAGCACCTGCGTCTGCTAAGACGTAGTATGGGGAGGCAAATTCCTCAATCCAAAAACCTGTTTTTTTTCCTGTGTTTCCCAATTCACTGTGGGAGGTTAATACAATCAATATTTTCATTTTTTCTTTCATTTAATTATTATGTTAATTTTTATACGAACTTCTTACCTGAGGTAGCAATGCTACAAAAACGATTAAAACTGCCAAAAATATATAAAAAGTATGCAAACAATGCACTGCCAAAAGAAAAATTATTCAACTACTCCAACAGGTTTTAGGCTTCCTTGTTGCAAATAGTGTTCATATTTTATTGATTAATTTTTTTTAAAAGTCATAATGAGGGCCGTAGTATCTGCCATCGCTGTTGTGCTTATTTTTATTTTTTCTTGTTATTTTAGTTACACCGGTAAAATTTCCATTTTTTTCAATTTCTTTCTTCACCACAGTCATCACTTTCGTGCTTACTAATTGTATTGACTTTACTAGTTTTTCAAAAGGCAATCCGTTAATATCCATTTGAAAAATTTCGCGGTTGTGTCAAAACAGTTAGTATTGATGCAATATTTTATCAAACATTTATTGCGGACTGCAAACGGTTGGTGCGGTATTCAGTTCAGTAATCAAATCAAAATCGGAACTGCCTACTCATTACATTTTTCATGCCCTTACAAACCAATTCGCCGGTCGTCTGGGCGTTACAAGTGCGGGATGATTTTTGACATAACCCATTCTCAAAACAAATTGGATATTTTCATTGACGCTTGGAGATTTACTAACCGATTGATTAATAACCGGGTCTTCCAAAATTTGTGCCACAGGATGCATGGCAACCTTACATTTATTCAAAACGGATCGGATAACGCACTGACGCGAATGAGCTTTTTATTTACAAATTCTTTGATGCCAAGTTCGGAAAGTTCGCGTCCGAATCCGGAATTTTTTGTACCGCCAAACGGCAGATATTCTTTAGTCCATGTAGGATGATTGATGAATACCATGCCTGTATCAATTTGGTCGGCTACTTTTTTTCCGCGTTCAATATCGCTTGTAAATACCGAACCGCCCAATCCGAAAGGTGAATCGTTTGCCAATTTGATAGCAGCTTGTTCGTCTTTAACGCGGTAAAATGACACGACTGGTCCGAATAATTCTTCGTAATAGGCAGGCATACCCGGTTTTATGTCCGTGAGAATAGTCGCTTCCATGAATGCTCCTTTGCGGTTAATTCTTTTTCCGCCCAAAGCCAACTTTGCACCTGCAGCCACACTGCGATTTACTTGGTCTTCCACATTAACCGCCGCATCTTCACTTGATAAAGGTCCGAGTTGCGTAGTTCTGTCCGTCGGATCACCCACTTTTAATACTTCTAATTTAGCTTTGAATTTTTCAAGAAACTCATCTGCAATTGCTTCCACGACAATAAATCGTTTTCCTGCAATGCAACATTGTCCTGTGTTATTCATTCGAGCTACGACAGCCCAATCAATCGTTTTATCCATATCCGCATCTTCCAATACAATAAACGCATCACTCCCACCCAATTCAAGTACACATTTTTTCAAGTTTTTGCCCGCTGCTGTGGCTAAAAGCCCGCCTGCTGCTTCACTGCCGGTAAGTGCTGCTCCTTTTATGCGTTTATCCGACATTAAATCGTCCATTTTACTGCCGGGAATTAATAGATTAGTATAAATTCCTGTAACAGCTCCGGCTTCTTTAAAAAGATTTTCAATGGCAACACCGCACTGCGGTACATTTGAAGCGTGTTTTACTAAAACTACGTTGCCTATCATAACATTAGGTGCAGCAAAACGTGCCACTTGGTAAAAAGGAAAATTCCAAGGTTCTACCCCGAGTATTACACCGACCGGAGAGTTTCGCACAAGTGCTTCACCATCTTCCACCTTTAATATTGTATCCGCCAGAAACGCTTCACCGTTATCGGCGTAATAATCGAATATATTGGCACTTAAATCAATTTCGCCTTCACTTTCCGCAATAAGTTTACCCATTTCTAAAGTAATCATTTGTGCCAAAGCAGTTTTTTGCTCACGCATCAAAGCAGCTACTTTGTGTAAAAGATTTGCACGTTCTTTGTATGTTGATTTGCGCCAAGTTTGAAAAGCTGTATCGGCAGTAGCGATAGCTGTTTCAATTTGAGGTGCAGTCATCTCTTGAAAAGATTTTACTAATTCGTTCGTAAACGGGTTTACGGTTTGTATAGGCATAATAGTTTTATCTGATAATAATTTTCGGTTAAAAAGATTTTTTGAAACGAGCGTATGAAATCACATTCGAGTCTCCATAAACGCAAAAAACTCTTTTTTCAAATCGTGGTAAATAGCACGTTGTTTTTCCATTTGCTCTCTGAACGGGCGATGACTCGCAAATGAATGATTTTCAATTTGTGCCGGATTATTATGAGCAAATAATGCCAAATTTTTTTCGTGCGCTTCAATCTTATGCTCTAAGTTGTGAATATTCTCTCTTTGAAGTATGAATTGATTTTGAAAATGCTCAATTTGCTTTAAAACATCTTGTTGTGAGTATTTGGTAGATAATTCACTTAGTCGCGCATCTAAAAAAGACAATTCATCTTTGTAGAAAGCTAATTCGTTATTCCAAAGCGTATGCTCGAAGTGTAAATCACTGAGCGTGATTCTGTCTAATATCATTTTTAAAAATTTTATGCGTGAATAATATTTTACTGTCGCATTGGTTAATTGCGATGCAAAGTTCAGCATCTATAAAATGATAAGTATTACACAATTCCGATAATAAATTACACCATTCACACTTATTTAAAATTTTCGGGCTTTTCATACTCTATTTTAATAATGTTGAATTTTGCGTAACTGTAATCTACACCGTTTAACCGCCAAGCTACTTCTGCTTTTGTCGGTATTAATACGCCGTTTATTGTTTTGTAATCCGAAGGTTTAATAATCCATGTTTCTAAATTTTTCTCATCCATGTATCTCTTTGTTTGCATTTGCGTAATCTCACCTTTTTTATTGAAAGTGACAATAAAAAATAAATATAACCCTTCATAATTAAAATTGATCTTGGCGGATTGGTTATCAATCGGTGTCCATTTCAAATTTTCGTTGGGTAAAAGATTCGTCGGAAACCAAACGCTTTCTCCGAGCCAACGCAGTAATTCTCCTTGATTATATTGTTCGCCTTGCACATTTACTACATTTACAAGCGAGAAAAGCGAAACAACAAGCCGACCTTTGTGTTCAAGATACATATCCCGAGCTGTAAATGTTGCCGTATTACCTTTCCATATAAAACCGGGTTTTTCAGTCGTGAAATATTCTTCACCCGTTATTTTTACCCAATCTTTTTTCAAATCCGTTTTAAATTGTCCCTCATGTATGATTCTTACACTACTAATATATGGTTGCCCTTCTTTTAAAACGTATCTAAAATAACGTTGTACAGGTTCGGGCAAACTTTCAATCTGTGAATACTCATACTTCTTATCGGAAATATTTTTTGAATCAGCAAAAAGCTGTTTTACCTGTTTGTTAAACCGAATAGATAAATTTATTTTTCCGACAATCAGTATAGTCGCAATCAGTACAATAAGAATTATGATATAAAGCATGAGTTTTTTAAGTTTCATCAAACGTATGATATTTTATTTTTTATATAAATTTCTTACCTGCGGTAGTAATGCGACAAAAATTATGACCACCGCCAGCAACATATAAAAAGTATGCACCCAACTGACGGCAGAAAGCAAAACCATTTCTATCTGTATCCAAAAAATAAGTGTAAAGGCAATGTAAATTGTGTAAGTCCATGCCCAATGCATATCGCTGAAAAAATTAACGCACTCTGCCATTTTTGATGTTGGTTTTTTAAGCAGTGCGATTACTAAAAGCATCGGAAGAAGTCCGAGTACAAAAAACAAGATGATGCCGGGAATTAAAAAATTAGTGAAAGGCGAATGACTTAGCATAGACAAAGGCATACCTATTAATTTTCCGGATGGAGAAATTATTAAAACACCGCCGCCGCCGATTGCACCTAATCCGAGAAATGCTAATAAGCCGATGAGCATATTTCGTGTTGATTTTGATGCCGTTGAGAAAGTGTTTTCATGCTTTAAAAGGCTAGATTTAGTGGTTCTTTTTCTCCACTTAACTACTTCATACCACATTGTAGAAATAAAACCGATACTGACGCAGAAAGATAATTGCCGTAAATTGATGGCTTCAAATTTAAAAAATTTTGTCAACGGCTGTACAAAAAGCAATAATGCGGTAAGGGCGACGGTGATTAAAATGGCAGGCAGCACCAAATTGTTTTTATACTTTAGAGTAGTCAATATGGAATAATAAAACGAACGATTTACAAGTGTCAGAAATATATTGGCTGTTATCAAAACCGTAAAAACCATTGTGCGTGTAATCGCTTCATCAAAGCCATTTTGAACGGCGTATTGATAAGTAAATAAAGTGCCGCCGGTAATAATTAATCCTTGTATTATACTTGAAGTTAATTCTTTCCAATTAAAAAAAGAGCTTGTAAAGGGGCGCGGCTTTTGCGACATAGTGTTTTTTTCTGCGGGCTCATTTTCAAAAATGATGGAGCACGTAGGGCCCATTATCAACTCTAAAAAAATAATGTGCACGGGTGAAAAAATATTCGGATAAATCCAGCCTAATGCCAAAGGAATAAAAACCGTAAGAATAATAGGAATATGTATGGATATGATATATTCGAACGCTTTTTTCAAATTGGAATAAATTTTTCTACCGGTAGCCACCGCTTTTACCATTTTCGATAAATCATCATTCAATAAAATCAATCCGGCTGCTTGTTTGGCTATCTCGGTTCCTTTTTTTCCCATGGCAATACCGATGTGTGCAGCTTTGAGTGCCGGTCCGTCATTGACGCCATCACCCGTCATGGCTACGATTTGGTTATTTGCTTTGAGTGCATTGATAATTCTCAATTTTGCTTCCGGAAACATTCTGCAAAACACGTTAGTTTTTATTACACTTTCTTCCAATTCGGCATCCGATAATTTCATCAGTTCATCTCCGGTTAAACTGTTTTCAAAACCTTTAAACCCGATTTGCATGGCAATGGCGGTGGTAGTAGCAGCGTTATCACCGGTTACAATTTTAACTGCAATGCCGGCTTTATAAAATTTTTCTAAAACGACATGAATATTCTTTTTAGGCGGATCGTAAAAAGCAACAATGCCCTTGAAGTTAAACGGAAAGTCTTGTTGTATTTCAGGAAAATCATTTCCCGGAAAGAAAGCTTCGCCTACGCCCAATACGCGATAGCCTTCAGTCGATAAACTTTTTAGAGCAGTTTGTATTTGTTGTTTCTCGACATCCGATAATTTAGAAACATTCATCAATGCTTCGGGGGCGCCTTTGGCTGCTATAACACGTTTACCCAAATCACTTTCAAAAATGTGTGTCATCATGGGCGGTTTCCCTCCCAACGGATATTCGTGAATCATTTTGAAACGCGGACGTTCGTCATCCGGCAATAAATCGGAGTATGCTTTGTGCAGAGCTATTTCCATCGGGTCAAACGGAATAGGTTCACTTGCCCACATAGCTATTCTAATGAGATCTTTTTCGGTATCATTTAATGTTTCTTCAATATCGACAATTTTTTGAGTTGAAAGCACGAACAATTTTGTTAAACTCATTTTATTCTCGGTAATTGTTCCGGTTTTATCCGTACAAATGACGGTGGCACTGCCAAGTGTTTCAACCGTCTTCATTTGCTTTACTATAATACCCATTTTCATCAAACGCCAAGCACCGATTGCCATAAAAGAAGTAAATGCCATCGGGATTTCTTCCGGCAGAATACTCATCGCTAAAGTCAGTGCTTTGAGCAAACTGTCTAATATGTTTTTGGAGTGCAGATAATTCAGTCCCCAAACGGCAATAAAAACAAAAGTACCTGCAATGACTAATTTTTTTACAAAATTATTAATTTGTAATTCTAAAGGTGTTTTTTCTTCTTCAATACCGTCAAGGCTTTTGCCGATTTTTCCTAATTCCGTTGCATTTCCGATGGCTGTAATAGTTGCGATAGCTAATCCGCTTGCAACAGTAGTACCTTTAAAAATTAAATTATTTTCTTGATTTTTATCCTTAAAAACGGATAGAGACTCACCTGTAAGAGTGGATTCGTTTACCGAGAAATCGTTGGAATGTACAATGATACCATCGGCGGTAATTGAAGTGCCTTCTTCTACCATTAAACTATCTCCAATTACCAAGTCCTCACTCTTTATCTCTTCTACTTTACCGTTGCGAATGACTTTGCAATTAGGTTGCGATAGATTTTTTAATTTCTCTAAAGCACTTCGGCTTTTTGATTCTTGATACAAAGAAATTATTGAAACCAATACGATGGCAGAGGAAAGAAAAATGCCTTCGCTTGTTTGCCCGCTCATAAAATAAATACTCGAAACCACCAATAATAAAAGAATCATTGGCTCTTTAGCCAAATTTTTCAGCGTATCAATGATGCCGTTTTCTTTTTTAAACTCTAAACTATTTTTCCCATGTTGAGACCTTGAAGCAATTACTTGCTGCGAGGTCAAACCTTCTATGTTAAAATTATTTACAGCCATAATCAAAGATATTATTTAAAGATCAAATACCGGGTGCATTCCATACTATTCCGACGGATTATTCCTTTTGGCATAGAGAAATTACAACCAGTCAATGTCACATAATATTTTGCAGCAAAATTGACGCTTGATTCACCTTTAAGCGTTACACAATTCCGAAAATAAGTTGCATAATTCGCACTTCGTCTTTAATTCACGAACCCACGTAAGATAAATTTTGTCACCAGTGAATTATATAAGATAAATAAAAACTTCTGTAACGGCCCACACTTCAAATGTGTCCACCTTTGCAGAAAAAAATAAGCAACATGAAACAACTGCTCATTGGTTTTATAATAATAGTAATGTGCGGATGTTCCGGTAACATCTTTCAAAAGATTAGTTCCAATTACGATCATACCGTAGATTTTAAAAAATACCATACTTACGCTTGGTTGGATGACAATAAGCCACATACAGAAACGCCTTTTGATAATGAGATTGTAGAAAACAATATCGAAAATTACATTGACAAAGAACTCGCTAAGAGGAATTATTCAGCGCAGATAAATGAACCGGATTTATTGTTTCAACTCGTTTTGAACAATAAACCTAAAACCAGAATAGAAGAGATACCGATTTATTCTTCGGCTATTTACGCCAATTATCCACCTAATTCCTATCGGTATTACAGTGAAAGCGGCTACAGATGGAATGCCTACAGATACGGTTACTTGGATTACACGGTACCTCCTTATCGCATAGGTACAACATTGGTCACAACTCACTTCGATCGATCTACAATTTCAATTTATGTTTTCGAAAGAGTTTCTAACCGTTTGATTTGGACCGGTTCAGCTAAAGGCAACGTTTACGACAAGCAATATAATCAATCAGATATTCATCCGGCAATCATTGATATTTTAGATAAATATCCGGTGAAACCGGTGAAAAAATCACAATAGTTAAATTTTTTATTTCTCGGTGTTACGGTTCTTATTTCCATAATTCTTTTAAAAGCCCCGATGCTTTTAGGTAATTCAACCAATACAACCAAGTTTGCTTTTGTATGTTAGCATAATCTGTTGAGATACGTTGCAATTCTAATTCTTCAGTATTTAAATAAGATGCTGTTTCTTGCCCTGCCAAAACCCGATTCTGAATAATGCCCAATGACTCTTGAGAAAGTCTTAAATTTTCTTGTAGATTATTCATCTGATTTTGTAAACGACTTATTTCCAATTTTGCAGTAATGGCTTCTTGAGTATATTGATTGGTTTTATCAATCCGCTGTTTGTCATACTGCTCAGATTGGATTTGTAATTGCTCAAGTTTTTTTTGTTTATCCTCTCCTATCGACAACGGCAGTTTAGCAACGAGTGCCAAATAACCATACCCAAACCAAGAATTTGACTCAACAGGATTAAAATGACTTGTGTATTGATTCGCTCCTAAAAAACCTTTTAAATTCACAATAGGTAGGTATTTTGTTTTTTCAGATTCTTTTTGAATGATTGTGAGTTCTTTTTGTAAACGAAATTGTTCTAATTCAGGAATAGAATCTGTGATAGTACGTTTTTCGAATGAAGACAATATTTCTTTTTTAAAAAAACCGGTATCAATATCAATATCATTTTTTTCAGAAAAGGGCTGCCCGATTAAAAACATCAAATAAACTTTGTTCTCAACAACTTGCGAAACTGCATCAGAAACTTTTTGTTTCACATTGTTGTGATTAATAACGGCTTTATTCAAATCCGATTTTAATAATTTGCCTGTTTCGAATTTATCTTTTTGAAGTTTAAAACTCACCCATGTTCTTGCAGAATCAATTACAGTAGATTGAATTTGTTGTTCCTGAATCCAAATATTAATATAAGCCTTTGTTACTTCGTAAACTAATTCATATTCTGTTTGAGCTAGTACTGCCAAGCTAATTCTTTCCTGCAATCTGTTTTCAGTAATTTGTTTTTTTATATTGAAATCTAATAAAGGTTCAATTGCGGTGATGCCGGCAGTCTGAGACCAAGTAGTGCCAATTTGTATTCTTTCAGTTGCATCAGTCGGTGCTATTGTATTGAATTTACCGATAGGTAAAATAGAGCTTTGCAAAATAGGATTATATTGGTAAGTGTAATCAAGACTAATTTGCGGAAAATACTTTTTATTCAATGCTTGGGTTTGTAATTTTATAATAGCACTGTTTAATTTTACAGCTTGAATATTTTGACGATTATTCAAAGCATCATGAATAGCTTGTGGCAATGATATAACAACTTGTCCCTTTACTTGAATTGTAAATAGGATAATTACAAGAGACGCCAGTAATAATTTCATTTTCATTTTCAATACAATTTATCTAAAAACAGAAGCAGGCTCAACGCCACTGATTTTTCTAAGTGCAAATGAAGCACCGCCTATAGAAATAAACGTAATTACAAAAAATATTACAAGTATCATAAAAGGAGAAAAATTAAAAAGTAAACCTGAATAAGCTACACCTTTACGAAAGCCTTCTAATAAAAAATATGCAATAAAAAACCCGACAATTGCAAAAATCAATGCCTGACTTAGAATGAGTCCACTGATAAATTTATTGCTCGCACCTATAGCTTTTAGCGTACCATAATCTTTTAAACGATCAAGTGCAGATGAATACATAGTTAAACCGATGATAAAAAAACCGGCAATTAAAGCAAAAATGATAAGTGTGCCTGTACTCAAAGCAATACCACTACTTGAAAGTATTTTATTTAATGTTGAATTTGCAAGTTTTTTGGAAGGCCAAGCTCTTACACCATAAATAGTTTTATTGATTAAAGCAGAAAGTGAATCAGCATTGGCATTTGGTTGTATTTTTACAAGCACTGCACTTATTGTATTTGGCGATTGGTTAGCATAAAATCTTGCTTTCTCAATGGTAGTTATACAAAAACTGCTACCGAAACCGCGAAAACCTTTTGTTTGCAATGCAAAAAATGCGCGTTTACCGTTTATTTCAAATTCGGTTCCTATATTTATATTTTCGCCCAGGTTTTTAATTTCGTAAAATTCTCCACTGATTGCACCATCAGCTTGTAAGTCTGTCAGTTTGCCCCGAATTATTTTTTTAGCGTCTAAGACAGAATTAAGTTGAACAACATCGACTCCAATTATCGTGATGTTGCCACTCGTACCATTGTTAAAATTGGCAGAGCCTCCCGTAATTAAAATCGGAAATGCCTCTTTAACTCCTTCAAGGCTTTGAACAACTCTCAATATTCTAAGGTCTAATTTGCCTAATTGATTGACATCTTTGGTTTTGTTATCTACGACCCATATATCAGCTTTTACATCAGTAGCTAAGGCTTGCATGAGTCCCGTTAAAAAAATAAAAATACCCAATTGTTGCCCAATCAGAAAAGTGCTTATCATAATGCCGACCACAATGCCGATACTTTTGGCTTTGTCGAATCGAATAAATTTTAAAGCAGTTTTTAAAGTGAACATGGTTTATTGTTGTTTTGATATATCTACAACACACTCTACGCGCGCATTCAAAAGCATTCTCTTCTTTGAATCAAGTTTAATTTTTATTTCGCGCACACGCCTGTCTTCTTTTTCACCGGCTTGATCAGTAAATAAAGATTTCTTTTTCAAAAAAGATGAAATAAAATATACAGTTCCGGTTGAAATAGTATCCATTGAACCAAAATTGCGAATCCATGCTTTCTGACCTTCAGCTATTTTATCTGCAAACATTTCATCAATCTCACTTACTACAATAGTTTTCCCTTCAGGGCAAAGTTGTGCAAAAGGTTGCTTAGTATCTATTTGGTTGCCTATTGCCGTATTCGTCATTTCAATTAGAACACCGCTTATGGGTGCCCTGACAAATTTTTGTTTGAGTTCTTCTTGAGATACTTTTAACAGCGTTTTCGATTCAATAAGTTTTCTCTTAGTTACTTCCAACAGTGCGTTTTGTTGATCAATATTGGCTTGATAAGTTTGCATTTCAGTGCGTGCATTATCTACGACTTGTTGCGTTTCTGCACCTTTATCAAAGAGTGATTGTAAACGTTTTAATTCTACTAAAGCATTGTCATATTTAATTTTGAATACTTGAGAATTTGTTTGATCGGCTTTGACTTGAGCTTCTTGTGTGGCTGCCTTACTTTCAAGTTGTACAATATTTGCGTCTTCAATATCGTGTTTAAGTTCTAAGATTATTTCACCTACTTTTACCGAATCATTCTCCTTTTTGAAAACGCGCACAATGATCCCACTTATTTCAGTTGAAAGGTGTAAAATTTCATTTTCAGGTTCAATTTTACCAACACCAATGACTTTAGTTACTCGTGGTTTAACGATTTCTATGCTCGCTTTCTCTTCAGTTTTTTTTGTTCCGCAACCGGAAAACAATAAAGCAATTAGAATGAAATAATTAAATGACTTCATACTCAATTTTTTACAATTAGTTCATCTTCTTCAAAAGGTTTATCTGAAACTAAACCATCATTCACATATACAATACGATCTGCAAAAGGTCGGAGTCGCAGATCGTGTGTAACAACAGCAACGGCTTTACCTTGAACAGCTAAGTTTTTCAGTTCTTTCATAACTATTGCAACACTTTTAATATCAAGAGATGCAGTTGGCTCATCGCAAAGTACGATTTGAGGGTTAGTAACTAAGGCGCGAGCAATTGCAACTCGTTGTTGTTGTCCTCCACTCAGTGCTTTTGGTAGATTTTTTAATCTGTCGCCCATACCAACGCCTTCCAAAGCTTTAGTAGCTCTGTTTAATGCTTCTTTTTCAGAAACGCCTTGTAATTGCATGGGCATCATTACATTTTCAAGCGCATTCAATGGGGCTATTAAATTGAAAGTTTGAAAAACAAATCCAATTTTTTCTAATCGAATTTTTGCTAATGCCTTTTCACTTAATTCATTTACTTTGACACCATCAATGAAAACTTCGCCAAAAGACGGATAAATTACACATCCCAGAAGCGACAAGAGTGTAGTTTTACCCGAACCTGACGGTCCGATGATCAGTGTCATTTCACCGGATTTTAAATCCATAGTAGATGGTTGTAACGCAGTAATTTCTGTATCACCATTTTTATATTTTTTACCTGATTGAATTACTTGAGCAACAATATTAGTTGGCGATGACATGAGTTCTTATGGTACTTTCAACTCATTTCGAGTAAGTATTTTGTAAAGAAATTAATTTTTTTAATAGACTTGAAATTCAACAAAAGCTTTCATTTGCGTATTGAAAAGAAGTATTGAAAAACCAAACGCTGATTGAAATTTTTGAATCCATTTATTATGAAAGGTATTTATTTTTTGAAAGTAATTCGTAAATAGTTTCATTCTGTATATTTTTTTGAATTCAATTATAAAACCCAAAGTTATTTCTTTTTCTGTCTCAAAGCATTACATAATTTCGATAATAAATTACATGATTCACACTTTTGAACAACCGCAGTTCCAATAAACCGTACACATCGTTTATTAAATGCTTCACATCTTTCGATATATTTGCAAAGCCGAAATTAATAATTTCAGCCTTTTCTCGCCGGTTTATTGCCAAATTTTTGGGTTTAAAAATAATGCTGGTCAAGATGCCCCAAATGGTTATTAAAAATCCCGTATAGTTTACAACTTTTTTGTCTCTAAAGTCTGCAGTAAATTCAATATCTATGGTTGAATAAAAAACAGCGCACATTAAAATACTTACTCTTGAAGAATTATACATCCAAGTTAAAAAATACTACCGGTCAATAAACCAAATACCCAACCGAAAATTCCCGCTGCGTTTATAGTCTTAAAACCAAGTCGGTAAAAGAATAAAGGCAAATACTATAATACCCAAAAAAATGTCAAAACAATATTTGTTGTCAAAGTATTCATTTTTTCTTAAAGTCTTGGCAAAACAAAACCACGCCAATATCCTTGGAATTTTACCACTAAACCAATTATGTTTAACTTCTAAAAAACTTTGGCAAAGTTTAAAACTTTGCCAAAGTTGGTACACAGAAAAAACTAATGATTGCTCGCTGACCGCTGACTATCGAAAAATTACATTTTCACAAACTTTATCGGCATATTAACGCCATTTGATGTCGGATGCGAGATAAAATAAATGCCTTGCGGCAAATCGGAAACATCATAGTGCAACTTATTGATACCTTTTTCCAATTGCGTTGAATTGCTTTTTATAAGTCTCCCGTAAGTATCGCTGAAACTTAAAATAAATTCGCGCTCATCAAGACTTTGTAAAACGATTTCCAAATCACCGTCGGTCGGGTTCGGAGATATTTTTTCAATTACAATCGGAATGAATTGTGTGGTTAGAAATTGTTCAAGCGGTGCAACACTTGCTCCGGCATTTATGCTGATCGTTGCCGTATTGTTCGCGGCATTAGTATCCGTCGGTGTAGAACTTAAAAGTTTTGCCGTTGCCACTATCGGAGATGTCGGATTTAAAACAAAAACCGGTACAACCAAAACAGCAGTTGTTTTAGCCGGAATATTTGGAATTGTCCATGTAAAACATTGTACACCGCCCGCACAATATTCGTTCCAGGTTCCTCTTGTTGTAACTGCCGTGCCGCCGCTTGCCGTATTGTCCGGAAACTTGAATTCTATATTCACATTCGTGAACGGTTGAGTACTTATATTATCCGCAGTAATTGTGAAATTCAAAACCTTATATGGTGTAAAAAAATTCGGTACCGTTGCTATACTTACTGCAATGTCTGAGCTATCATTGTTGCCGCCCGTAAAAAAACTAAGCGAATAATCTTCTACTTCTCCTTTCTCAAATGTTTCGCAAGAGCTTGGAAAACTGCCCAATTTTACGGCTACGCGCATACGAACTGTTCCTGTTGCGGATGCATTCGGTATTCTGATTTGCGGTAAGAAAGGTGCAGCACCCACATATTGAATCACGGCTTCGCTGTCATCGAAAATATTATCGCCGTTATAATCTATCCAAACTTTGGTATAAACATTCGGCAAATTGCCGCTCCAACTTGATGCCGGTGTAATATTGAGCAGATATGTCGTTCCGCGCTGAACGGTCGTCGACAAGTTTGTATAATCCGAATAACCGGCTGTAGAGATGTCTTTAAATTTACCGCTCTCGTTATTTATAGTATTGAATTCAATTTTAGATATCCAAACTTCCCACGGCGCATTACTTTTTGATGCGCAATAATTACCGGGATTTATTGTTGATGCACGAGAAAATATTTTTTCAGCATGATTGTTACTGGTATTGGTGTCTTCAATTTGATTTGAAAACACATCTGCAATAGCTGTAAAACTTGTATTTTGATTTGCATAAACACTATCAATAACAATTTTTACTTGTGCAGTGAGACTTTCACCCGGAGCCAAATCGCCGGCGTACCAATCTTGGTGAATATAAGTACCAAAATAAAATACTTCATTCGAAACAAAGCCACGTTGCGGCGTGATAATTAAATCACCTCGATTCGGAGAGGTAAAGATTTTTGTACTTACATTTTTAGCTTTTACAGTCCCTCTGTTCGTAATTTTAACTGTATAGTTTACCGTACTTCCTCCGACAGCATAAGTCGTATCGGCGGCAAAAATTTCTGCGCTTAAATCGGTTTTGTCGAGAATTGCATTGATTTTATAAAAAAATAAAAGTGTATCTAAAATTACATCAGGAAAAACGAGCGACACACTAAAAAAGTCGCTTCTATTTCCGAGAACGACGGTTGTTTTTCCGTAAGGAATAAACGGAAAAACATCCGGACTAATATTCGTAAATGAATCTGACACCGTAAGCGCAACCGGTACTGTTACGGTTTCACCCGGCTGAATACTTCTGCCGATACTCACTCTATTCGATGCAATTCTTTCTTCTGTTATGGGTGCTCCCCGAGTCGGAAAATCGAATTGTTCTTGATAAATACTCACGGGTGTATTCGGACTGCTTGCTTGTGTGCCGGTATTTTTAATTGTGATATTGAGATGCACTTGTCCGCCTTGACGTACCGAAGTATCTCCTGTTACATTTACAAGTCGTAAAGTATCTCTGCCGGATGAAACAGTTCCGTCACGAATATCCACCGTAAAATCTTGCACCTCGCCGCGTTCAAAAGTTTCACACGGTTCCGGATAACCACCCACTTTCATTGAAATGCGCATCCGCGTTTTGCCCGGTTTTGCATTTGAAGGCGGTGTGAAAGCCATCTCATTATCTAAAAAAACGCCGTCTTTAATAACTACTTGTCGGCTGATAACTTGTTCCGATAATGTAAAAATTCCGTCGCCGTTAAAATCAATCCATACGCGCCAAAACATATTGGCGTTGCGCGGATCGCCGCTCCAACTGCCTGTCGGAGAAATTGTGATTAAATTGCTCTTGCCCTTTAAGAGTATTGCGGGTGTAAGATTGGTATAATCTCCGTAACCTTGTTTGACGGGTGTAAGAAAATATGAATTGGCGTAACCATCAGATACCGAAACACTTTGGTTCCATTGTTCATAAGGCAAATTTGCACTTGAAGGACAATAAGTTTGTGCTTGAGTAATAAAAGTCTGAAAAAATAAAATGAAGATGAGAAGTATTCGTGTAATAGTATTCATTAGTATGTATTTTGAAAGTGAATAAATATTTTTTTCTAAACGATGCAATTTTCTATGACAATTACATTTTAAAAAATGATTTTCGTCATTTATCAAGATGATTAAACGATTAAAAAGCGATGGCATTTCTACCACCGCTTTTTTATTTAGTTTAGTCAACTAAAGCATAATAGTAATCCACGACTAAATCATTTTTCATATGCAAAATTCCGGGTGTGTTCCAAGCAATGCGTCCTGCCTCGTCTTTTTGATACCAAGAAGTTACAGTTCCTGAAAGTGTTACTGTTGTTCCGGAAACTTTTACTTGAATGTCGTTATTGTCTACCGACCAACTTCTTGCAATTGCATTTTCAACATCTTTTTGTTCAATCGCATCGTGAGATTCCGATTTGATTTTAATGTTATTGGTTACACCTTTAACACCATTAAGATAATTTATTGCATTTTTAGCTGCTTCTTTTTGAAAGTTCCATGGAAGCTCGCCTTCTAATGTAACCCAACCGTCTTCCACTTTTACTGTTACCTTGTCTTTAGGTACTGTCCAATTTGATTTCAAAGCATTTAAAACTTCGTTAGCAACTTCGCTACTGGTTTTTGTCCATGAATTTGGAAATTTCACTTCAATTTTTTCAACTAAGGCTTTAACGCCAATCACTTTTTTAGCGGCATTTTCAACTTCCATTTTTTTGGAATAGCTGTCAACAACACCTGTTAAAGAAACAACACCGTCTTTAGCTGTAACGCCAATTTCTGCTGCATTCAATAACGGCTCCCATTTAATGGCATTTTGAACATCTGCCTGTAATTCCGAATTATTTTTCATTTTCATTTATTTAATGCTGATACTGAATTGTAGCAACATAACAAATATGCATCCATTCTAAAGAATGGGCATTACATTATTACGGAAATAAGTTACATCATTCACACATATCATTATCACTCTTTGTACCTTTCTCAAATTATTTATCTGATTAATCCAAGTTATGCGGTATAATTAACTGCAAAAATGAAAAGACTTTAGTATGAATAACTGATGTTACGCACAGCTTTATAAATATTACCGGTTGCGTGTACTAAAGTATATTTGACTGCCGCTCCTCAGGAGCGGATGAAAAGAGAGGGCACGGCATTCGACGAATTTTTGCACGTGTACAAATATGAAAGATTTTTATCGCAAATAATCACCCGCTCCGGAGGAGTGGCAGTCAAATCTACTTCGGCACACACAGATAGTTTCTCTGCAAACCAAACAAGGTCGTGCGTAACATCAATGAATGAGTATAATTTAACTAAAATTCATTTTGTTACTTTAGATTTCTGAAACCAAGTCTGTCATAACTTTTAGTTGATATTGTATAAAAACAACTTGATATAAGTGATTTTTTCGCGCCTGCAGCGCGAATGGGAGAGAAATTGTGCTTCGCTCTTATTTAACGGTATTGCCGGCTTTACTGCCGTGCATTAATCGGGAAGAATACTATTTAAGGGTTGTTTTTCGCTGCGCGAAAAAAGCGCACGGGAGAAGGGTTTTTACGCAGCGGGGCGATTTATTCTAAAAATTTCGGACAAGCCGAAATTTTTAGAATAAATCACCCCGCTGCGAATCGGTCAGAATTCGCTATTTATCATGATTCGCAAAAAGTGTACTTCTGCAAAAAAAATCAAATTAAAACTGCTGTATTTTTATTTAATTTTTTTGTACTTCTTTTTTTGCATCATCTTTCATATTTTCATTCGCTGTAATGGCAAACTGAACGCGCCGGTTCATGGCTCTGTTTGAATCGCTGTTATTATCTACTATCGGTTGACTATCACCGTAACCTTTAATTGTAAACCTCGAAGACGACACTCCCAATGATTTTAAATGATCGCCCACTGCATTTGCTCTTCTTTCAGATAATTTCAAATTATATGCAGCTTTACCTACATTATCGGTATGTCCTTCAATTAAAATGTCAGTACTCGGGTACTCCGAAAATATTTTTTGCAATTTAACGATAGCAATCTGTGAATTAGGACTGATATTGTATTTATTCGTTTCAAAATAGACACCGCCTTTTGTACCATCCGGATTATTTCCGTCAAAAGTAACATTAATACCTTCACCAACCCGTTCAACTTTTGCACCGGGTATTTCTGTTTTTATTTTTTCGGCTTGTTTATCCATTTTGTTGCCAATGATGCCACCTGCAGCACCTCCTAAAACAGCACCGAGTATAGCACCTAATGCAGAATTTTTCCTATTGCCCAAATTATTCCCAATAACACCGCCAATTATTGCACCCGATGTTGCACCAATTACCACGCCTTTATCTTCTTTACTTGTTTTTTTTAAAGTATCGCAACTGCTTAAAACAAGCATAAGAATTGTTGCAAATAGAATCGAATTGTTCAAAATTTTTTTCATGATTATTTTTATTTATTTTTTACAAAATTGTAAATGACGAAAGCCGGTTTATTTTCAAAACTTATATTAGATTTCAGTTGCATCGAAGTTTTATCCAATTTAACGATTGTAAAACGGTAACCATCTCCATTATCCAAAGCGTTTAATTTATCGTCCAATCTTTTAAACTGTAAAAGTTTTGGTTCGCCTTTGGGTTCGTAAATAGACCAACGGATATTTCTTTTAACCCCTGCACACTCGTTTGAATTTTTACTTATGGAATAAGTGCCAAGACTATTTCTGTCGTTGAAATTCCATGCGCTGCCGGCAAAACAATTATAATCAGCTTCATTGAAAAGATTTATATTTACTTTTCCGGATATGCCATCTGTATTGACTGTTTGTAATTGCCAATTTCCGTCAATTGCTTTTTTAAATATTATAGTTTCTCTTGAAGCGCCGCAAGATGTCAGCAACATTGCCCCTATAAAAAAACTTAGTGCATATTTTAATTTCTTCATAAAATTATTTTTTGTTCGCGTAATTGGTGAAATATTTTTAAAAAATTTTTTCCGGTAAAATTTTTTTTTAAAAAAATTCTATCTAAAATCACAACTCTAAAAATTTACACGATTTTTTTCGAGTGGCAATTTTTTTTCAAATTTTAATCTTCTTAAAACGTAAAACGCACCCCGACACCACCCGAATTACTAATAAAACCGTCATAATTTCCAAATTCGTAAGAAGGCTGCCAATCGATAGATAAATTTATCGGGAGATTTGAGAACTTGTAATCAAGACCCAACACGCCGTCAATGCCTACACTTGTTCCACCTGAAAAAAAGTTTTTATTATATAAACCAACATGCGCACCTGGACCTACGTACCATTTTAAATTACCGCCATCCGTAAGATTACCGTGGTATTCATACAGACCTGTGATACGCGCACCGCGTTCATAAAAATATCCGATAAATTCTAATGCTGCATCGGAACGTATAAAAGTTTTTAAAGTAACACCTGTCGGATAAAACTTTACACCCAATGCTGTTTTGTAACTACTGCCCAATGCTTGCGCAGAAAGATTTTGTTGTGAAAAAGTGATTAAAACGAATGCTAAAAGCCAAATTTTTTTCATGATTTATTTAATTTATTATTAACTACGGGACAAAATAATTTACAATATTCGGCACTTTGTTATTTCGCGCCTTTGGCGCTATAGCCTCGTCAAAATTCCTTCCGCCTGCGAAGACGACATGTTTGCTCATCTTAATAATTTGTTTAATCCAAATAGCGGTGCAAAATTGATACTTTATGTACTTTAAATCATTATACAATTATGATAATAAGTTACATAATTCCCACTTTTTTAAGAAAAAGTTATAGATTCAGGTTTTTTCAGTAATACTATATCAGATTCTTTTCAAGACCTTATACGGATAAAAATACAGTATGTTTTACCGAGCATTGAACATCAGTTTGATAAAGTAGTTTAAAAAATTGTTTTATTTCTGAAATTTGTGGCGGTCGAAGTAAAAAAAGTATATCGCAATTAGTCAAAGCCGGTGTAAAGGAGTTAACATCGGTAAAATCGAAAGAGAATATTTTTATTTTGAGATCGTTGAGTTTTTGTTTATCCTGAACTCCGGTTTTCACGCCGGCATATATTTGTGAATCCGACTTTGAACAGCATCAATCATTTGAGTACTTCTGAAACGGCATTACCTTTCACACTTGTTATTAAAACATTTATCATGTCATTTAATTTTAACCGTAATCGCGTGACTTAAAATATTAAGTGAATTTGTAAAAAATAACTTACCAAATATTGGTAAGTTATCTTTTACAAATTCTTAGGCTTTCATTTTTTTAATAAAATTCCCTTTTTTATCAAAAATCAAATCCATACCGTGCACTTCGGCTTCGTAAGTGACCACGCCTCCCGCACTAATAATTTTTGCTGCTTCTTTAATTCTGCGATTCGGATAATGTTTTTTAACATAATCTATCACGTTTGATGGTAGGTCATAAATAGGAATTTCTGTTTCTGTCTCAATCAACACACCTTGATCGTTGAAAGAAGCGGTCATATCCAATTTGCCTTTGTCGTACCCGGCTTCAAAATTATTGCCGTCTTTACTCCAATCCACATCTTTCATGTTAGGATGAGCTAAATTAAAAGCATCTTTAACAGCAGTAGGCACATCGGCTTCTTTTAATTTTTGAGCTTGTGCTTGAATGATAAAACTTACGATGAATAATAAAGGAAACAACTTTTTCATTTTTAAAAATTTTATTTATAATAGAATTATTATTATGCAAAGGTGGGTATCTCAGAGGCGAAAAACGTTATACATTTATGAGAACAAATTACATAATTCACGCATTTTAAACTCCGACTTCAGTAGTCCTAAATTCTAACAAACCAATCAACCGCTCGTCTTAATGTAACAGGTTGGGTATATTTTTTCACATAACTTAAACGTAAGATGAATCGAACAAGCTCTTTTATTCCGATATATGAATTTAGCGATTGCCGGATAACCGGTTCTTCCAAAATTTGTGTCATCGGGTGCATGGCGATACTTTTTTAGCGTACTTTTAAAAATAACCGTTGCATTATTTTATCTGTTTCCAATAATATTCCGGTTAAATTGTCTTTGCTCATAACAAGTATCCAACCAACGGATTTTGATACCTATGCTCTCGCATTATCAATATTTTTATATCTGGAACCGGTTTTCATAATGCCTGCTTTATCATAGAAATTGCGAACAATAAAACCTGAAATACCTTCTATTTCCATACTTGCGGTTATAAGTCCGTCTCAATATTTTTCGGCATCTATGCTTAAAAACCTTATCCATTCCGATAAATTTTTTTGTGCGTCATCACGGTAGGATTATATTTTGTTGGCTTCAATCGTTTGTTCGTTCAAATATTTATATTCTTTTGAATTGTTTGGCATGAATCGGAAAAAATCTTTTTCTTAGTCCATCAAATAATTTAAGTCTTCTTTTTTCAGCAAATCAACGCCGAAATTTGATCGAACCGTTCGTCGACTTTTTTATTGTCAGTACTATATGCGTTTATATTGCTTGATTTATTCAGTTTTATTTCCATAATATTTTTATCTTGGTTGGCTACGGTATTTCAGCGGTTTCCATAAATGTTATTTAGCAGAATATTTTTCCATAAATTTTAAAAAAAACTAACCGATTATTCTATAAAAGTTCCGTTGTCAGAGAAAAAAACATCGAAATTTTTTTTTCCCGTTTTAATATCTGCTTTGTATCGAATGCCCGCGTTCGCTGTTTCAATTTTCGAAGCAGCGACAAATCTTGCATTCGGATATTTTACGATGATACCGGATGTTACTTGTTCCGGTAATTCCGATATTTTAATTTTTGTTTCTGTTTTTAATACCTCGCCTTGCTCGTTTATATTAGTTGACGTTTTTGCATCATTCAGTATAAATTTAGCTTTGTATTCTGTAAGTCCTTCTTTACGCCAAGACGCTCTTCTAACGTCCGGAAATTTTTGTATGAAAGATGCCGTCACTGCCTTAGGTAATTTAGAACCTAATATTTTTTGTGCTGTCATCAAATCACAAAAAGCCAATGCTATAAAACCTGCGATAATTAATTTCATAAAAAAAATGTAAAACATGAAAATGAATTAAAAAAGTATAAAGTAAGTTTTGCTCAATTTTATACTTCGAACTAATTTTAACGCCAATGCCTGACTCGGTAAGTATATTTTCCGCGTTGTCTTCTCTCGTGATATCCTTCATCCATTCGGTTCTGCTTCTTGGCGGCAAAAGGTAAACACCCTTATTCCGGAAATAATTATTGTTGCGGTATACATAATTATCCGTCGGCCCAAACATTAACGGGTGAAGGCAGTGATGGTGCCTCTTCAATGAGTGCTTTAAGTGGAACCTGCGATATTTCTACGATACAACTTGCAAAAAATAAAATTAACAATATTACCGACAAAAACAGTTTATTTTCATTAATTCTAAAAACTGATTTTGATTTATAAGATTATCCGACCATAATGCAGAGTTCTTTCGTTTTTTATTTAAAATGTTACACAATTCCGAAAATGAATTGCATGATTCACACATTATTCTGCCCGTAAATTTTTTATCAAAATAAATAATGGACGTTCAAGAGATTCAAAGTCATTGTAAAAGCGTACAATCTCGGAATACCGGTTTCAATATTTACTTCCGCAATTTCTTGCGGGCTAATATTTTCCAAGTACATCATCAAAGCCCGTAAACTGTTGCCGTGCGCTACGATCAAAATATTTTTATCCGACCTTAATTTCGGTTCAATTTCTTTTTGGTAATAAGGCACTACCCTATCGTAAGTATTTTTCAAACTTTCACCGTTTGGCGGAGCCGTTTCGTAACTTCTTCTCCACAATAACACTTGCGCATCGCCGTATTTTCGTGCAGTTTCGGTTTTATTCAAACCTTGTAAGTCGCCGTAATTTCTTTCATTCAAAGCGGCGGATTGAATGACGGGTATATCCTCTTTACCGATTTCTTTCAATATAATATTCAAACTGCTAATAGCTCTCTTTAACACAGAAGTGTAAGCAATATCAATCGAATAATTTTTAAGAAGCAAACCGGCATTTTCGGCTTCTTTTTCGCCTTGAGGCGTTAGATCAATATCCGTTAAGCCGGTAAATCTATTTTCAAGATTCCATAAGGATTGACCGTGACGTAATAAAATGAGTACAGGCATAAGATAAATTGGTTAGTTAGTCGGTTGATTAGTTGATTAGTTGATTTGTTGGTTAAATAATTTTGAGTTAAAAGAACCAACTAACCACTCTACTAACCGACTATTTGATTATAAAGCGCATCTGCATCTTCTTTTTTACAGAGCGCAGTTCCCGTATTTAACGTTGCGGCAGCTCCGCACGCCACACCATACCGCACGGCTTCTTGTATGGATTTATTTTTTGATAGACTTAAAATTATCCCGCCCACCATACTATCACCGGCACCGACCGTACTCATTTTTTTTATTTTCGGTGACGCAATGTGTTCGGTTAAAATTTTACTCACCAATAAAGCACCGTCTGCACCCAACGAAACTACAATGGCTTCGAAGTTATAGGTATTTAACAACTCCATTGCTTTTTGTTTCACCGTTTCCAAATCTGTTTCTTGAAAGCCGACCAGATTTTTTAATTCTCTTAAGTTTGGTTTGAAAAGATACACGCCTTCGCTTACAGCAATTTTAAGTGCGTCGCCTGAAGTATCCACAATAAATTTTGCACCTTTTGTTTTAGCTATTTTGGCTAATCGTCCGAAAAAATCTATTGGAACACCCGTCGGTAAACTTCCGCTTGCCACTAAGTATTCAACGGTATTTAATTTTTGAATTTTTTTTAAAAAGCCTTGCCATTCCTTTTCTTCTACGTGCGGACCTTCCATATCGAAAAGATATTGATTAGCATTTGATTCATCGTAAAGAATAAAACCTTCGCGTGTATTATTTTTTATTTTATAATTTTCATACAATAATTCCTCTCTTTTTATTAAATCAATAAAAAAATTTCCGAAATATCCGCCTGCAAGAAACATAGCTTTAGAATTGCCTCCGAGTTGTTTAATGGCTCTCGATACATTGATACCGCCGCCACCCGGCTCAAACTTAATTCCCGTGCATTTCAGTTTTTGATCCGGAATCAATGAAGGTGTATTTGCACTTTTATCAATAGAAGGATTTAAAGTGATTGTGACTATTTGGTTTATCATCGTTGCTATTAAAATTTTACAACTCGTTGCCACTGAGTATTCCTTGTTCGAAACAATCTATATTATGAATGGTCGTTACGGCAATATTTTTTAATGCTGTATCCGTTAAAAATGCTTGATGACTGGTAATGAGTACATTTTTAAAAGTCATTAAACGCGCTATAACATCATCTTGAAGAATATCCAGTGAATGGTTTTCAAAAAAAAGTCCTGTTTCTTCTTCATAAACATCAATACCGAAATAACCTATTTTTCCTGATTTAAGCGCATCAATCACGTCTACTGTTTTTACCAACCCGCCTCTGCTTGTATTGATGAGCATTGCACCTTGTTTTATGTCCTTAATAGAATCTTTGTTGATGATGTGCTTGGTTTTATCATTCAGAGGTGCGTGCAATGAAATAATATCGGATTTATTTAAGAGTGTTTTCAAATCAAGATAAACGACACCATAATCATTTTGCAAGGTTTCGTTTTCAATAATATCGTAGGCTAAAACTTTACACCCGAAACCGGAAAGAATTTTAGCGGTTTGAATGCCGATTTTTCCGGTGCCTACAATACCGACGGTTTTTCCGTGCATATCGAAGCCGACTAATCCGTCGAGTGAAAAATTAAGTTCGTTGATGCGGTTGTGTGCGTGTATCAATTGACGATTCAAAGCCAACATAAGTGCAATAGCGTGTTCAGCAATAGCGTAAGGCGAATAATCAGGCACACGCGCCACTTTCAAATCGAGTTTTTTTGCTGCCGATAAATCAATATGATTATATCCTGCAGATCGCAAAGCGATAAACTTAATGCCGATATCAACTAATTTTTTTAACACAACAGAGGTCGCTTTGTCACTAACGAAAATACAAATAGCTTTGCATCCGTCGGCAAGATGGGCGGTATTTTCATTAAGTGCCGATTCAAACATCAATAATTCATGTTTGTCGGCATTGGCTTCTAATAAATAAGGACGTTCAAATTGGTGTGCGCTATAAACAGCAGTTTTCATAATCAAATTTGAACAAACGTGTTTTCAAGATTTTTTTCGCTGCGTGTTCTTTTTCCGGTTTTTATTCGTGATATTGAATGAAAATCTTTTTTTGAAAAATATTTTTCAATCGTCAATCGTGCTAAAAGATAACTGACCGTTGATTCGGCACCTTGATTCAGATTGACGTGTTTTTCCTCCAAACCGTCATAACAACCACCTGTACACGGATTGTAAATAATTTGATGCAAATGATTTTTTCCGAGAAACCAATTAAATGCAATTTCCATTTTTTGCAAATAGGATTTATTCCCGAAAGTATCATAAAATTTCCCGAGTGCTAAAACCGTATAAGCCACATCAATGGGTTGTTCACCGAAAGGGTGCGAAGATTGTCCTTTATGATGCCAACCCTTGTTGGAAATTACTTTAATCTCATCGTTTTTAAAAATAACGGACAACAAAAAATCGAAAGAAGATTTTGCAATAGTTTTAAATAGAATACTTCCTGTGCTTAAAGCGGCATACAACAGGGCTTCCGGCAATAAACTGTTCGCGTAAGTCAAGTATTCTTCAAACCATTTCCAATTATCGTTGGATACACCTCTGTATTTTGAAACCAAATTATCGGCAAGAAACGTTATAATATTTTTTAACTGCACGGAATTTACTTCCAAATCATAGAAATATAAACCTTTTATGGCAAATGCGATTGCGCGCGGCGATTTAAAAGAAATAATATGATTAAGCGATTTATCTATCGCAGATTGTGCCTTCATCATTAAATAAGAAGGAAAGAGTGCGTTGTACGACATAAATTCTCCTAACGCCCAAATTGCACGACCGTTTGAATCTTCTAAATTTTCATCTTTATTTTTTTCAAAAAATTTACCTTTTATATCCACGTAATTCAGAAATTTACCGTCGTTTTGCTGGCAATAAATAATAAAGTCGAGATAACTATTAATCAATTCCAAATCCGCAGTTTCTCCCGTCAATTCGTAATGTTTAGTCACGGCAATCAAAGCGCGTGCATTGTCGTCGAGCGTATAACCGGATTCTAAATCGGGCGTAGAGATTTTAGAAAACTGTATCATCGCTTTATTCGTAGTTAAACGGCGTATGTGTTCGAGCGAAATTTTAGGTATTTCAAAACGAATAGTGTTCAGCGGTTGGTATTCGGTATTCCATCGAGCCGCGTTACTGTTATCCGACCACCGTTTAACTAACCAACTGTCTGCCAATTCAATATGTGCAATAGCTATATTTTGCCAAGCAGTCGGATTAATTTTATGCAATGCTTTCAATCGCATATCTTCCAGCAATACCGGATTGGAAAGAATTTTTATGGCGGCAACGGCAAGTTGCCCTGAATTTTGGAAATCAAAAGTTAAGCCGGCACCATCCGATAATTCTTTAGCGTGCGGAATCGGTGTTGAAATGACGGCGCATCCACAACCCATTGCATAAGCGAAAGTTCCGCTTACGGCTTGATTCGGATCTTTTGACGTGAACAAATAAATATCCGTGCGTTGCAAATATTCGAGCAAATCCGGTAAGGATAAATATTTATTGATGAACAGCACATTGTTTTGAAGATTAAGGTCTAAAACTTTTTCGTATAGAAAATTCCTGTACTTTTCTCCCTCCTGTTTTACTACTGTCGGGTGTGTTTTTCCGAGAATAAGGTAAATGACATTCGGAAATTGTTTGATGATTTTCGGAAGGGCATCAAGTGCCGTTTCTATACTTTTCCCTTCATTCAATAAACCGAAAGTTGAAAGCACTAATCTATCTCCAAAATGTATTTTTCTTCTTTTTTCAGATGAATTGATAGCCGAAATCAAATGCGTTCCGTGCGGAATAACGGTTACTTTTTCGGTAGGCAATTGGTATTCTGTTTCCAAAATAGTAGCGGCATTATTTGTCATAACTACTGTTTTTGCCGAATACGCCGCTATATGTCGAACAATTTTTTTCAAATTATCATCCGGATTTGGTAAAACTGTATGAAAAGTAGTAATTACAGGTTTTTTGAGCTTGGATAGCAAATTAAGTATGTAATCTCCGCAAACACCGCCATACAGACCGAACTCGTGTTGCAGGAAAATCATTTTCAAATTATCGTCTGCGTTGAGTTTTTTTGCTAATTTGCTGTATTGTTCCGGTTCGGCTGTATGCAAAATGTATTTTACCTCATCGGAATAAACATTTTCCGTACCGTTAGCTTCTAAGGCACAAACTTTTAATGAAAAAGAGGAATCGAATTTTTCTCTGATAGCATTTATTAAATCTTGACTGTATGTAGCGATGCCGCATTCGCGCGGCGGATAAGATGTAATAAATAAAATTTCCGGTTTTTTTTGAATGTACATGTACGTTTCATCAAAACTTCCGTAAGCAGTATTTTTTTCTTTATTCAGCGAACCCGGAAATTCAAAAATTTCTTTAAACAATGTGATGCTGCTATTGGCGGAGTTTAAGTTACAAGTTTTCATGTTTTTTACGGTAAGTGTTTAATTCGGTGAGTAAATCTTTTAAAACAACGGAAGCACAAGCAATACATTTGTCACCGGCACCGTAATAAATGTATAAAATTCCATCAATTAAAGCCGTTCCGGTCGGGAAAACCACATTATTCACTATACCGTTTTTTTCCCAATCCGTTTCCGGTTTAAATAGCGGATAAGGCAAGCGCGCAATCTCTTTTTCCGGATTATTTAACTCCATTAATGCAGCACAAGCAGTATAAACATATCCGTTAACGGTGTCATGTACACCGTGATAAATAATTAACCAACCTTCTTCAGTTTCAATTGGCGGGCAACCGCCGCCGATATAACTTATTTCATGGTCATGCACAGGCGTAAGCATAATATGTTTGGAAAAATGAAAAAAATAATCTTCCCAAAATTCTTTTGTCAAGTCCTGGACAGCATTTATACAAGCTATCTGAATATCCGGTTTTATGCGGTGTATAAAAAAAAATTTGCCGTTTATTTTTCTCGGAAAAAAAACTACGTTTTTATCCCAGAGTAAATATCTTTTCGGTGAAATTTCTTCGTTAACAGTGTACACATGAAAACGTTGATATTTTTCATTAAGCGGTGCGCCGGCTTGTGCCAAACGTTTAAATTCTTTAAAAGAAAATAGTGGAGTTATCACCCCGCGTCGCTCAAAATGCCTTAAATCTGTAGAAGTTGTTAATGCGCCTACAGCGTTTAAGCCGTCGTAAGCTGTGTAAGTCATATAAAATGTGTCTTCAATTTTCACTATTCGCGGGTCTTCTATGCCGTGCATTTCGTACTCGAATTCTACAGAAAGCAATGGTTCTGTATTTCGTTCCACCACTTTAAGCGCCCCCTCCAACTTGCAATAACCGATGGTTGAATAATTTCCTTTGCGCACTGCTCTGTAAAAAATATGCACAGTTTGTCCTTCCTGATAAACCGCAGGGTTTAAAACGCTATCAGCTTCAAATAATAAATCAGTTTTTTCTAAAATGATACCTTCTCTTTTTACTGCTATCATAAATTCGGTTTTGAAAGAAAAATTACGAACAACAATCAATTATCTTCGTGTATTTTCTTTCATTGTATTTTCGGATAATGATTTTAACGTTGAAAAATTATTGTCAATGTGTTCCCTGAATTCTTATCTTTCGCGTCTTTCTTCTGCTCGCTTTCTTTCTCGACCTACGCAGCAACCAAATAAAAATACCGCGACAAACAAAATGATAAAAATGGCAAATTAAAGCACAAGTATATCCTTTCAATTTCGCCACAAAGATGCGTTTGTTCCGGGCGTACGGCATTACACATTTACGGGAAAATCTTACACAATTTACACGTTTTGAATTTCCGAAAAAAATCTAATCCGGTAGTCGGTATCATTTTAACCCGTCCGAAATTCGGAATCGGCAGTGTAGGAAGGTTGGTAATAATCATTCATTGACCGGTTTTGAGTACCGAAATTTATATTTTGTAGATAAAAATTCCTGTTTCGTCTAAAAATAATTTCCGGACTAAGAATTTAGTTTTAATTTAGCAGAAAATTTAACGGTAAATGTTTCTTCCAGACTTTTTACAATTTACGGTTCGCTGTCCGGAATAAAAAATGTATATTCTCAAAGAAAGTTTCTTACAGGCTTTTGATCAGTTGCGCGCAAATAAATTGCGCAGTTTTCTGTCTTTACTAGGTATTATGGTGGGAATTTTTTGCGTTATTGCCGTAAAATCCGCCGTTAATTCTTTAGAAGATAATGTGCGCCACAGTTTCGATAAACTCGGCAGCGATGTCATTTATGTTTCCAAATTTGCATGGACAGAAGATCCGGAAGCTAATTTCTGGAAATTCGCACGCCGACCGAATCCGAATATCAATGATTACAAAACTCTGACCAATACTTTGCATACGGCAGATATTGTTTCCTACTCGATTTTTTTGGGAGTCAAAACACTCAAATATGAACGCAACAGCGTGAGTGGCGTATTTTGCGTCGCCGTCACTGACAATTACGATAAGTTGCGCAATTTGGAATACGAAACCGGTCGATTTTTTACACCTACCGAATACGCACTCGGTATGAACCGTGTACTCATCGGCGCGAAAGTAGCAGAACAACTTTTCGGAGATACAGATCCTGTAGGCAGAGATATAGAAGTTTACGGCAGAAAAATGCAGGTAGTAGGTGTTCTGAAAAAACTCGGCAGAGATTTATTGCAGATTTTTAATACCGACAACGCTTTACTGATGCCTTTTGAAACAGCGCGCGCCGTTACAAACGTGAAAACAAATAATCCGTTTTCAGGCAATGTAATGGTAAAAGCACTTCCGGGGGTTACCGAAACGCAATTGCGCGACGATGTGACAATTAATCTGCGCAAAGCCCGTTTTTTGAAACCGCAGGAAAAAGATAATTTTTCGCTCAACTCAAGTACCGTTTTTGCGGACGGATTGGCAAAATTATTTATGGCTTTAAATATAGTGGGTTATATTATCGGCGGTTTCGCACTTTTGGTCGGTATGTTCAGCGTTGCCAATATTATGTTTGTATCCGTAAAAGAACGCACGAGCATCATCGGTATAAAAAAAGCGCTGGGTGCCAAACAATGGGTTATTTTGCTGGAGTTTTTAATCGAGTCCATTGTATTGTGCATTCTCGGCGGAATTATGGGTTTGGCTTTGGTTTTCGGTTTAATGAAACTTTTATCGTTGTTCACGCCTTTTGATTTGTATGTATCTACGAGCAATGCGTTAGCGACAGTTTTATTATCCATTATCATCGGTGTTATTTCAGGCGTTATTCCGGCATTGCAAGCGTCGCGCATGGACCCGGTTGAAGCTATTCGTTCTTAAAAAAATATTCTCTTTCAGAATTGGTTTACGAAAAAATTAAACCAATTATTAGTAACAAACGTTACGCAAACGGTGCAGCGCACGGGAATATTTACAGCGACCAAATAAAATAATTTTAGGATACAGCGCACCGGAATATTAAATTTATCCGGATCAGTTTAATATTCCGGTACACTTCACCACTCATTCAAATGCTTCTTGATGCTACAAATATTCGCGTGCGCTGCACCAACTGTGTAATATCAGTGAGTAAGTATAAATACCTCAAAATAAAAAAGCGAAAACTCTTCGCACACGTTTTAACCGCCTTTAAAAGATAAATTTCCGAAAAATTTTCACTAACCGTTTTTCTTTGCCGCTTAATTCAATAAATTTTTTTATCATTGCAGTTGAAAATGTTTTTTTTCAACCTACACACCTTTTAATATGCTTTTGCATCTTAAGGTCAAGTGCAATAGTTTAGAAATACGGAAATCGAAAAAAATAAAAATAAATAAACCATGTCTCATTATTTTCGCATGGCGATTGGCGTAGCTTATATTATTCTCGGCATTATATTTTTTTCGACCGATGCCGGTTTTGTAATTTTCGGTGCCAATAAATACGGTTTTATGCTCGGATTTTTGTGTATCGTTTACGGTGCTTTCCGCGTTTATCGCGCTCAACAAAAATGGGATAAAAACAGTTGGGAAAAATGATTTCGATGAGTTGGATTGCGGCTTATAACCAATTCATCAAATAATTAAATTAAAATGAAATACGTTTATTTTCTGTCTTTTATCTTTTTGATTATTTTTTCAAGTTGTAACAACGGTCCAAAAACCGAAAACGACTCACCGTTTTCGGGTAGCATTAATTTGTCGGTTGACGAAACTTTACGACCGATTGCCGATGCGCAAGTGAACGTCTATACGCATACTTATCCCGGAGCGAAAATAAATGTGCGATATCGTCCGGAAAATCAATGCGTCGAGGATTTGTTGAATGACAGCAGTCAAGTTATATTTTTGGGCAGAGCATTGAGCGAACTAGAAAAAAAAATATTTCTGCAAAAAAACTTTGCTCCGAAGTCCTTGAAAATTGCTACCGATGCCATTGCGCTGGTTGTGAATAAATCCGATAAGGATACGGTGATGACGATGGATAAAATAAGTCGCATTTTCAGGGGTCAAGACTCTGAAAAAGTAATTGTATTCGATAACGCACAATCCGGAACGGTGAACTATATCGTAAAAAAATTCGGATTGGATAATATGCCGAAAAATGTTTTTGCAGCAAAATCTAATCTCGATGCCGTAAAATACGTTTCTGAAAATCCGAAAACACTCGGTATCATCGGTTGGTGTTGGATAAGCGACACAGACGATCCGATTACGACAAAAATTCTTTCTGAAGTCAATTTAGTAAATGTGGTGGCTTTAGACAGTGCTTTAAAAGGTGAAGCTTTCAAACCCTACCAAATAAATTTGGCGCAGAACAAATATCCGCTTTCACGCGAGGTTTTTATTATTCCGAGAGAAGGAAGTATGGGTTTAACGCTTGGATTTACTAACTTTGTGATCGGTGCAATCGGACAAACCATAATTTTAAAATCCGGTATTTTGCCCGCCAGACAATCACCGCGCATTATAGAAATTGATTCTAAACCAGTGAGGTAATTATTTTGGTTAGTTACCGTTTTTCAACTAACTCAACTTAATAACCTTTATTTAACACTTTTTCCGCGTCACTTTTCATTTATTAAACGTCTTAAAAAGTGAATTAAATTTTTTTCAAAAGCAGTAAGAACAAATTTATTAATAGTAAACAGCTTTAGAAACCATATTTTAATTATTTAACAGTTGCTCGATTTATGAAACAACTCTTTTTTTTGTTGACACTGACATTTTTCTCATGGGCAGTTAAAGCACAAACTAAATTAGATGATGCTAAAAAGCTCATCACGAATGAAAATTATACTGGCGCGAAAAAAATGCTCGAAGCATTTGTAGCCGAAGGTACAAGTTTGCCACGCGATATAGGTGAAGCATATTATTGGTTAGGCGAAACCGATTACAGAAATTTAATCGAAAGTAATCCGGCGGGTGCTATGGCTGCAGCGCGCCAGCAGTATGAAAAAGGTTTAACGGTAGTAAAAGACAATCCTTTTTCGTTGGTAGGTATGGGTAAACTTTTATTGGATGCCAAAAACACAAAAGAAGCCGCAAAAACTTTTGACCAAGCTATTCGCGCTTCCCACAGCAGAAGATATAAGGAAGGCAATCCGGACATTTACGATTTAATAGGCGATTCCTATCTGAAAGGTTTGAACAAAGATCCGGAGCAAGCAGTGGCTAACTATACCCGCTCACGCGATATTGATCCGACTCCGGCATCTACTTGGTTGCGTTTGGGAGATGGCAGTATGGCGAAAGGAGACGCGGGCGCAGCGATGTCGGCTTACGGTACGGCTTCATCAAAAGATAAAACGAATGCCGAGGTGTACGAAAAAATGGCTTTAATTTGGAGAAAAGCCAATAAATTGGATTTGGCTATTGATACCGCCCTCGCCGGAACTAAAGTAAATCCGCAATATGCACCAAATTTCAAATTATTGGCGCAATTGTATTCCGAAGCCGGAAAATACAATAAAGTTGCGCCCGCTTTGGATAATTATTTGAAACTTGTAGGCGACCAAGACCCGGAAGCACGTTTGCGTTTCTTTAAATATTTGACGTATAGTGTGAAAGATTACGACCGCGTGATTAAAGAAGGCGAAGATTTTGCAACCAAATTCGGCGAAAAATATCCTTCAATCTACCGTTGGTTAGCGTGGTCTTATGTTGAAAAAGCGGTTTTGGTTGAAAAAGAAAATAGTAAATTAACACCGCCCGATACGCTTAAAATTCCGATTATTCAGGATTTGTATACAAAAGGCAACACTGCATCGCAGAAATTAATGAAGGCTTACGAAGCCACGCCCACTTATGTGCAAGATTATGATTTCGATTATCGCGCACGCTCCGCCTCAAAAATAGGTAAATTAGATGAAGCACTTTCAATGTATCAGGAAGAACTTAAATTGGATTCAACTAAAACGTGTGTAGTATATACCGGGCTTATGCAGTTGTATTACGGTGTAAAAGATTTCAAAAAAGGTTTGGATATGTTGGATCAAAAAAATGGCAAGTGTGATACCAAAACACTCGAAATTTTTTATGCGATGTATTATTCTTATTATTCAAAACAATCTGATAGAGGCATCGGGTATGCCGATAAATATATTGCTTCGAAACCTGCCGGTACCGACGGTTATTATTATAAAGGTCTTTGCCAAGAACAATTAGATACAATTAATCCGATATTTAAAGCAAAAGACACTTATGAAATGTTGATTAAAAACTTTGAATCTACCACAGATACCGTTGAAATTAAACGCGTAAAAACGAATGCTGTTCATGCTTACAATTACTTAGCTTTGGCTTATGCGTCAGCGAACGATTTCGTAAAAGCAAAAGATATGAGTAACAAGGCAATAGTTTTAGATCCTGCAGATACTACAGCTTTAGGTATTATTGAGCAAATAAAAGCATCAGGTCATTAAGTTTCAGGCGTATTACAAAAAAGGCAGCCGAGTTATTTCGGTTGCCTTTTTTGTTTTAAATTGTCTGACATTCAACAAAAATACGAAACATCTGTTTAAAAATGTGGGCTTAGATATATTTTACATTAATTTTGTGCCTCAAATTATTAATTTTGAATGAAGAACAATCAATTGTCATCAAATTGGACGCTGTTATTTCGGCTATTTATACCGACGTTGTGGTTCGCTTTTTTCGGAACATTTCTTATTGCCGTTTTACGCGCCGATAAAAGCCAAACCGATACTTCCGTTAATTATTTGCTGTACGGTCTGATTTTTTTTGTTTTTGCTTTTTTAATTATTTTCCGATATACACTTTTTCGTTTAAAGCGTATTGATACCGACGAAACGCATATTTACGTGAGTAATTATTTTAAATCAGCACGCTATCTTTTTCGCGATATTGAAAGTATTACCGTGTCAAAAGGTATTTTATTCAATTACGGTACGCTGAATCTAAGGGGACGCGGCATATTCGGCAATAAAATTATTTTTTTAGCCAGCTCGCCGCGTTTGGAAGTTTTCAGGTTGATGAACGAAAACATTGATATCCGGAAAGTTTGAAAATAAGTCATTGATTATTGTTTCCGGAATTATTATTCGGATTGTCGTAGATAGTCGTTTTTTTATCCGGCGCGTTGGAGTCTATTTTTTTTTCCATTTGATCCATAGCTCTGCCCGTTTCTTTAAAAAAATCGTTAAAAATCGGTCTTAATGTATTGAAGGAAGCAACGGTTTGGATGCGCAATGGTGCTAAATACGGATAAATTTTAGAAGTTTGTTGCGTTTGCGCATCTATCAAACCCGCACCGTCGGCAAACCACGACAATACACTGAATACAAACGTGAATAAAAAACTCATCAATAAGCCGCCGAAAATTTCGTTCGTTAAATTCATATGCGACGCTTCAAGTACGCCGGTAATACTTTCCGAAATAAACCCGATGAGAAAACGCGCTATAAAAAAAGTAATTAAAAATCCGCCGATAAACATTAAGGGTGTGTAAGTATTTAAGCTCTGTTCCAAAACGCGCGTCATCACCGGCGAAAATTTAAACGCAGCTATCAGAGATACGAAAAGCGATAAAGCCGTAAAAATAGTATTGATGATGCCTCGCCGGAAACCGATTCGATAACCGTACAACACACAGCCTAAAAATAATAAATCAATAGCCATTGCGTAAAATAGTTTTGTTTCGGTAAATTGATTTTGATTCGCTAATTTCACTACCAAAGATACATAAAAACAAAAAGCAAGTCCGTACAAGGCTTGCTTTTTTTCATTATTTCCGACCAAAGAAGTGAAATATCAGACAGAAATATTTTTATGTTTTTTCAATCCTTCAATACTATCGCATAATTTTTGAAAAATAGTGTCAATCGAGCCGACACCTTCTATTTTCAAAGCTTTATTGTATTCAGCATAATAAGCAGCAACGGGCGAAGTCTCGGTTTTATAAACACTTATCCGTTTGCGCACCGTTGTTTCATCGTTATCATCTGCCCTGCCTGAAGTTTTTCCGCGCAAAAGTACGCGCTTTACGATTTCGTCTTCGTCTACGACTAACTCTAATAAAACAGTTATAGATTGTCCGAGACCCTCTAAAAAATTATCCAGCGCTTGCGCTTGCGCTACTGTACGCGGAAAACCATCGAAAATAATTCCTTTTGCATCCGGATGCGCTTCTACCCGCTTTTCCAACATGGAAATAGTTACTTGGTCCGGTACGAGTTGTCCCTTATCCATATAACTGCGCGCCAATAAACCGAGTTCGGTATTGTTACTCAACTCAAACCGGAACATATCGCCGGTTGAGATGTGAAACAGTTGAAATTTTTCTATGAGTTTTTCTGCTTGTGTGCCTTTTCCGGAACCCGGTGGTCCGAATAATATTATATTTAATTTGTTTACGGTACGCGCTTTTGCCATCTTTCTGAAAAGAATAAAAATTAATTTAAATAATGCAGTAACTTGGTTGCATACTTGAAAATATACTTAGTCTGCAAAGAAAACTAATTATCGGAAACCGACAAAGAAAGTATTGATTTTCTTTGTGAAAGTTTATTTAAAATTTAAGACGTGATGCAGACATTGTCCGTCACCACGTCTTTACTTGCTTCCCTACATCATTAAGTTGGTTCGATTTTCATTTCTCAACCGATTTGTATTCGGCTATTTTTCTATCACACTCGCTGCCATTTTTTTCAATTTCGGTTTCCAATACGCCGATTCACTGATATTTTCTTTATGAATGCCTTCCGAGCAAGTGCTGTGCACAACCCATAAACCCGATGCGTCGTTTTTAATCACTACCGCAACGTGCGTTATTTGTTTCGACGAACCGAAAAAAACTAAATCTCCTTGCCTTGCTTTTTCGACTTCTATTTGATTACCTTCTTTGAATTGTTCATGCGCCGTACGCGGCGTTTTGTAATCAAAATAATTCAGAACGAATCGTGTGAACGCTGAACAATCAATTCCGGTTTCAATTGTCGTACCGCCCCATTTATAACGAAATCCCCAATCGGTGTAAGATTCCGCGAACCACGCCACGTATTGCCGGCGCTGTTCAATACCCGTCAATTTTTCAAAAGCGTCTATAGGTTGCGCATTAAGCATACTTAGCGGCTTTAATTTTGCTGCAAAAGTTTCTTTGTCTACAACGCCATCAACGGAATTTTCGCTTTTTTGCGCATCGTTTATCTCTTTATAAGCAGCCCAACTGCTGCTGACGATAGGAATACCTACACTTTTTTCTTCTTTAGCTGCCGTTTCGTTTAAAATTTTATTTAATAAAACCGGAGAAATCGGAATCACAGACGGAAAAGCGTGTAGATTGATAATTGCTATGAAAAAAGATCCTAAAAGCGTAAAGTTGGTTTTTCTGAAAATTGTAATTTTACGAACGTTCATTTCTGTTTTTTTTGCATGAATAAAAACTAATCTCGAAATTTAATTGTGTTTAATGATTACCGAAAAAATTAAATGGTAATCGCGATTTAGTGTTTAATCATGGAACTACGGCACAAATATAGCAATAGAAATCAAAGCGCAATATTTTTTTCGTTTTTTTTACATTTTTCTTTGGTTTTTTTATTCGTATTCGATTATTTATTGTGAATTTAACAATATGTACGATTAACCTCGTTTTTTTATGCTGAAATTTGTCGAAAAATAAAATATTGTTTTACAGCTATTAACGATATTCTTTTAGGAGATTTATTCGGGATTTAAAACCCGAAACGCGCACGAATCCAATTCATGCGCGTTTCGTATTGTTCAGCAGGCAAAGCATGTCCGCTTTTCGGATAAAGCATATAATTTTTATCCGTTGATGATAAATTATTGTAAGCAGCAAAATTTATTGCAGGCGGACAAACATCGTCGTATAAACCGACACCCATAAACACGGGACAAGTGATACGCGGTGTTAGATGCGAAACATCGAAATAATCCAATGTTTTATAAATGTCTTCTTTTGATTTGAAATGCATGGAACAGTAAGTATTTACTTCGTTAGCGGGCCAATGCGCAATATGAAAATAATTTCTGAAATCGGATAAAAAAGGTATATCGGCTGCACATAAAGTAATACGTTTATCTAAAGCCGCTGTAATGAAACTTAGTGCACCACCTTGACTCGCACCCATCACCGCTATGCGGGCAGTATCAATTTCAGGTCTTTGCGCCAAAAAATCAACGGCGCGCAGCGCATCAGCATAAGCACCTCGATAGATATAATTTTCCGGATCGGTAATACCCGATATAAAATAACCCGGAAAACCCGGATCAATATCATCTCTACTGTTACCGTGTCCACGTATATTTATAAAAAATTGTGCCACATCCGCGCGCAAACCGAACGGTTCCATTACACTCGAATAACCTTGAAAGTGCAAAATTGCGGGCAAACCGATTATGTTTTTCGGTTGAGCGTAATAACCGCGTATGCGCACATTGCCTAACGAGTGCAGCTCGACTAAATAAACGTCAACAGAGTCGCTCGAATATGCCGAAAGCAGCGTTAATTTTTCTTGAAGCGGTACCGAACTTAATTCGATACGGGTACGCAACCAAAAAGAATCCAAATCACTTGGCGCGTGCGAGGCAATTAATAAAGTTTCAGGTGCAACCGCGAAGCCGGACTTTTCGCGTATCCGCAAACCTTTTTTATCTTCAAAGCAGGTTTTTATATGATAAAATCCAGCCGGTAAATCATTGAAAGAAAATTCGCAGATAATGCGCGTTTCTCTCGCATTGATTTCCGCCGGCTGTTCTTGTTTAGCAATATTTTTTCCGGAATATGTTTCAATTTCGATAATAATTTTACCGACTAAAGGTTTATTTGTATTATTAGTAATACCTGCCGACCAAATTACGGGTTGATTCAAACGGAAACTGTACGAAGAGGCGTCCGGTATTAATTCTAAAACACATTTTTCGCGCCCTATCGGTTGCGCAACAACAACCGGAAAAAATAATTTACTAAAAAAAGAAAATACGGACACAAGCAATAATTTTCTATACATTATTATATTCGATTTCGGATTTCGGATTTCGGACATTTCGATTTCGGACATTTCGGACATTTATTAATGAAAAAAAAACACGCCTGACATTCAAAATCTAAAATCTAAAATCCGAAATCAAATCAGTCTTTTTTCAAAAACATTTATTAAATGAGTGTTTAAGTTTTGAACGGCTTCTTTCATTCGCCAAGCCTCTTTGTCGCGCGGCGTAACGTAATTGGAAATCGAGCGCCATTGAACGAATGGAATTTTCATGGTTAGGCAGGCTTGAAAAAATGCGGCACCTTCCATTGTTTCTATATCAACGGCATATTTTTTCTTTATAATGTCGATACTTTTTTCACTGCCATGCACTTTTTGTACAGTTAAACCGCGCGCCGATTTCAAATTGGATATACCCGCAGGTTTTTTATTGATGAGTTTAGTTTTCAGGAAAGGCGGTTCGTTTTCGTTCATCAATTTCAATGAAAAAATATCCGTGAAACTGCCGTCTGCTTCCTCCGCACCAAAATCACCGTACTGCTCGGTCACGACTTCTACCACTTCACCTAATTTTAAGCTGCTCGAAAAACTGCCTGCAACGCCGACATTCACGGCAATATCATATAAATTACCCGTTAATCGGCGACCTAATTCAAAAGATGTATTGGCGACACCGACGCCGGTAATTAATACATCGAAACTATAGCCCGATTGACCGAATAAAAGGTTGTGCGGTACTTTTTTTTGAGCGTTGAGATAATCTAAAAATATTGAAATTTCCGGTTTAGTAGCAGCCACGACGAGTATTCTTTTCAAGATAAAGGTGTATTAATAAATAAAATTCAATAATTTCACGCCAAAAATAAAAAAACATTTATTGAAAGACACAAAAGTTTATGATTTTTGAGTTAAATAGTCTTGTGAATTAAAAATTTATGACTTTATGCAGTGGATTTACATTTTTATTGCCGCGTGTATGGAAACTTGTTGGACCTATTCTCTTAAATATTTGGAATTCAGAAAAATTCCGAATTTGCGCTTTTCTACATTACTTGAATCGGAAGGATTAATGATTTGGGTGCCGCTTGCCGGATATATTGTTTTCGGTATCGGTAATATTTATTTTTTTTCGTTGGCAATGAAGCAAATACCAACTGCCACAGCTTTTGCAGTCTGGACATCAGTGTCTATTGTTTTAATAAAAATTTCGGAAGTCGTTATAAATAAATCTTTTATCTCTTATCAAGAAATATTTTTTTTAGCTTTAACGGTAGCCGGCATTATCGGTTTGAAAAATTATTCTACCGGTTCTTAAAATTTATTTTTTTACAATTATTTTTAAAATTTTTCCGTTTATTTTTTAATTTTACGTCGCACAAAAAAAAATTGAGTCAAAAGTTATTTCATCTAAAACAATTTTCAACAAATGAAAAAAACGCTTACGCTAAGTGCTTTTATTTTATTCATGTCTTTTATTTTTTCCTGTTCTCCGAAAACGAATACAGCAACGAGTGGTGGTGGGAAAAACATTATCACACCCGCAGGTCAACGCAAATTTATAGACCCGGCGAATATGGATTTAACCGTTCGTCCGCAAGACGATTTTAATGAATATGCGAACGGTACATGGCTGAAAAACACACCGATACCGGCAAGTGAAAGTCGTTGGGGCAGCTTCAATTTGTTGCGCGAGTTTAACATCAACGCACTGAAAACTATTTTGGACGATATAACTTCCAAAACAAACACACCCGGCAGTATTCAACAAAAAGCCGCAGATTTTTATGCTTCCGGTATGGATAGTATTGCCATCGAAAATGCAGGGATTTCTGTGTTGAAACCTACTTTGGATCGGATAAAAAATATTAAAAACTACAAAGAGCTTTTACAGGAAATCACGACACTGTACGAAGAAAGTTATTCGCCGATTTTCGGTATGGGTATCAGACAAGATGCAAAAAACAGCTTGGTAATGGTGCCAGGTATTAGTCAAGGCGGTTTGCATTTGCCGGATCGCGATTATTATTTAAAAACCGACGAACGTTCAGTAAAAATTAAAACGGCGTATATTGAACACATCGGAAATGTTTTTAAACTTATCGGCTTCACGGACGCTCAAGCCAAAACCGGTACGAGCGATGTGATGAAAGTTGAAACCGCACTGGCAAAAGCATCTATGACGCGCGTTGAACGTCGGAATCCGGAAAAACAGTATAACAAAATGACAGTTGCGGATTTGGAAACCATTGCACCGCAAATGGATTGGGCGAATTTTTTCAAAAAAACGGGTGTCACTAACGATTATTACATTGTTGGTCAACCGGAATTTTTGAAAGAAGTCAGTAATTTGCTCAAAAATGGTCAACTCGATGAATGGAAACACGTTTTGCTTTTCGATGTCGTAAAAAGCAATATGGCATTTATGTCGAAGCCTTTTGTGGATGAAAATTTTAATTTCGGAAAAGTATTGTCCGGCACCACCGAAATGCAACCACGTTGGAAACGCATTTCCGGAACGACCGACGGCTATTTGGGTGAAGCACTCGGACAAATTTATGTGACGCAATATTTCAAACCGGAAGCGAAACAAAGATTGCTCGGTATGCTCGACAATATGAATAGAGTTTTTCAAAAACGCATCGCCGGTTTGGAGTGGATGAGCGACGTTACGAAAGCAAAAGCACAACTGAAACTTTCTACGATTGTAAGAAAAATCGGCTATCCGGACAAATGGAAAGATTATTCGACTTTAACCATAAGTAAAAACGCCGGTTATCTGAAAAACGTCATGGCATCACGAAAATTTTTGTATAAAGAAAACATCGCCCGACTCGGAAAACCGGTGGACAGAACTTTATGGGGTATGACTCCGCCAACCGTAAATGCTTATTATAATCCGAGTATGAATGAAATCGTTTTTCCTGCCGGCATTTTACAATTTCCTTTTTACGATCCGAAAGCCGACGATGCGGTAAATTACGGCGGAATCGTTGCAGTTATCGGTCACGAAATGACGCATGGTTTCGATGATCAAGGCAGAAAATACGATGCCGATGGTAATTTAAAATCGTGGTGGACAGACGAAGACGGTAAAAAATTTGACGTAAAAGCAAAAATGGTGGAAGATCAATTTTCTAACTACACGGTTTTAGATACCGTTCACGTCAACGGAAAACTTACTCTCGGCGAAAATTTAGCGGATTTAGGTGGTTTATCCATGGCTTACGAAGCGTTCAAAACTTATTCGCCTCAAGCACAAAGCAAAGATAAAATAGACGGTTTCACGCCCGACCAACGTTTCTTTTTATCGTGGGCGCAAGTTTGGCGTGCAAATACACGCCCTGAAAGTACGTTACAATTGGTAAATACCGACCCGCACGCGCCGGATAAATTACGTGTTAACGGACCGCTTACGAATTTGCAAGAGTTTTACAACGTCTACAACGTACAACCCGGCGACAAAATGTATAAAGCACCGGAGTTGAGAGCTAAAATTTGGTGAGTTTTATCACTGCGAATTTTTTTACCAACCGTGACACATCAGGCTGTACATATATCACTTGACTGTGTGAAATTATGTGAGGCCTGATGTGTCCGGTGTGGTTAAATAAAAATGCGTAAACATTTCCGGTCGAGTATAAATCTTAACTATGAATCTATACTTACTCCAATCGAAAAAAAGTTTTGCCGCCCTCGGTAGAGTTTTTACTTATATCATTTTATTTACCGGAATTTTACCTGCACAAGAAGTCACACGCATAGCTTCTCCGAACGGTAATATTGTTTTTTCTTTCAGGTTATCAAACAAAATGCCGGTATATAACATAAGTTTCAAAGGGAAAAAAATAATTGATGATTCCGCGCTCGGTTTGAGTTTTGAGGACGGTGATTTCAAAAATAATTTAAAACTTAATAGACCGATTTTTAAAGATACCGTTGAAGATTATGCACTCGTTGTAGGCAAAACAAAAAACGTACACACGGCATACCGGCAACTAACATTGCCTTTAGAACAAACCGAAACGCCTTTAAAAAAAATAAATATCGTGGTGCGCGTTTTTGATGATGGTGTTGCTTTGCATTACGAAATACCGTTACAAAAAAATACGGCTCGTTTTATACTGCTGGATGAAACAACCGATTTTAATATTGTCGGTAATCCGATGGTGCACACTTTGCAATTGCCTAACTATACGTCGTCGCACGAAGGTTTATACACGCATCAAACGTTCAACGATTTAAAATCGGATACTTTAATGGATATGCCGACTCTGTTTGAGTTGCCTGAAAAGATTTATCTCGCTATTACCGAAGCAGCTCTCATAGACTATGCCGGCGCGTATTTGATGAAACATAACAGAACGATAACCACAAAACTTTCACCGTTGCCGCACCAATCGCGCATAAAAGTAAAAGCTGCTCTTCCGCACAATACACCTTGGCGCGTTGCGATGATAAGTGACAGAATCGGAGATTTACTCGAAACCAATATTTTAACGACACTTGCACCGCCATGTAAAATAGAAAATACAGCTTGGATAAAACCCGGTAAAACAACTTTTCCTTGGTGGAACGGCAATGTTTTCCCGGATACCATTAATGCACCCGGCAATAATTTTGTGAGCAATCAGTATTATATTGATTTTTGCGCGCGTAACGGTATCGAATATCATTCAGTAGTCGAGTACGGCTTGCATCAATGGTATATGGATGACGGCATCAGTTTTCAACCGGGTCCGCACGCCGACGTGACAACGCCCGTGCCGGGCTTAAACATGAAAGAAATTTGCGATTATGCTAAAACAAAAAACGTGGATATTCGCATATGGGTACACTTTTACGCGCTGTATCCGAAATTGGACACGGCTTTCACTTTGTTTGAACAATGGGGACTGAAAGGCATGATGGTGGATTTTATGGACCGCGACGACCAAGAAATGGTGAATATGCAAAACGAAATTTTAGAAAAAGCGGCTGCGCATCATCTGCACATTCAATTTCACGGAGCGTATAAACCGACGGGGTTGAACAGAACGTATCCTAATGAATTTACGCGAGAAGGTACACTCAATTATGAAGCTGACAAATGGAATCCGAAGGGTATTGCGCCCGACCATGATATTATTATGCCGTTCACACGCGGACTTGCGGGTTCAACGGATTTTCATTTGGGCGGGTTTCGCGCCGTACCTAAAAATAAATTCCGAGCGCAATACACACGACCGTTGATGTTGGGAACCCGTTGTCACAGTTTGGCGATGTACGTGGTGCTTGAAAATTATTTGCAAATGGTCTGCGATTTTCCGGAAGCCTACGAAGGGCAAGACGGTTTTCAATTCATAAAGGATATTCCGACTACTTTCGATGAAATCAAAGTGCTTGACGCAACAGTGAATGAAACCGTAACCGTTGCGCGCCGAAATAATTCGGATTGGTATATCGGTACCATAAATAATCACACTGCGCGCGACCTACGGATTACGCTGAATTTTTTAGATGACGTAAAATATACCGCTCAAATATATAAAGATGCTGAAAACACCGACGAAAATCCAAACCGGATAATCATGCAAACACAAACGCTTACCAAAAATGATTTTATTAATGTGCATATCGCTTCCGGCGGCGGCTTAGTTGTGAGATTAGTAAAATTGCGATAAAATTTCTCCGTAAACGAAATTTCAGATACTCTTTAACGTCGTATGCTTGAAATAGATTAATTTTGTCTCGTAATTCGTAATTCGTAATTCGTAATTTTAAAAAATGTATCCGAATCTGTCTTATATACTGCACGATTTAATCGGCACGGACTATGATAATTTAACGCGCTTTGTTCAAACTTTCGGTTTATTTTTAGCTTTGGCTTTCCTGACAGCCGCTTATTTTCTTTTTTTGGAATTGAAGCGCAAGAAAAATCTTTTCCCGCACCGATTAATTAAAGACGAAAAAGGAAATCTGCGCGAATCGTATCCGTACGAGCGCGTCGGAGATATGACGATGATAGCGGCAATAAGCGGAATGTTGGGCGCGAAAATTTTTGCGATTTTTGAAAGTGCAAAAGATGTAACAGATTTCTTGAGCGATCCGATTCATGTTTTTTTCAGTCCGGGTGGCTTGGCAATTTACGGAGGACTTATTTTCGGATTTATTGCCGTGTATTGGTTTATTACTCGAACCCTGAAAATGAATCCGTTACATTCAATGGATGCTTTTGCGCCCTCCATGATTTTAGGTTACGGTGTCGGCAGAATAGGTTGTCAATTAGCCGGTGATGGCGATTGGGGAATTGTGGCGGCAGAAAAACCGTCGTGGTGGTTTTTACCGGATTGGTTATGGTCTTTCGATTTTCCGCGCAACGTCGTGCATGAAGGTGTACCGATTGAAGGCTTGAAAGCCGAATATTTTCAGCACTTAGTGCCGGGCGTTTATCCGACACCGATTTACGAAACGCTCATGGCTTTTGCTATCGGCGGATTTTTATGGTCTATCCGCAAACGCATACAAATTCCGGGTTTACTTTTTATGATTTACATGATTTTAAATGGCGCTGAGCGTTATTTCATCGAAGAAATTCGGGTCAACAGTAAGTTTCATGCCTTTGGTTTATCGTTCACGCAAGCCGAATTTATTGCCGTTTCCGTTTTTGCTGTCGGCGTTATAGGTGCGTTTATTCTTTTGAACAGTAATAGAAAAAATAGTTCAGGATTAATTTGAATACTAATTTTAAACAAAAACCGATAACTCCTGAATTAAGCACTATCAAAGACAAAATGCCGAAAAGAAAAAAGAAATAGGTTGAAACGGTTTCGAGTTACGGATGTACAACTCGCGGGTAATTATGCGGTTTTCTCCCGACACGTCCCGAACAAATGTATCCTTTACAAAAAAACGAGTAATACGAACAAAAATTTATAAACTTTCGCCTACATTATTTGCTTTTGATAAATACAGACTCATTACGAGTCGGGTATGCCAATTGTCGCTTCTATCGTTACAGGTGAAAGAAACAGCGGAAGAAAAAATGATATTACATACACTTCTGAAAAAATCAGATAATTATCACCATCATATTCGCTTAAATCAGAAGTTAAAAAGCGTTGAGAATTTGAGCAGTCTTATTTTTTAAAAAACCAAACAGTCCATGATTTTACAAATGCTTTTATTTATGAGCCTATTAATGACAAGCGATTTAAACGAAGCGTCCGAACATCGAAAATTATTTATTTTCGCAGACGAAGAAAACGCTGCAAACGTTGAGCAACAATTATTTCTACTAAACAAAGAACAGGAAGGCATAAAAGAAAGAGACCTTGAAATTATCGTAGTGGGAAAAGACAACACAATCTTTAAAAAATACCACGTCCCTCAGAATGCGTTTACGGTGATACTTGTAGGTAAAGACGGTTCGGAGAAATACCGCACGCAAAAAGTGCTTCAACCCGAAAAATTATTTGCCTTAATTGATGCCATGCCTATGCGTCGTGCCGAAATGCGAAAAAGAAATTAATTTTCGATAGTTTAAGAATTTTCAAGAAATAAACGCGTATGCCGGTTTCAGTTTTCAACCAAATTAAGTATCAGCCGTCTTCCGGAGTATTCTAATTTGTTGATTGTGGAAATTTTAAGGGCACCCCAAGAGACGCCCTTGATTAGTAAACTAAAATCAATAAACTTTAGCAACTTTTCCGGTTTTTTATTTGTGATAAACCCTGAGCGAACGGGACTGAAACAAGCAAAATGATTTTTTATTTTTAAGTATGGCTTTGACCGGCAGTTTAATCTACTGCAAATAAACTTAAACCTGATACCTGTTTTTAAACGCAAGTGGATTTTCACCCGTAATTTTTTTAAAAATTCTATCGAAATAAGAAACACTTTCGAAACCACAATCGAAACATGTTTCAGAAACGTTTTTACCGATGAGCAATAGTTTTTTAGCTTGATTGATGCGATAATGGTTTAAAAACTCGGTAAAAGTGATAAGAGTTATTTTTTTGAAATAGCGGCAGAATGCGGACAAACTTAAATGACTCAAAGCCGCAACTTCTTCAATATCAATTTTGCGTTGATAGTGTGTATCAATGAAAGTATAAATTGATTTCAGCCTTTCTTGATCTTTTTTATTATATCGGTTTTCTACGGGCTTGTTGTGTAAAAATGTTTTATCATTTGCATCAGAGAGCAATTGGAACAGGCTTAAAATTTCTAAAAACTGATTAAAAGGGTCGAGCTTATCTAAATTTTTCATCCGCTCTCCTACTCTATTTTTTGCTGTCTCTCCAAATGCAATGGCAAACTTTGATTGTTCAAATAATTCTTTTACTTTTGATAACTCCGGAATAAATAAGACGGCTTTGTCAAAAAAATCCGGATGAACGTGTATAACTATTTTTTCATAATGAGTTTTCACACCATAATCGAAATTCAAATGCGGAATATTTGAACCAATAAACACCAAATCGCTGCCTTCGAATCGCGAAATATGTTCGCCGATATGTCGTGTCGCCGAAGCATTTTCAATATAAACCAATTCATATTCCGGATGAAAATGCCAAAAGAAAAAATCGTTCATACGGGGATTCACAAGCACGCTGAACGTGTTATTATTTTCCGGTTTTAATTTTTCAAATTGGATTTTCATATTAGCCGGTTAGTCGAATAGTATCAAACAAAAAAATTCAAATTTAAAACGCTTTTTGAAAATTTATATTTTGACTACCGGACTAACCGAATAATCGAATAATATATCAATACAGTTCAAAAAATTGAGAAAATCGGATTAACTTCATTGAAAAAACGGGAATTACCTTTGTATCATTATTAGAATCAAAAATTTCTTCACAAAAAAATATTTATAAAATGGCTCCGCAACAAGAAACGATGATACCGACCATGATACCTAATATGGTTCCAACTATGCTACCGAATAACGCGCATACCGATATTCCGGGTAATCCATCAACGGCGACTTCGAGTAAGATAAATTTAAGAACCAGTTTGGAAGGTAATCCCCTGAAGGTTTTAAATGTTGATGATTGGAAATTTTGGTTACAAAATGGTTATGTCGTGATACGAAATGCTGTTCCGAGAGAACAAGCTTTAGCAACCGCAAAGTTTATTTGGGAATTTGAGGAAAAAGATCCAAAAGATCCGGAAACTTGGTACACCGAACCACGCGCAGAAATGAAAATGAAAGAATTGACCGGTACCGGTATGGTTGAAGTTTACAATAATCAATACTTGTGGAGCAACAGACAAATGCAACGGGTACACGATGCGTTTGAAGATATTTGGGGTACAGAAAAACTTTGGGTGACAATCGATAGAGCTAATTTGAATTTGCCCCTACGCCCCGACTCAACTTACAAAGGATTTATTCATTGGGATTACGACCCGGAAACAAAACCGCAAAACGTACAAGGTGTTTTAGCTTTAGCAGATCAAATGGATGAAAATATGGGTGGTTTTCAATGTATTCCTGAATTATTTCGCACTTACGATACTTGGAAATTGACACAACCTGAAGATAGAAATCATTTCAAACCGGACATCTCCGGCTTCGAAGATAAATTGGTAAAAGTAAAAATGGAAGCCGGTGATTTATTAATTTTCAATAGCAGTCAACCACACGGCATTCGTCCGAATTGGTCTGATAAAGTGCGCATCGCGCAATATATTTCAATGATGCCGGCTGAGGAAGACAATGCAGCTTTGTGCGAATGGCGCATCAATTCATGGAAAAACAGGGTTTCACCTGAAGGTTACGCATTTCCGGGCGATCCGCGTAATTGGGAACAAACTAAATATGGTGTTGCAGAGTTAAATGATTTGGGAAAAAAAATATTGGGATTAGAAAAATATTAAATTAAGTTAGTGTATAGAAGGCGATTTATCGCGTCCTAATCCGAGCAGCAAAATATGTTTGCTTATTAAACATGAGAGGCTGTAAATCGCCGTCTATACAATCGACAAATAAACTTAAAATGAACAATCAATTATACACTACACTCAACAATCAAATCGAAATGCCGCTCTTGGGTCTCGGCGTTTACGATATGTATAAAAATGAAGCAGAGTATGCTGTGGAAAATGCTTTAGAAATCGGTTATCGCTTAATTGATACGGCTGCGATGTACAGAAATGAAACCGAAATTGGAAACGCAGTACGGAAAAGTGGTGTCCCAAGAAAAGAAATTTTCATCACAACCAAAGTTGATAATGCTGATCAGGGTTACGACAAAACTTTGAAAGCATTTGAGGTAAGTTTGAAAAAAATCAATTGCGATTATATTGATTTGTATCTCGTGCACTGGCCCCTAAAAAAAACAAGAAAAGAAACTTGGTCGGCTTTGGAAAAACTTTACAAAGAAAAAAGCGTTCGAGCGATTGGCGTTGCGAATTATTTGGTGCCGTTTTTGAATGAATTGGAAAATTATTCTGTAATTATTCCGACGGTCAATCAAGTTGAGTTTAGTCCGTATTTATTTCTTTCCGATTTGCTGGCGTATTGCAAGACCCATAAAATTCAATTGCAAGCCTACTCGCCATTGGTACGTGGCATGCGTTTCAGCGATTCCAAACTTTTGTTGCTCGCAAAAAAATATGATAAAACACCGGCTCAAATTATTTTGCGTTGGGCTTTGCAACTTGGGGTGTCAACAATTCCTAAATCTTCAAACCTTGTAAGATTAAAAGAAAATTTTGAGGTGTTTCATTTTGAAATCTCGAATGAAGATATGCGTATAATGTGTGCTTTTAACGAAAACTTTCGTGTAGTTGAAGACCCAATGGAACTTTTTTAATTATTCCCTTTCGTGTGATATATTCGTAGATTAAGTAAATTTTTTAAGCATTAAATTCACAATACGGACAAGAATAATGCAAATTTGTTTCTTTAAAATCATCGTTCTACTTTCACAAAATTCTTTGTTTTTGATTCAAATTCACTCAAAGATTTCTTATGATCGGTAGGTACAAAAAAAAATCTCACTATATAAATCACATACTCCACTAAATTGAGTCGAGGCGGATCAACTGCCATCAGATGAAGTCTTCATTTTAAAATCCTCGTTAAATTAGACGCAAATTTTTTGCATTTTATTTTTAGGCATCAAATTTTTGATAAAAGAAGATGCTTTTGTGTAAAATCTTTCTTTTGAAAATATTGTACTATATCGGCGAAATATTGTGCGATGTGTTCCGACTTTGCAATTTAAAGTGCCTGGAAGTAATATCAGGCTCTACTTTACATACTTTTCCGCAATTATTCTGTGATAATTTTCTTTATAAATTTGCATGATATAAATTTTAAAATTATTTTCTTAGACATAAAAATTATGCGCTCACTCTTTTTTCTTTTCGTAACAATTTTTTCGTTTTCATTTTTTATTTCTAAAAAAGAAAACACTTCGGTTAAAGTAGCCGAAATTTTAAACAAAGTGAAACCGAATGAAAAAGGTTTTACGGTTTTAGAGTTGTTCACGTCCGAAGGTTGTTCGAGTTGCCCGAGTGCCGACGAACTGATGCAAAAATATGCTGCACGCGATAATGTTTTCGTGTTGAGCTATCACGTGACGTATTGGAATCGGTTGGGTTGGAAAGATAAATTCAGTCAACCGAGTTTCGATGAAAGACAATATAATTACAGCGCGAAGTTTAAACACGACGGTGTGTATACGCCGCAAGTTGTTATCAACGGCGGTTACGAGTGCGTGGGTTCGCGCGGTTCGGAAATAGAAAAACAAGTTCAGAGTACGCAAGCGATGTCACCGACAAATACTTTATCCGTATCTCAAAAAATTTCGGATAATAATGTTGAAGCCAACTGCGAAGTATCCGGCGATGTAACCGGAAAAACGTTGCATTTAGTTTTGGTAGAAACCGCGCTTTCAAGTAACGTCAAGAGCGGCGAAAATTCCGGCAGAACTTTGCAACACGCAAATGTGGTTCGCGCTACGCAAATACAACCGCTAAATACAAACAAAAATTACACAACACATTTTACCTTAAACAGTGATTGGAAAATACAAAATTGTAAAATCATAGCTTTCACACAAGACGAAAATACTTTGAAAATTACAGGTGCCAATCAATCAGTTCCCAGATAAATAAAAATAAATGTGAAAGCGTAAAATCCCGCTTCAACCGCTTCTTGCTATAATCGCAAAAAGCGGTTTTTTGTATTTTTTAAAAAAATGTACCGTTTTCTAAAAATAATGTACCGTTTTCTAAATTTTAATTAAAAAAAAAGTTGTATATTTTATTTAGTAATAAAATACCCTAATTTTGTTGCGTGTAGTTTTCTCATAGTATGTTTTATCGCTCCTGCATCCCTTAGATGTAGGAGTTTTTTTATTTTCGTCGGTCAGGTAACTATGAATTGATTATAAAATTTTGCCTTTCACTACCCTTTTCAAAAAAAAATATCAATAAAATTCTCTCGGAATTTTAATAATTGTATCTTGCACTTCAATGAGATAAAAAACAGCGAAAATACAGCTTACACCTTCAATTACATTATGCGCATTCTTATTTTCGCGGCATCATTAGCTGCGACTTTCGGTTTGGTTTATTTTCTTAATAATCCTTTTACTTACAAAGGCAATGCACTACCGCCGCTCGGTCAGTACTTCAACCCGTTTTCCGGATTTTGGCAAAACGGCGGACCGATTCTTCCTTTGAATAAAAATTTTGCGTTTCCGAATTTAAAAGGAGACGTAAAAGTCCAATATGACGACCGTCAAGTGCCGCATATAATGGCGGAACATCTCGAAGATGCGCTTTTCGTACAAGGTTTTTTGCACGCGCAAAACCGCTTGTGGGAAATGGATTTTATTTCGCACGCTTCGGCAGGAAAATTGTGCGAAATGTTGGGTGAAAAAAGAATCAGTCCGACTTTAACAACGCTCGATTTGGATAAACAAGCGCGCCGACGCGGTATTTTGCAGGGAGCCGAAAAATTAGTAAAAAATTGGCAAACCGATAAAGATAATTATCCGCTACTCGAACATTATGCCGCCGGAGTAAACGCTTATATAGAACAACTGCAACCTAAAGACTATCCGATAGAATATAAAACTTTGGGTTTAAAACCCGAAACTTGGTCGCCTTTGAAAACGGCTTTGGTATCAAAATATTTATCGGTTGATTTAGCACTCAACGATAACGATTTTGCCGCTACGAATGCTTTGAAAACTTTCGGCTCCGATTTCGACGCCATGTATCCGACTGATTTTAAAGAGCAATCGCCGGTAGTTCCCGCCGGTACAAAATGGAATTTCACGGCACAAACTTCGGCACCCAAACCGACAAATAATTACGGAGACGCAACTTCTATGTCGGACAAAGGGCAAAGGACAAAGGACACTGGAAATAAAAATGCGGATTTAAGCGCGCTGATTAATATTCCACGCGAAGACATGATGTCGAGCGACCCTTCTAACGGCAGTAACAATTGGGTAGTAGCGGGATCTAAAACAAAAAACGGTAAACCGATTTTATGCGGCGATCCGCATTTATCACTCCGTTTACCTTCAATTTGGTACGAACAACAAATTACTGCTCAGGATATTAATATTTATGGCGTAACGATGCCCGGCATACCGTTGGTTTTAATCGGCTTTAATAATAATGTAGCTTGGACAATGACTAACGTCGGACATGATGTTGCCGATTGGTATTCCATAACTTGGGCGGACAGTGCGAAAACAAATTATAAGCTCGACGGAAAAACCGTGAAAGCAAGTTTGCGCACCGAAACTTATAAAATAAAAGGTAAAGCCGACGTTTTGGATACTGTACGTACAACGGTTTGGGGTCCGGTTGTTTATCCGGCAGATACAACGGGCAGAAAAGATTTGGCTTTTCATTGGATAGCCAACGAATTGCCGGAAATAGATTTGCATTTTTTGCGCCAACTCAACGGAGCAAAAAATTATGACGATTATAAAAAAGCATTGTCGTATATGAATGTTCCCGCGCAAAATATAGCTTTCGCGTGCACAAACGGCGACATAGCTTTGATAGCTAACGGCGCGTATCCGATAAAAGCAAAAGGACAAGGACGTTTTGTGCTGGATGGTTCGGTTTCAGCAAATGCTTGGAAAGGATTTATTCCGCGCGATCAAATTCCGCAATATAAAAATCCGGTGCGTGGTTTTGTGTCTTCTGCCAATCAACAATCAACCGACAATACTTATCCTTATTATTACAATTCGGAAGGTTTTGAACTGTATCGCGGCAGAATTATTAATGATACTTTAGCAAAAATGAAAGACATTACGGTAGACGACATGAAAAAATTGCAAAACTGCAATTACAGTTTAATAGCGAAAGAATTATTACCGCTTTTATTGAAAAATACCGACACAACTTCTTTGAACGCCGCAGAAAAAGCGATTTTCAGTAGCCTCGCCGGTTGGAATTATTTTTTTGAAGGCGATAAAACCGAACCCGTGTATTTCGATGAATGGCAAAATCAGTTTCAAAAACAAACTTGGGATGAAGTATATGCAAATAAAAACGCAGATTTATTACTGAAACCTAACTCGCGGAGTACCACCGTATTACTGCGCGACGAGCCGACAAGCAAATTTTTTGATGTCGTGGCAACAAAAGATAAAATTGAAACCGGAAAAGATATTGCCACCGCATCGTTTCATGCAATGGCCGCCGAAATTATTAAAAAACAAGCAGAAGTAACATTAAAATATCCGAAAAACCCGACATTTACATGGTCACATGTAAAAGATACCGAAATACCGCACATCTCGAATATCCCCGGTTGGGGACGCGAGCATATTGATGTCGGCGGGCAAGCAAAATCCATTAATGCGATTAAAAAAAGCCATGGACCATCATGGCGCATGATTGTAGAGATGGATTCCGTGCCGCACGCTTATGTAGTTTATCCGGGCGGACAATCCGGTAATCCGGGCAGCAAAGGTTTCGATCAATTTGTAGAAGCCTGGCGCAAAGGCGAATATTACGAAGCGGTTTTTTTGAAAAATGCTTCCGATACAAATTCAAAATTGATTTCTACACAACTTTTTTCTAAAAAATAAAGTTGGAATTTAGACTTTGGACTTTGGAAATTAATCTTAAGCCCAACGTCAAACGACCAACGTACAACGTCTTAAAAATGTTCAATAAACTCAAATCAATCGTTACGCCCGTAATTATAATTGTAGCACTCGGATTTTTGGCTGGCAATTTTTCTCCTTGGTGGGTAATCGCGATTATCGCTTTTATTGTCGGATATTTTTTTCCGCGTACTTGGGCAACGAGCTTTTTGTACGGCTTTATCGCCGTATCGCTTTTATGGGGTGTATACGCTGCAACAAAGAACAGTGACAATGGCGGAATTATGTCAACTTCTATTTCTCAATTATTTGCAAACGCGCTTTCCGCTACGCAATTACTTTATTTTACCGGCGTTATTGGCGGGTTAGTTGGCGGTTTTGCCGCAGCTTCCGGTTCGCTTTTCAAGAATTTAAAGGGAAGTGTTATTGTTAAACAACCTGAGCGGAATGCTGCTTGAATCTCTGAAAGATTTTTTGAAAAAATATGCCAATATAAAAAACAAAAACCGCTCTCACCTTTGTTTAGGTCGGAGAGGTTTTTGTTTTTTATATTGGCAGGAAATTAGAAATTAGATTTAAAATTTAGAGATAGTTCAATCCTAAATTGTAAATCAAAATCGTAAATCGAAGATACTTTATGACTGAATTACAAATTCTACCCTATACCACAGGTATTCTAGTTGTTTGGGTTATTTTTATTGTTACGATGGAGCGACTTTTTCCTTACAGAAAAGGCTTGCCGTTATTCAGGGAAGGTTTTTGGGTGGATTTAGTTTGGTATACGCTTATTCAAAGTTATTTTTTGCGCATTTTAATTTTTGAAGTGATCATCGTGACCCTCAAAGCCGTCTTTAATTGGCAACCGTATCAATTTTTACACAATTGGTCTGTGACGGAGCAAGTGCTGTTTTTTGTTGTCACGCATGATTTCTACATCTATTGGTTTCACCGATTTCAGCATGCGAACAAATATTTCTGGCGTACGCACGAAGCGCATCATTCCGGTAAACACGTCGATTTTTTGCAAGGTTCGCGCTCGCACATTCTCGAAATTATTATTAATCAGACAATAGAGTTTGCACCGATCATTTTATTGGGAGCCAACCCGATAGTTGTGCCGATCAAAGCTTTGTTGGATGCCGTCTTCGGTATTTTTATTCATGCTAACATAAACGTTAAGTTGGGTAAATTGAAATATTTTTTTAATTCACCGGAACTGCATTTGTGGCACCACGCTAATTATCAGGAAGTTTTTCACGCCAATTTTTCCACGAAATTTTCCTTTTGGGATTATTTGTTCGGCACGGCTTATTATCCGGGACATAAACCCGGCAATAAAAGAGAAAATTGGGGCTTGTATTACGAGTATCCGAAGGATTATTTCGTGCAACACGTTTTTTCTATCTATCGTTTCGATGAAAAAAAACTGTTGGAAAACAAATGGTTTAGAGCGTACTATAATTTGCGACCCGATTTTCTACATCTGATAGAAAGATTCGTATTGAAAACAACGGGAAAAAAAATTGATTTGATACCTAAAACGATTGAAGAAGCAGACGACGAAGTGCATTTTATTAATCCTGAAAAAGTTTTTAATTTGGAACAACCGGTATATGATTTCAAATTAGATGATTTGCGCTTTTCAAGCGAAAGTAAATCTAAAGCATAATGGGATTATGAAACATCAAGACATTCAGGGAATTAAGGCTTATTTTGCTTAATTTTTGAATATATTGTTGTTTCACAATCGATAAAAATTAAACTCGTGATTTTTTTGTGAACATTGAAGAACATCTTTGCACTATTAAATCACTAAATAAAATTTTCAATGAAAATACAGATGAAGTATGTCGCCGCATTAGTTATTCTTCTCAGCGTCGGCATTTTTGCTTTGAATGCTTCTCAAAAAGAAAGTATCGGAACAAATGCGAATTCTTCGATTGACGTTACCAAAGATACGACCGGTTTAGAAACCGCAGTTTTTGCAGGCGGTTGTTTTTGGAAAATGGACGCGTGTTATCAGCAATTGAAAGGCGTAAAATATTGGGAAGTCGGTTACGCCGGCGGCGATACAAAAAATCCGACGTACGAACAAGTCGGAACACGCATGACGGGTCATGCCGAATCCATAAAAGTTATGTTCGATCCTAAAATCGTTTCTTATCGAGATATTTTGGATATTTTTTGGCATATTCACGACCCGACAAAACTCAATCAAGAAGGCAATGACATGGGTAATGATTATCGTTCCGCTATTTTTTATAAAAGTGAAGCGCAAAAACAAACAGCCATAGCAGTAAGAGATAGTTTTTTGCGCATCGGTGTATTTCCTACCATCACTACTGCCATTGAACCATACAAAAATTTCTATCGCGCCGAAGACTATCATCAAAATTACTACAACTTACACCCCGACGAGGGATACACAGCAAATGTAGTGCGCCATAAAGTAGATATTTTTGAAAGTTTGTATAAAGATAAAATTAAATCGAGTGCGAAAATGAAATAGTTTTTTTGTTAAAAAATAAAAAAATCCGTATTGCTGGTTAATATAGCGATACGGATTTTTTTTATTTTTTAGGTAGAATTTCTTTAAAATTTTGTAATTTTCTTTTATATTCTTTACATTTGCTGAAGCTAAATTCATCTGGTTTTCAATTATTCAATGGATAAATTAATTTTATACCGTAAAATACTTCAGGAAGTATTACATGAGTACGCCGATAATGAAATGGCACAACTTCGTAAACCTGATGATTTACAAATTCGCCTAATCATAGATACCATACATGATCATTACCAAGTATTATATGCGGGTTGGCAAAATGATCAACAAATATTTTCGCCTCTGTTCCATTTTGATATTATTAATGAAAAAATTTGGATTCAAAGAAATATTACCGATTATGATATTATCGTTGACATCGAAAATAAAGGCGTGCCTAAATCGGATATAGTTTTGGCTTTCAATGAGCCACAAATGCGCCATTGTACAGAATACGCTACTGCATAAAGCTAAATGAAAAGATACTAATTATTAATTATTAACTATTAATTGCCTCATGCCCAAACCTTACATCCTTCCGTACAATTCGTACAAATATCAATTTGGTCGCGTCCTTTTAAAAGTGATTTTCTGAATTGCAAATATGTATTACTATACCAAATGGTTTTGAAATCCGATTTTTTTAAATCGCCGAGGCGGTGTTGCGCGTCTTTGTCGAAACAACACGGCACCACAAGACCATCCCAAGTAATAACGCATGAGTGCCAAAGTTTCCAGCAATGATTGACTAATATGGTTTTTAATGCCCACTTTCCGTTACCGTTTTTTTTGTAGCGCGCATATTTTTCTATAGTCGGAATCAAATCGTTACCGTTTTCGTATTCGTAAACTTGCGCGGTTTTTAGTTTTACTTCGTCTATGCCGATTTCTTTGGCGATTTCGTAAATTTTATCAATTTCGTGTTCATTCGGTTTCACGACCAACATCTGAAAAATTATATGCGGTGTCGGCGAGTTTAATTCTTTTTTCCATTTAACGACGTTGCGTGCACCTTGCAAAACGGCATCTAATTTACCTTCAATTCGGTAACTCGAATAAGTTTCTTGAGTCGCACCATCAACGGAAATAATGAGCCTGTCGAGTCCACTTTCGATTGTTTTTTTGGCGTTGATATCGTTCAAAAAATGTCCGTTCGTAGAAGTAATCGTGTAAATCCCTTTTTGGTGCGCATATTCTACCATTTCCAAAAATTTAGGATTAATATAAGGCTCACCTTGAAAATAAAAAATCAAGTACATCAATTCCCGATACATCGAATCAATCGTTTCTCTGAAAAAATTTTCTTTTAAATTACCCGTTGGTCGGGTAAAAGCACGCAATCCGGACGGACATTCCGGGCAGCGTAAATTGCAAGCGGTTGTCGGTTCAAAAGAAATCGTGAACGGTAAACCCCATTGCACCGGTCGTCGCAAAAAATCTGTTACGTAATAGGAAGAAAATATTTTGACGGCATTCCACACGCGATGAATCGTGATTTTAGAAAGAAAATTGAGCGTATCTTTTTTGAAAAGCATTTTGTCCGGTTTTAGGAAATTTGTAAAAATAACTTGCCCATTTTGACTGCTATGTTTTCTTTAAACAAGGCAAATTTTTTGAGAAATATCGGGAATATTTAAGAAAAATTTGCCGCAGAGTAAAGGAAAGAGAGTAGTCAAAATGTGCAAATTATTTTTTACAAATTCCCTTAATTGTCAGTGCATTCTATCTCCTCGAATAACCAAATTTTTTATCATTTCGGCTTCGTGAAATAAATATTCACGCCAGCGCAGCATTACTTTTTCTTCGTTGGCGGCATATCGTTTGGCTAAATCAAGAAACAAACGGTAATGTCCGGCTTCGGCAATCATTAATTTATGATAAAAAGCACGCAAGTTCATTTCCGAAATATTCAACGATAAGATTCTGAAACGCTCGCAACTGCGCGCTTCAATGAGTGCGCAAATCAAAAGTTTCTCCGTCAGTCGTTCGTATTTATCGGAAGTTTTTTTCTCGAATTTTAATAATCCGTTCACGTATTCATCTTTGCGTTGAAGACCGAGTTGGAGTTTGCGTTTATCCAATTCGGCTAAAACCAACCTGAAATGTCCCCACTCTTCTGTAACAATCGGTGCCAGTTCGCGCACTAAATCATGGCATTCCGGAAAACCTTGAATGAGTGAAATGCAAGCCGTTGCCGCTTTTTGTTCGCAATACGCATGGTCGGTCAGTATTTCTTCTAAACTTATTTCAGCCGCATTCACCCAACGCGGATCGGTGGGCAATTTTAAACCTAAAACTTGTTTGTGTATTTCTTCAATCATCGAACAAAGATAAGATATATCAGCAGTAAGAATTAAAATTTAAGATTAGACTAACTAATTTATTGATAATGAATCAGTGCTTAAAATATTTGCTGCATAAGACCAATTTCCTAAAAAGTTCGGTTTTATAAAGTGTTTCGTTGTGTTCGAGTGGCGTAAAAACACTCAAAATTCTATTTTTTTTTATTAGATCATTAGTCAGTTCTCTTTCATTGCCTGACCAGAAAGGAATTTTCCAACCGCTCATATCTTGTTCCAATTCTTTAGATTCCGAAAACGTGCCGCCTTTTTCGGTATAAATGTTCACGAAACGCGCTTTTTTTGGTTGCAACCAAAAAGCGAATTTTTCAGTTTGTCCGTAAAGTGCATCAAATAACCACACTTCTTTTATATTTTTTGTTAAGCCGCCGCGAAGTAAAATATAAGACATCACACGATACCCGCCGCTATGACCTGAAATAATAATATCGTGCGGTTCAAGCCGGGCTATATTTTCTTTTTTTGCTACAGAATCCAATATTTCAAAAATCAACTTTTTAAAACCGCCGGGTGATTCCAATTTTCCGCCGAAAGAATCCGGCGCATCTTTCGGACCCTGCGGCAATATTAAGAGGGCATTTTTTTGCGCAGCAGCAAATTGTTCTATGAGATGAAAAGTTGCGTTCATACTATCTATATGATTAAACCAACCGTGAAAATGTATTAAAATATCAGGGCGCTTAGACCATTTAAATTTTTTAGGCACAAAAACCAATACGCTGCTGTCGTTGTAATGTCCTTCAGTTACATATTTTTTATTGTCGTAAATATGTCCGTCCGCTCGTTGCGGATCCGGAAACGGCGCATTGTGCAACTTAAATAAATAAACCGAGCCTAAAGATTTATATTTTTCCTGAAAGATATTTTGCCCGATTGCATAAAAACTACTTAAAACCGTAAAAAATAAAAAAATAAATTTCATTTTGCTAAAAAAATTAAAATTCCGATTTAAAACAAAAAAATAAAAAGTAAAAATAAGTTTTTACTTTTGTTTTGGAAAAAAATTTCTAAAAAATTTAAGGTTCACCCAATATTTTTGTGAGGGCAGAAACAAATTTCTCCGAATGGAGTTAAAAAATTTTTTATTTCGTGATTTCTACTAAAAGAACGCGCTTAAAGAAGTTAAAAGCCTCACAGCGGTTTTCTGTCAGTAGAAAAAAATGTTAGATGAACCAAATTTATATTTTTAGGAAATAAAATTTAACTTAAGTACTGAATATTTTATCCGAAAATTATGAAAACCTTTACTACACGTTTTGCGCCCACGCCGAGCGGTTATTTACACATCGGCAATTGCGTGACTTTTGCAATTACTTGGATCATGACGCGTGGAGTGAACGGAAAAATACACCTTAGGATTGATGATTTAGATGCAGAACGAACGCGCCCGGAATATATTGAAGATATTTTCAGAACTTTAGATTGGTTGGAGTTGGATTACGATTTCGGTCCGATGAGCGTTGAAGATTTTAATAAAAATCATTCGCAACATACTCGCATCGAAATTTACAAAACATATCTTGACCGATTGGTGGCACAAAATGAAGTTTATGATTGTCGTTGTTCGCGTCAAGATATCAGAAATACTTCAATGAACGGAAAATATTTGGGTACGTGTAGGAATTTAAATTTAAATTTAGAAACGTCGGATACGGTTTGGCGCATAAAATTACCTGAAAACGCGCAACAAATCCGGATTTATGATTTTAACGGGGAGATTAATACGGATATTCAATCTATCTCAGATGATTTTATTGTTCGACAAAAAAACAATTTGCCGGCGTATCATTTGGCTTCTCTCGTAGATGATTGTTTGATGAACATAAATGTTGTCGTGCGCGGTGAAGATCTATTTGCTTCTACGGCAGCGCAAATTTATTTAGCCGGTCGCGTCGGACTTAATTCATTTGCGGAAAATCTTTTTATTCATCTTCCGCTCATTAGTCAGGCAAACGGAGAAAAAATATCGAAGTCTGCGGGAAATGCAAACGATTGGAAATTGAAAAAAAATGAAGCGGAACGCCAGTTTATTTTCAAAACAGCCGCCGATTGGTTTAAAGTGACCTGTAAAAATTATACGGCGCATGAAGTTCTGAAAGCGCATCGTAAAAATTTGTTTAAATCAATGGAATGAAATTTATAATTTTATCGCCATAATCACTGCAACTTCTAAAGTGCCTGATTTTAAATTCAAACCCGTAATTCGGAAGTTTAATTTTTTAAAAAGTTCAATAGCAGCAACGTTTGAATTTTCCGTTTCGAGTTCAATGTATTTGAATTTCTTTGTAACGGCATATTCCATTAATTTTTTAACAAGTTTTTCGCCGAAACCTTTTTTTCTTTGGCTTTCCGCGATCAATAAATGTTCGATAAAGAGTGTAATGTCGTCCGTTTCTTCGCAGATGAGCATACCTACGAACTTATTATTTTCATACGAGCTCAATGAATGTTTTTCGTCAATAATTTCGTTGTAGTCTTCGAGATCGTCTTTATCAATTTGCCAATTTTTTTTCACCGGCGCAGCAGCATCTTTCAATGATAAATTGAATGATAATACACCTTCTTTTTCAATGCGATCAACGGCATAAATTTTATTCGTTACGTAACCGTTGTTTCCTAATTCTTTAATAGAATTGGCGTTCAGGCGACCGAGTTTTTTAATTTCCATTATTAATTTTAATTTTATACCTAATTCGCTAAAAATTTTGTCAAAAGCGCGTGCATTTGATCGAACTCAATAAGAAAACCGTCGTGACCGAATTTGGATTGGATCACTTCCAATCGTGCATCCGGTATGTGAGCGGCTAAAATAATTTGTTCTTCCAGAGGAAATAAAATATCGGTTTGGATGCCGACCACCAATGTTTTTGCTTTTACGCGCTTCAAAGCTAATGCCACACCGCCGCGATTTCTGCCGACATTGTGCGTATCCATTGTCTTAGATACTGATTCGTAACACAAAGCACTGAACCGTTTGCGCAATTTTTCCGCTTGATACCGTTGATAAGTTTGTACTCTGAACGCATCAATATTGTCTGAATCGTCAGCTTGCGCGAGATTATAACCGGTATAACTGCGATAACTCAACATACCGATAGCGCGAGCAGCTTCCATACCTTTCGCGCCGGCTTTAATGAGTGCCTCGCGCGTTTCAATTTTTGAAACAGCTTCATCGTCGAACGTCGGATCTGCTTCGATTGCCATGCGTTGCGTTTCGTTCAGCGCAATACTCCAAGGTGTCATTTGCGCACCGCAAGCTATGAGCGCGATTTTATCGAACAAATCCGGTTGCAATATTGCCCATTCCAAAACTTGTTGCCCGCCCATAGAACCGCCGACGGCAGTTTTTATTTTTTTGATACCCAATTTTTCTGCCAATAATTGATGTGCACGTGCCATATCGCGCACCGTAACAATCGGAAAATTTTTGGCGAAAAAAATTTGTGTGCGTTTATCTACACTCAAAGGGCTTGTTGAACCGTAATGCGAGCCGATCATATTGGCGCATACGATAAAATTGTTCGCCGGATCAAAAAACTTCCCCTCCCCTACCAATCCGCTCCACCAATCCGCGACATCGGAATTGGCTGTTAATGCGTGACAAATCCAAACTACATTATCATGGGTTACATTTAAAGTTCCGTAAGTATGATAGGCAATATGTAAATCCGGCAAAATTTCGCCACTCTCTAATTCAAAAGCGTGATTATAATACCAAATTTTCGGGGCGGTTTCTTTATTTTTTTCCATACTTTTTCCGGTCGAAATGGGTTGCCAATCCGATAATATTATAGTGTCTGCGTCGAAAATTTCTTTTAACATGAATTATTTAGATAAATGAGTTGATAGTTGCCGGTTTATTAGTTGTTGGTTGAGTTAGTTGAAAATTAAGTGTTTTAAACGCCAACTTAAAACGAATCCAACCAACAACTATCAACTATCCACTAACCAACTAAAATTTTACTTTCAATCGCCGCAAATGCTTGTTGCAAATCCGCTTTAATATCGCTGATGTGTTCTATACCGGCAGAGATGCGTAACAAATTCGGTGTAACGCCGGCATTAAGTTGTTCTTGTTCCGACAATTGCTGATGTGTGGTAGCAGAAGGTTGAATAATCAAAGTTTTTGCATCGCCTACATTTGCCAAATGACTTATCAATTTTAAACTGTCAACGAATAAAGTCGTATCGTTTTTCGAGCCTTTCAATTCAAAACTCAAAACGCCGCCGTAACCGTGTTTCAAATATTTTTTTGCAAGCGTATGTGTAGGCGCACTTTCCAATCCGGGATAATTGACTTTTGCTACTTGCGGATGCTTTTCTAACCATTGCGCTAAATTCAAAGCATTGTCAACAGTACGTTGAACGCGAAGAGATAAAGTTTCTAAACCCTGAATGAGCATAAAAGAATTAAAAGGTGAAATAGCCGGTCCCCAATCGCGTAGACCTTCAACGCGAGCGCGAATTATGAACGCGATATTGCCAAACGGACCGTTTGCGCCGAACACATCCCAGAAAACTAAACCGTGGTAACCTTCACTCGGTTGCGTGAACTGCGTATATTTGCCGTTACCCCAATTAAAATTACCGCCGTCAATAATTACACCGCCGATACTCGTACCATGTCCGCCAATCCATTTTGTAGCGGATTCTACTACGATACTCGCGCCGTGTTCCAAAGGGCGGAACAAATAACCGCCTGCACCGAAAGTATTATCTACGATGAGCGGAATGTCGTGATCTTTTGCCACTTGTGCAATAGATTCAAAATCAGGTACGCTGAACGAAGGATTACCGATAGTTTCAAGATAAATTGCTTTCGTGTTTTTATCAATCAAACGTTCGTAATCGCTCGCCGATTCGCCGGCAGTAAAACGCACATCAACGCCGATGCGTTTGAACTGCACTTTAAACTGATTGAAAGTACCGCCGTATAAATTCGACGAAGAAACAAAATTATCGCCGACCTGCGTGATGTTGTTGAGGGCAATAAATTGCGCCGCTTGACCGGAAGCAACCGCTAAGGCCGCCACGCCGCCTTCGAGTGCCGCCATGCGTTTTTCAAAAACATCGGTCGTCGGATTCATCAAGCGCGTATAAATATTTCCGAATTCTTTTAAACCAAAAAGATTCGCGCCGTGTTCGGAATTATTAAACACATAACTCGTGGTTTGGTACAAAGGTACAGCACGCGAATTTGTAGATTTATCGGGTTCCTGTCCGGCGTGTAACTGTAAAGTTTCAAAATGCAATTTGTCTGACATAATTAAGTGATTTATTTTATGAAAAAATATTTGGCTGTAGTTATTAGCTGCGTGCTATCAGATAATTAACAGCGCGTTAAAAAATTTTCTGTGTTGCGCAAACCGGTTTAGCAGCTGCAACACGAAAAGCAATAACAACAACTAAGTTTTATTGAAGAAAAAAAGTAAGTAAAAAGAAATAATTGTCCGAAAAAAGAAGTCGGACTTACGGAAATTGACATGACAAATGTTTTTATAATTCCTATAAAATTTTCGTAAGCAATTTTTGCTTACGAAAATTTACGGCAGGTAGTAGCACCTTGCACTGCGCAGGTTGCTGAGGTTCGTCGAGCCTGTCTCTCCCCTCGTCTGTATAAAAACAATTCTTTCCGTTTTTGCAGGTAAGAATTGAATACGGTGCAATATTACAACACGAATTTTACTCAGGCAAACTTTTTTTATTTATTCGGTAAAATTTATCGTCCGGCGTATAAAATATCCGTCGGAATATCAAAGGGTTCTACTAACGCATTGAGAACGTTTCCGGATTTATCGGTAATAAAAATTTCTACGCGCCGATTGTACTTTCTGCCTTCCGGACAATCTTTCCCGTTCACTGTATTTTTTGCTACCGGTGCTTCCATTCCGTAGCTGTTTTCTTTGATGCGCTCCGCCGAAATACCGGCTTTTTTGAGAAATTTTGCAGAAACCTCGGAACGTTTTTCGGAAAGCTCTTGATTATATTCAGGTGTACCTACTGCATCAGTATGTCCTTTAAATTCTACTTTATAGTTTTGGTTTTCGCTTAATATTTCATTGAGTGTTTGCAACAATTGTTTGGATTTATAAGACAACACACCACTATTGAAGTCGAAAAGTAAATGACTGAGGCTGCGCACTTTTTTCATAATAAAAGGCGTTGTTACCAACCCTGCTTCATCGTTGCGACATTGTACTTTGCATTCTTTATGTACTTTTTCAACGTCTATAACATAAGCATAAATATAACCCAATTTTATAATCGAATGTTTAACACTGTCCGCTTCTTCCAACGTATTAAAAGCACCGAGATAATAATGCCAGATACCTTTATTATCTTCTTTGTAGGAGATATTCTTCAAGTCCGGGAAAAAACCAACATCGCTCTTATCGGTGAAGGCTGTGATGTGAACTAAAAAATTATTTTTTGCTGTGTCGAGTTTCAGATAATATATTTCGGCTTTTGCGCAAAAAGCCCATAAAATAAAAAATAGTACAGGAAGTGTAGTTGTAGTTTTGCTCATTATTGTTAGTTTTTCAGAAATTTAAGATCGTTATACTAAGACTCAAAGATAAAAAAATATTTCCCAAAGGTTATGTGTTTTTATCATTTTTTTTAAAATCTAAAAGAAAACAAGCAAATGAGTGTTTAAAATTTACTTTTTTCGGTAAAAAATAAAACCGTTTTTAGCGTATAAAAATCTTAAATCAGAATTTTCATCTAATTGTTTTTTATTTTGAATTTTTCCGACCACATATATAATTGCTTCTTTTTCGGAATTTAGGGAAGGCGGTTGTTTTCGGGCATAAAATAAATGCGCGTAACTTTTAAATCCGTAAGTTTCAATAACGCAGTTTTCGCTAGATTTACTTTCATAAAACTCAATCGCGGCGCGTTGAGAATAGGCTTCGATATTCGGAACGAAAAACAATAAAACGCTTTGAACGAATAAAGCGGTGCCTAAAAACAAAATAAAAATACTTTTAGACGATTGATTTATTGATATTTTATTTCTTTTCTCAAAATAGAAAAACAAAATCAAGACAACCAATAAAAAAAATCCGGATAAACTTTCCCAACCCGACCAATAAACCGCAGCTTCCAAATTGGCTTGAGCGAAAATATCTTTTTTGAAAAAAGGTTTTATAACAGTAATATTATCACCGATAAAAGGTAATGCAATAGTTAAAAAAGCGAGAAGTATACCGATACCGAAAAGTAGATAGTAAAAAATTTTGTGCTTAAAAAAAAAAGCAATTCGGTTATTAATGACGGTTGCCGCCAAAAAACTTAAAGGCAAATAACACAGAGAAGAATAATGAACGATTTTGGATTGCACTAAACTGAATAAAATAAGCACTACCCAAAAAAGAGTTTTCATTAATCGGGTAAAATTTAAAAGTGCGGGCAGGGTTTTATTTTTTCCGAAAAAAGAGGTAATGCCGAAAACCGACATCGGAAAACAACCGAGCAGCAACACCACAAAATGATAGCCGAAAAATCCGCCGTGACCCGCATCTTCCGTTTTTGCCAATCGCAAATTGTATTCTATAAAAGTTTTTACGAACCAAGTACCGTTCATCAAAATATCTACACCGAACCAAATACAGGCAGTCGCTAAAGAAAAAAGCGTAAAATAAATCCAAAGTTTAATATTCAACCACGACCATTGTCTATAAATAGTTTTTTGAAAAAACCAAGTTAAACCGATAATCAGATAACCTACCGGACCTTTTGTAAGTATAGCTAAACCGCAAAAAACACCGGCAAAAATCAGATTTTTATTCAAATTTTTCGGGTTTAAAACTGAAAATTTTTCAGCTTCAAAAAAATAAACTATACTCAAAAAAATAAATAAATTGAACCAAGGATCAATAATACCGGATTTGAAATACAAAAAAGGCAATACCGAACAACCCATGCACAATACCCATAAGATTCCTAATCGCGCACCGCGTAATTTTTTTCCGATATGATACACGGATATCAAAGTAGTGACGCCGCAAAGCGCGTCGGGTAAACGTGCGGCGTATTCGTTCACACCTAACAAGCGCATCGAAAGTATTTGCAGCCAAATATACAACGGCGGTTTTTCCCAAAACTGTGCGTAATTGATTTGCAAGTTCATATATTTTTTTGTGGCAATGGCTTCGCGCGCGCATTCCGCAAAATTTATTTCATCCCAATCGAACAGATGCACGTTGCCGAGAAAGGGCGAATAAAACAAGACAGCAACTACAGCAATGAGGAGATAGTTGAAATCGAAACGATTGAATAATGATGCGGGAGAATGGACTTTTGACCTTGGAAAGAGATTTAAAATCAACAGCCTAACGTCCGATGTCCAACGTCCGATGTTTTCTTTTTTTATTTCCCCCATTTGGTAAGTTGTTGCAAAACGGCTCTGAAATCTTTCGGTAGCGGTGCTTCAAAGGTCATCAAAATATTTTTTATGGGATGCGTTATCGTGAGCATTGCGGCGTGTAAAGATGTACGTGACATCAGAGGGCGTTCTTCGACATCCGTTTGCGCATTGAAGCGATTGATTTTTATGTCGTGTGCGAAAAGCGCATCGCGTTTGCCGTAAATCGCATCAATCGCCAACGGAAAACCTTGCGACTGAAAATGCACCCGAATTTGATGTGTACGACCGGTTTTTATATCGGCATTTACTAAAGTAAAATTTTTGAACCGCTTGACGACTTCAAAATCCGTGACGGATTCTTTTCCTTTACGTGCCACCGTCATTCTACCGGGTAGTGTCGGATGCGGAGCAATCGGTTTATCGATTCTGCCGGTATCGTCGGGCATGATGCCTTCAACGAGCGCGATATATATTTTTTTTGTTTCGCGGTTTTCAAATTGCATGGATAGGTGTCGATGCGCAGCTTCGTTTTTAGCGAAAACAAGTATTCCCGACGTTTCGCGATCTATGCGATGTACCGTAAAAATTTGCGGATGCGTTCGACGCAAATCGCCGAGGATGCTCGGAATAGCGGCATCATGTCTGTCCGGAATTGTGAGCATTTGCGCCGGTTTGTTCACGATTATAATATCTTCGTCCTCGAAAATAATTTCTGTTTTGTGCATTTATTTAATTTTCGACCGAATACTTTTGCAGTAAAATAATTTTTTGATTTTTTTAAAATGCAAAGATAAAATCTATTTCCAAATAAAGACTGAACATAATTTTTTGAAAAAAACTTTTTCACTCGTATTTAATAATTTCAGGTGCGACTTTATTTTATAAATCTATACCGTTTTTTGAGCGAAGCGCACGTGGTTATCACGACAGCAGCTTTTTGTCAGGTGAAAATGATAAATGTTATTTTTAAAATCGAAGATAAAAATAATATTGCATTTTTTGTCGCCCTTACTACTTTCTATATTTATAATTTTTATTCGGTATTTACTGCCTTTTTTCGTCCGGAAAATTTTGAAACGCATCGGATAAATTTTTGGCGGCGATACCGATATTTATATTTATGTTTGTTACTTTCGGTGTCGATAATTTTGGTTTTTAAATATTATATTTTATTTCCGGTTTTTTTCAATTTTCCGCGACATCATTTTTTAGCATTTTCGATTTTAGCTATCCTTTCTGTTTTTTACGGTGTACCGATGTTCGGAAATAAAAGTTTACGCGATTTACCGTTTGTAAAAATTTTTATTATCAGTACGGTTTGGGCATTTATGGTCGTTTTGTTGCCGGTGATTATTTATTCACCGCCGGTTTCAAACGTGATTTTAGGATGGATGTTGATTGAAAAAATTTGCTTTCTTCTAGCCGTTACTTTGTTGTGCGATATTTACGACGCCGAGTGGGACAATCATGGTAACGTGAAAACTATACCGGTTTATTTCGGAGTTCGATTTACCGTAAATTTAATTTATGCTCTACTGATTTTTACGCTCGTTTTGAATATTTATTTTTATTTTGAGGATACCGGTTTTTCATTATCGGTTTTAATTTCTTCAATTTTAACGGCAATTTTATCTGCCCTTTTAACTTCGGTCTTCAGAAAAAAAATAAATTATCTATCCGAATCGGTTTTTTTTAAAGATGGTGTGGATGGTTTATTGATTTGCTCATGGTTGTTTTTTATAGTCGAGAAGTATTTTTAAAGCAGTTATTTTAAACTCATAATTCCGATAAAAACTAAACCGCTTAACATAATCAGTTTGGCGAATTGGCTCAGAAAAGCATAATTTTTTTTTTCGTAGGCAAAATACAGACGGTATAGCGAGAACAAAATCGGTGCACTAACCAATAATTGAATCAAATAAAACTTGAAGCCTGTACCGACAAATTGACCGAAAAAATAAACGGCTATTAAAAGCAAAATGGCGACATAAAATGCAATTACTTTAGTGCGTTTCATTCCGAGTACAATCGGTAAAGTTTTACAATCATTTACTTTGTCTCCGGCAACATCTTCCATATCTTTTATTATTTCTCGAAAAAGTGTGGACAGAAACGCGAAAACAGCATAACCGAAAAAAGTGACATAGAAAAATAAAAAATCGGCAAACGTATATTCTTGATCAGAGGATTTACCGACTGACAGTTGAGCGGTATTTAAAGATTGCGCATATAAAACCACCCAAGCCACAAACGCACAAAAAAAACTAACAACCAAATTGCCGATAAGCGGCATTTTTTTTAACCAACGTGAATACGTATACAATAACGCAACGGCAATCGGATAAATAATCAGTTGAAAAAAATCGCGGACGTAATACGCTAAATAAATACTTATAAAAAGTCCGGCTATTGTGATAAAAAAGTACAAAATCCAAGCAGAACGCACTGAAATTTTTCTACCAACGATTTGCTTTTGTTCAGATTTATTAATTTTATCTATTTCAACGTCTTCGATGTCGTTAATCACGTAACCTGCGGCAGCAATGCAAACGGTGGATAAAACTAAAAAAACGAATTGCGGAGGCGGAAGTGCAATAATACCGTTTCCGGAATTAAAATTCGGCGCGTTCAAATAATATTTGTTGTAAAACGGCACTAAAATACCATACTGTAATAAGTATTGCGTCAGCGCAACAATTATTAAATTCGGAAATCGCAATAAACGAAGGTAAAACAATTATAAAGATTTATGATTTTGTACCCGTAAATTTAATCTTCCCAATCACAACCAATCGGTGCACCGGGCGGAATTTCTTTCATTATCGGCACAACAATATCTTTCGGATGCGCAATACGTTCAAGCGTGTAATTATAATCTGATTGTAAACCCGCATTGTTTTTTGCTTTTTCAGTTGTTTCTGTTTTCAATTTCTGTAACGCATTAAAACAAATGGCTTTCACTTCATAATTCGCATTTTCATTAACGCTCAATCCGATTAACGCAGACAAAACGCATTGTTGCGTTTGCAGTTGAACGGCGCGTTGTAAACCTGCCGCCGGCGCAGTTTTAAAAGTTTGTGATAGCGTTTTTTCTGCAACTTCATCAAAACCTAAATTACCGCCTCGCGCTTTAAAGCCGACCATACGATTGGCGCGTTGCGGATTGAACAGGAAAGCCAATTCATAATTCGCAAGTGCTTCCGCTGCCGCTAACGGATCGAGATTGGCACCTGAGCGTTTCGGAAATAATTCGCCGATACCGTAATATTCCGGCGGTCGTGGCGGAATAATAGCTAAAATATGTTCCGGGATAGTTAAAACTTCCGGCGATAAACAATATAATGCAGCATTTAACGCCGCTTTTTGCGTGGCTTCAGGTAGTATTTGCGGCGTTTGTTGTTTATCACCGCGAACGGAATAACTGTAATTCATACCGCCGATAAGTTTACACACTGCTTCCAACTGATAACGGTGATAATTATAAATAGGTACCAAAACATCTTCCAACCGCGACATCGGCGTATTTAAAGCAATCGTTTTTTCCGAAAAATTATTCATTGCTTTTCGGCGCACGTTGAGCATATTTTTTAATTCTTGCGTCGCATCTTTACCGTTATCCCAAAGGTGTGCGAAAGGGTGCATACCGTCAGCAGCACGCGCATCGGCATCTGAAATGTACAACAAACCGCTATCAGTATTATCTTCCAAAATTTTATTAAGTGCCGCCGGTTCATCGGTACCTTTAGGGAAATCTTGATAACCGAAAAGTATAGCGCGTTTGTCCCAAGCACCTATTTCGTTGGTATAAACTTTACTGAAATCAACTTCACCTTTAGCGTTCAGCACTACATTCGGGTGCGGATAATCCATTACCGAAGCGCGATCGTTCACACTCGAAGCGTAATTGTGCATTAATCCGAGCGTATGCCCGATTTCGTGCGCCGCCAATTGACGCAATCTTTGTAAAGCCGCATTTTTCATTTCTTCCGTCGCGGGTTTTCCGGTTTCGTAAGGCGAAAGCAAACCCGTAAAAATCATATAATCTTGTCGTACGCGCAACGAACCGAGCGTTACTTGACCTTTAATAATTTCACCCGTGCGCGGATCCGAAATTGTAGCACCATACGACCAACCGCGCGTAGAACGATGCACCCAATTCACCATATTGTACCGAATATCCATCGGGTCGGCACTGTCCGGTAAAATTTTTACTTGAAAAGCGTTTTTATAACCTGCCGCTTCGTAAGCTTGATTCCACCAACGCGCACCGTCCATCAAGGCTGAGCGAATAGGTTCGGGTGTTCCGTTATCTAAATAATAAACAATCGGCGTTATTGCTTCACTAACAGTTGCCGTCGGATTTTTTTTCTTCAAACGGTGACGCGCGATGTAAATTTTTTCAATCGGATCGCTAATCGGGCTTGCATAATCATAAAAAAGCGTTCCGAAAAAACCGCTCCGAATATCATAAACACGCGGTTGATAATTCGTATCCGGCAATTGAACAAACGAATGATGCACGCGTAAACTAATAGATTCCGGCGACGGTACAACGCCGGTAACAAATCTGCCGGCATCTGCTCCGCCCGTAAAAGTTATCGTTGATTCAAATTCTGAATTAAGCGGAAAGTTGCGCGTATTTTGGAAATACATCGCCGAACGCGGTTCATTGAAAATATAGGTACCCTGATTCATTCTTTTTATTCTGTCGGCAACGCCGTGAGCATCCCTTACAAAAAAAGACGTAGCGTCTACCAAAACTTTACCGTCTTCTTCTACATCCGCCTGAAAACTCCATAATACCGATTGTGCAAAAGATTCGCGCACAGCGCGTTCTTCATTTTTCGCACCGTTTAATGCACGATAAGCATAGTTGGGTTGTATCAATAAAATTTTTTTGCCCACTTTATTGAAATAAACGATACGGGATGCGCCGATTTGTCCGCGATCAAGACCAATATCATTGGAACCTAAGCCGGCTGGTAAAGAGTTGACGTATAAAAATTCCGTATCGAATTTATCAATTTGTAACCAAATTCTGCCGGAAGTGTCATCTTGCCAAAAAGTAAAAAAACCGTTTTGTTGTTTCATACCTTTAGTTTTTTCAGCTATTTTCAATGTAAACGAAGCTGCCGGTTGTTGCGCCGAAAGGTGATTCGAGCTGAAAACAAAAAGAAAAAAAAGCAGGAAGAGTTTAGTTAATTTCATTCATTGATATTTTAATTGATCGGAAGATATTGTGTAAATAATCAAGCGAGAACAGAAACAAAATTTTTTTTAATTTCAAGAGGTTAAGAACATAAATACTTAATCTATGGCATTGACAACAATAACATTAAATTATCTCTCAAAAGTGCGCGTTGCGATATGTTTGATTTTTGAACGTCAGCCAAATCATCGGCAAACAAAATTTTCGTATTCTGAATTTTAATACATTGCTGTTGTTTCGGCAAATCTATTTGTAAACCCATTTGATGCGGTTTAATACCGAAAAATACGGCTTTTGAAAAAATATTTTCGCGTTTTATTTCATGTAAGTGCGGTAAGCATGAATAACCGGTGTTTAATTTAAGCAACAAACAATCTTCTTCGGCATTTATTTTTACGGAAGATAAAATACGTTGCAGGTAAACAAAAGATTCTTCGTTTAAATGAATGTATGCTAAGAGCATTTCTTTCCGGTTGTCACCGAAAAAAGAAAATTCCGTATCACTCACTTCCGGAATATCATAAACCATAAAGTTTAAAAAAGAATTATTCAATTGAGTAAAGTAGTAAAATTACGAGCTTTAAAACTCGTAATTCGTAATTGATATCTATTGATGATTCACGCCGTAATCATTTTGGCGCATACCGCTGCCGCCACGCATACCGCCGTTTTGGCGCATTCCGCTACTGACGCCGCGATTCATCATTTCATCTTGCATTTTTTTGCGCAATTTCGGCCATTTTTTCATTTGTTCTTCCGTCAATATCGGGCGCAAGTCTTCGTTTTTAGCGAGTTCCAAGCCTTCTACTTTGTTTTGTATTTGCGTGATATCACCGGATTCCCGCACTTCTTTCACCATATCCAAACGTTGTTGCGCGAATTTTAAATTCACCAAATTGATTTTTACGGTTTGCGAATCGGTGAGCAACAAACCTTTTTTCATTCTGTCGGTTTCGTGTTGCGCCATGTCTTTTGGGTCAGGCATTTTTGGTTCTTCACCGGAGGATTGTTGTGCAAAATTTCCCGCAAGACAGCAAAATGAAAATATAAGGATAGAAAAAAACTTTTTCATTGAAATTGATTTTGAAATATTTTAAGAGAAAAGAAATTTTGAAAAGAAATTTTGAAAAGAAATTTTGAAAAGAAATTTTGAAAAGAAATTTTGAAAAGAAATTTTGAAAAGAAATTTTGAAAAGAAATTTTGAAAAGAAATTTATTTTTCAGTTTAAAAATTTTAAGCCGAAAATTTTATTTTTTTTTCTTCTGTTGCAACGCTCCACCATTGTAGCAAAGCATAAATGGCAATTCCTAAAAAAATCATATATTCCAACGACACGAATTTTAAATTTTTTTGAAAATAAAGTATCGGTGCGAATAAATCTACGACGACCCAAAGTATCCACGCCTCCACTTTTTTTTCAGTCAGCAGAAAGTTTCCTGCCATACTCATGGTCCAAATCAAGGTATCGGCAACCGGAAAAGCTGCCGGTTTCGGAAAATATTGCGGCATCCAAAAATTCAAATGAACGACGATGTAAGTTAAAAATAAAGTGGCTGACAAAATACTAAAACACCAAAATAATCTTTTACGGGAGGTTAAAAAGCTTATTACGACTTCATTTTCTTGTGTTTGCTTATTTCTCTTCGACCATAACCACCATCCGTAAATGCCGGTAACGAAAAAGTAAATTTGCAAAAACATATCGGCATACAATTGCGATTCGTAAAAAAGCACGAACGCGCCGACAATATTGATTAAACCTATGGGCCAATTTATTATTTTCTCGCGTGCATTGAGCCACACTGCTAAAAGTCCGGCAATGGTAGAAATAAATTCCAACCAACTCATGTCGTAGCCGAGCGCGTTAAAGGCAATATTGTTGATGTCGAAAAAGTTCATAATATTGCTTTTAGCTTTTAGTTTTTGGCATAATGTACAGCTAAAAGCTATAAGCTACAAACCCATTTTAGATACAGCAACCATTTTATCTTCCACCAACTGCACTAAATCATTGAAATGTGCGGAACGTTTCATGTCGCGGGTACGGTTAAGCGGTAAATCTATGTGAATATGTTCTACGAAATGCGAAGGCGGTGCTTTCATAATATAAATATCATCGCCGAGATAAACCGCTTCCGAAATATCGTGCGTCACAAAAATAATGGTTGTACGGAATTTCCGCCAAATATCAAGCAATAAATCTTGCATTTGAAGTCGCGTATTAATGTCTAATGCGCCGAAAGGTTCATCCATCAATAAAATATCCGGATTGGACAATAAACTGCGTGCAATAGCTACTCGCTGCAATTGCCCGCCGGAAAGTGACGGATATTGTGCGTATTTCATTTCTTGACCTTTCAGACCGACGAGATCAATCATTTCCATTGCTTTTGCGTTCCGTTCTTTTTCAGCAACACCTTTAAGTTGTAAACCCAATGCGATATTTTCCAAAACCGTTAGCCAAGGCAGAGAAGAATACTGCTGAAAAACCATCGAAACGTGCTCGTTTCCGGATAACAGTTTTTCATTTATGTGTACTTCGCCGACAGTCGGTTTCTGGATATTGGCAATATACCGAAGTAAAGTGGATTTACCGCAACCGGACATACCGAGTATCACGACAAACTGTCCTTGTAAAGGTTTATCTTCAATCAAAAAATCAAGGTCTTTGATAATCCAATTTTTCCCGCCGTCGTAAGTTTGTCCTACATTTTTCAATTGGACAATATCCGGTAAATCTGTATTTAAAAATGGGATACCCATAATTTGGCTTTTAGCTTTTATTTAGCTGTTAGCTTTTAACTTTTAGCTGTTAGTTTTTCTGCAGCTGAAAGTCAACAGCTAACGTTTACGAATTTTATATTCCCCATACAAAATAATAATCAATGCTGCCGCCAAAATAACGCCGGTTAGTTGCCATATATCGTTGTAAGAGGGTGCGAAAATTTCCTGTATAATTTTTAAAGTCAATACGCCTAAAATTGTAAAGACACCGTATCGTGTTTCCGCTAAACCTTCAGGTGCGATGGAAAAAAATTTATGCGGATTGAGCCTACGGTCAAGATAAGCAAATGCGCGGTCTTGTAAATAACCAATGAATACTATGACCATCAGAATGGCGAATACTTTATCAATTTGTCCTTGCTTACCTTTTAAAAAAATCAGTGAACCGATACCGCGTGTACGATTGAGTAATTCCGCGATGATAATATACGTCCAAGAAATAGCGGTAAGAACGCGAATATCGTCCAATAATTTTGAAAAAACCGCCGGCAAATATACCGTTCTTATAGATTGCCAAGTAGTGGCACCTAAAGTAAAAACGGCGGTTTTGTACACATCATCTACTTCGTCAATACGCTTAACAACAACAGGCAACAGATAAACCAAAATGCCGAAAGCCAAAAAAGCTATTTTCATTTGGTCGTTTATACCAAACCAAATGATAAATAAACCGGTGAGTGCGGAAAGAGGTAAATAACGTAAAGCATCTACTTGTCTGCCGAATAAACCGCGCACAATCGGAAATAAACCGAGCATAAAACCAAGCGGCACTGCAATCAGTATCGCCCAAAAATAACCTTTCAAATTCAACCACAAAGAAAAAGCAGTATTGCCGATAAGATTGTCTTTATTAATAAGTTCATCAAAACTCATTAAAACGCGGTTAGGAGGTGGTAGTATCGGATATATTTTTATGTGTTCTTTTGCATTAGCGAAAGCTATAGAATCCACACGCACCAAACTGTCCCGGTTAATGCCTTCCGTATCCAAGCGCGTTTCGTAATGCGCTAAAACCGGTTTTTGTTCCGAAAAAAATTCAGCCAATAACCACCATACGGCGATAAAGATAAATAACCCGATGATGCCGAGTATTAAACTTTGCGAACCTTCAGGTTTATCTCCGAGATGTAAAGACATTTTTTTAGTTAGTTGAGTTGGTTAGTCAGTTGGTTAGTTTTAAAGCATTGTTAAATATTTGAAATAACAGTAAGAAAATCAATCAATTATAACTAACCAACTGACTAACTCAACTAATATGGACATTGTTTCAAATAGTCGCGTATTTCATCTGCTGTCCAAAGTTTGCCGGCGTTTCCCCAATTAGTATCTATGAAGTTCAGAACATTGGCAAGTTCAAATTCTGTAAATTTATCTATTCCAAGCATCTGTTGCTGTCCGTAAGTAACGCCGTTGACTTCAATATTTCCAACCAGACCTTTTCTGATAACGCACGGTAATTCACTGCGATGTTTGACTAAATAATCCGCTTTTGCTAACGGTGGAATCAATCCTTTTAATCCTTCGCCGTTTTCCATGTGGCAATTTTGGCAATACATTTCATACAAGATTTTTCCCTGTTTATACGTATTGCCGTCGCAATCCTCGAATAAAAAAAGTGTACCTGTCAAAAAAAATAAAATGAAAAAACGAAAATATTTAGAGGGCATTTATAAAAATTAATTTCTGAGATATAAAGTTATTTTTGATAGCCGACCGGCAATAAAAGATTACTAACTGCCACCTCAATAGCATGAAAAATATCTTTTTTAATATCGTCAATATGTTCCAAACCAACCGAAATGCGAATAAGCCCTTGAGTTATATCTACGTCTCGACGTTCTTGTTCCGTCAGTTTTGAATGTGTTGTTGATGCCGGATGAATAGCAATTGTGCGCGTATCCCCTAAATTCGGCGTATGGCTCAACATTTTTAAATTATCTAAAAATGCGCGTCCGGCTTCTAAACCGCCTTTTATTTCAAAACAAACAATACCGCCACCCATACGCATTTGTTTTTGCGCCAAATCGTATTGCGGATTTGATTTCAGAAACGGATATTTTACACGCTCAACGCCTTCATGTTTTTCTAAAGCGGTAGCTAATTTCAAAGCATTAGAGCAATGACGATCCATACGAACCGCTAAAGTTTCTAAACTTTTCGATAAAACCCAAGCGTTGAACGGCGACATACTCGGTCCCGTATGTCGCGCAAAAAAACGCATGGGTTTAATAAATTCTTTTTTTCCGACAATAGCGCCGCCAATTACACGACCTTGCCCGTCAATATATTTTGTGGCAGAGTAAGTAATAATATCCGCACCCCAACGCATCGGTTGTTGCAAATACGGTGTGGCGAAACAATTATCTACATTCAAAATCAAATTGTGTTTTGTTTTTAATGCAGCGAGCCATTCCAAATCAATTAAATCTAAACCCGGATTAGACGGCGTTTCTACGACAATCATTTTCGTGTTCGCTTGAATCGCTGTTTCAAAACTATCCGGATTTTTAATATCCGCATAAGTATAAGTTATACCCCAACGCGGAAAAATTTGCGTGAGCAGTTGATGAGTAGAACCGAAAACAGAACGCGAAGCCACAATGTGATCGCCGGATTTTAACAAACCCGCCATCGATACAAAAATTGCAGCCATACCGGAAGCCATAGACAAACCGTCTTCCGCTTCGTCGAGCAAACAAAGTTTATTAATAAACTCATCGGTATTCGGATTGGAGTAACGCGAATAAATCGGACCGGGTATTTCATCTGCAAACATCGCGCGTGCTTGTTCAGCATCATCGAAAGTAAAACTTGATGTTAAGTAAATCGGCACCGAATGTTCTCTAAAACCACTTTGCTCGGCTTGTTCACGTATGGCTTGTGTTTCAAAATGTTCGTGCATCAATCAAATAATTTATTCAGAAAAGATTTGCAAAGTAAAGCGTTTTCTCTGAAATTAACAAAAATAGAACGATTTTGGATTTTGGATTTTATGGTTTGTTAAGTGCTGTTAAATAAACTTTATTTTTGAAATCAAGTTTACAAATACTTCAAATATTAAAGGAAAAAAAATTATAGCTTAAATCGTTCTACCTTTGTTTTCCAATATCAATACCAACTTAAAATGTCCGAAGTTCAAGTCCGAAATCTGAAATCCGAAAACCAAACTCGAAATCGATTCGATAACGTAGAAATAATTCGCGGAGTTGCAGCGGTTTTTGTTGTTTTATTCCATTTCAGTTATTTTACGTCGGCGGACAGTTGGTATAATATTATTTTCAGACATGGTTATTTAGGTGTGGATGGATTTTTTATAATTTCCGGGTTTGTATTGCCTTTGTCTTTTGCACAAAAAAATTATAAAATCGGCGAGATAAAACAACAAATAACGAGGAGGATTATACGGATAGAACCTGCTTATTGGGCGAGTATTTTTTTGTGCGCCGTCAAAGACGCGCTTTTCCAATACTCAGTTGATGCCAAAAATTTCAAAATGCCGGATACGTACGGTTTTAAAAGTTTGACCGCTCATTTTTTTCATGCCAACGGATTTTTACACCTTCCTTGGATTCGGCAATTGTATTGGACTTTGGCAATTGATTGGCAATTTTATTTATTATTGTGTGTCACATTTTTTATTTTCAATCAACGCGCATGGTGGTTTCGTTATCCTCTTTATATTTCAATTGCTGCACTATATTGGATTTCACCGCCCGATAACGTTTGGGCTTCTTTTTATTGTTTCGATTTTTTAGCGGGTATTATTTTTTTCCATTTCACGCGCAATTATATAAAGACTTCCGAATTATGGGCATTGTGGCTTTTACTTTTATATGTGGTATATCAAAAAATGGGTTTAAATCATTTTTGTTCCATCAGTACGGTATGTTGTGTTTTATTTTTTGTAAAACAGGGTACAAATTGGTTGCGTTTTCTCGGAAAAATTTCTTATTCTTTGTATCTCACACACGCTTTCAGTGGTTGGACACTTATCAGCATAGTGCAAAGTTTTTATCCGAATCTTGATGATAATACGAAAACAATTGTCATTTTGTCTTCCGTATTAGTCAGTATTCCGTTTGCTTATTGGTTTTATTTATTGGTTGAAAAACCGACTGCGATGTGGGCGAAAAAATTAGTCGGTTGAAAGATTTTTACCAAATAATAAATCGCCGCACCATCAAGCTTTTATAAATTTTGGTGTTCGGACAAAAGCAAATGTAGGTATTTTATATTTGCTTTTGTCTCAGCGTCTTTGGGATTTATAAAAATTACGAAGTTTGTCTTGCCAAGCAGATTACGAAGAAATTTTTTTTCGCTATCAAAACCATTTTTTTTCGCTTGCTCTCTAATCCCAAAGCGTTTGATATAATATATTTGTTGTCGTATTAAACGACGATATTCTCTTTTGGCTTGAAGTTTTTCGTTCACAACTATTCCTGTTACTTCCTGTCTTTGATGTCTTAATCTAATTTTTGTTTTTTTATCATTGAGATCAAAATCATTCTCAAGTAAGATTTTTCTAATAAAAGAAATAATTCCATCGGGTAAATTTTCGCCAGAAAAAGTCATGTCATCTGCATATCTTGAATAACGAATAGTATTTTTTTTGCAAAACCCGAAAACTCTGTAGTCTAATACTTTAAATACTAAATTAGAAATCATAGGACTTGTTGGAGCACCTTGAGGTAAGACTCCATCAATACAACAAAGTTGTGTAAGTAATGTAGAGACTTGTTTATTGTAACCAAATCCTTTGAAAAGATTATAGACCTTTTTTTCTGTTATCGTGCCAAAGAAATTTTTTATATCGAGATTTAAAACTTTGTTTTGGTTTTTATGAAATTTTGCATTGTCTTTAATTGAATGTCCTTTTAAATATGCTTTCGAGGTGGGATGAACTTTGATTTTATCTAAAATATTTACAAGTATCCATTTTTGTATGTCTTTTAAAGTTGGAAGCGGCTCTAAAATCATTCTCTTTTCACCGTTCTTTTTTGGAATAGAAAATTTTCTATAAAATTTTTCTTGGCAATTAGAAATTTTCAAAAGTAATTCGTACTGATATCCAACTAATTTACAAAAATGTTCTTGATCATAAATGATAGGAATATTCTTCTCGAATAGTTTCTTTGCATAAATCAATAACTCTTCAATTATATCATCGGGATAACCAATCTGTTGCCCGACTTGACTATATTTGATGCTGTATTCTTTCCAATTCATATACCAAGAGTTGAGCGGAATATCTTTTTACAAACTTTAGAATCAACATTAGCTCTGCTAATGTGCGTAGGCGAATGCCGAAGCGATGTTCTCTTTAAAGAAGAACATGCTCCGCTGTTCTTCTTTAAAGAGAACATTGGGCTTGTAAGTATGTACAACATAGATTGGCGAGTCGCCAATCACTACGCTTGCGCGTAGCAGAACTAAAAATTTATTCACGCCCAACCTTAATATATAAATTTATCGGAAAATACACTTCAAATTTATCCATTTTATCAGTTTTATACTGAATCAATGGAGATATGTTTTTATCTAAGCCCTTTCGGTTTAGTTCTTTATTGAGATCATTCAAATACAATCTTCCACTTTCTGTTAGTTTTAAATGTCCACTTTTAAATTCAATGTATTTTTTTTTACGAAGTAGGCTAATAAACTTACTTATTTCAACAAAATCGTAACCTAATGTTAATAAAAAATTTGTATTTCCATTTGAATTCACAAGTTGAAGTGTAAGAATTATATGTTCAATATTCTGAATCATCTTGGAAATGGTGCAAAGTTAGTTTTTTTGTTATTTGACCAAAATATTGGAAAAGTATTATTAGGCGTTCTTTCCATACAAACTAAAGCCTCTGATTGCTTATATCCTAATTTAAACTTTGGCTTTACTTTCAATCTATTTTCAATATTATTCATTAATTCCAAACGTTTTTCTTTTTCTTCAGCATTAAACTTATCAGATATGCCTTTCCCAACTGGAATAGAATAAAAAACATTAATTTTTTTATTAAATAGTGCTTCAATTCCTGATTTTTGGATAACAATTGTTAATACGGAGATATTATTATTCTTTAATTGTGGATGAGTTTTTATTAAATAATTTACCGCTGAAATTGCAGTTTCACCAGTCCCAATAAAATCATCAACTAACACAATATGTTGATCTTCTTTCAAATTACTCAAACGTTGATCATTAATATCATCTACAACTAAAATTTTAAAATTTTGCAATATAGGGATTGTGTGTTTAAAAGTAGTTCCCTTAAATAGATAATGAATTAGGCGTGAACTTTTATTTTTGTTTAAATCTTCTTCTGCAAGTAAAGGCAAAATATAAAAACTTTTAATCCCATTTGAACTGTTTAGTAATAATTTTAAGCCATTAATTATTCTTTTACTATAGAGTTCAATATTGAGGTGTAAGAAATCTTCTAAAAGTTCAAGCATTAAATTTTCTTCATCTTCATTTTCAAGAAAATTTAGCATCTTACAAAATAAATTATATTTACTTGTTACTAATTCTTCATTAAGCTCCCAATTTTTTTTTTGCGAAAATTTCAGATACTCTAACCAATAAATTAATTTTCATTATTTAATGATAAGCTTTATATTTTTGAGAACAAAAATAACTTTAATTTATAAATAAAACGAATTTTTATAACAAAAGGTACTAACAAATTTCATAGCTTTAGAAAAGTAAAATCCTAAATCGCCGTCCAACCACCATCCACTACTAAATTAGCACCTGTCATATAACTTGAAGCATCGGACGCTAAAAAAATAAGTGCGCCTTGATAATCATCGTTTTTCGCCATTCGACCGAGCGGTGTTTTGGCGGAATAATTTTTAACGAAAAAAGCATCTTGTGCATTTTCCACCCCGCCCGGAGACAGTGTATTCACGCGCACATTTTTATTGCCCCAATACGCCGCTAAAAATCGCGTAAAATTTATAACCGCACCTTTGGTAGCCGGATAAACGGCAGATTTATAAAAACTTTGCTCGCCTTTTTCGTTTCTGTAAATCGTTTGGTCCGGACCCACCATACCGTAAGTGGAGGCAATATTAATAATACTGCCACTACCCTGCTTTGCCATAACGGTTCCGAAAACCTGCGCGCACAAAAAAACACCTGTCACGTTCACATCCAGAGATAGTCGGAAAGATTCGACCGGATAATTTTCAAAAGCGGATAGTTCGGCTGCCATTGCCGGATTTTCAAACATATCATTAATAGCGGCATTGTTCACTAAAATATCAATTGTGCCGTATTTAGAAATAATTTTATCCCGTGCCGCTTCCAAACTTTTTTTATCGATGACATTGATGCCGATGCCGAAGTGTTTTCCCCCCAGCGATTTCGCATACTCTATACAAGCCGTTTCATTTATATCGGCAACAACTACATTAGCACCGAAAGCCGCCAAAGCTTCACAATGTTTTTTGCCGATTAAACCTAATGCACCTGTGACGATTGCCGTTTTGTTTTTCAGGTTGAATAAGTCCATTTTTTAAATTATTTTTTTAATTTTAATGTGGGTTCGGAGATCATAAAAAGAGGCGCAGCCTCGAATGATTTTGTAGCATGGAATTTATTCCGTTGAAAATGTGCCGAAAATTGATTCGAGTTCTGTAAGAAAGATACATTTCGTACGGATTATATGCACCGTCTCTACGGAACTCGATTCCGGTTTTCATTATTTTATCCCGAAATAAATTTCGGGGAACTACAAAATAATCAAGCCTAACGGCTCTTTTTCTTATCTCCGAACTCACGTTATTTTAAACAATCACTTATCACTCTTAAAAACAACTCCATCTTTCATAACAAATTTAACTTGACCGAGTGATTTAATATTGAGTAACGGATTTTCTTTCAACGCAATAATATCCGCAAATACGCCGGGAATTATTTCGCCGATTAAACCGGTTTGATCTAATAATTCCGCACCGTTTATCGTCGCAGTTTGTATTGCTTGAAGTGCAGGCATACCGTATTGAATAAAATACTCAAAATCTTTTGCTTGCGATTCCAACCAATCGTAACCGCCGATGTCCGTTCCGTAAGCAATTTTCACACCGTATTGCATCGCTTTTTTAAACATCGCCGGTTCTGTTTCAGTAAAATACTTATTTATCGAACTGCCTCCTTTGGCTCTGCCTTCGGCTACATAATCATTCACATAAATAGTCGGACACCAAAAAACATTTTTTTGCACCATCAGTTGCATACAAGCTTCGTTCATACCGAAACCATGCTCGATACTTTTTGCGCCGGCGTTGATGGCATAAATAATGCCGTCGGGTGTAACGGCGTGAGCGGCCATTTTTTTTCTGCTTTTTGTTGTTTCATCGCCAACCGCTTCAATTTCTTCTTTTGTAAAATTGGCGATACTTCTGTAAGAACCGTCTGATTGCCGTTGATAACCGCGATCGGCATAAATTTTTATCCAATCGGCACCATGCGCAATTTGTTCGCGCACGGCTCTGCGCGCTTCATCGGCACCCGTAATTTCTATCACGCCTTTCGGCATTTTTAATTCCCAAGCATATTCTCTTTCCGAAAGCGGATAATGACCGGTAGTATTCATCGCCAAAGTGGAAACAAACATTCTCGGACCGGGAATCAAGCCTTTATTAATCGCTTTTTTCAAATCTACATCGGCATAACCCGCACCTTCGGTGCCTAAATCGCGAATGGTAGTGAAACCGTTTTGTACCGCTTGAGCGCAACTTTTTGTCGCACGAATAGTTCGATAAGGAACGGATTCTTTTAAAACTTGCACATCGTAATCTTCGCTCGTAATATCGCCTTGCAATAAAACGTGTGTATGACAATCAATGAGTCCGGGCAGAACGTAGTAATTGGTTAAATCAATCACCGAATCCGTTTTTTGATTAAATTGTGCGGCATCGGAAATTGATTCGATTTTGTTGCCTTTAACCAAAATAACTTTACCGGATAATAATTTTCCGGTGCGCACATCCAATATATTACCGCATTTAACGGCAATTGTTTTTTGAGCGGAAAGTTGAAATGCTAAACCGAACACTACATAAAATAAAATAATTAAGCGCATAATATTGTTTATTGAAATGAAGACCCAAAAATAGATAAATTCTTTAATTTTCAAGTAACTAAAAGAAAATTGTCATCTACCTTTGTGTTCTTTTTTTTATTCTGAACAAACTGAAAATTATGCAACCACTGAAAATAGGCGTTACGGGCGGAATCGGTTCGGGAAAAACAACGGTATGCCGCTTTTTTGAAGCAGTTGGTATTCCGGTCTATCAAACCGATGCGGAGATGAAAAGGTTGATAAATACGGATGCGCAATTAATGGTTGCGGTTAAAAAAATTTTCGGTGAAGCGGCATATAATACGGAAGGTTACAACCGCGATATTGTCGGCAAAATGGCTTTTGAAGAACCCGATAAACTTAAAGCATTAGAAACCGTAGCGCATCCGATTATTCGCAAAGATTTAGCGGCTTGGTTTGCGCATCAAAAAAATGTACCTTATGCGATTTGCGAATCGGCTTTGATATTTGAAGGCGATTTTTTTACACACTTCGATAAAATTATAGCCGTAACGGCACCGCTCGAAGAACGTATTGAACGCATCATGTTCAGAGAATGGGGCAGATTGACGCAACTTGATGTACAAAAACGAATTGATAAGCAAATATCTCAAGAAGAAATCATCCGCCGCGCCGATTTTGTTATTGATAACGACGGCGAAAAACCCCTAACGCCGCAAGTATTTAAAATTCATAGAAGTTTAGTCGGTTAGTCGCTTAGTCTAAACGGGTACTTGAAAGCTAACTAACCGACTAACTAATTGATGTTACGCACGACCTTGTTTAGTTTGCATAGAAACTATCCGCGTGTGCCGAAGTAGATTTGACTGCCGCTCCTCCGGAGCGGGTGAAAAAAGGGGGTTGAATGAGCGGGTTTATTTATTTTTTCGGCAAGCCGAAAAAATAAATAAACCCGCTCATTCAACATAATTCTACCGGTGTTTGTGCTTATTTGCAATAAAAGTCGTTTGTATCCGCACACGTGCAAAAATTTGTCGAATGCCTTGCCGTTTAATCTTTATCGGCAAGCCGATAAAGATTAAACGGCAAGGTATTCGACCCTCTATTTTCATCCGCTCCGGAGGAGCGGCAGTCAAATATACTTTAGCACACGCAACAAGCAATATTTATGAGGCTGTGCGTAAAATCAGTAACTAACTCAACTAATTCATGTCCGACAAAATAATTATTCTCGATTTCGGTTCGCAATACACTCAACTTATAGCTCGGCGTGTCCGAGAATTGAATGTCTATGCCGAAATAGTACCGTACAATAAAATGCCGGCGTTGGATAGTTCTATTAAAGCTGTGATTTTGTCAGGCAGTCCGTTTTCGGTACGCGACGAAAACGCTTTACAATTTGATTTGAGCAGCGTGGCGGGAAAAATTCCGGTTTTGGCGGTCTGTTACGGCGCGCAACTCACGGCGCAACAATATGGCGGCGTGGTAGAGCAGTCGCAAAAAAGAGAATACGGTAAGGCTATAATTAATTTTTCGGTGTCGCGCGAACCGTTGTTTGCAGGTATAAAATCCGGTGGACAAGCGTGGATGTCTCACGCGGATACTGTGACGCAATTACCTGAAAATTTTTCGCTGTTAGCAAAAACAGAAACCGGTGCGATTGCAGCTTTCAAAAAAAATAATTCACGCGGCGAAGCACCGCTTTACGGCGTTCAATTTCATTCGGAAGTCACGCACAGCACTTTCGGTCCAAAACTTTTGAAAAATTTTGTGGTAAAAATCGCAAAATGCCAACAAGATTGGACAACCGAACATTTTATAGAAAACACCGTTGCCGATTTAAAAAATAAATTAGGAACCGATTCCGTTTTGTTGGGTTTGTCAGGCGGTGTTGATTCGAGTGTTGCCGCGCTTTTGTTGCAAAAAGCTATCAGAAAAAATTTGCATTGCTTTTTCATTGACAACGGTTTGCTGCGCCAAAACGAATTTGAAGATGTTTTAGAAAAATATCAGGGCATGGGTTTGCAGGTAACCGGCGTTGATGCAAAAGCACAATTTTATAAAGCCCTCGAAAATATCAGTGACCCCGAAAAAAAACGTAAAGCCATCGGCAATACTTTTATTGAGGTGTTTGATGCAGAAGCGAAGAAGTTACACAATATTAAATGGCTCGCACAAGGCACGATTTATCCGGATGTGATTGAATCGATTTCCGTGCACGGTCCGTCCGTGACGATAAAATCGCATCACAACGTGGGCGGGTTACCGGAGAAAATGAATTTGAAAATCGTTGAACCTTTGCGTTTGTTGTTTAAAGATGAAGTGCGCCGTGTCGGAAAAGATTTAGGTCTTGTTGATGATATTTTGCACCGCCATCCTTTTCCCGGTCCCGGTCTCGGTATCCGCATCATTGGCGACATCACGCCCGATAAAGTTAAATTACTGCAAGCCGCCGATTATATTTTTACGGAAGGTTTGAAAAAGCACAACCTCTACGGAAAAGTTTGGCAAGCGGGCGCGATTTTATTGCCCATAAAAAGTGTCGGCGTCATGGGCGACGAGCGAACTTACGAACAAGTAGTGGCGTTGCGCTGCGTCAATTCTCTCGACGGTATGACTGCCGAATGGTCGAAATTACCTTTCGAGTTTCTTGCCGATATTTCTACCGAAATTATAAATAATGTGCGCGGTATTAATCGCGTTGTGTACGATATTTCAACAAAACCACCGGCTACTATTGAGTGGGAATGATTTTGGATTTGCGATTATTTGTAAATTACGGTTGATGTGTAATAATTAATGACAGTTCGAATTGAAGTTTTCTTTTGAATTGTTTAATAAAATTGATTAGATTTGTCTGTCATTTAATTCTCCATGAATTTTTTAATTTATTTTAAGAGTACTGAGTTATGGTAACATTTTCTGTTTACGATGAAGTAGCTGATTTTATGGCATCCATGAATCCGGCTAAAGTTATAGCTTTCAAACCCTCTACTACACACCAAAATCGCTTTGATTTTTTGCTCGATAAACAAATGGAAACCGGTTTATCAAGCGAAGAAAAAAGTGAGATGGAACATTATTTAATGCTCAATCGTATCATTGGACTTGCAAAAGCGCGAGCTTTTAATATTTTGGCTCAATGAAGAGAAGTATTATTCCTCATCGTATCAAGATTAATGTCGCACAACGCGCTGATTTTAGATGCGAATATTGTCAGCTTCCGGATAAAATCAGTTTTTATACTTTTCATATTGATCACATAAAAAGTATAAAGCATGGTGGATTATCCACTCTTGATAATTTGGCTTATTGCTGCCCTGATTGTAATTTTAATAAAGGTTCAGATATTGGGAGTTTCATAGAAAACGATCAAATTATTCGTTTTTTTAATCCTCGAAAAGATAATTGGCATGAACACTTTGAAATTGTTAATGGTTTTATTTTGAGTAAGACGGATATTTCAAAAGTTACGGAACGTATATTCAAATTCAATGACTCGGATAGAATAATTTTTAGACAGCAACTGATTCAACTCAAACAATATCCTTAATCTTTACAGATTGAAGTTTCGACTTTAGAAATGATAGTTTGAACGAATTAAATCTTTTAAACTACCGTAAAAGTAATTCGATTAATCAGCAAGCCATTATTTTAGCAAATTAGAGGTTCAATTTCTAATTTGTATAGGCGATTAGTAGAATATTAGAACAACAAATTATTTCGGCATCGAAGGATTTTATTGGCTTAAAAAAACCGCCTCACAAACTTTTTTAGGGTTTGTGAGGTAATTTTATTTTTTACGTCTTAGACACTGTACCACACCATCAAAATTATCTGAATATGGAAATTAAAATTTAATAAGCCCAACTTGAAGTTTAGGACCGGAAAGAAAAAGCCTGCTAAGCCGACAAAAATTTGCAGAATTTTTTTCTGTTTATAGAGTGGGAAATCATGGGTTAGATCTTTTCTTACCTTATCTTTATCGAAATTTTCTAATCTTTAATTCAACTTGCGTCATCCCGGAATATACATCGCACCGAGTAAATTAGGCGGCAGAGGCGTATTCACTGCCGTGCGACTTGATAAAGGTGAACTGTTGGAGGTTTGCCCGGTTATAGTTTTAAAAAAAGGGGAGACGGAACTGATAGATAAAACCACACTCTACGATTATTATTTTTTGTGGGGTGATGACCAAAAACGAAGTTGCATTGCTTTAGGTTACGGTTCATTGTATAACCATTTCGCGCCTTCGAATGCGGATTATTCCATGGATTATGATGCGGAATTGATTGAAATTTTTACGGTGCGCAGTATTGAAGTCGGAGAAGAAATTACGATTAACTATAACGGCGACCCGAATGATGATGCACCGACTTGGTTTATGAAAAAATGAACGATGAACCTTCGGAACGATGAGCGATGAGCGATGAACGATGAAATAAAAAAAAATAGTTCATCGTTCATCGTTCGTTAATACTTCATTTTTTTATATCACTCAATTTTTCTATCATTTTATCTTCGGAGACCTTCGCTGATTTTATTAAGGAGTTAAAAGCTATTTTTCCGGTTTTATCTACCACAAAATAATTCGGCAAAAGTTGTACACCGAAATTAAGCGGAATAATAACGCCGTCATTGCCGTGTATACCTTCATTCCATTTATTAAATTCCAAAGATTCTTTCCATTTTGCCGGATCACTGTCCAAAGAAATAAATAAAAAAACCACATCGTCGGAGTTCTTATATTTTTTCACCGTTTCCTGCGAGTGTGACATTTGTGCTTGGCATGGTCCGCACCAACTTGCCCAAAATTCTATAAAAACAACTTTGCCCAACAATTCCTGCTGATCTACTTCTTTACCGTTCAAATCTTTGAATTTAAACTCCGGTACTTTTTCGCCGAGCATTAAACCTTCAAATTTTTTTATTTTTTCATCTTTTTCGCCGAGTCCGGAAGGTACTAATGCTTTAGTGATATTAAAATCCGCCTCGTCAATAACGGCTTCGGAAGCGAACAATTTTTTATTTTGCTCCGAATAGTCGAAATTAGTTTCGGTCGGTTTGATTTTTAATTCCGGAACTGCTGCAAGCACCGGGATTTCTTTTTTTACTATTTTATTTTCGGGAACAGGAATGGGCTTTACGGGTATATTCTTTATTTCAGCGACTTCAATGCTTTTCAATGGCGTTTCTAATTTTTTTACTTCAAAGGGTTGTGAAACAATTTTTGCTTTTGTATCGGGAATGACAATGGCATCTGTATTTTCATTTTCAGACAGTAATTGAATACCGAAAGGCGGCAAAGTTGTAAAGGTTTCCGATTTAGAGATATAAATGGAATCCGTATAATCTTTTGTCGGCGTTTGTTGCGTTATTTTTACGGAATCCCTTTTTTTATTTTTCGAATAATCGAAATTGTTAAAATTTGGGGATGCGGATTTCACATTCACCGTTACTCCGACAATTGATTTATCCGATACCGTGCTAGTTAAATTCAAGACGGTGGTCGTTTTTTTTTCGATTTGACTATCTGATAGTTCGCAACCGGAACTGAAATGTAATTCTGATGAAGAGGAATTCCTGTTTTGATAAGTAAGAACTAATGCCGAAGCTAAAAAATCATTGTATTCCGTATATTGCGTGTTTGCGGTCGTATAAGCTTTCATTTTTCTTTCAGAATCGGCATTATCATCGCTCAAAAAATTAACCAGCACTTCTTTTGCAGCAACTAAGTAAAGTACCCTGCCGCTCAGATATTTTTCCAAGCCGCATAGCGGCGAAGTGCCATCAAAACAATGCCGCTCGATTACATTTTTTTCTATTGTCACATTATCAATCAACATCACCGATGAAGCCGGCACCCAACCTATCCTACCCTCTTCGGTTTTTATTTTTAAAAAAGTATCTTCAAAAGCGGTATCTGAACCGATATATCTGAATTTATCGTCCGTTTTCAAATTTAAAAATTCGGCTTTATTGTACGGAGACATCCAACCGATAATTTCTTTCGACGTAAAGGGATCCACTAAAACGCACACGTTGCCGGCAATCGGTCGAACGGTTTGTGTCACCACGCGCCGTTGGATGACCCCATTCGGAAGTGCGGGTAAAGCATAATATTTGTCTTTTATAAAATTGAGATAAAGACTCAAAAATTTCAAACAATAATCGTCGTTTAGGGGTGCGAGAGACGAAGTTTGTACTTCTACCAAAAAATTAAAATAGTTTTCATCAATAATTTTACCGGCATCGGCAGATAAATGGAAGTCGTCGTAGTATTTCATCAAAATATATGCCCGCCAATATTGAATATCTTGCGCTGTAAAATCAAAAAAATCCGAACTGAAATTATTTATTTCAGTTATGGGATAATTTTCTAAAAAACGTCGTTTTGCTTTATACAGACTATCGACATAAATTTGATAATCAGTAGCCGCTAATTTTTTTCGTTGCATTGCCGGTAAACTGTCATCTGCGAAATCCGGGAAAGCGGCGTTTAATTTCAATAAATATAAATTATTAGTTGCTGCTGCACCTTCGAACACCGTTTTATCAATATTTTGTTTTTGATCAAAATTTACTTTTAGTGTATCACCCGGACTTAAATAAAATTTATATTCTCTCTCCTGATACTGCATATAAATAGTTTGAGGAGATTTGGATTTCACGCGAACAAAAAAATTGTTACCTTCATCGAGTGTCGTTTGAAAGCTGTTTTCAGCATAATAAAGGGGATTATTGCGGTGTTTAAACGTTACGGTTCGCAATTGCGGGTTTGTAATATTGCCGATTATAATGGCTTCATTTTGTCCGTAACAAATTAAGGGCAACAAAAAAACCAAAACCGGAATATATTTGTTCAAGATAGAGTGTTCGAATCTCATATAATTTATGTTTGAAAAATCTCGAAATCATTTTTTCTTCATCAGCATACGTGCCGCAAACGCACGCGAATGCAGTTTCAGATCAGTAATTAAATGTTCCGTCGGGATTTTCAATGGATAATTTACTTTTTTCTGTTCGTTTGTTTTCAACATATCCCACAACTTTCGCCTCAATATTAAGCAATCCGGCAATATTCACCAAACTTTCAGCAATTTTTTCGTTGCAATAAATTTCCAAACGGGTTCCCATATTGAAAACCTGGTACATTTCGCGCCATGTTGTTTGAGATTGCGATTGTATCAAATTGAATAAAGGCGGGATTGGGAATAAATTATTTTTAACGATATGCACGTTGTCCACGTATTTTAATACTTTTGTTTGTCCTCCGCCCGTGTTGTGAATAATGCCGTTAATTTTTTTTAAATCCACTTCGCTTAAAATATTTTTCAACAAAGGCAAATAGGTTCTGGTTGGCGATAAAATCCATTTTCCGAGTGGTTTTGTTTCGCCGCCCAATTCGAAATTGTCTGTTAGCAGTTTTGTTCCCGCATAAACAACCGCTTCGGGTATTTTAGTATCATAACTTTCGGGGTATTTGGCGGCATAAGATTTATGCAAAATATCGTGACGCGCCGATGTCAGTCCGTTGCAACCCATGCCGCTGTTCGTTTCCGTTTCATAAAAAGATTTTCCGGTTGAAGAAAAACCGACAATCACGTTTCCGGGTTTAATATTATTGATGATGAGTTTTTTGCGCGGCAAACGCGCAAAAGCCGTAAAGCCGACATCAATCGTGCGTACGATATCGCCCACATCGGCAGTTTCACCCCCGGCTAATTTTATATCAATACCGTAAGTTTGCATCGTATCGCAAAACTCAACGGCTGCGTGAATTATGGTTTTGATGACATCACCTGAAATATAATTTTTGTTTCTACCGACCGTAGACGATACGATAAATTTATCTACTGCACCCACGCAAGCCATATCATCTAAATTCATCACCATGGCATCTTGCACGATACCTTTCCAGACCGATAGGTCGCCCGTTTCGCGCCAATACATATATGCCAAACTGGTTTTCGTGCCGGCAGTATCTGCGTGCATTATATTGCAATGGGTTTTGGAATCGGCGATATAATCCGGTAAAATTTTACAAAACGCTTTTGGGTACAAACCTTTATCCAAGTTTTGTATCGCCTCATGCACTTCCGATTTGTTTGCGGAAACACCCCGCAGTGCATAACGTTGGGCATCAATACTCATGCTGTCTGTTTTATTTGAAGAATTAATCCGCGAAAATACAACATTCAATACGGGATAACAGAAAAAACACTCGTCATTTTTAAAATTGAAAATATAAATGAACTTTCTTTCAACTTTTACTATTAATACAAAGTCTAAATAGATGTAAATGAATTAGCTTTGCAGAACAATTTTTTTATGCTGTAGTACAGTCGAAACAATATGTTAGAAAAATTATCAAATTTTAAGGAAGGTGAATCCGGTGTCGTTAATTCTTTTGACGACGACACCATGGCAGCAAAATTTTTAACTATGGGTGTAATTCCCGGTAAATCTTTGCAACTCATGCGCCGTATTCCGTTCGGCGGTGGATTATACATTAAAGTAGGCGACTCGAATATTGCCGTACGCGAACTGGAAGCCAAACATATTTTTGTGGAAACGGAATAAATCGATTTACGATTTACGATTTACGATTTTTATTATAAGATGAAAAAATCGTAAATCGTAAATCGCAAATCATAAATACGGTTTATGAATTTCAAATTTGCTTTAGCAGGAAACCCGAATGCGGGAAAAAGTTCGGTATTCAACCAACTGACAGGATTACGGCAGAAAGTCGGTAATTTTCCGGGCGTAACTGTTGATAAAAAAATCGGTTCAATTATACTCAACGATAAAAAATGTACGGTTATTGACTTGCCCGGCACGTACAGTTTGTATCCTAACTCTCAAGACGAGCGCGTTGTTTTAAATATCCTTGCCAATCCGAATGACGAAAATTTTCCGGATGCTGTTATTTACGTTGCCGACCTTACCAATCTTGAACGCCATTTATTGCTGTTCACGCAAATACGCGACCTGCAAATTCCGATCATTTTGTGTATTACGATGGTAGATGCTGCTGCGGATAAAAATATTTTTTTCGATAAAACAACCCTTTCCGAAACTTTGCGCGTGATGGTTATTGAACTCAACGGACGTTCCGGCGCGGGTTTCGATGATTTGAAAAGCGAAATGCAACTCATTCAAGAACGCAGTTTGCTTGCACCTGCCAAAATGTTTTATCAACCATTGCCGAATGAAATAAGTACCGCAGAAAAAATTCGTTTTTTTTTGCCGCAAGCGAATAATATGTATCGCAGTATGCTCATCGCACACCATTTTGACAAATTGCCGTTTTTGAAAGAAAGTGAGAAAAAAGCGATTGCACCGATAGTGAAAGAAAATAATTTTGAAGATTTGCGCTTGCAGATAACCGAAACACTTCAACGGTTTGATAAATTGCAACCCGTGTTACGTAAAATTTTTATTAAGCCCGTTCAAACCGAATTTAACATAACGGACAAAATTGACCGTATAGTCACTAATCACATTGCCGGTCCGCTCATATTTTTCACGATATTGTTTATTATTTTTCAATCCATTTTTGCATTCGCGGAATTACCTAAAACTTGGATAGAAAATTCTTTTGTTTACCTGAACAGTTTTTTGAAATTACACTTACCCGAAAATTGGATGTCCGATTTACTTACAAACGGTATTCTCGCCGGCTTGAGCGGTGTATTGGCGTTTATTCCGCAAATAGCAATTTTATTTTTTCTGATTGCACTGCTCGAAGAAGTCGGCTACATGGCGCGTTCTGTATATTTATTCGACCGGATTATGCAAAAAGTCGGATTAAACGGACGCAGCATTGTGGCGTTGGTGGCGGGCGGCGCGTGCGCGATACCGGCAATAATGTCCACACGCACGATTTCAAATTGGAAAGAACGGTTGATTACTATTCTCGTTACACCGTTCATTTCCTGTTCGGCGCGCATACCGGTTTACGCACTTTTAGTGGGTTTTGTGGTGCCGAATACTTACTGGGGAATTTTTAACCGGCAAGGTTTGATGTTTACTTTTTTGTACGCACTCGGTGTTGTCACTTCACTCTCGGCAGCTTTTGTGTTGAAAAAAATTATCCGGTCGCACGAAACTACATTTTTAGCCATCGAATTACCGCAATACAGATTGCCGCATTGGCGCAACGTTTTCCTGACTGTTTGGGAAAAAGTAAAAACATTCATTACGGAAGCCGGAAAAACGATTATGATTGTTGCGATATTTTTATGGATACTCGCGACATTTTCACCTACACCGCATCAAATTGAAAAATCAATTCAAGATTACGATACTGCGCATACCCTAAATCCGGATGCGAAACAGCGCGAAGATATGGTTGCAGCAAAAAAATTAGAATTTTCTTATGCCGGCTATTTCGGAAAAAGTATCGAACCCGCTATTCGTCCGTTAGGTTTCGATTGGAAAATCGGTATCGCCTTGTTGTCTTCTTTTGCTGCGCGCGAAGTTTTTGTCGGCACTATGGCAACAATTTACAGCGTCGGCAGTGCCGGTGACGATACCGCTACTATTCGCGAACGTATGATGCGCGAAAAAAAGCAAGATGGTACGCTCGTTTACAGCACAGCTACAGCCATGTCGCTGCTCATTTTTTATGTTTTCGCGATGCAGTGCATGAGTACACTCGCCGTCGTGAAACGCGAAACTAAATCATGGAAGTGGCCTATTTTGCAATTTATTTTTATGGGCGCATTGGCGTATGCCGGCAGTTTTTTAGCGTTTCATTTAATGCGATAAATTATTCAACCCAAATAAAATTCTGTTAATTTTTTTTAAAAAATAAAATTCAGCGTAACTCTTTTTACCTTTACGGAGTTTTAGAAAATTATTAAACACACGAGCGAAACTGACGCTTATTTCCTCATTTAAAAAACGTAAACTTAATGCCTTATTTATTCACATCGGAATCCGTTTCGGAAGGACACCCGGATAAAGTAGCGGACCAAATTTCAGATGCTTTGATCGATAATTTCATGGCGTTTGATCCGACATCGAAAGTCGCTTGCGAAACATTGGTTACAACGGGTCAAGTCATTTTGGCGGGAGAAGTGAAAACAAAGACTTATTTAGATGTTCAACACATTGCACGTGAAGTTATCCGCAAAATCGGCTACACTAAATCGGAGTATATGTTCGAAGCGAATTCATGCGGCATCATGTCTGCTATCCATGATCAGTCCGCCGATATTAATCAAGGCGTAGAACGCACTAACCCCGAAGAACAAGGTGCCGGTGATCAAGGTATGATGTTCGGTTACGCGACCGACGAAACTGATAATTATATGCCTTTGGCACTCGACTTAGCGCATTTGTTATTAATTGAATTAGCGGCATTGCGCCGCGAAAATACGGCGATGCCTTATTTGCGTCCGGATGCAAAATCGCAAGTGACGATAGAATACTCCGATGACAATAAACCGCAACGCATTGATACTATCGTTATTTCTACGCAACACGACGATTTTGCTGACGAAAAAGCGATGCAGGAAAAAATAAAAGCTGACGTAATTAATATTCTTGTTCCGCGCGTAATGGCGAAATGTAACGCCCAAACGCAAAAACTATTTAACGATAAAATTATTTATCACGTCAATCCGACCGGAAAATTCGTTATCGGCGGTCCGCACGGTGATACGGGTTTGACGGGTAGAAAAATTATCGTAGATACATACGGCGGTAAAGGTGCGCACGGCGGCGGTGCATTTTCCGGAAAAGATCCGTCTAAAGTAGACCGTTCTGCGGCTTATGCTACACGCCACATCGCAAAAAATTTGGTTGCTGCGGGTGTTTGTTCCGAAATATTGGTGCAGGTGAGTTACGCTATCGGCGTTGCAAAACCGATGGGTATTTACGTAAATACTTATTGTACATCAAAAGTAAAAATGTCTGACGGCGAAATAGCACACAAAGTGGAAGAACTTTTCGATATGCGCCCTTACTTAATAGAAAAACGTTTGAAATTGCGCAATCCGATTTACAGCGAAACGGCAGCTTACGGTCACATGGGGCGCGTGAACGAAACGGTAGAAAAAACCTTTACTTCACCGGACGGCAAAACCAAAACTGTTAAAGTAGAATTGTTTACTTGGGAAAAATTGGATTATGTAGATAAAGTGAAAAAAGCATTTCATATAAAATAATTATTTCCGAAATAATTTTTCTGAAATAATTATTTCCGAAATAATTAAAAAATTCATAAAAAAATCGCGCGATACAGCTTAAATTTCTAAAGTTGCATCACGCGATTTTTTTTTATGAATTTAAATTCCAAAAATTATCTCACCTTACTCATAATTTTTACTTGCGAATATGTTGAGTCTTGAAAACGCAAATAATAAATACCACTCGGTAAATAACCGCCATTGTAATACACCTCATATTTGCCGGGTGCGTAATTACCTTCAACAGGCACGGCAACTATTTGACCTTCCACATCAAAAATTTGCACCATCGTGTATCCGCCTTGCGTTTCAAATTTAATGGTGGTACCGAAATCGAAAGGATTCGGATAATTTGATACTACATTTAATCCGGCGGCATTATTCAAATCGTGCGAATCGCTGAGTGAATTATTGCAATTTTGAGTATTAATTATCGGCAAATTTTGTAAACCCGCAGCACTGCCCAACATCACGGTATTCAAATCTGTACTGTTAATACAGAACCAATCTTTGAGAATGGAACCGTAAACGGAACGGAAATCATACTGCATCGGCAAATTGGAATTAACCGTAGTACCGTTTGGAATTGTCGGATTGACGCCTAGCATACCGCCTTTTATTTTCGAGCCGATAACGAACATCGGATATGCCGCACCGTGATCCGTTCCGCCGGAAGCATTAGATATAATGCGGCGGCCGAATTCGGAAAAGGTCATTGACATGACTCGATCTTGAATTTTCATGCCTTCTAAATCGCGTTGAAAAGCCAAAACTGCTTCGGATAATTGTTGCAATAAATTCGCTTGATTACCGGTGGCGTGATCTGTAGCTATAACTTGATTCGAGTGGGTATCGAAACTGCCCATCTGTACCATGTAAATGCGGGTTTTCAAACCGCCTTTTATCATACGCGCAATTTTGGATAGTTGCGGACTCAACTGATTATTTGCCGGATACGTTACCGTATTGGCGGCTCTATCGTAAGCCGCTTTTACACCCGTTCCGTATTTATCGGCTTGTTTAGCGACTGTTTGTAAATAAGACAGTTCATTCGCCATATTTACCGGCAATGCAGCCTGATTCGGGTCCGTGAAAAAAGCATACGGATTATCGGGATCGGAAATAGTTATACCCATCAAAGTGTTTTGACCGGCAAAAGTGAGCGTCATATCGTTCATCTGAATCGCCAAAGGATCCGGCATCGTTGTGTTCGGAAAATTGAGCGGATAATTCGGATATTCGTTGCCCAAATACCTGCCTGCCCAACCCGTCGTCACTACTTTATCCGAATCAGACGCGCTCATGAAAATATCAGTAGCACGGAAATGCGAATAACTCTGATTCGGATAACTCACGCCTTGTACGATTTTTACTTTGCCTTCATTGAACAGCGTTTGCATTCCGGTCATTGCAGGATTCAAACCGGTACCGGTAACGCCGTTGAGCTTTAACACCTGAGTTTCATTAATCAAGATATTGGCGCGTGCAGTGCTCAAATTAGAATATTGATCAAGTGGAATAACTGTATTCAAACCGTCGTTACCACCTGATAAGCGTATAACCACCAATACATGATCGGTATCGGTATACGCTTCATTTAATAAACCGAGCAGCGGAGAATAACCGAATGCTTTTATACCCATAGTACCGAACAGCGAAGGTATTGCGGCTGATACGGTAGCGTTCTTTATAAAGGATCTTCTTTTCATAAATTGTAAATCTTTTAATGGTAAATTTTTTAGCGGTAAATCTTTCAATGGTAAACGGTAAATCTTTCAATAAAAAATGATGCCTAATGAACAGTAAAGGAATTAATAAAAAATTTACCGTTTACCATTTACTATTTACCATTAAAATATTTACCATTAAGAAAGTTGATATTCCGGACTATCCAATAGAAATTTATAAAATTTTGTTAAACGGGTGGTGACTATATTCAAAACCATTGCGTTCGTAGGAGCCGCTTTGTATGCCGCCCAAGCATCCGTCCAGTAGTGATCGGAAGCCTGAGTGTCTAAGAGAATCGTCGTTTTTAAATACGCTCTGAAATTCGAAGAAACCGGTACGCGGTACAATAACTCCAACACACTATCCACTAAAGTATTTGGGTCTTGTGCAAGGGTACCGAGAGAATCTGTAAATGTAACCGGATTAATAGCAAATTTTTTGCCGACACCCAACCCGAAACCGCCCGGAGTGAGCAATTGATCCGTAAACCGCAGGCGTTTTGGGAACGAATCCGTGTTCACCCAAAATTCATGATACAAAGGTGCTTGATAATATGCTTGCCAACCCGCCACATTCGGCGGATCACCAATGTTTTGTCCTTGTGCCGACAAACCGTTGCCGTTTGCCAAAATCGCATACCAAGCATTATACTGTGCGACATAATCCGCAGATGCCGGAAATACGACATTTAATTCTCGATTCAAACCAATCAAATAGTCCACCGGACTTTTTATAACACAACCTGTGTTGGCGGCATCAAAAAAATGTTCGCTCGATAGCAGCGCTTTCAGTACCGGTTTAATATCGAAATTATTTTGTTTGAAAATGTCTGCAAGCGGCGCAATTACATTTGCTTCCGTAACAGCATCTACTTTATAATAAACAAAAAAACGATACAGTTTTCTGCAAATATATTTTGCGGCATCGTTGGTGGCAAAAATCATATTCAGCAGCGCGTCGATTTCGGCATTACCGCCGTCGATACCTGTTTTTCCTTGAATTATAGTGTTGGCATAAGCTGCCGAAAATTGTTTATTAGTTACGTCGTGGTCATTCATCGAAAAATACGAAGCCCAACGATATTTTAATACTTCGGTCGTATCTGCCGGATTAATTTTGTATGTTTCCTGACGGACTTTCCAGCCCGTGAGTACTTTTGCGGTGGCTTTTACGTCTGCTTCGGTATAGTCTTGCGGTTCTTTACCCATCGTGAAAAGTTCTTGCAATTCACGTCCGTAGTTTTCGTCGGGAGCGGCTTTTACGTTTCTGTATCCGTTCAGAAAACGCAACATATTCGGATCGAGCGTGACATCTTTCACGAAAGTTTTAAAGTTACCGAGTGCGTTTTTGCGCAACATAACGATGTGCGGCCAAAAATAAGAAGGAGATGTATCCACGACACGCGTAGAAAAATGATTGTGCCAAAACATTACCATTTTTTCATGAATACTCAAATTTTGATTGAGCATATTGCCGACCCACCACGATTTTAAAGAATTGCGCCGTTGTCCGGCCAAATTTCCGTCTTCAGGTGCATACACCCAAGTTTGTCCGAGCGGAACATTGACATCGGGTGTAGTGGTGTTGGTATAATTATTAAGCGGCGGTGCGGGGTCGGTTGTCGGTACCGTCAAAAGAATATCCATTACTTGCGACAAGGTTTTTCCTTGCAGCGCATCTATGTCGGCTTTTTTCGCGCCAAACATTGTGCGTTTCAGTAAATGAATCAGTTCCGCTCTGCCGAAAATACCACCATACGGATTTAATCCGGACAGAACCACGCGCGTAGGTTGAACGATTTTTTGTGAAGAGTTAGCTCCCATTTTATGAATTTAATTTTGATGAAAGAAACGTCAAAAATGAACGGTTGATACTGTTTTATAAAAATTATAAAAGGTTACAGTTAATATTGTAATAGTACAAAAATTTGACTGCACAAAGTTATTGTAAGTTTAAATCAAATTTATTAATTTAACTTAAATAATGAAACTTAACTTTAGATGAAGGAAGGGAAAGAAGATTTTTAAAAATTCACTTGGAGGGAACTGTAGGCGAGGAAGTATAAAATTGTATACCTTTTTGTTGTATGTAGTCAATTAAATTTAAGTTCTCTATTTCCGAAAATCTCGAAATATCTATTTCATAAGGTAAATTAAGATCGTCGAGCACGTTTTCAATAACGGATAATTCTCTGTAAGACATTTGGCTGCACTTAATCGTTAAATCGATATCGGAACCGTTTCGGAAATTACCTTTCGCTCGCGATCCGTAAATAATTACTTCTTCAATATAAGCGTATTTTTTAAAAACACTGTTAATTTTTTCAATCGTAGAATCTGAAAGCCCGAATTTCATAATTTTAAATAAATTAATTTTTCCTATTTTTTATTATGAGCCGGTTCATTTCTGTTTGAAAATCATAAAATAGTGATAAGTAGATATTGGTAATCATTAGTATAATTTCCTCTGCAACATCCTCATTGTAAGTGTGTGCAGATTGATTTCTGCTTTTTATCATTTCCATCCAACCGAATCCGTCAATTATTAATTCCTCTTTAAACGCTTGGCGTGTAGCATCTTTAGAGCCTTTGAGGTCGTTATTTCCTTGGTTTTTAAAAAAATCTTTAAATACATTCCAAGCTAATTCATGAGTAAATTCAAATGCCTTCATAAGTCCCTGTTTTTCAGTCGGATTCAAATTTCTTTCTATACCCAATTCCACAGCATTCGTTAATTGAATGAGTACTTTATTAAAATTCTGAAACCTTTACTCCCATCGAATATCTTGTTCTTTTTCCACCTCACGAAGATTTAATTCTTTTTTAACAACAAATTATACCGTTTGGATAAAGAATCTATTAAAGGATCATTTTCCGGTACGACGTATTGTTTGTATCTGCGAAAAGGATTGAAGTTGATGTACCGCTTCGGATTTAAACGTATATCTTGCATTAACGCTTCCGTGTGTATTGCCATCAAGTTTAAGTTTTTGTAGATGCTGTCATTGGCAAGCAATTGTCCGACCGTTCCTTCTCCGTTTTGCACGCGGGTCATCACACCGGTTAAACTTCTTAAAGTATTTTGAGATTCGTTGAGTGTTTGTTTCAGTGCAACGATACTCAAACTCAAACTGTCTGTGGCACCATTAATTTTAGAAAAATTAAGTGAATTCGCGTGTTCAGTCAGTGTTTTTATATTACCGATCGCGCCAGATATATTATCGTTGTTTTTAGCAAATCCGCGCGTCAATACTTCCAAATTCGCAAAAGTAGCATTCATATTATTCGATGAAGCCGCTAAAATTTTATTGACGGTTTCAGTAGATTTTCTCAAACTAATGAGTGCTTCTTGAACATCACGCAGACTTTTTCCGACTTCATTTTCCGGATCCTTCAAAGACAATGAAAGTGTATCCATCATTGTATTTACGCCGTGTGTCAATTTTTTCATGTACGGATCCAATTGTTCCGGCGTACCGATCATGGATGTCAGCATACTTTGCGATGTTCCTTGCAGATAATCGCCCGAAACGGCACAATTTTTTCCGGCACAAGGGGTCTCATATTCTAATTGGAGTGCTTTTCCTGCTAATACGCCGTTTGAAAATAAAACAACACGCGCATTTTTCGGAATACCCGGATTTTGTTTTATGGCAAGAACTAAAGTGGCCCGGTTGTTATTGTCGGGACGGAATTTAATTTCTTTGAGCGTGCCGACCGTTACACCGTGAAAATATACAGGCGAGGAGGTTGTTATTTGTTCGGCATTGTCGAAGTCGGCATTTAAGAAAATATTTTTGTCTAGTACACTTTCATTCTTCAAAAATTTATAACCCCAAAAAGCGGCTATAATTGTAATAGCTGCTAACAAGCCGATTTTCGTTTCGTTCGTAATTTTCATGCGCTTTTTTTAACGATTTTCAATTATATTAAAGATAACAAAATTGTACCACAATGAATTGGTGGGTTATTTTCGTAAAATTTATGCAAAAGTAATATTTTATTGTGAAATGTGCACAGAAATTTACAGTATGAGTATAAAAACAATATCGTCGTAATAATAAAATCGCGATAACAACTGCAACACCGGTAATTTTTTTTCGTTAAAAAAAAAGGCGAATACAAAAATTATCATTAGCATTTTGTATTTTTGCATTAACCCCTATTAAATCTCTGAACAATGTTACGCTTGAAACGCTATGCTGAATAAAATTGCTGCTTCCGTATCCTTCTTGGTATTATTTTCTTTATTTTTCTTCTCGGTCCAAGCGCAATCACCCAAACGCGAGTTGCGCGGCGTATGGGTTGCAACAGTTCTGAATATTGATTATCCACGCATTGCAACGCCCGACGATCGTTATTTAGCCAAAGAGTGGACGGAAATGTTGGAGAAACTGAAACCTTTAGGTATTAATGCACTTTACGTTCAAATTCGCTCCACATCAGATGCTTTTTATGTTTCGGACAGTATTCCTTGGTCGAATTGGCTTACCGGACAATCCGGTTTGGCACCCGCAAACGGTTACGATCCGTTGGCATTTATGATTCGGACGGCACACGAAATGGGTTTTGAGTTTCATGCGTGGCTAAATCCGTATCGCGCTTCTATGGACAACCAAACAAGAGAAGATTTTTCTCCGGCGCATGTATTAAATAAACATCCGGAATGGTGTCTGTTATACAATAAACGATATGTCATGAATCCGGGTTTGCCGGAAGTACGCCAACACGTGACAGGCGTTGTCGAAGAAATCGTGCGCAAATATGATATAGACGGTATTCATTTTGATGACTATTTTTATCCGTATAAAAACGGCAATGAACCTTTCCGCGATTCCGATACATTTCAACAATACGGTTCCGGATTTTCTTCTATTGATGATTGGCGACGCGACAATGTGGATCAATTGATTCAAAGCGTTTCAACAATTATAAAAAAAGTAAAACCGCGCGTTCAATTCGGTATCAGTCCGTTCGGTGTTTGGCGCAACAGTTGTGTAGATCCTGCGGGGTCGGATACACACGCCGGCGTTACTTGTTACGACGATTTATATGCCGACGTACGCAAATGGTTGCAACTCGGTTGGATTGATTACGTCGTACCGCAAGATTATTGGGCAACAGGTTTTAATTTAGCCGATCACGAAAAAGTAGCGCGCTGGTGGGCGGATAACAGCTACGGCAAACCTGTTTATATCGGCTACCAATCCGGACGCATCGGTCAAGTGAGCAAACGCGAACCGAATTGGATAGACCCGAACGAAATGCCGCGCCAACTTTTAATCGCGCGCGGTTTGAAATCCGTAAAAGGTGCGGTTTTTTTCAGTGCCAAAAGTTTACTTTACAATCCGTTGGGTTTCAGCGATTCTTTGAAAAATAATTATTTTCGCGAATTTGCTATTCCACCCGAAGTTGTTAAAGATACCTCCATGTTGGCTTGCGAACCGAGTGAAATTCGCGCCATTATTTATGAAAATGCCGGTGTACACCTCCGTTGGAAAACAAGCGGGAATGTTAAAAAAAATTTGCCGTTTCAATATCTGATATATCGGTTTAATTGGGGTAAAGTAGATTTTTCGGACAGTCGGAATATCCTCGCCATTATTCCTGAAGATGTAAAAGAACTGACTTTCTACGATAAAAATGCCAAACCCGATGATACCTATTTATACGCCGTTACGGTAACAAATTGTAAAAATAACGAAATGGTTTTTAATACAGCCCGACTCCGATTGCCGATACAAGATTTACCGTCTCATGCCGTATTGATGCAATTAAATAATGTGTCGTCGAAATACAAAAAGAAAAAAAAGTTTTGGTTATTCGGATGGTTATGATTTTTTTTGAAATTTTTTGTAAAAGAGTGCTTTTGAAAAAATCGTAAAAAAATAATTTCCCATAAAATAGAAAATTATTACTCGATTTTCTATTTTTGTTTTTTAAAAAAAAATAACTTAATTCAACATTAAGACATTAAATTCATGTTGTGGTATTCAGAATTGTACTTAACTTCTTAATACCATCTTAAAGTCTAAATGTTAAAAAAATAAAAAATAGTAGATGCAGATATTGAGTAAATATATAGATTTAAATTAATTTTCATAACAAAAAAAATAAAAATCATGGAAGAATCGGAAGTACCGATGGAACATCTGCACGAAAAAATTGAAGAAGCTGCAAATGAAAGCAGTCACGGTGAGAAGAATGAAAAAGGAATGATGAGCAGTTGGATAGGGCGTGTAGCACTTACCACGGCAATTATTTCCGTACTTTCCGCCATCACAAGTTTAATGGCGGGACATTTTGAAAGCGAAGCTATGTTGGAGCAAATAAAAGCATCCGACGGTTGGTCGTATTATCAAGCTAAAGGTATTAAATCGGAGATTTATTCTGCAACAAATAAATTATTGAAAGCCAACGGTAAAGAACCTGCGAAAGAAGACGAAACTAAAGTAGAAACCTATAAAAAAGATCAAGAAAAAATTAAAGAACAAGCCGAAGAAGAAACGCATTTATCGGAAGATCATTTACGGCGGCACGCCATTTTAGCGCGCGGCAATACGATTTTTCAAATTGCAATCGCCATGGCTGCTATCGGAATTCTCACTCGGCAAAAATTATTATGGTATGTCAGTATGTCTTTGGCGGGTATAGGGATATTTTTTCTCGTTCAAGGGTTAATATAAATTTGATGCTGCGGTTTCTTAAAATGGGTGGTACAAATCTCAAAACATTCTGACTTTTGACGTTTACAAAAATATAAATTGAATTGATAAAATCATTTCAAAAAAATTATTAAAAAAAAATTCGTGAGGAAAATAATTTTCTTTGCGAATTTTTTTTTAGAATTTTTTTCAGACTTTTTTTCAGATTTAAAAATTAATTTCCAAAAAATATTCCCGCATAATTATTTATCAAAAATTAAAAAATAATTCTCGAAATTTGCCGATGAAATTAAATTACAGGCATGAATACAAAACTCGATAAACCTTTTGAGAATTGGTTGAAAGACATTGATTTTCCGAAAATTTATAAAAAAAACGGCGGTATTCCACTTTCCGAATCGGAAATACATTTTTTGTTGTACCGAATGAGTCGTATGAAAGATATCAGTTTGGATCCGGAAAGTTTGGCGATCGTTCAAAATATAGACCGATCAAGCAGCAACGATTTTTCGGAAATGTTGTTAAAAATTTTTTTTGAATGCGGTGCGGAAGCCAAACATAAATGGTGTATGACTTTGGCAAGCATACTCGGGAATGATAAAACGATTGAAACGCTGAAAATAAAAGCCAATAATTGGGCGGATAATGCGCGTCCGAAAATGGCGGAATATGCCGTGCAGGCGATTGTTTTAAACGCTTCCGTAAAAGCGTTGCGTACCGTTGATTATTTTACGCGCAAATACAAAGCAAAAAATATCGGTAAAACGGCGACTTTGGCATTTAAAAGTGCCGCAGAATTTTTAGGTGTTTCGGAAAACGATTTGTCGGATGCTATCATTGCGGATTTCGGTTTTGAGGGTTTGTTCAAAAATTTTACGGTACGCAACGAAACCTACCGCGCTTTTGTTGATACCGATTTCGTTTTAACTTTCCTGAACGAAGATAATCTCGCCCTCAAAGCACTGCCGAAAGGAACACCCGAAACCGTAAAAACCGAATTTAAAAATATCGCCAAAGAAATTAAAGAAACCGTAAAAGCACAAACACCGCGCTTAGAAAGTTATTTAGTGTCGCAACGGCGTTGGGAAAGTGAAAAATGGCAAACCTTATTTCTGAATAATCCGGTGATGTTCGTGTATGCCGTGCGATTAATTTGGGGTGTATTCGAAAAAGCGGTAGAGTCACAAAATTTTGTGTCCTTACAATATACTTTTACGGTTCAAGAAGATCAAACTGTCGTTAATGATGAAGGTGATGAAATAAATTTGACGGGTGCGACTAAAATCGGATTGGTACATCCCATTCAACTTGAATCCGATATATTGAATTATTGGAAAAATTATTTTTCCGAAGCTTCACTCACACCCGTTTTTATGCAAACGGAGCGAAAAGTATTTTTTTGCGCTGAAAACAAAAAAACGGAAAAAATATCACGCGCTTATTCAGGCGTTCAAGTAAACGCATTTACATTTATCGGCAATTTAGAAAAACGCGGTTGGTTACGCGGCTCTATTGTTGACGGTGGCGGTATTGCAAGTTACTACAAATCTTTTCGGGAAGAACAACTGTTGGCTATCATCGAACAAACCGGCGCTTTAAGTATCGGCTATTACGAAGAACCTGCCATCATCGGCGGTTTAATGTTCGTAAAAAGTAATTCAGCACAATTCGGCGATTATATTTATAACGAACCGCGCACCGAAAACGATCCGCGTTTAATCGCTTTGGGCGAAGTACCGCCTATAATTTTTTCGGAAGTAATGACAGATATGGAAATGTTAAAGGAACAAAAAATTAAAAATTAATTCAAAACTCATAATTCAATTTGGATAATCTTACACGTTGGCGAATGGTTTTGGGCGGCGATGATGCCGACGGCACCGAAACGAAATTGTCGGGAGCAAATATGCAAATGGATAAAGTTTTAACTGCTTTATACGAATGTGAACGCAGAAATAAATTCGAGTATGCCGACGAAAACAAAAAAGGCGGGACCAGTAAATCACAACCGCAAATTGCACGTTGGTTAGGCGATATTCGGAAATATTTTCCGCAATCGGTCGCACAAGTTATTCAAGACGACGCGCTCAAACAACCCGAACTCAAAAATAAATTGCTTTTAGATCCCGAAATTTTAGAGCAAGCTGTACCGGATGTACATTTATTAGCTACACTACTCGAACTCGGCAAAGCTATTCCGAGTGAAACGCGCGATACGGCGCGTTTCGTGGTGCGCAAAGTTGCAGATGAATTGATGCAACGTTTAGAACAAAAAACGATTCAAGCCATCACGGGTGCTTTGAATAAGAGTTTGCGCAATCGCCGACCCCGCTTCAACGAAATAGACTGGAACACGACAATAAAAAAAAATCTTAAACATTATCAACCTCAATACAAAACCGTTATTCCGGAAGTACGCATCGGTTACGGCAGAAAAAATAAACGTTCGCTGAAAGATATAATACTTTGTCTTGATCAAAGCGGTTCTATGGGAACTTCGGTAGTGTTTACAGGTATTTTCGGCGCGGTGTTAGCGACGTTACCTACACTTAAAACACACCTCATCGTTTTCGATACCGAAGTCGTAAATTTAACCGACGATTTAAAAGACCCCGTAGATTTACTTTTCGGAGTACAACTCGGCGGCGGCACGGATATAAATAACGCTTTAAGTTATTGTCAAAGTCTTATCACGAAACCGAGCGATACTATTTTCATTTTAATTTCCGATTTGTACGAAAGCGGCAGCAACGAACCTATGCAACTTCGTATGCAAGAGTTGGCGCAAAACGGTGTTCAATGTATTTCTATTTTAGCACTCAACGACGACGGTGCACCGAGTTATGACAAAACGAATGCGACATTTTTTTCAAAATTAGAGATACCCGTTTTCACCTGTACGCCCGATAATTTTCCGGATATGTTGGCAGCCGCAATCGGTCGGCAAGATATGAAACAGTGGGCAGGCGAAAATAAAATTGTGTTGAAGGGATAAGGAACAAAAGTGTTATAAGGTACTAAATTCTCCAAAATTATTTATTTTTGTAACCTTTGTCCGATAGTTTTGCATATGATTTCACAAAAAACGGTACAACTTATTTTAGAGACGGCGCGTATTGAAGATGTCGTCGGCGATTTCGTGACGCTGAAACGGCGCGGCGCAAATATGATGGGTTTATGTCCGTTTCATAACGAAAAAACGCCATCGTTTGTCGTCAGTCCCGCCAAAAATATTTGTAAATGTTTCGGTTGCGGCAAAGGCGGTGATCCGGTGCGTTTTATGATGGAACTCGAAAATTATACTTTTCCGGAAGCCCTCAAATGGCTTGCTAAAAGATATAATATAGAAGTCGAAGAAATTGTTTTGACGCAAGAAGCGATTGCGGAAAGGCAAGAAGCCGATTCGTTGCACATCGTTAATGAGCGGGCATTAAAATTTTTTCAAGACCAATTGTTCGAGACCGATAAAGGAAAAAGTATCGGCTTATCTTACTTTAAACAACGCCAATTCAGGGAAGAAACTATCCGGCGTTTCGGTTTAGGTTTCGCGCCCGATCACGGCGATTCACTCACTAAAACCCTCATCAGCGAAAAGTATTCAATAGATTTATTGCGCAAATTAGGTTTAACCACGCAAAACGATCGCGATTTTTTTCGCAACCGGGTTATGTTCGCTATACATAATTTATCCGGAAAACCGATTGCTTTTGCCGGAAGAATTATGTCAGTGGTCAGTAGTCAGCCTTCAGTTGTCAATAGTAATGAGAAATTTACAACTGAATACCGACCTATGACCACTGCACCGAAATATATTAATTCTCCTGAAACAGAAGTTTATTTTAAAAGTAAAACGCTTTACGGTTTGTATCAAGCGCGCAAGGCGATACAAAAAGCAGACGAATGTATTTTAGTCGAAGGTTATACGGACGTAATTTCTTTACATCAAGCCGGTATTGAAAATGTGGTGGCTTCGAGCGGCACGTCGCTCACTGTTGAACAAATCCGTCTGATAAAACGCTTCACGCCGAACATAAAAATTATTTACGACGGTGATGCTGCGGGCATAAAAGCTGCATTACGCGGCTTGGATTTAGTTTTGGAGGAAGACTTGAACGTAAAAATCGTTTTATTGCCCGACAAAGACGATCCGGACAGTTACGTGCAAAAAGTAGGTGCAGAAAAATTTATTAACCATATTGCTGAAAAAGCACGCGATTTTATTTTTTTCAAAACCGAAATACTTTTAAGCGATGCGGGTAACGATCCGGTAAAAAAATCCAAACTGATTAAAGAAATTGTATCGAGTATCGCCAAAATTCCGGACCCTGTAAAACGGCAATTGTACATTCGAGAATGCGCTGCTTTAATGCGCGTAGACGAAAGCGTTTTAGTCGGCGAAACCGGAAAATTAGTGCGCAAAAGCCTTGAAGAGAAAAAACAACGCGGCAATGCAGCACCTGCCACAAATTTATCCGAAGAAATTACACTGCCGGGAGAAAACACCAACGATCAAAATCCGGCATCCAACGTCCAAAGCCCAACGCACAATGTTCAAAATCTATCGTTTAGTTCTGATTTTTTAGAAAGGGATATTGCGCGCATTTTAGTGACAATGGGACACGAAATATACGACGCAACGAACCAAACAACCGTAGCACAATTTATCATTAATAATATCGAGGATGTTTTGAACACGTTCGATAATACCGTTTATCAAAGCATTGTGCTTGAAGCGTACAAAAATATTCAAAACGGCATACCTGTTAACGGCGATATTTTTTTGAATCACACCAATAAAAATATTCGCGATTTTACTTCCGGTATGTTGACTTCGCCGTACGAGTACTCGCACAATTGGGAAGAAAAATTTCAACGCCCTTTAGAAACACAATTGATGCCCGATAAAAATTTCAAACTCGACAGCGAACAATCCGTAAAGCGGTTTAAACTCAGCAAATTCAACGCCTTGTGCGATTCCAATAAAGAAACCATTAAAAAAATAGAACAAGCGGGCGACATTCCATTATTGATGAAACATTTAAAAATACAGCAACGATTAGAATTTTTGCGCAATCAATTAGCTAAAGAGTTGAATAAAGTAGTAATTTAATTTCGGATTTCGGACTATTTGGATTTTGGACTTCGGACTTCAAAAAAGATCTGAAATCCAAAATCCAAAATCCAAAATCATAATTATCGTTGTACTTGCAGGTAGCCGGTATATTTTTGTTGCGTTTTATCGGGTTTATTAATAATGATGAAATAGAAATATGTTCCGTCCGGCACCATTTTATGTTCCCAAGCACCATCCCAGCCGTTGGCATTGGTATAACCTTTTACGTTATATACTTGCTCACCCCACCGATTGAAGATGACGACTTGATTATCCTGAAATTTATCGATACCCGCAATTTGCAATTGGTCGTTCACGAAATCGCCGTTCGGAGAAAATGCATTGTATACAATAATACTGTCACCTTCATCAACCGCAATAATTACCCACGCCGTACTGCAACCGTAACGATTGCAAACAGAATACTGGAATGAATCTATTCCGAAATAATTCGCGTTGGGCGTATAATTAAATCCGCCGGAAGTATTTGTGGTTACTTTTCCGTTGTGCGGCTGCATAGTCGGTGTACTTATTAAAGTTGCACCACGTAAAGTATCATTGTTCAAAACCGGAATATCAATATTATGATTTAAAACGACCGTAACGGTATCGTTTTTAGCGCGCGGTAAAGTATCCGCGATACTTGTACTCGAGCAATTGATATTAACGATAACCGGTGCCGCACTGCATCCGAAACGGTTACAAATTTCGTAAGTGAATGTATCTCGACCGCAATAAGCTGTATCGGGTTGGTATTTTACGCGATGCAATGAATCGAATTGCGCCATACCATGTATCGGATTTGTTTTTATACGGAACGTATCCGCGCCGCGCAACGAATCGTTAGCAGTAACATTTATCAGAACGCCAATACCTTTTTGAGTTGAAACGGTATCCATAACAGCTAAAGGTGTTTGCGTTGGATTTTTTGTTGTGTCGCAGTAAATCAGAATGTATACCTGTGCCGTATCGCATCCGTTTTTATTACATACCGCATAACGCATTGTATCGGATTTATTGCAGTAGGCTGTATCGGGTATATACACCACATTTTTATTCGCATCAACGCTCGCAACACCGTGATTAGGTTTGTTCACAATCGTCACGGAATCTACCGGAATACCGAACAGCGAATCGTTTGCCGTCACCGGAATCTGTATTTTCATTCCTTTATTCGTGTTAGCTATGTCGTTTACAGCTTTCGGTTTTCGGTTCGTGACCGGATTAACGGTATCACACAATACGCGAATTTTTACGGTAGCAATCGAACAACCGTTGATATTACAAATGCGGTATTTCAACGAATCTACAAATCCGCAAGAATCCGGTGTGTACGTAATAACATTATCATTGCCAAAAACTGCCGTACCTAAAATCGGGCTCATGGTAATGAATATGGATTGGAGCGTTCCGTTAAGCGTATCGTTATCCAAAATTCTGATTCTTATCGGTGTATTTTTGCGTGTCGTAACGCTGTCGTTCACAGCTACCGGTAATGCTGATGAATCGCAAGCAATATTGATAAATACTATCGCAGTATCGGATAATAAATCCGTGTTTGTTATGCGATAAGTCAGCGTATCTGCCCCGCAATAATTAGCGTTCGGCGTGTACATGACCGAATCTGTGCCGATGAAACCGACAATACCGTGTAACGGTAATTTTACGAAACTCATTCCCGAAAACGTACCGTTAATTTGATCGTTCGAAGTGGGTTTGAAATGCACGGGCGTATTTTTTTTCGTATTGACTGTATCGTTTACGGCAACCGGTTTTTTAGGGGTTGTTACGATGCTGTCGCAATTCACCGTTATAAAAACAAATGCCGAATCACATAAATTTTTATCATTGCAAACTTTATACTGAAAAGTATCTAATCCGCAATAATTTAACGCAGGCGCATACAATATCGAATCTCCGAAGAATGCAATAGAACCATGTTTCGGTGCAGCCACTGTACTCAAACTCGAAAGCGTACCGTTTAAAATATCGTTCGCTGTCGGTTTAAAGCCGAAAGATTTATTTTTAAAAGTAACATAAGCATCGTTCGCAGCAACGGGTTTTAAAGTTGTATCGCAACTGATATTGATGAAGATACTTGCCGTATCGCACAGATTACTATTGTTGCAGACCAAATATTGCAGTGTATCATTACCGCAATAATCGCGATTCGGAATATAAATCAATAAATCCGGCGTAGAACCGTAACCTAACAAACCGTGTTTAGCGGATTTAGTGATGCTTAAACTCAATAAAGTACCGTTCAGAATGTCGTTTTTAGTGGGAGCGAAATTCAATGTCGTATTTTTCTTTATCGTGTAGTAATCCGTTATCGCAATCGGTTTTTTATTCGATGGCGGTACCACCGTATCGCACGTTACCGTTACTATCAATGTCGCCGAATCGCAGCCGCCGGTATTACACTCTTTATATCGCATCGTATCAAAACCGCAAAATCCGGTATTAGGTGAATACATGACTTGATTGTTCGCAACAACCGCAGTTCCGTTTTTAGGATTGATGCTCGTTGTTACTGTCACAACACCGTTTGGTGTATCGTTCGCCAAAACGTTTACCGTTACGGGTGTATTTTTTTTCGTTGTAGCGTTGTCAGGTACAGCTATCGGTTTCAAAGTAGGCGGTGGCGGCGTATCGCAAGTAACTGCAACAATTACGAAAGCGGAATCACAACCCACGCTGTTGCATATTTTATACCGCAGGGTATCATTTGCGCCGCAAAATCCGGTAGTTGGTGTATACACGACTTGATTATTCGCAATAATCGCCGTTCCGTTTTTAGGGTTTTGATTGATACTCACCGTTACTAAACCGTTAGGTGTATCATTCGCTAAAACATTAACGGTGACAGATATATTTTTTTTCGTTGTTACATTATCCGCAACAGCAATCGGTTTCGGATTAATAGGTTGAATTGTATCACAACTGACGGTTATAAAAATTAATGCGGTGTCTGCCAACAATTTTGTATTCACTAAGCGATATCTAATTGTATCTATGCCGCCGCAAAAACCACTGTCGGGTTTATAAATCAAAGAATCAATTCCCATAAAATTAATCGTACCGTGTTTCGGTCCGCTCACAATAGTCACGCCCGAAAGTGTGCCGTTAATATTATCGTTGTTAGTCGGTTTAAAAGCGATACTCGTATTCTTTTTTGTCGTGTAACTATCATTCACCGCCACAGGTTTATCGGGATTTATTGTATCCTGACAACTTACCGCAACAATCAACAAAGCGGAATCACAACCAACCGCATTACAAACTTTATACCGCAGCGTATCATTTGCGCCGCAAAAACCGGTAGCCGGTGTATACACGACTTGATTGTTCGTAACTACCGCCGTTCCGTTTTTAGGGTTTTGATTGATGCTCACCGTTACTATTCCGTTCGGTGTATCATTCAATAAAACATTAACCGTGACGGGTGTGTTTTTTTTCGTTGCTGCATTATCCGCAACCGCAATCGGTTTTGCCGGCGGCGGTGTAGTATCGCACGTAACAGTAATAATTACGAAAGCGGAATCACAATCAAAATTATTACAAATTTTATAACGCAGCGTATCACTTGCACCGCAAAAACCGGTAGTCGGTGTATACACGACTTGATTATTTGTAACTACCGCCGTTCCGTTTTTAGGGTTTTGATTGATGCTCACCGTTACCGTTCCGTTCGGTGTGTCATTCAATAAAACGTTTATGGTTACAGACGTATTTTTTTTCGTTGTTGCATTATCCGCAACAGCAATCGGTTTAGCAGGCGGCGGTGTATCGCAAGTGACTGTGATAAAAACAAATGCTGTATCTGAAAGTAAATCCGTATTAGTCAGGCGATAACGGAAAGTATCTTGACCGCAATAACCCGTTTGCGGTGTGTAAATAAGTGAATCAATTCCCATAAAACTGATAGCTCCGTGCAACGGTAAAGTTACGGTACTGACTCCGGACAGCACACCATTTATCTGATCGTTGAGCGTCGGTTTGAAAACAAAGGATTGGTTTTTCTTTGTCGTGTAACTGTCATTAATTGCCACAGGTTTTTTAGGCATTGACGGCGAATCGCAGACTACACTAATAAACACGAAAGCCGAATCGCAACCTGTCCCGTTACAGACTTTGTATTGAAGCGTATCACTACCCCCGCAAAAATTTAAAAGCGGTGAATAAACTACCGTATTATTCAGAATACTCGCTGTGCCGTGCGTCGGATTTTTAATCACCGACAAACTGACCAATGTACCGTTTAGTACATCGTTTTTCAGAACATTAATATTAGCCGCTAAATTTCTTTGGGTTGTAACTATATCATTATTCGCTTTCGGATTTATACCCGCCGTATCACACGTCACTGTAACAAATACGAATGCCGTATCCGATAATAAATCCGTATTTGTTATGCGATAACGCAAAGTGTCCGTACCTCCGCAATAATTCAGGACGGGAGTATAAACCAACGAATCCGTACCGGTAAAACCAATTGTACCGTTTTTAGGTGAAGATACAATCGTGATGCCGGAGAGCATTCCGTTAATTTGGTCGTTTGTTGTTGGATTGAAAATAATCGGTGTGTTTTTCTTCGTAGTATATCTATCGCTCAATGCCACCGGTTTTTTCGGAAGACTATCACACGTTACGTTCACGGTAATGGTTGAGGTATCGCACAAAAAAAATTCATTACAAACGCTGTAACGGAAAGTATCTCCGCCACAAAAGTTTTTTAAAGGTTGATAAAAAATGGAATCAACACCCGTGTAAGTAAAATTTCCGTTTTTCGGAAGCGTCAATAAAGAAAACGATCTCAAACCGCCATTGAGTTTATCGTTCGCGAGCGGCGAAAAATAACGGGAACCGTTTCGATGCACCGAAAAACTATCCGGCACGGCAATCGGTTTTTTTGCGGTAATCGAATCGCACGTAACAACAACGCGCACGAAATCTTGACAAAGCGTGGTATTATTTCTGATAATCAATTCATGTCCACCGACATTAAAACAAATATTTAGTCCATTCGAATTGTATTGCGTATTGAGTTCCAAATAGCCGATTGATCCGTTGGCAATGCGCGTGACTTTTATTTGTCCGTAACTATTGCGCGAATTACCGCCGTAAATAACCAACAAAGACGTATCAATTTTCCAATGCCCTATCGGATCCCAAACATTCATTGAATCCAATAATTGCTGCATCAAAATAAAAGATGAAATCGTGTATTGCTGACCGTTTAAATTCCAGTAATCCAACCTGTACGGAAATCCTTTTCCCATCTTCGGCACCGTAAAATAAGTGTAAGAGTACAGACTATCGAAACTGCAACCTGATATTTTATTAGTGTAAGGTTGTCCACCTTCCAAAATCGTATAATTGCGTTTGAAACTGTCTACGTTGTTTACGCCCATGATACAGAAATATGCTTTATCCGTACACGTTGCCACTTTATAGGTAGCACTTGTATCGTTCGGCAAAAAGCAATGCGCAGATGATTGTAATGCTTGCGGGGCTACAAATATAAAAAAGTCTCGGCAGTCGGTAGTATTTGAACCGCACTGCGTTCCGATAATCGTATCCGGTTTCGTAAATCCGGCAACTGCAGAAAAACGCACACTCAAACCGCCATTAAAAATCATAGCAGAAACACTGCTCGTCAAGGAACTGTTACCACTTGACAACTCATGATTAATGGCGGTAACTATACGGTTAGTACCGAACATATTGGCAACTAATGTATCTTTTGCCGTTCCGGCTACTAAATTGAGTTTAAAAGAATCTGCAGGATTGGTCGATCCGGAAATACATCCTTGCATTGCCACTATCGTGACAGCTTGAGTTTTCGTAGCGGTATTGCCACAACCGTCAACCGATATCCAAGTTCTTTTCGTGACGCTGCCGCAATCGTTTTGGGTTTGCGTTTCTGCATATTGAACACCGATATTATTGCCGGAGCAGTTGTCGGCGGCTGAAATGGTATTCGGTAATGTCGGTACGGTTTGTCCTTTGAAAGTATAAATAATCGTATCGCTCGGCGTATTTATTATAACGGGTGCTTTATTGTCTGTTACTTTTATGAAAATAGTGTACACCGAAGTATTCCCGCAAATATCTTTTGCCGTCCAAGTGCAAGAAAGCAATTGTGTAAACCCTTTGGCGATACAGTTACCGGAAGCTAATATTAAATCACTAAACAACAGATCGCTTTTTAACCCGGAATTATCCGCAGTACTTGCCCAACTGTTGTTCATTAACGGCAAGCTATCGCATTGAACGGTCAGTGTATCGCCGTTATTAAGACTGTTTATGAGCGGATTAACAAGCGTAATTTTCGGACCTTGCATATCAATGATACCGGCGTTTAAACCTTGCAAATCCGTATAACCATCAAAAACAAAAGTTGTAATACCTGTTGAATCCACGTCACTGTCCAACAAAGGATCATTACCTTGATTTTTCGGCGCGAAAAATAATTTTGATGTACCGGACGGCAACTTAAACGTAATTTTATAAGTACCGGCACTAACGCCCGTAAATTTATAACTGCCGCCGTTTGTTGTCGTCGTTGTTTGCAACGGCGACCCGGAATTTGCAGAACCGTCGAGTATTACGGTGATACCGTCGAAACCGACTTCACTGTTATCTCGAATACCGTTGCCGTTGCAATCTAAAAAAGCTGTACCGTTAATGTCGGCAACTGAAATCGATTTGGGTGCAGCTATTAAAAGTGCGGGCAATGTCAGCAAAAAACATAAGCGTAAAAGCGTACCCGTGAATTTTGTTTTGAAGAGCGTATCGGTTGTAAACATAATAAAGACCGGTTCGGTGCTTAGAGTAAAAGAATAGGTGTATACGAATTTGGAATTCGGAATTTGGAATTCGGAACCGCGAATTTTTAAAAAACTCGAAATTCAAAATTCAAATACTGTATTCAAGTAAAAGTAAAAAAATATTAACCTTTGATTATTATCGTTTTAGAAAGAAAATTAATGGTCGAAAAACATTTTTTAAGTATTTTTTTTCCTTAATTTTTTCATAGAATGATATAATATTTATATTTAGACAAAAACGTTGCCAAAATATTTTTTTAATTCCTATTTGTACAAACCTAATTTTTTGTCTTTGGTTTTACCGTACAAAAAGAAAAAAATTATAAAAATATTTTTTGAAAAATATTTTTTCAAAAAGAATATTTTTAAAAAAAAATTGCGAACAGAAAATTTTTTCTGTTCGCGATTTTTTTAAATCCCCAATTAAAATGAAAATGATTAAACTCGAACGTCAAATTTTTTAAGTGGTTAGACAATTTGCTCGGAATTTTTATCAAAATAATATCGTTGATATTTCGGGAATTAAAAGAAGTTGCTAAAATCCGCAATAAAAACTATCCAAAAAATTGCCGAATAACATATAATGATATTACAATTACATATTCCGTATTCTCTGAAAAAAATACCGTTGCCTAATCGTTTGCTACACAACCTAATTTCAGTGTTTTTTTGTTTTTATTATACCGGAAACGACCTTAATTTTGTGTTAAGTTTTCTCATAGTATGTTACTTTGTCGAATTCCTGCCTATCTTTTTTATGATAAGCAGGAATTTTTTTTTGTGCAGATTTCAATCAAAAGTAAAGTTTTACAACTCCTTCCTTTCTTCCTGAAAATAATTATTATAGTATTTCATCATACATATAAATTATTCAAAAGTGTGCCAAATATTTTAAAAAAATAAAATAAACTCAATATTTTTTTTATTTTTGTGAATGTTTGATATTTAATACTGCTATTCACTTTCATGCAAAAAAAACTTACTTTACTCGACGGCATTTTATTAGTCGCCGGATCAATGATCGGTTCGGGTATTTTTATAGTCAGTGCCGATATCTCACGCAATGTCGGCAGTGCCGGTTATTTATTGCTCGCGTGGATGATTGCGGGCGCAATGACAATTATGGCTGCTTTCAGTTACGGAGAACTTTCCGCGCTGATGCCTAAAGCGGGCGGACAATATGTGTATTTACGTGAAGCGTATAATCCGCTTGTCGGGTTTTTGTATGGTTGGAGTTTGTTTCTCGTTATTCAAACCGGAACTATTGCTGCCGTTAGCGTCGCTTTTGCAAAATACACCGGTGTTTTATTCCCCTTTTTCAGTGAAAAAAATATTGCTTTTGATTTGGGTCTTTTGAAAATATCGAGAGCGCAATTACTCGCTATAGTCGTGGTTGTTTTTCTGACATGGTTGAATACGCGCGGTTTAAAAGGCGGCAGTATAATACAACGTGTTTTTACGTTAGCCAAACTGGCGGCGCTGTTCGGACTCATTCTTATCGGCTTTTTTTGTTTCGATAAAAATATCCTCGCACATAATTTCGGCGATATGTGGAATACTTCAGCGCGCATTAACCCGAACAATATGGGCTTATTTGCAGCTATCGGTGTATCCATGGTCGGTACGCTTTTTTCTTCGATTACTTGGGAAAACGTGACTTTCGTATCCGGTGAAATGGAAAATCCGACGCGCAATGTAGCGCGCAGCATGGTTTTAGGTACCGTTTTGGTCACAACGATTTATTTATTGGCAAATATCGTTTATCTCGGCGTTTTACCTATTGACGGGAAAGCTGCAGGTACTACTGTTTTGGAACGCGGTATACAATTCGCAGAGTTAGATCGCGTCGGTACGGCTGCGGTTTCGGCAATGCTCGGAAAAATCGGCGTACTGGTTATGGCGGGATTAATTATGATTTCCACTTTCGGTTGCGATAACGGTACTATTTTGTCCGGTGCGCGCGTGTACCAAGTGATGGCTAAAGACGGTGTTTTTTTCAAACAAGCTGGTGAATTGAACAACAACGGTGTTCCCGGCAAATCGCTTTGGATTCAATGTTTCTGGATTTGTTTGCTTTGTCTCTCCGGTACTTACAACGATTTGTTGGATTACGTCATTTTTGCCGTGCTTATTTTTTATGTGCTAACGGTTGCAGGTGTTTTTATTTTGCGTCGAAAACTGCCGAACGCTGAACGTCCGTATAAAGCTGTAGGTTACCCGGTTTTACCGGCTTTATATATTTTGGCAGCTCTTACTATCGGGATTATTTTATTGATAAACAAACCGCTTTACACTTGGCCCGGTTTATTGATTGTGTTATCGGGTATTCCGGTGTATTATTATTTTTCAAGAAAAAATAAATAATTCCTGAAAAATGGTTATTTTTATTCTGCTCGCCGCGATTTTGATTTTATTTTTTCTGATAATATTTACACAACTGAATGCATTCATTGCACTTATAATTGCCGCGCTGAGCGTGGGTTTAATGCGCGGAATGCCTCTGAAAAATATTTTAGATTCAATTCAACAAGGTATAGGTTCGACACTCGGCGGATTGGTTTTGATTTTGGGCTTCGGAGTTATGCTCGGTTCGGTACTTGCCGAAACCGGTGCCATCAATCAAATTGCAGATAAATTGATAAATATTTTTGGAAAAAAATATACTAATCTGGCAGTTTTGTTCACAAGTTTTATTGTAGGGAGTGTTTTATTTTATGGTGTCGGATTCGTTATTCTTGTTCCGCTTGTTTTTTCTATTGCTGCGGCCACCGAACTTCCCTTAGTTTACTTGGGTATCACGATGGCATCGGCACTTTCCGTAACACATGGTTTTTTGCCGCCACATCCCGGACCGACCGCAATTGTACAGATTTTTAAAGCAGATTTAGGTAAAACTTTATTTTACGGTTTGATTGTCGGCATCCCAACCGTACTGATAACCGGTGGCGTGCTTCCGATTTTTTTTAAAAAAATAAAAGCTCACCCGCCTGAAATTTTGTTGGAAACAACGGACTTTAATAAAAAAGCACATAAAATAAATTATCCATCATTTTTTTTGAGTTTGCTGATCTCTTTGTTGCCCATAATACTTATCGGTGCCGCAACACTTGCCGATTTTGTATTGCCTAAAAATAACGCACTCGTCGGAATTATAAAATTTATCGGCGATCCGGTTATTTCTCTTCTTATAGCTTTATTAATAGGTTTTTTCTTTTTGGGAATTTTAAACGGAAATAAAAACGAATCTTGGAAAGCACGCGCCGCGTTTCTAACGGATAAAATGAATAAATCCGCAAGTGCAATTACTATGATTTTACTCATCATCGGCGCCGGAGGTGCATTCAAACAAATTATTCAAGACAGTGGTATGGGAAATGAATTGGGTAGTATTTTAAAAACTCTACCGCTTTCACCGCTTTTTTTGGGTTGGTTAATCGCTACCGTGTTGCGCATACTCATCGGCTCGGCAACAACCGCATCTTTAACGGCTGCCGGCATTATTCAACCGATACTATTGAGTAGTCCGAATATTTCTGCCGAATTAATGACCTTAGCCATCGGAGCCGGCAGTTTGATGTGCGGTCACGTTAACGATTCAGCTTTTTGGATATTTAAAGAGTATTTCGGATTAAGTTTGCGCGATACTTTCCGCACATGGACGGTTATGGAAACTTTGGTCGGAATTTGCGGATTAATCGGTGTTTTAATTTTGAATATTTTTATACATTAATTTTGACCCTAAAAATAATATTACCCACCGCAAGTTTATGTCAGGTTTATCGTCTTATGTTGTAAAAGTTTCAATAATCTATTTTTGAAAACATTGATAAATCCGACAGATCTGTTCGACAATATTTTTGTGAAAAATCGGCATCAAGTTTACAATACTGTACTGAGTTTACTACAAAATCAGAGCGATGCTGAAGACGTAACACAGGAAGTATTTGTAACAGTATATGAAAATTTGAAAAATTTTAAAGAGCAATCGAAAATTTCAACATGGATTTACCGAATTGCCGTGAATAAATCTTTGGATTTTTTAAAAGCTAAAAAAACGCAAAAACGTTTAGGTTTTTTGATTTCCATATTCGGAAATAAAAATGATAACCGCGAAATTTATGACATTCCGGATTTCGTTCACCCGGGCGTTATTTCCGAAAGGCGCGAACAAGCCGCAATTTTATTTAAAGCCATTGACAAATTACCTGACAATCAAAAAGTTGCTTTTAATTTATCGAAAATAGAAGGTTTGAGTTATGCGGAAATTGCAGAAATTCAAAAAATTTCGGTTTCATCGGTTGAATCGCTTTTATTTCGCGCACGGCAAAATCTACAAAAACTTTTAAGGGAATACTTATAAAAAAATTAAAAATTAAAAATTTCTCGCAGGTTTACATAAATAAAATCGTCAAAGATTAAAATGAGTAAAATGAGTAAAATGAAACGCAATTATAAAAAAATTGAGGAAACACTAAACATTATAAACGGAATTCAATCCGCGCAAGCACCGGTTGATTTATACGATAAAATTATTCGACGCATTGAAAACAAAAGAAACAATAAAAATAGATTTGTGTCTAACCGCATTATTTTTCGTGTCGCTTGTGCATTTGCAGGAATAATTTTTTTAAATTTTTTTATTTTAAAATCGGATTTAACAAAAGAAATTGATACTTCGAATTCTGAAACGAGTGAAATAAAAAAAATTCAAAATACTTATTTTTCTTCTACAATTTACAATTACTAAATTATGGAAAAATCAAAATTATTAACATTCGCAGTAGTTGGCTTACTGCTTTTAAATTTCGCCACTTTAGGTTTTATATTTTTTCACCACCCTCCTCACGGCTTTCCGCCGCAAGGAATGAAAGACAATGCGCCGGCAGATTTCATTGTGCATGAATTAAATTTCAACGATACACAAAAAACAGAATTTATGAACCTCGTTGCCGAACACAGAAAAGGCATGGACAATTTGCGGGAAAAAGATCGTGAAAATCATAAAAAATTATTTGACCAACTTGGTATTTCCGATACTTTATCTGTCAATTCAATATTGCAAACTATCGGAAACACGCAATCGGATATGGCTAAAATTACTTTTACTCATTTTCAAAAAGTAAATAACTTGTGTACCCCGGAGCAAAAAAATAAATTCAATACCGTTATTCAAGCAGCTTTGCGAATGATGGCACAACCTACTCACTGAATAAAACCTAAATTTTTAAATCAACCTTTAAATCAAAAACTTTTTATGAATTATTTAAAAAATTCTCCGCTCGCATTATCAATTATTGCTGTTTTAATTTTTTCGTGTAAAAAAACCGATGTTACGCCGGTTACTACAACAATTACAACCGATTTAACGATTTACAAAAAACTTTACGGCGCAACAAGTGTCGCTGTTGATGGTGATTATATCGTTATAAAAAGCAACGGAATTCCGGATCACAAATCTCCATACTTTAAAGGTACAACATTTGAAAGTACAATGTACGAAGCCTATAACGGAACTAATTCTAAATTTGCACAAAATCCGAGCACAATTGTATCACAAACTTTGACTTTTAAAATTCCCGCAAATCCAAAAGAAGCGACAACAAAATCTGCTACACCACTCGGACCGATTGGTGTATCTTTAAACGGTATTTCGTTTTTCAATCAGTATGCCGGTCAAGGAGCTCCCTTAAAAGATGAAATAAATTCTTTTGATCAATACAACGGTCATCCTCAAATGCAGGGACAATATCATTATCATGTTGAACCTACTTATTTGACAAAACTTAAAGGTAAAGATGCACTGCTCGGATTTTTACTTGACGGTTTTCCGGTGTACGGACCGCTTGAAAACGGAAAAACTTTAACCGACAGTGATTTAGACGTTTATCACGGTCACACCGGTATCACAACAGAATACCCGAACGGAATTTATCATTATCATACAACTGCCGATGCTCCATACATAAACGGCAGTGGTTTTTTCGGCACAGCCGGAACCGTGAGTCAATAATAAATTGTAAGCAATTAGCAATTAATTGAAAATGAAATACACTGTTTTTCTTTGCGGTTTATTAGTTATAATTTTTCAAGATTGTAATATTAAAAACGACAGTCAAAATATCGAAATTTTGCCGGTATCGAATATTTATTTCAATAAAAACGATGGTAAATATTCCAATGAGAATGGCATATTTTTTAGAAACGGACAACCTTTTTCAGGGATTTTATTATCTTTATATTCTTCGCTTGATACTGAATCAGTTATTCCTTTTTATAAAGGTTTGGAAGAAGGTTGGACTCGCAAGTATTATCCTCATCAACAACTTTCGGAAGAGCGTCTTTATCATTTGGGCAAAAAGGAAAGTATACATCAAGGTTGGTGGGAAAACGGTCAAATTAAATTCCTGTATTGTTTCAAGAACGATAATCACGATGGAAAAGCTCAAACTTGGTACGAAAGCGGTAATCCGGCAACAGAAAATTTTTATGAAAAAGGGTATGAAACAGGTTTGCAACGTGCATGGTACGCAGACGGTGTTTTAAGAGCAAATTACGATTCGCGGAACGGACGGCAATATGGACTCACCGGTGTAAAAAATTGCCAATCTGTTTGGGATAGCGTAACAAAAAAATACGTTGAACTTAATCTTACCAAAGGAAATAAAAAGTAAATTTATTTAATCGAAATGATAAAATTTTTTGGTCTGGCTTTTATTTTTTGCACTGTTTTTTTTAACTCAAGTTGCAAAAACACGAATACTGAACAATTACCCGTTTACAATAACGCCGATTTTACGCCTTTGTGGTTGACTAAAAGCCAATTGCAAAACGATACTTTGCATAAAATAGCAAGTTTTGTTTTTTTGAATCAGAATGGTAATAAAATAACAAATACCGATTTCGCAAGAAAAATACAGGTTGCCAATTTCTTTTTTTCAAGTTGTCCGAGTATTTGTCCTAAAATGATGGGCAATTTGCAAAAAGTACAATCTGTTTTTAAGAATGATTCATCTGTTCAATTGGTATCGTTTTCTGTTATGCCTTGGATAGATACCGTTAAAAAATTAAAACTTTATGCTGAAAATTTTGATATCCAAACTAATAAGTGGAACTTATTAACCGGCGATGCCGGGAAAATTTACGATTTAGCTCGCAAATCCTATTTCGCAGAAGAAGCCATTGGCTTTACACGTGATTCTTCCGAATTTTTACACACCGAACACGTTTTACTCGTTGACGGAAATCAACATTTACGCGGTATTTATAACGGTACACTCCCTTTGGAAATTGAAAGATTGATAGATGATATTAGAATTTTGAAAAAAAATTATTAACTTTCTTTTAAATCTTTTAACAATTTTTCAGTTGCCGCCTCTTTATTTTTCCACCAATCGAAAGAAGATACAAACACGATTTTCGCACCGTTTTTTTCCAAAACTTGTTGCAGACACAATTCATACTCGGCATTATTAAATTGCGCGTGTTGCAATTGACCGTCAAAACGGATAACTGTGGCGAAATATTGGCGGTGTGCTGCGAGATCAGTTGTTGGATTAACTTCTAAAGACGGTGCAACGAACTCTGAACTCTTAAAATTGAGAATTACTAAATCAAAAATTAAATCTGCAATTTTATAAGATTTTTTTATATGCTCTCTCGGTATATAATGTCCCAAAGTTTTTGCTACCACATCAACAAAAGGTGAAAGGTGGTACAGTTTATTGAATCCGTATTGCGTTTTCATGGTCTGAAAAATCTTTTCTGCTTCTTTCTTATTATTCAAAGCACTGTAATGGCACCACAAAAGCATATTACCTATCAAAAAATGAACTTCGTTGTTATTTTCTTGACGCGCATTTTCCAATTGCTCTAACGGAATGGAGTTTATCCAATATAATTTTTTATTGAAACTGTTCAGTAATTGCCGCATTTTTTGTTTCGTCAGAAAGTTTTCGATATCCGAATTGATGTCGCTGAAAGTACCGGATACTATCATAATATCGAAATGCTGCCCCGTCATTTCATTGATATTGCACACAACAAGTCCGTTGCGTTGCATTTGTTCTATTTTTTGCCAACCGTAAAGCGATTTTTGAACGATGTTTAGTAAATGAATTGCCAAAGCATTTCTTTGTACTTCGCCCATACACACTATACCGATTTTGGGATAATAATAATTCGATGAAAGAGCGTTCGTTGTCTTTTGCGCAATATCTAACTTTCTTTGTCCGAATTCAATGGTTTCTAAAATTTGTCCGACTTCAGCTATCTCGCGCTCATTAATACGTGTATCGGAATTATATTTTCCGGCTACATTATTCCAATTTAATTCCTGATTTTCTTGCCGTACTTCTGTCGGAATTTGAACATCTTTATAAAAAACAGCTTCGTTGAAACGCTGCACATTTTGTCCGGCTCGATGGTGAATACGGTTCAACCGTACAACCGCAGCACCGTTTGCGCGCGCTAAACCGGCTAAAGACGTAACCGGAAAACCTTCATTGTGTGCATATTCATTCAAAATAACAGCGGAATGCGTATTTCTCAAAATAATGGCGGCTTGTTGCGTATCCATATTTTGAGCATTGTCAAAAATAATACGGTCAAATTCTTTACCGTCATTTTCAACTATCTGCGTCGCTACTTGCGGCGTTATGAGTAAAACCGGAAAAATTTCGGTAACGATATTGATATTTTTTTTCAAAATATCGGAGAGTAATTCCGATTTAGCATTTTGCGCTCCTGATTTTGTTTTTTTCGCAAAATTCAATGCCGGCACGCCCAAAATTCTTTTTCTCTGATTCCAGACGTAGGCAATTTGAGACGGTAATTTGTCTTTAAGTGTCGCATTCAATTCAAGATGCGCCGCATTATTATTTATCGAATCATCGTTTATATTTCTGCGCGCATCGTTTTGAAGCAGGATGTTGTAATAATACCAACTATCGAAAGCGGGCAACCAATTTTCAGGTGCGGTTTTTACTAAGGCTTGAATCAGTTTTTGTGTTTTAAGCGGTTGCAGCAGCCAAAATTGTTGCCAACCGGAAAAAGTAACATAATCGCGCAGGGCAAGTAAAATAGTATTGAGTTTTTCGATCGTCTCGTCAATAAACTGCATTCGCTTCGGTATCGTGAGCATATTATGCACGAGAGGTTGTGAAAAAACAGGTGTATAGTTAATGTCGGCGATTAAAGCATCCATTTTATCTTCCGATGATTTTATTTTTCGAGAAAAATCTTTATCGAAATAAAGCGCGGATTTCGAGTTTAAACGCTGTAATTCTTCCTGCATCACGCGGGGTAAACTTTTTCGCCAACCCCGTTCTATCAAATCAAATTCTTCTAAATTATTTTCTACTTTTTTAAAATCTTTTCTCTCCGCAGATTTTAAAAAAAGATGCGGAAAATATTTTCGTTCTCCATGAATTTTTTCGATTTCTACATAATTTTTTACGATTTCATCTTTTGCAGATAAAATATCTTTCGATTTATCGCTGAAAAGAGATGAAGCATACAATCCGCTGACGCGCAAAAAATTATTACTCTCGAACGAGTCGCCGTATTGAAACCTATAATCGGAATACGCATTTTTTAATTCGGAAATTTTTTTCCGTAAAACAAAATGGTATTTTTCATAATAATCTATCAATTGTTCGGCATAAGCATCATAAAGTTGAATGTACTCGTGTCGTAAATCCGATAGACGTTGAACGTAAGTGTACAAAATTTTTTCTAATACCTCGTATCCTGCATCTGTCTGTTTAGCAAAATAAATTTCATTTAGTTCGTTTAGCGGGTGTTTCAATGTAGAAATGCGCGGATATAATTTTGCCGCTTCGGTGAGCGATTGCCGCAAAGCAGAGTGTTCTTCCAAACTTAAATCAAAGTCTTCGGGTTTTAAGGTTATCATCAGTAATTCTTTACCGTTTATAGTTTCTTTACCCTGCCGACTATTACCCACCGATAAATATTTGCCTGCAATATCCGTCACGCTTTCGTTTCCGAAAACAGTTTGGGTTAAATTTTCGTGTTGTTCATCTGTTTCCGACATAAAACGTCGGGCTTGTTTGAGCGTAAACAGGAAATTTTCTTTATCGAAATCAGAATTTTTACGGCTTTGTTCGGAATTTAAAACATCTAAAAACAGTTTTTTATCATGATAAATATCTTTCAATAAAAAAGTAAGATGACCTAAACCTAAATCCACTAATTTATTCTGGATTTCCATCAACGAAGCTACATCATTGGCTATCACTGCTGTTTTTTGTCCGTTGGAAAGCGCGTTCAAAATAATATTAGCCGCCAAATAAGTTTTTCCCGTACCGTACGCACCTTCTACTACCGTTATTTTATTGCGTAAAACCGTGCGAAGTGCATCGCGTTGTGCAGCGTCGTCGTTGAGGACTGAAAATTCGTGGTCGGAATTCCGATGAGGCATATCGGTTTTCGTATGGGTTGCGGCATCCCGAACTTGAAATCTATCATCCGATTTCAATTCGTTTTTAAAATCCAAACCCGTATATACGTTTTCGTTCAATGCACCTTGTTGATGCGGAAACAAACCTAACACGCCGCAAAATACAATATCACCTAACGTCGCCAACGATTCTATAACTTGCAGTTTCGGGCATTCGCGTAATTCGGTTTTCGTATTCGGATTAGTATAATTGAGTTTTTTCGATATTTTTTTACAAAAATCTTCTAACGCGGACTGACCGAAAGGGTGCAGGTGTAGTAATTCTTGAAAATCGGCTGTTAAATCTATACCGTGATTGAGTTTTGCTTGTCGCAGAAAATAGGTATTCGGCACAACAACGCCGTTTTCGTCAAAACTGATTATCCAAGAATCCGACTGTGTCGGGTGCGGTTTTATTTGTAAATACCAGATAAAAAGCGGTGCAGAAATGATATTACCGGCTGAATCTTTATCTAACGCAATAGGAAAGCCGAATCCGAAAGTTTGAGGACCGTTCAGTTTTTGAATATTTTTAGAAGCCACGAAAAAATGACGAAACAAAGCCGTATTGTTATACGCTGTGTGCATATCGGCATCGAAACTTTGCGCGTCATAAAACAGTGTCATCCATTTTGCTACGCGCAGTTGAATATGGTCAAAGATATCAAAAATATCAACTTTATTTTCTGAATCGGTCGCAATCAGAGGTATGATATTCGTATAGGTTTTCGTCAATGCATCTTGTATCATAGTATCCGTTCCGTTTGAAAAATTATTCAAAGGTAATAAAAGAATCCTGTAATGAACAAACACACATAAAAAATACGCGCAGAAAATATAATTTTCGTGCGCGTATTTTCTTCAGCATTTTTCGAGCGATTTTCTATTATAATTTACTCAACGCTTGCTCTAATTGTTCTTTATTTTCCAATTCGTTTAAAGTTCTTGTCGTATAGTGTATGCGCAAAGATGGTCTACTTTCCGAACTGATTAGATCTATTTTTATCATAGACCTTTCCGTATCCCAATCTGCATTTAAAGTAAGATTTCCGTCCGCAACCGACTGTCCGTATCTTTCTTTATCCGGATTTGCAAAATTACCACCCCAATTTTCTTTTTCCTGCTTTGGTTTACCGTATTTTTTGGTTAAAAGCCCTTTAAATTTATTATAGTCTTGGATGTATAATTGCGGATTAGAATAGTTTTTGGTGAAAACATACACGCCGCTTATGAGTTTATTGTTGTCGTTGAAGGTATAAATAATGCTACAATCGGAGCCGGCTAATTGATCGGCGTATTCGAGTGCATCATCTTTTTCTTTTAAAACGAATTTCGATTTTTCATTCGATTGAACCTGTTCAAGCGGATTTCCCCACGAAAAACCTCTGAAATCGTTTGGCGATTGAGCAAAAACACCGGAGCACATCGCTGAAAGCATTAAGGTAGAGATAAATAATTTAATCATTTTTATGTTTTTATAAGTGATAAGTTATAGGTCATTGAAAAAATGACGCAAATATACACAGAACCAAATAAAAAAACCACACGGAAAGTTTTCCGTGCGGGCTTTTATGACAAAAATTTCCGATTTTATTTATTCGTTGATACATAAATTGTCGGTGCTTTTGCCCCCGCCGAACCGATAATACCGCTGGTAAAAATCGTATAAAATCTACCGGCGTAAGGTTGAAAAGAAAAAGTTGCAGTACCCGAAAAAGTTAGGGCTGACGATTTAACGGATACCGGCACTTTTGTACCGCCGTAAACAGTCGGATCAATAGCGGTAAATGCAGCATTTTTTCCGGCGTAACCGACTGCAGTATTTATGATAACGCCGTTTACGATAAAATCAAAATTCGGTGTCGGTATAGTGGCACTCGGATTTAAAAGATTTACGAACCGCACGTACGCTTTTTTCGGATCTGCTACTGTAAAATCGTCTGTTAATATTAAAGCACTGTATGTCGGCGCAACACCGTAAGCATAAATCGAATAAAATTTTCCGTCATCGAATGAACCCGTTGCAGTAACGGCTATGGTTTCTGTTGTTGTAGCAGTTGTCGGTACTGAAACTTTTATGTTCGTTGAACCGGCGGCTAATGTGGCATAATCAATATTCGGAAAAGAATTTCCGTATATCAATAAATTCGGCGTTGTTTGCGCAGCCGGCGGAAACGGCGAAACAGTATTAGCTCCGGATATTTTTACATCGTTTACAAATATATTTACGCCCGGCGCGTCCGGTGCGGCATGATAAAATTTTAAACGCGCACCCGTTGCCGGCGATACGCTTTGTTCAAAATCCGCTTTGTTCCCACAGGATTGGAAAAATATCAAACCCAATGCAGCCAATATGGAAAGTATTTTTTTCATTTTCAAAAATTTATTTTGTAAAGACGCGATATATCGCGTCTCATGTTTAGAATACAAACGATTTGCCATTCGAGATTTGCCTCTCATGTGTCGGGTTATACGATAAGTTGCAGCAAACGTTTTATTGCTGATTTTTGCGCGTTTTGAAAGTGTTCAAAATTTTGAACCCACTCGAAAGCGGCAAAAATGAGAGACAAATTGCGAGCGGTGTTCAAATCTTGAACCCTTACAGCAATTATATACCGACCAAAACTTATTATACAACCCTTTCACTGTTTACTGAACCATTGCTCTACAGTATGATAATCGGGTTTGTCGCCGCCGTAAACTGCCAACGATTTTAAATTCCAAACATATTCCGAGTTGTAACGCGGGCGCATTCTGTACGCGGGTTTACCGGCGTTATCTTGATAAAGACTATTTGTCGGCGGCAAAGCAAAGCCTGTATATACTGCCGCGTCGTAATGATACCGACGCAAATCCACCCAAGTTTCCAAAGCACCGTGCATTGCCATAGCAATATATTTTTGCATCATAATATCACTCAATGTTAAACTGCCGCTTGATTGTACTACTGCTTTGCTCGCTAAATATTTAGATTTATCGGCTGCGGATACGTTTGCAAAATCCAAATGTGCGGCAATAGCTTTATTATAAGCATCGAAAGCCATCGCTTTATCTCCTTTTTTAAATGCTGCTTCTGCTTTTATGAATTGCATTTCGGCATAAGTATAAATCGGATAAGATGTTTTGTCTTTAAAAATATATTTACCGGGGGAAGTCGTTGAGTTAAAAGTATTTGCCAAATCGCCCCAAAGCGTCGGAATACGTTTAGCGTTGCCGGTCACATTATTCGGATCGCCGTTTGTCGGTACAACCCCGCGATAAACGGAATCAGGTGACATGGAACAAATAATCGGCAAACGCGGATCTTTTACTCCGGCGAAAACGGTACCGTCAAGCAGACTCACCATAAATGCCGTTTGACGAAAATTATTTATATTGGAACGCAACGGTCCGAAAAAATTCGCATCTCCGGAATTAGATCCATTGAAAGGAATATTAAAATTATCGTCATTACTTGCCAAAGATTTATCCACGAAGCCAATCACTTGGTCCGGATTGTACGCCGCTTTGTTACTGATGTGATTTGCGTTGCGCGCTAATGTTGCATTCACGAATTTTATCCATTTCGTTCTGTCACCTTTATACACAATATCGCCGCGACCCAGTGATGTGTTAGAAACCGCACCGTCTGTTCTACTTAAATCCGTGAGCGCATCATTACCCAGACGCACCACTTCGGCGTAAATATCTGCCTGAGGATCGTAATCGAAAACATAACGGTTCGGTTGCCAAGCTTCTTTCAGAATCATTTCGCCATAATAATCCGTACATGTTTGCCAACTCCATGCGCGAATCGCTTTTGCCGCGCCGGAATAATCCCATTTTTGTTTTGCGGTGGCATCGGCAATAATTAAATCAATATTTTCGCCGATTGACCAATAATGCGACCGCCACATTTGTCCGCCGTTATCACTACCCGATTGATAACCGTGTTGATCCCAGACATCATTAGCGGCAACCGCACCGAAATTTTGAACGTATTTGCCTACAAAGCGCGTATCAAACTGTTCGCCGAATGACATTTGCGCGAATATCGGCGGCAACAACACATAACCCTCCGCAATTTGCGGATTGGATGGATCAGCGTTGACATCTAAATACTTTTTACAACCGCCAATGCTCAATGCAATTAGAGTTACAAGAGTAATTAATTTTATTTTTTTCATTATTTCTTTATTTTTAATGATTAATTTTCTTTTTAGAAACCAACACGAAAACCGAAAGACATACCGCGCGGAATACTTACTTTACCAATATCGAAACCACCCGCTCCTACTCCACCCGATGCAGCGGTTGTACCGTTTACGTTCGGATCGGCACCGGTATAATTCGTGATGATAAATAAATCCGTACCGGTAACGTACACACCCAACCGTTGAATAAATTTGATTTTGCGTACTAAATTAGCCGGCAAATCATAACTGATCGTTACATCGCGCAATCGCACCCAATTAATATCGTGTTCAACAAAATCGGCTTCCGCAAAAGAATTGTAGTATGTATTGGAACGCAAATACGGCGTAATTTGAATTGTATTGACCGTTGGTTTTTCGCTGTTTTCGTAACCGTCGCGCAGAACACCTTTAAACACGGTCGGCGTTTCGCGGTCAAGCGTTTTTGTACTCAAACCGTTTTGCCACATATAGAGTGCGGTACCGTTGAAAACATCGCCGCCTTTGCGAATATCCAATAAAAATGAAAAATTAAATCCGCCAAATCGAAATTGATTGGTAAGCCCCAAAGTAAAATCCGGATTACGATCACCGATAGGTAAAAAATTATTGTAGGTTAAAGGCAAACCTGAAGTCGGATTTATTAAAACATCACCTTTATTATTGCGTAAATAACTGTAACCGCCGATAGCCGTTGCACTACCCGCACCGCGTTGATTGTAACTCAAATTGGCACCCGGATAATAATCCTGTAAGTTGGAAACAAATGCACTTGCCCGCGCATTGCCGTATGCCCAAGTATCTGAATTATAATACTCTGCCACATTTGCCGGTAAATTTTTTACAGCAGTTGTAAATTTTGTAAAACTTAAATAAATATCCCAATCAAAGTTTTTTTGACGAAAAGGCGAACCGTTAAGTACGACTTCAATCCCTTTATTAGAAAAAGTACCGCCGTTAAGTAATCCGAAAACAAATCCTGTACCGTAACTTAAACGTTGCGAAACAATTTGATCCGATAATTCGCGGTTATAATAAGTGAAATCTATACCGATACGGTTTCTCAAAAATCTTATATCCGTTCCGAGTTCAAAACCTTTGCTGCGTTCCGGTTTCAAATTCGGATTACCTCCGAAGAAACCGTAAGCAAAACCGCCACCCGTTGAAGTTTGCGGCGTTAAACTCGACAATACTTTATACGGATCCGCATCGCGTCCGACTTCAGAATATGAAGCTCGCACTTTTCCGAATGATAAAATACTATTTGGGTCTTTTTTCAATAATTCCGTAAAAACAAAGCTCGCACTCACCGACGGATAAAAAAAACTGTTGTTCGCAGGCGGTAATGTAGAAGACCAATCGTTACGACCTGTGACGTTCAAATAAAAAATATCGTTGTAATCGAAATTGTAACTACCCAAAATACTTTGTACACGACGGCGCGTAAGCGTATATTTGTTGCGTTGCGTCGTCGGATCAGTATTATTAACGCTGTTGAAATCCGGCAAATATAATTTTTCACCGTATACTGTATACACTTCGTCTTTTTTATCTTCATTCGCCGCACCGACTAATAATGAAGTGCGGATTAAGCCGAAAGTTTTAGAAAAAGTCGCGTATAAATTGGCATTATATTGCTGAAAATTCCCGCTGTAACTTTCTACTGAGCCGCCGGCAGAACCACCACCGCCGTTCGCGGAACCGTTACTGAAAGAAGTTTCCGGATGCAAAAATTGATTACCTTGCGAAGCGTCAATATCCGCACCGAAATTGCCTTGAAATTTCAGCCATGTGGTTGGCGCGTAATTCAATTGAACACTTGCCGTTGTGTGCTGGTTTTTATCGAAATTATTATTTTTGTTGATTGCAAAAAACGGATTTTCGGATTCGCCGGTTATTCCGTTACCTAACAGTAAACGTCTTGTACCGTCTGAATTTACGTAATTACGTGCATCATCGTTCACGGGCCACAACAACAAACCGAATAATGTACCTGAAGACACACCGGAAGAAGATCCGCCCGTAGTACCACCTTGATTTACTTTTTGAATTTTATTATCGGTATAGGCAATGGATGAAACAACATCTAAATTCGGACTGATTTGCACTTTACCCGTTAAGCGCGTCGTTAATTTTTGTAAACCTGTCGTCGGAATTACACCCGATTGATCTGTATAAGAAGAAGATAAACGATATGTAGCTACCTGATTACCTCCTTCAATTGTCAAACCGTGATATTGCGTAAATCCTGTTTGAAAAAAGTTTTTAGTGTTATCGTAAAACGGTGTATTCGCATCATATTTCGGACCGAATGCTGCTTGCGTATTCGGATCTAATTGTCCTTGCGTACCGCGACCATACACTTTTTGTATTTCCGGAAAGCGCGTCACTTCATCTGTTCTGAAACGGTTTTCGTAACTCACGCGCGGTCTACCCGTAGTTCCTTTTCTTGTCGTGATGACAATCGCACCACCTGCGGCATCAATTCCGTAAAGTGCAGCCGCTTCACCGCCTTTCAAAACCGAAATGGATTCAATGTCACTCGAATTCAAATCCGCCACGCGATTCAAATAATCATTCGTCCGGTTCGGTTGGTCGGAATATAATTTACCTTGTCCGAAAGTATTATTACTCACCGGCAAACCGTCAATTACAAACAACGGCGAATTATTGCCGCCGATAGAGTTGGCACCGCGTAAAGTAATGGCAGCAGAAGCACCCGGCGCACCACTTGTTGTCGTGATATTCAAACCCGCGACACGCCCTTGCATGGATACCAAAAAGTTATCGCGTTGAGTATTTGAAATATCTTGCCCTTTTATTTCTTGTACCGAATAACCCAAAGCCCTTTTTTCGCGCTTGATACCGAGTGCCGTGACTACGACTTCATTTAAAGAATTGTCGCTTCCGGACATCTGCACATCAATTGTTTTTTGCTCCCCGACGCCGATACTCTGCGTTTTCATTCCAACGAAATTGTAAAGTAGTACCGCATTGTTACCGACTGTAATTTTATAAATACCGTCTGCATCCGTCACCACACCGTTATTCGTATCTTGTTCGAGTACACTTACCCCCGGTAAAGGCGAACCGTCATCTAAATCCGTAATTTTTCCCGTTATTGTATTTTGAGCTTTAAGTTGCCCGGACGACAACATAACGGAAAAAAACACGACGACAAACAGCAGTAGTTTTTTTGTCATAATCATTTTAGTTTTTAAATTTTTAGAAAAAAGGTGATTTATATTTGAATGTTTTCATTTGCTTTTTTAAATTGTAAAATAAAACTACTCCTATTTTGTCAGAGTTGCGTCAGTTGAATCGTTTTTTTTTATTTTTTTTAAATTTTTTTATTTTTGAATACCGGTTTCAGCTAAAAATTTTCGAGTTTCATTTTCCACGTTTTGCCAATCGCCGGAAACCAATTCGCAAGCTATCACGTGTGCATTCGATTTCGGAAAATCTACGGCGCGTTTTAAATTTTCGGGTGTACCGAGCTGTTTAAACATTTCTTTAATTGCCGTAACCGATACGGTATTATCTTGGTGTTGTTCGTCTTGATAATAATAGCCGACAAAAACCGGACATTTTACTTTTTCAAACGTTTTTGGAATCATAGTATATTTCAAAAACGTACCGAACTGAACGGCAGCTTCCAAATCGTATGGGTTGACCCAATATTTTGCTTCTTCCGGTTTTTTGAAATGCCACGAAATGTAATTTTTTCCGGTCACCGCGCGTGCAATTTGCAATCCCCAAGGTTCCGGCAATAAAGCCGCATCTTTGCGGAAAATGCGTATAGCCGGAGAATAAACTACAAGCGTTTTTATTTCCGGATGGCGCGATGCTAAAAATAAAGCCATAGCACCGCCGCCGGACGTACCGATAACGACAACCGAATCGCCCAATTGTTCGGCAATATTCAGCGCGGTTTCTCCGGATTGATAATAATTTTCGGCAGTAAAATGAATCATCGCCGTATCGCCGTTATTGATACCGTGTTCAATTAATCGCGCTTCATAAATATTAGCGTGAATTGATTTGGCAATATCTTCATCAACGGGTTGTCCTTCGTAACGGCTTGCGGAAAAACCGTGCAAATACAAAACCGCGTATTTCGTTTTTACTTTGTGCGTTGAATCGTTCCAAACAATGCGCGCATGACATTCGGGTTTTATATGCGGTACATTGTTTTCGTCTGTATTAATTTTATTTTCGAGTTCCGATAACGACAAAGTATTTTTGAAAACGGGTTGCGCAAAAGCCGGAGCGTCGGGTTTTGGTCCGAGTTTATAAACGATAAATAAAGTAAGCACCAAAAGTGCAAAGCCTTTTAAAAAATTGAAGAATAGTCGTTTCAAATTAAATTTCATTGATAATTAGGTGTTGCAAAAGACAAAAAATAATTTTAAAACCCGTATAAAAATTCGACCGCTAAAATAATATCTTTATTCAAAACTGTTAAATAAAAAACACGTTTCTTTGCAGGAATTTTATTTCGAATAAATTGAAATCGAATTGTGCTTATGCAACATCAATTAAAATCGCCAATCCAAAACCCAAAATCGTAAATCTGAATGATTCTACGCGCAAATAACTTAGTAAAATTTTACGGTAAACGCCAAGTAGTGAAAGATGTAAGCGTTGAAGTGCATCAAGGCGAAATTGTCGGTTTACTCGGACCGAACGGTGCCGGAAAAACCACATCATTTTATATGATGGTCGGTTTCATTAAGCCGAACAGCGGCGTTGTATACCTCAACGATCAAGATATTACTCAGTTGGCGATGTATAAACGCGCGAAACTCGGCATCGGATATTTGCCGCAAGAACCTTCCGTGTTCAGAAAACTCAGCGTTGAAGACAATATCAAAGCCGTTTTGGAAATGACAGAGTTAAGCAATGACGTACAAAAAGAAAAATTAGAAACACTTATCGAAGAGTTTCATTTACAAAAAGTGCGCTTCAACAACGGCGATACTTTGAGCGGCGGTGAACGTCGGCGCACCGAAATTGCGCGCGCATTAGCCACCTCACCAAATTTCATTTTATTGGACGAACCTTTTGCCGGCATTGATCCGATTGCGGTCGAAGATATTCAATCTATTGTCGAGCAACTTAAAAAGAAAAATATCGGTATTCTCATCACCGACCATAATGTACAAGAAACGCTTTCCATTACCGACCGCGCTTATTTAATGTTTGAAGGCAGTATACTCAAAGCCGGCACTGCCGAAGAATTAGCCGCCGATGAAATGGTGCGCAAAGTGTATTTAGGTAAAAATTTTGAATTAAGACGCAAGATAGTGTGAAAATGTAAAGGACATTATTAAAGGTTTTTTTATAAAAATTTCAAAACCAAACAACATACATCATGGGACTATACATCAACTACAAAGGAAAACTAAAATCGCCTTCACTCGTGCCGGAAATTGTTGCAGAATTAGAAGACATTTGCAAAACAATGAATTGGCCCTACGAAAAGCGAGACGATGATTGGACGAAAGTTTCCGATATTATTATGCGTGGCGATTCAAGAGATAATACTTTGGAGGTTTTCGGTGAAGCCTATCTAAAAGGAATTGTTTTTCGACCGATGCCGGACTACGACCCGATTGATATGACTTTCGATAAAAAAGGTAATTTAACAAATAACCATCAAATTATGTGGGAAAACCTGAAAATTAAAGAGCTAAAACCTTCGACTTTTCTGTGGTCGAAAACTTCTTTCGCGCCGGATTATGTTCATGTCGGTGTGTGCAAACTTTTCCGCCACTTATCAAAAAAATATTTCAAAACGTTCAAAGTAAAAGACGATACCGGCTTTTGGGAAAGTAACGATAAAAACTTATTGAAAATGAACCAAGACATGATGAAGACGCTGGTCTCAACTTTCAGTGCAGCAATGGAAAAAGACGGCGTTACGTTTTTGGAAAAATTGGGGATTAGTCTCAAAGGAATTTAAGACGATGAGTAAAAAACAAGTTTAAATAACTGATGTTAAGCACGACCTTGATTAATTTACAGAGAAACTATCCGCGCGTGCCGAAGTAGATTTGACTGCCGCTCCTTTGGAGCGGGTGAAAAAAGGGAGTTTATTGGTGTTTGTGATTATTTGCGATTAGGTCGTTTATATCCGTAAACGGCACGGCATTCGACGGATTTTTGCATCTGCTCATGAGGAGTGGCAGTCAAATATACTTTAGCACAGACAACAAGCACTATTTATGAGGCTGTGCGTAATATCAGTATCTTACTGAGATTTCAGTCCTCGATGTTCTTTCGAAAAATTTTATAAATTCATAAAGCAATTTTCTTAATTAAAAATTATTTTTTTTCATGAACAAAATTATTAAAAACAAAGTTTAAAACAAATGATTTTCACGATAAATAAAAATAAAAAAAAAGCGTGAAAATATTTTAAATATAAATATCGCAAACGCTACTTTTGTGAATCTTACTGTATTGTATTTAACCAACCAATTGCATCAAAAAAATACATGAACGTTTCTACATCTGAACCGAATTATGTTCCTTCCCATAATTTTAAAACTAAAAACTTTACGTCTTTGGTAATAGAATTATTTACTCCGGTTGACGATAACCGTCCTATATTTATTGCCGGGTCATTCAACGATTGGCGTATTGATGAAGAAAAATATCGTTTTACGAAAGTTTCAACGAATAATTATGTTTTAAAATTTCCCGTAAATATACATCCAATCGGAAACTTTGAATATAAATTCGTTCGGGGCGGCTGGGAAAATCAAGAATTGGATAGCTACGGCAATGCCGTTAATAATCGTATTTATAATTCAAATGAACTTGTAATCCGAGATTTTGTACCGCGTTGGAAAAACTACGGTTTATCTTATAACCCCAAATATTTGCCGAAGATAGAAGTCGTCGAAGATCCGTTTTATATTCCGCAACTCAATAAATACCGGCGTGTGGTAGCATTATTGCCTAATAATTACCATAAAAATCCGACTAAAAGTTATCCGGTTTTGTATATGCACGATGCTCAGAATCTATTCGGTACGATATCAAAATACGGCTGTTGGGAAATTGATAAGAAATTGGCGGTATTGGCAGAAATCGGAAAAGGAGACGTAATTATTGTTGCTGTTGATCATGGCGGCATGGAACGCGCCACAGAATTTATGACCGTAGATACACAGCGTTTCGGTACGGCAGAAGGCAAAAAATATATTGATTTTATCTCTAAAACTTTGAAACCGACCATTGACAGAAAATACCGAACTCTGAAAGAAAGAGAGCATACAGGCATCGGCGGCAGTTCGATGGGCGGACTTATCAGTATTTATGCGGGTTTGATGCATCCGAACGTTTTCGGAAAATTAATGATTATGTCGCCTTCGTTGTGGATAACGCGATTGGTGCCGATAGAAAATATAGGTTTTTTTCAACCCATTCCGACAAAAATTTATGCTTACGGCGGTGGCGAAGAAAGTTCGAGTATGGTTCCGAATATAACCCGTTTCGTTGAAACCGTTAATACGCAAGGCTTCGACAGTTCTACTATAAATATAAAATTAAATATTGACCCTAAAGGTACGCACACCGAAAAGCGCTGGGGTGAAGAATTTCCGCGCGCTGTTGAGTGGCTTTTTGACTGAGAATGAATGAATTCTATTGCGAAATCTTCAATTTATCCACACTCACTAAACTTGTTCGGGTGCTAAACGCACAATTAATCCGTCTATATTTTCCGAAATTTTTATTTGGCAACCCAAATGGCTGTTCGCTTGCGTCGTAAAAACTTGATCGAGCATCGCCAATTCATCCTCACCCATTTCCGATAATTCTTGCGTGCTTTCAACATATACATGACAGCTTGCACACAACGCTAAACCTCCGCACGTACCTTCCACCGGTAATTCATAACTTTTGCAAACTTCCATTACCGATAACGGAATACCTAACGGCACTTCCAAATTATGTTTATGATGGTGTCGGTCAATAACGGTTATGAAAATATTTTCTTTTTGCATTGGTTAGTTTTTGGCTTTTAATTTTATAATTCTTGAAAACTTAGTTAAAGAAATACGAATTTTAGTATTATTTGTTGTTATGTTTTTGTTTTTGTTTCTTGTAGGCAGTTCCTCGAAAAATAATAGATAAAAGTTTGGAAACTTTTACTGGCGAAGTTTTTTCAAAATAAACTTAACCGAGCTGGTTTTAATTTTAAAATATGATAAAAAGCAAATCTTTAGTTTTTTACTTCTAATTGTACTTAATTTTTTTACACAAGTATTCATAGACAATCAAATATGAGATATAAGCTTAATTTTCAAACTGACTACGGGCAATTTTATTTGACAAACTCAATTGATATAAATTTAAAAGACGAATATGGCACTAAAGAATGGTTCGATGAAGCTTTAAAAACCCATATTGGGTTTCATGAAAATGAGTTAATAATTTTTACACTTAGTACCAACAGGATAAAGGGCGAAATAAATGTATTAGCCAAAGAGAATACCAATATAAATTTTGATAAATTTGACCATATTGTTGAAAGTAATATTAATTTAAATTCCTGTGTTCTTGAGGTTAATAGTTGGTTCCGAAATTTTACAGTAAAAAAAATTATACTTCGATCTGGCAAATATAGGGTAAGAGTCTATATTTCTAATCTTTATACAGAACGCGATTCTAATGAAAATGGTAAAGATTATTATACTATTGAAGTTTGGCCTGATACAACTGAAGGAATAGAAGTGTTAAAAACGGCTAAAGAAAATGTATTTAAATAATATCCTTGTTTGTTTAATTGTACTTTTTTGCTAAAAAACACAAAGTTTGTTTCAGCTTATAAATAAGATTCAATATTTTCAAACACTATCCGGATAAACTTGTGCGAGCGAACCCCGCTATTTTAAGTCTTTTTTTTAAAAAATCAACAACGCTGGTAAAAGTTTTTAAACTTTTAGCTACTATTTTCAGGTCTCTGACCTGAACTGTTTTAAATATATAATGTCAGTGAATGCCTTTTAAACTTACAAGCAGAAAAGTTACATCGCAGCTCGGAGACCTGCCGATAGTAGGTAAAAGTTTGAAAACTTTTACCAGCGAATACGTTTTTTATAAATAAAAAGAACACTTAAACCAGCAGGGTACTTTATACCCGATAACTTTAAAAGAAATAAATTTAGAAAAAAATCATACATTTAATAAAAAAAACGTACTTTTGCAAAATAGCCGAAAAGGAATCACTCGGTTAATAATTATCCCAATGCTCACTTAACAATCGACTAAATGACTAACTCTTTTATTTAATCACACATTAAAACAATGAAAACAATGTTTTTAAAACAATTCAAGCAGCGTGTAACGCTTATTTTTTCCGTAATTTATTTATTTTTTAATTGCGCAACGGCACAAAAAACGTATAACGTGGGACCTAATTTTCCCATGAAACAACTCAGTCAAGTACCTTGGAATACTTTGGGTGCCGGCGACAGTGTGAAAATTTATTACAACGGCGGTACTTACAAAGAAAAGTTTCTTATCTCTTCGAGTGGTTCTGCGGCAAAACCCATTATCATCCAAGGTATTGTTGGACCGAACGGCGAAAAACCGATTGTTGATGGTGATAAAGCGGTCTCAAAAGGGGGTCAATGTTATGCAACGGAGCCTTATGGTTTAATTTCTATAGAACCGGCACTTGTAAATGGCAATTGTCCGAGCGGTTCGTATTCGCCGATTCCGCATGACATCATTATTGATGGTTTGGAAGTCAGAAATTGTCATCCGAGTTTTACATATTCCGTTAACGGTGGTGCGCAACAAGCATACGCAAGTTTTGCTTGCGGTTTGTATTGCGAGCGCGTTCAAAACTTGGTGGTGAGAAATTGTAATTTCAACCACTGCGGTTTGGGTTTATTCATCAACTCAAAATTCGGTACCCACGCTCTATCGAAAAATATTTTGGTCGAAAGAAATTATTTCACTCAAAATGGTGTCGTTGGTGACGGACATGACCACAACAGCTATATTGAAGCCATTAATGTGGTATATCAATACAATTATTTCGACGCTTTGGTATCGGGTTCTTTCGGCGCAAGTCTTAAAGATCGTTCAGCAGGAAATATCATTCGTTACAACTGGATTGTTGCATCACAAGGTCATGCCATACAGATACCGGAAGCACAGGGCGGTTTAGGTACAATTGATCAAGATCCTAATTACAAAAAGACTTTTGTTTACGGCAACGTCATTATTAATAATAAACAGGGTGCAACCCGCATGATTCGTTATGGCGGCGACCAAGGTATCTATGCCAATTACCGACAAGGCACTTTGTACTTCTACAACAATACGGTAATAAACGAAGGCGATAAAAATATTGGTGCTGATCGTCGTTACACCACTGAACTGTTTCTCTTGCCCGATAAAGGCGAAGTAGGCGCTGTGACGATAAAAGAAGTGATTGATTGTCGCAACAATATCATTTACAGTCAAGCAGCAACGCCCGGTGCTGTACCGACAACCTTTGAATTGCTCTCGACCGATCTTTCCGGAACACTCAATATGACCAATAATTGGGTCAGCCCGAATACGGGCGATACTCATGCTTATTGGCAATCACCGAATGTAGGTACAACTGTAACGCATACGAATACCATTGTCGGAAATAACGGACAAAACAATCCCGCATTTAATGATTATCCGAATAAAGATTTCCGTCTCTTGGCAACCTCTAACGCGATTAATCAAGGCGGCATTTTGCCGGCTGCTGCTTTGCCTTTTCCGGTTTTAGAAGAATATGTTAAGCACTTTGCGTCACAGGTCCGCAATGTTGTCGGACCAATTGATTTGGGTGCTTATGAAAATGCAGCGATTGCTCCGACTCCGGTTTCGGGAATAACACTAAGTCCATCAGTATTATCTTTAGTTGTCGGACAAACTTCAAGTTTAACCGCTTCAGTACAACCTGCTAATGCGACCAATAAAACTTATACGTGGTCAAGTAATAATCCGAATGTTGCCGCCATTTCTGCCGCGGGACAAGTGACGGGTGTGGCAATCGGTTCTGCTACCATGACTGCCACATCGAATGACGGAGGTTTCAAAGCTACTTGTCAAGTCGCAGTCTCCCAACCGCTTGTTCAACCAACAATAGTAGGTTGGGATTTTAAAAACAAAACACTCAAAGCATCGTCCGGTATTGCTGCGAATTTATCGCAACAAATAAGTCGTGAAGGGGGTTATGCGGGTGTTTATGATTATTCTATTGTTGGTGTTCAAGGTGCAGGTGATTTTTCATGCAGCACTATCGGTTGGGACAATGGTGTGAACACAAAATACTGGATTATTAATTTCACAACGACAGGTTATAATAATCTAAAACTGTCCTCTGTTCAAAGAGCATCTGAGAATGGTCCGCGCGATTTTGTTGTGCAATACCGCATCGGTAACGCCGGCGTTTGGACAAATATTATAAGCGTCGTCGATGCAACAGATTGGATTAAAGGTACTGTTTCCAAAACATCTTTGCCGAAAGTTTGCGAGAATCAACCGCTTGTGCAATTGCGTTGGTTGGTGGCTTCTAATACTTCGGTATTATTAAATACAATTGCGCCGGTAAATTCTGGACAAATAGATGAGATAGCTGTAGTCGGTGATGCTACGCTGGTTGGCAGCGGTTTAAGTGGTAATTCAGTAACAAGTAGCAAGCGGGAGGTGAAAAGTGATGTACAAGTATATCCTAATCCGACTAACTCTTTATTAATCGTTGATGTCACCACCGAGCAGCCGGAACCTATACATCTACAATTGATGGATATTACAGGCAAACAAGTTTTGGAATGTTATTTACCGGAAGAAACGATATACCACCACAAGAAGTTGGATATTTCTGCTCAAACGGATGGGGTTTACTTCTTAGTCGTAAAGTATTCGAGTAATATCACTACAAACAAAATTTTGAAGATTGCACAGTAGGTCAATGCTTTCTAAATTTCTATTATCAAAAGGAGTGTTTCGAAACTATATTTGAATTTATTTATTTACAAATAAAAAAACGTGTCGTAGAAATAAGTTCTCGACACGTTTTTTTTATAGATGTTGAAATTAAAGACTGTAGCGCAACTTCAAAAAAAAATTACATCCTTCCAAAACTAAACTTTAAAAATAAATCTAAATAATTGAAATAAACAACAGTATTTAATTAACAGAATGAATTTTTCAATTTTTTCAATGTTTACTAAACTTGCTCAGGTGCTAAATGCACAACCAATCCGTCCAAATTTTCCGAAATTTTAATTTGGCAACCTAACCGGCTGTTCGGCTGTGTCGTAAAAACTTGATCCAGCATTGCCAATTCATCATCACTCATGTCAGATAATTCGTGCGCGCTTTCAACATACACATGGCAACTTGCGCACAACGCTAATCCACCGCACGTACCTTCAACCGGTAATTCATAACTTTTGCACACTTCCATTACCGATAACGGAATACCTAACGGCACTTCCAAATTGTGTTTGTGGTGGTGTCTGTCAATAACGGTTATAAAAATATTTTCTTTTTGCATTGTTTTTGTTGTTGGTTTTTAATTGTACGGTTCTCATAAGACTCAACAAAAGAATTACGAATTTTAGTTTTATTTGTTGTATTATTTTCGTTTTGTTTCCTCAAATTTATCATAAAGTCTTGACTTATCGGTTTAAGAATACTTTTTTTGCTTAAAAACATAAAGCCGGTTTAGTATATAAACTAAAATTTAATATTTTCAGGTCTCACAACCTGAAATGTTATGTTTTTAAAGTTTAATCAAAAGTTCTTTGGCATAACAAATTGAATATTAAGCATTTCAGGTCAGAGCGAGCGGAGACGCGATGAATCGCGTCTTTACGACACCGAATCCGGCAGATGACGTAATTTATCTGCATTACAAATTCGATGTGCCGCAAGCGTTGCGAATTTCTATATCAAACGAGACAGGGGCGATGGTTTTTTCCGGAAAAATAAATGCCAACAACGGTGAAGGCAAATACGAAATAGATACAAAAAATTAGGCGGTCGGTATCTATTTTGTAACCACGTTAAGTGCCGGCAATATTACGGCAACGGAAAAAATTGTGGTACAAAGGATAAGAGATGGGTGCTTCCGATAAATTTTAAAAATTATTGCAGGTTTATGTTTAATAACTGAAACAACGCCACTAAAAATTCTCAAATTTTTAGCGGCGTTGTTGTTCAGGGTAAACTTAAACGAGCGAAACCTCTACATACTTTCCACGCCCGTAACCGTCGTATATTTAAAAGATAATTTTTTATCGGGATACACGATTTTAAATGCGGATTGCATGGCTAAAGTGGCTTCGTGAAAACCGCACAAAATTAATTTCAATTTTCCGGGATAAGTATTGATGTCGCCGACGGCAAAAATGCCGGGTACATTGGTTGAATAATCGAGCGTATTAACTTCAATCGCATTTTTATCCACATTCAGTTGCCAATCGGCAATCGGTCCGAGTTTAGGCGACAAACCGAAAAGCGGAATGAAGTGTTGCGTTTTATGTTGAATGAGTCCTTCAACGTCGTGCTTAATTGTGATTTCGCTCAATTTTTCTTTTCCCGATAAACCGATTACTTCCGATTGCGTAATGATTTTTATTCTGCCGGCATCGCGCAAGTACATTACTTTTTCTACGCTGTCCAATGCACCTCGAAATTCATTGCGTCTGTGAATGAGCGTAACTTGATTTGCCACGTCTGCCAAAAAAATGGTCCAATCCAAAGCGGAATCGCCGCCGCCGGCAATCACAATATCTTTTTCTCTGTAAAATTCCGGATCGCGTACCATATATTCTACGCCTTTGTCTTCGTAATGGGCAATATTCTCAATCGGCGGTTTGCGCGGTTCGAAACTGCCCAAGCCGCCGGCAATCGTTATTACCGGTGCTTCAATCGTTATTCCGCGACTTGTCACTACTTTGAAATGATTATTCGATAACCGTTCAATACTTTGCGCGCGATCACCGAGCGTAAAAGTAGGTTTGAACGGTTTTATTTGCTCCAATAAATTTTTTATTAAATCACTCGCTAAAATAGCCGGGCTTCCGGGAATATCGTAAATCGGTTTTTTCGGATAAATTTCCGTCAATTGTCCGCCCACTTGCGGCAAAGCATCAATGAGATGACATTTTAATTTTAATAAGCCGGCTTCAAAAACCGTGAACAAACCGACAGGTCCGGCTCCGATAATAATAATGTCTGTTTTAATAGTTTCGTGCATTTATTTTAGGATTTCGAACTATCCCGTTTCGGATTTCGGGTTTAGGATTTATTTCTCCGAAACCCAGAATCCGAAACAGGACCGCAAAGGTCGTTACGGCCGGATAGAATTTACTACTGAACACATAAATATTTGAAAACGTTTTGAAAATTATCTGAAAAAACTAAATTTCATAAATTAATTTTACATTTTTATTGTATTTTTGCCCCTCTGTTAATCAGTACAAAAAATCGAACGCTTAAAGTTTTTTTTTAATTCGGATCATTCGTTGAACTTGTATGAGTGTTATTACCGCAGCATCTGAAAAATTTTTGTTTGAGTACCTCAATAATGCTTCGCCTACCGGCTTTGAAGCACCCGGACAAAAACTTTGGCTCAATTACATAAAGCCTTTTATTGACGAATGGCACGTTGATAATTACGGTACCGTTTATGCCGTCGTTAATCCCGGCAAAAAATTTAAAGTCGTCATCGAAGGTCATGCCGACGAAATTTCTTGGTTTGTCAATTATATCAGTGACGACGGATTTATTCACGTTATTCGCAACGGCGGTTCCGACCAAGTAATTGCACCTTCTAAGCGTGTGAACATCCATACCAAAAACGGCATTATCAAGGGTGTTTTCGGTTGGCCTGCCATTCATGTAAGGGTAGGAAAAGAAGCAAATCTTTCTCCCGAACTGAGTAATATTTTTATTGATATCGGTGCAAAAAATCGAGAAGAAGTCACCGCAAAAGGCATTCATCCCGGATGCGTGATTACTTATGAGGATGAAATCACAGTCATCAATGATAATTTTTATTGCGGACGCGCTTTGGATAATCGCATAGGCGGTTTTTGTATCGCAGAAGTAGCGCGTTTACTCCACGAAAATAAAATCAAACTACCTTATACGCTTTATATCGTTAATTCGGTGCAAGAAGAAGTTGGTTTGCGCGGTGCGGAAATGATCGCCGATACCATAAAACCGAACGTTGCGATTATTACCGATGTTTGTCATGATACCTCTACCCCGCTCATGAATCCGAAAGTACAGGGCGATATTCGTTGCGGACGCGGACCGTGCTTGGCTTACGCGCCGGCAGTGCATAACAATCTTTTGAATTTAATTATTGATGTTGCCGAAACTGAAAAAATTTCTTTTCAACGCAACGCCAACAGTCGCAGTACAGGCACCGATACAGATGCGTTTGCCTATTCTAACGGCGGTGTAGTATCGGCTCTTATTTCTTTGCCGTTGCGTTATATGCACACGACGGTTGAAATGGCGCACAAAAATGATGTGGAACAAGTGATTGAACTCATTTACGCTACCTTACAAAAAATCGAGAATAACCATAATTTTAAATATTTTTGAGGTTGAGCCTTTTCTTATAATGGTTTTCTTAAAAATCAAAATGATGCGCTTAGTGATTTCCAGAGCAAATACGCAACGCCGATTCCAAGTAATGTAAATAATAAATTTACTTTCAAATGATTTTTTTTAAAATCATTTGAAACCCCGGTAATATTTTGCCGATGATTTACCGGTTTAATTATCGGCAAAATTATTTTTAAACCGATATAAATAATATAAAAACCCATTGAAGCAACTGAGTATAACGTTCCCATCGGCATGGCATCCGAATGAAAAAAAATCAAGATTATCGGACAAATAAGGGCGACGATTATAGGAATGAAAAAAAACCAAATCAACCGAGGTGTCATTTTTCCATAAAAAAAACCGGCATTCTTATCGGGTTGTATTTCTCGATTTTGAAATAAATAAATCTTGCTTAACCATAAAACACCGATACAATACCAAATTAAAATTGTTGTAAAAAATAAAAAAAATTGTGTTTTCATTTTTAAAAAATAAAACGAAAAAACTTCCGGAAAAAAAATTTTTGAAAAATAAAATTAAAAAGTCTGAAAATAAAATGAAAAAGTCTTTCGAAAAAATAATTCGAAAGACTTTTTTTTATGGCTTATAAAAACACAAACAGTTTCACGTTTTAAAAATCAGTACTCATCTTCATTAAAGAAGAAATCATCTTTACGCGGATAGTCGGGCCAAATATCTTCGATGCTTTCAAACATTTCGTTTTCGTCATCTAATTGTTGTAAATTTTCTATAACTTCTATCGGTGCGCCCGAGCGAATTGCGTAGTCAATTAATTCGTCGCGTGTAGCGGGCCAAGGTGCTTCTTCCAAATAAGATGCTAATTCGAGTGTCCAGTACATGGTGTATTTTAAATTTTAAATTATGAATTAAGGTTAGTTGAGTTGATAAAGAGCTTTGAGTTGATTGAGTTGGTTGAAAAATTTTCGGTTATTTAAACCAACCCAACTTACAAACTCATAGACTCGGTCAACTGCATCAAAGTATTAACATCGCATCGCCGTAGCTGTAAAAACGATATTTTTCTTTTATGGCTTCTTGATACGCATCCATGATAAGTTCAAGACCGGCAAAAGCGGAAATCATGATAAGCAGACTTGATTTCGGTAAATGAAAATTAGTAATTAAAGCGTCGGCAACATGAAAATCGTAAGGCGGAAAAATAAATTTATTTGTCCAGCCTTCCGCCGCTTTTATGCGGTCTACGGAAGTTACGGACGATTCGATGGTGCGCATAGTAGTAGTACCAATCGAACAAACTTTACTGCCGCGTTCTTTTGCCGCGTTTACTTTTGCTGCCGAAGCGGCATCAATGCGAAAATACTCGGCTTCCATTTTATGTTTAGACAAATCTTCGACCTCTATCTGCCGAAAAGTACCTAAGCCGATATGTAAAGTAACTTCAGCAAATTCAACACCTTTCAACTCCAAACGTTTCAATAGTTCTCTACTGAAATGCAAGCCCGCAGTCGGTGCTGCAACAGCACCGATTTGAGTAGCATATACCGTCTGATATCGTTCGGTATCTTCTTCTTCTTGGTCACGTTTAATGTACTTCGGCAGTGGCGTTTGACCCAAAATAGCTAAATCTTTCTGAAAAGCTTCGTCATCGCCGTCATATAAAAAACGAATTGTTCTTCCGCGTGAAGTCGTATTATCTACTACTTCGGCTACCAATATTTCTTTTTTGTTTTTATCTTCAAAATAAAGTTTATTGCCTACTCGGATTTTGCGTGCCGGGTCCACGAGTACATCCCACAAACGGGCTTCATGATTCAATTCGCGCAGCAAAAAAACTTCTATCAAAGAATCCATTTTTTCTTTTTTGCCGTACATCCTTGCCGGAAAAACGCGCGTATTGTTGCGCATCATGATATCTCCTTCTACGAAATAATCCAATACGTCTTTAAAAGTTCGGTGTTCTATTTTTCCGGTTTTGCGGTGAATAACCATCAATCGGCTTTCATCGCGATTGGGTGCCGGATATTGGGCAATTAATTCTTCGGGCAACTCGAAATCGAAATTCGATAATTTTGTCCTCATATATTTATCAGAGAAATTTTAAAAATTTTGTATTATATTGACAATCAAATAATTGCAATAAAAATTAAAAAAAAACATAAAAATGACTGCAAATGTAGTTTTTTTTTCCAGATTTTCAATATTTAAAGCAATTTTAAAGCAAAAAAAGCAAATAAACGATTCGATACCCTTCTTTCAAAACCGGAACGTAAAGCTTCCGATAACTGAAAAAGTGAATCCGCTTACTTTGCATGCTTCACAATAGTCATTTACAGTTTTTATGCCTAAAAAGTTCGTTCTAAATAATTTTTTATGGAAAGGTGCCGGAGCAATGACTTTTAAATAAACTTTAAGAGAAATTTTAAAAAAATTCTTTTAATTATTCGTTGTTGGTGGGATGTTGTTTTTTGCCGATTCCGTTTTTTCTTCTAAAACTTTAATTTCTACTCTGTCTTTTTTTATATCCAATCGAATAATTCCGAATAAACTCATATAAATATTGGCAATCCAGACCAACGAAAACCCGGCTATCAGGTATCCGCGCCAATCGTCTATCAATAATTTATATCCGCTCAGTACCAATATAAAAACGGTGACATAATGACTGAAACAGTATTCGCAAGTGAAGAGGTAAAAAAACTTTCTCTCCCATATCGTTTTACCGGATGCGCACCGTTCGACACAATACTCGCGCGGTTCTATGAATATTTCTTCGTGCGTTACTGTCCAAGCTATACAAGCTATCGGCATGGCTAAAATAAAAAGCCAATAAATGGGTGTCGTCATCATCAGTTTAAGTATTTGTGTTCAATTTCTTCATTAAAAATTCTATCTCCCGATAAACTTCGGTTTTCTTTTTTCTATAAACGCCGTTGCGCCTTCCGCAAAATCAACGGTGGCGGCACATTTTCCGAATTCGTGAATTTCCTTATCGAAACCGGCTTCACCTCCGAGTTCGAAAAAAGCATTGACACTTGCGATTATTTTAGTAATAGCAACGGGTGCTTTAGTCGCAATTTTATTTAAAATTTCTTTGGCTTTATTCACTGCTTCGCCTTCCGGCACAATGTGATTGGCTAAACCGATTCGATAAGCTTCTTGCGCATCAATCATATCTGCCGTCATCATCAACTCCAAAGCCCTACCCTTTCCGACAATTTGCGTCAAACGTTGTGTACCGCCGTAACCCGGAATAATACCGAGATTAACTTCCGGCTGTCCGAATTTTGCATTCTCTGACGCGATCCGAATATGACAAGCCATCGCCAATTCGCACCCGCCGCCCAATGCAAAACCATTCACCGCTGCAATAACGGGACGGTGAAAATTTTCTATTGATGCAAAAATATCGTTACCGCGTTTTGAAAGAGATTTGCCTTTTCCACCCAAACCGATAAATTCCGTAATGTCCGCGCCCGCAACAAATGCTTTTTGTCCACTGCCCGTGAGGATAACGCCGACTAAAGGTGTATAATTTTTATGCCCTTCCGAGAAAAAATGCTTCAACTCCTGCATCGTTTTATAATTCAGCGCGTTTAATGATTTTTCGCGATTGAAGGTGAGCGTGAGGATATTATCGTTAAAGTCTATTAATAAATTTTGGTACTCCATGATTTGTAGTTTCGGATATTTTTTAAAAAAAATTGGGTTTCTTCATTAAAAATTAATTTTTATGCCTAAACGTCCGGTATAATCAATTCTGTTCAGTAATATGGATTGTTTCGTTTCTTTAAAATATTGGTCTGTAGCTTCTCTCGAACCGCGCCAATGTCCGTAGTCATCAATAATAAGCACGCCTTTATTCACTAAAACCGGATAAAGATGTATTAATTCGTGTCGTGTGGATTCATACCAATCGGTATCCAAACGCAATAAAGCAATTTGCGCAGATATAGTTTCGGGAATAGTATCTTCAACTTTACCTTTCACAAATATAAGCTGCTTTTCCGGATATGCCGTTGATAGAAGATTTTTTTTTACATCTTCTAAGCCGGCGATTGCCCAAATTGAAGCATTTTTTTTATTTTCGGTTTCTTCTTGCATCAATGTTTGTGCGGAATTTCCTTCGTGCGTCACATCTTTTGATGTCGGCGCACTCATACCTTCATACGTATCATACAAATAAATTTTTCTGTTCGATATGCCGAAGTGCCGCAACGATTTTGCCATCATCATTGTGCTACCGCCTCTCCAAACGCCGCATTCTATAAAATCTCCTTCGATACTATTTTTGGCGATGTACTCGACGGCTTTAAATAGTGCGTACATCCGTTCAATAGTCGTCATGGTATAAGGTTTACAAAATTCGTAAATCGCCTTAAACTCAGGTTCCATGTCCGTGTACGCATTTGCGCTATCGTTTTTTCCGGTTATTTTATTTTTTACTTTTTTTACAATATTTTGCAGCATTTTGCAGATATTTTTTTTAGTTTTTAGTTTTTAGTTTTTAGTTTTTAGTTTTTAGTTTTTAGTTTTTAATTTTTAGTTTTTAATTTTTAATTTTTAATTTTTAATTTTTAATTTTTAATTTTTAATTTTTTGAAAAAATCGTAAAAAATTTTATTCACATCTTCCGAAATATTAAATAGCAGGATTGCCGGAATAAATATTAAACTCACTATCGTTCCTCTAAAAAAAAGAGTAAGTATCGGTGAATTGTGCACAGGTATAAGCGATGCAGAAAAACAAGCAATAATTCCGAACAATGCTACTAATATCATTTTTTTTTGTAGCGGTTGAATTCCCATTTTATTTTTTATGAAAAACAAACGCCACAAATTAATACCCGCGGTGGAAATAAAAGTTGCAACAGCCGATCCTTCGATACCGAATTTCGGAATGAGTAATAAATTTAAGCCCGCATTGAGTACCGCCATAGTTACGAATGAGGTCAAATTAAAACGAAAAAACGGTGAGAGCGTTATAATTTCTCCGTTCAAACCGGTAACCATATCCGCTAATTTTGAAAACCCTAAAATCAAGATAACATATTTTCCGGCACGGAAAGCCTCTCCGTTTTTCGGCATCAAATCGAATAGAGAATCTACACAAGCCCAAATACCCGCCAGCAAAAAAGTACCGATTATAAGTTGCAGCATAGCACTTTTTTTATACACCTCGAGTACGTGCGGCATATTGTTTGAGGTAATCGAACCCGAAAGTATCGGCGTTGTGATGCTAGAAATCGCTTTTCTTGGCACGTCTATAGCTTCCGAAACAAAAAAACCGAAACCGAAAACTGCCAACGCTTCGTAACCGATTTTAGACGCAATCATTAATTGATCCACTCGTTGCGACAAAATACTACCCAACACCACAAAAAGATTAAAAGAAGAGAAACTCAGCATTTCCCAACCTATTTTTTTTGTAAAAATACCGGTTTTATTTCTTAAAAAAAAACTACTCCCTCTCAGAAAAAAAATATACAGCATCAAGCCACTCAAACCTAAAACCAAAGTAAGCGTCATACCTTTGAAAATGGTGACAAAAGAAATAGCACCTGATGCAAAAAGTAATATCAATATGGGTTGGGTAATTTTCGGCAATAAATTTTGCAAAACGGATGGAACAACGATACGGTTAAAGTTAGACGCTAAAGAAATATACAAATTCGTGAGCGATAAAATAACCGTGAAAATGAGAATAAAGTGCAATGTATTTAAAAAAATAATCGCATCCTTCGGAGAAAATAATTTTGAAATCGATACTCTGAAACCGTAAACCAAAGCGGTAAACACCAAACTCGCAATTAAAGTACTGACGCTGAGTATAAAAATAAATCCGTTATCGCTGTTTTCTTCATCTTTAAAAACCGGATAGTATTTGAGTGCTACCATACTTGATGCAAATGAGGCGAAAGGTGCAAACAAAACCGCCATGCTCAACGCGAATTGAACTGTACCTAAATCGCTCAACCCGATACGCGGATAAATAAAAATAACACTAACGGCACCGATTGCGACACCCAAGTAATTTACAAGACTGTTTTTTATACTTTGCCTTTGAATAATTCCCATTTTTTAATTAAAAATTAAAAATTAAAAATTAAGGCAGTTTTTAATTTTAATCGCATTTTTAGTTCATAAACCATAAACCGTAACTTCGGATTGGGTAGCCTTGTATAAAACTTCGTTCAGAATACGAATATGCTTTTCCATTGAAAAATTTTCTTTCACGTATACCCGTCCGGCTTTCCCCATTTGTATCGCCGTTTCTTTATTTTCAATAATTTTTATCATAGCTGTTGCCATACCGTTCATATCGTTTTCATTTACCAAAAAACCGGTTTCACCATCAATAATTACGTCCGGAATACCGGCATGAAACGTTGACACAACCGGCAAACCGGAAGCACTTGCTTCCAAAACCGCCACCGGCGTACCTTCCGAATCGCCATGACCGGCAGTAACGGAATGTTGAACGAATGCAATAGACTTACCGTACAAAGCCATGAGTTTTTCATGTTTCATTGGTCCGGGTAGTTCAACAGCATTTTCTATTTTCAATTCGGCGACTAATTTTTTGCTTTCTTCCCATAACTCACCGTTCCCTACCATAGTTAAACGCGCATCCGGATATTTTTTTAAAACTTCATTAAAAGCCTTGATAGTTGTTTGCGGCGATTTTTTTTCGACGAAACGACCGACTGCGATAAAATTTCTGCCTTCCGGAGTGTTGTTGATTCCGAAAAACATATCGGCAGGTGCGCAAGGGCTAATTATTATTTTATTTTCGGCGCAACCTAATTCAATTAATTTTTGCTTCATGTGCTTCGACATCACTATAAAGCACGCGGCATACCGGAACATTTCTTTGTACTTTAGTTCATATTTTTCGAGAACAGGTTTGTAATAAGCATCCATTCCTAAAAATACAACAACCAACGGTATTTTAAGACTTTCACAAATCGGAAGCGCATTTGCGCCCGTATTGCCGTATTCCGCCAAAACTACATCGTAATTACCGATAGCCAACGATTTTTTGAGGGCTTGTTGTTTATAATCCAGCGGATTTCCGGCAATTTTATTTTTGAATAAAGACACAAACGCTTCCGCAAAAGTAAAAAGCCTTCCTTCACCTTCCAAAAAAGTAGGTGTCCAATCTTTATAGTAATAAGATATGTATCCGTTGAGATTTTTTTTGTGTGCTTGTATAAAGGTAGTCGTATTCGGTTTCTGATCCGGTGAAAGTAAAGCAATTTTAATCGGTTTTGAAATATTTTCAGATTTCATATTCAAGGATTTATTTCAAATTTTTTTTGCAACAACTAAAAAAACCGAAGCATCTTTGTTGTTCAATTTACCGTTATCGAATATTTTTTGAAATAATAAAATGAAAACAGATAAAACAGGACGCAAAAAACGCGGTATTTTCCATTGAATACCATCTTGAAACAATTGCAAACCACTTGATGCCAGATTCATCATGCCGAGTGTTTCCACGATTTCAAAACCGTTTTTGGCGATAGTTTTTTCCAATCCGTCACGTGTCCAACGCCATAAATCCGTCGGGTCCGGATGGTACATCCAATAACCGTGTGTAGAAATAAACATTAAACCCGCAGGTTTTAAAATGCGTTGTGCTTCCGATAAATATTTGTCCACATCCGTCACGTGTTCAAGTACTTGAGTTGAAACGATAACATTAATAGTATTATCCGAAGTATCTACTTTTCCGGTGCTGTCAATAGAAATATCCTTGTTTTTATTGATGGCAATGTCCGCACCTTTATAATGATGGAAGTAAGGGCTGAAAAAAGATTCATAAGGTTTGTCGCCGCAACCGTAATCTAAAATGATATCGAGTTTTTGCGATTTATCTAAATATTTATCAATCACATATTGTACACCGCGTTTTAAAATAGTTAAATGATAATATCTCGTACTGAAAATAGATGGTTTTATTCTTTCGTTCATAAAATAATAACTCGCAAGCAGTAAATAAGGGTTTAAAGTTTTTTTTTGATACGCTTTAGGTATATTTCGAGGGCGAAATTATATAAAATTTTCGGGATATAATTTTTTTCTTGTGTCACTCGACTTGTGTACGCAACACGATAATGAAAGTTTAAGGTTTTTTTATTTTCTCTGCATTAAATAATTAAAAATTTGGGATATACCGATATGTAACGGCGTAAACTCAAAATTTATAAATTTTTCTATATTGCTGATATTTAATACTACATTCGATACATCAAACGATTTGGCTTCGGAATAAGAAATTTTAAAATCCGGTTGAAATGATTTCACTTCCGATAAAATTTCGTTGATGGAAACGCCCGTGCCTGTACCGATATTTAAAGTTTTATTTTGAATATCGGAATTAAGGATATTGTAAATAATTCTGCATAAATCTTCCGCGTAGATATAATCTTTTTTGTTGTTTCCGCTTCCCCAAACTTTAAATTCTTCTCCGCAAACGGCTCGTTTCACGGCAATATTTATCACACCTTGATTTGCGGATGCGTGAAATAAACCGTAAGGATTGGCAATACGAAAACATAAATATTTAATTCCGTAAAGGTGTGCATATAATTTTATGTATTTTTCAATCGTAATTTTCAGAATACCGTAAGAGCTGTTCGGGCTGCCGTCATCTTCTTCACGGTAAATTTCTTTATTGATATCACCGTATACTGCACCGCCCGAAGAAGAGAAAATAATTTTTTCTACTTTAAATTCAACACATAAATCTAAAAGTCTAATCGTGGAGAGCAAATTATTATTAATATCGGCAGCAATATCTTGATTTGATGAAAACGGTACGCTGCTGCTTATTAAATGGAAAACTTTATCAATTTTATGTCCCACAAAAACTTTTCTGACATCGTTTTCAACTCGGAAATCGCCGATATAAACTTCTTGAATGACGTTTTTGAACAGCTTTCTTTTTTCCGTATTATCACTTCTTGCAAAAACTATAATCTCGAAATCGTGAATTTTTCTTTTTTGTAAATAATCCAGAAAATTACTCCCGATAAACCCGAAACCGCCTAATAATAAAATGGTTTTTTTCACGATTACCTATGTTGAACTCATTAATTCATCAACTCACTGTACAATTTAATCCACTGCGCTCCTATTTTTTCTGCTCTGAAATTTTCTGCAAAATACCTACCGGTGATTATCATTTTTTTTCGGAGACCAATATCGGACATTACTTTTTTTATTGCGGCGCTGATTTCTTCGGGATGCTGCGGATTAATATAAATAGAATTTTCGCCGCCGGCTTCCCTAAAACATCCGCCTTCGCTCGTAATCACCGGCACGTTACTCCACAGTGCTTCCAAAATCGGAATACCGAAACCTTCAAAGAAAGACGGATAAATAAATATTTGCGCGCGGCGATAAATCATAGGCAAATCCGAATATTCAACTTTCGGACGCAAATAAACAACTTTTTCTAATTTTTTTTCGACAATATATTTTTGTATTGTCTCTAAATACGCGCCGCCATTGCCTACTGCGACTAAATTTATTTCATCGGGTGTATTTTTCAGTTGTTCTATCGCTTTTATCAATGTCAATAAATTTTTGCGCGCATTGATGGTACCGACATACAAAACATATTTTTCGGGTAAATTATATTTGGATATTGGATATTGGAAGTTAGGATTTGGAAAATCAAAAGAATTATCCGTTCCGGAATTTGAAAACTGTTGGTGACACGATTGATAAATCACGTGAATTTTTTCGGCATCTATTTTCAAAAAATCAATTACATCGCGCTTTGTTTGTTCGCTGATAGAAACAATAATATCTGCTTGTCGGCACGCTTGTTTTACTTTAAAAGTGAAAATTTTTCTGTCAATCGGGCTGTAATATTCGGGATAACGCAATTGAATTAAATCATGCACCGTAACAACCTGTTTAATTTTTTTTGATAACCCCGCAGGTAATTCGTGCGAAAGTCCATGAAAAATATCAACGCCACTTTTGTTTATATCTCGACTAATAAAAAGACTCCGCCACAATGCCGGTATTTTATTGAACGGAAAATCCGGTGTGTTGATTTGAAAATTTTTGTCGGTCAAAAAAGCCGATACGCGCGTATCAGACGTATTAATTTCCGGTGTAAATAAACGATAAGTATTTTCTGGATAAAAATGTGCCAAAGTTTCAAGTAACGTACGACTGTAATTACCGAGACCGGTAAAATTCCGGAAAGCGCGTTTGGCATCAAAACCTATCTCCATTTACGATTTTGGATTTACGATTTACGAATAGTAGTTGCAAAAACGATTCGCGAAAAAACCGTAAATCGCAAATCCGAAATCGTAGATCCCTTAGTATTTATTGGCTTGTACAATCAATTCCGACAAATCATATACCATTACATCTTGTTGATCTTTCGCTTTCATTCCATCGGAAAGCATCGTGATACAGAACGGACAATTCGCTACCACTGCTTTTGCACCCGTAGCAATAATTTCTTCGGCGCGTTCGATATTGATTCGTTTGTTGCCGGGTTCATCTTCTTTAAACATTTGAGCACCGCCGGCACCGCAACACAAACCGTTGGTTCGGCAGCGTTTCATTTCGACGAAGTCGGCATCGAGCGAAGCGATCACCGTGCGCGGTGCTTCGTAAATATTATTCGCTCGTCCGATATAGCACGAGTCATGATAAGTAATTTTTTTTCCTTTAAAATCACCGCCTTCTACTTTTAATTTACCGGCATCAATTAATTGCTGTAAAAAAACGGAATGGTGAAGCACGTCGTAATGCCCGCCGAGTGCCGGATATTCGTTTTTTAAGGTATTGAAGCAATGCGGACACGTTGCGACTATTTTTTTTATGTTGTACGTATTCAGTGTTTGAATATTTTGCAACGCCATCATTTGAAAAATAAATTCATTACCGGCGCGTCGTGCCGGATCGCCTGAACACGCTTCTTCGTTGCCGAGAATCGCAAATTTTATGCTGAGTGCATTCAAAATTTTGGTAAATGCAATAGTTACACGTTGCGCACGCGGATCGAAACTACCCGCACAACCGACCCAAAATAAGATTTCCGGTTGCTCATTATTCGCCGCCAACTGCGACATGATGGGAACATTCATAATTTATTAGTCGGTTAGTCGGTTAGTCGGTTAGTCGGTTAGTCAAATTTTTTTTTGACTAACCGACTAACCGACTAATTTTATTCGTTAAATTTAATATGGCTTTTACGTTTCAACGAATTCATTGAACCGTTGCAAGCATCTTCTTCGTTGTTGGTATTAGATGACCATTTCAAAAGATAATCCAATCTTTCATTTGCAAACTGTAACAACCAACCACAACGACACGTCGAATACATTGAACCGTACTCTTTCAGTTTATCGGCTTCCGGAAATATCATTTCAAGTTGAGTGTCTCTATAATTTTCCCAAGCTATTTGTGCAGATTTGAATTTTGAAAGAAACAGATGATCTTTCGAATGATCGACAGCGATAACCTGAACAGCGTTATCTATTTCTTTTTTCATTTTCAAATAATCTCCGCAAGCGTTTCTTTCAGAATTTTGCGCAAAAGAATTTGTAAATACCGCTAAGCCTAAAATTAAAAGCGTTAAACTCTGTTTCATATTTGTAATTTATTGTTAAAAAGTTAGTTATTTTTTGCTTCAAAACAAAATATTATCTCTCATCTCTCATCTCTCATCTCTCATTTTTAATTTTTTGCCCATGCTTCGCGTTCAACGGACATTTGCCACACCGAACCGCTGTTTTCCAAACTCGTGAACATCGGCACCCAATCCGCAGGCCCTTTGGATAGCGTCAGAATTTCGTAGCGGCGCATTTCCAAAATAATATCTAATGGATTTATCAATATCGGACACGCTTCGACACAAGCGTTACAAGCGGTACAAGCGTTAATTTCTTCCGGTAAAATATAATCGAACAAAGACCGACCGTCGCTGAAATTTTTTTCAGACAAAACAGTATCGCCTGCGTGCGTTTCTTTATTGATGTATTGCACATCACCGGAGTCTAATTTTCTGCCGATTTCTTCTACTCTATCGCGCACATCCATCATTATTTTGCGCGGCGACAATTTTTTGCCGGTAATATTTGCCGGACACACAGCAGTACACCGTCCGCATTCAGTACAACTGTACGCGCCTAAAATATTTTTCCAGCTTAATGACATTACATCATTAGCACCGAATACGGGCAGAATTTCCTCGTGTGTTTCGCCCGTTACCGTTTCCGCAAAGTTATCCGCAGGCAAACCCATCATATTTTTTACCTCGCGCATGATGGCAGGCATATTTTGTATTTCGCCGCGCGGATTCAAGCGAGCATAATAGGTATTGAAAAATGCCAAAACAATATGAAGATGTTTTGAAAACGGCAAATAATTCAGATAACCCAATACCACTAAAATATGTCCCCACCAACCGATTCGCTCCAAAACAATTAAAGTCCCCGTGCTTAAATTTTCAAATAATGCCGGACCTAACCAACCCGAAACGGCAAAAAACCCGGTGTGATGATAATTTTCAGGTAAACGTTGCTGCAAAACCGTATCCGCACCGTTCATACAAAAAATAGCGGCAATCAAAATAATTTCGAGAATGAGAATTGTTGCGGCATCGCGGGTAGGAAAACCTTTAAGTTCGGGTTTTTGAAAGCGGGCTACTTTCAACACATATCGCCGCGCCAAAAAAGCTATCGTGGCGATAAAAGCTAAAACGCTTAAAATTTCTATAAAACTGACGATGAAAGTGTAAAACCCACCCAGATATTTTGATGTAAAGCGGTGAATACCGAAAGTTCCGTCAGATAAGATTTCTATTAGTTCAATTTGAGTAAAAACGAACGCTACATAAATAAATAAATGCAATACAGCCGGAGTCCAATTTTTGAACATTTTTTTTTGTCCGAGTGCAACCAAAGCAACGTTGCGCCATCTTTGAGTTGCATCACCCGAAGTGGTTTGTGGTAAACCGAGATGAATATTTCTGTAAACTTTAGCAAAGTTTCGAAAGGCGTAATATCCCGATCCGAATAACAACGACAAAAAAAGTAATTGAGGCATATATATTTACGATTTTCGGGTTTAAGATTTAAGATTTGGTTTTAAAAAATCGTAAATCGTAAATCCTCTTATTCTTGATTATTCAATTCACGTTCAACTTCTTCCATAAATACGTATTCGACGGATTCTTCGACGGTCGGAATAATTGTTAAAACATCAATGAGTTTGGATATCTCCAATAATTTCTTTACGTTTGAGTGATCAATACACGTGACGATAAAAGAACCATCGGTTTTCCACAAACGTTCGCCGGTGAGGATGGCACTTAAACCCGATGAATCCACGTAACGCACGTCGTGCATATTGAATATCAAATTCGGAATACCTTCGTTTTTGAAAATAGTGAGTTCAGCTTTCACCGAAGGCGCTATTAGCGAGTTTAAGTTTTCTTCGTGTAACGAGAAAAGTGTATATTTTTCTTGTTTGTCAATTGAATATTTCATATAAAATCTAATGTTTTGTGCTAATTAATCATTCAATTACAAAAGTAGAAAATTTATTACCGAATTTTTAATAAGCGAAATATTTTTTTTTATTTGTACACATTTTAGATAGTATTTTTGTAACGCCACTTAAACTTTATTTTACAACTTAATCTCATTAATGCTTTTGTTTCAACCATTATGCAACTCAACAACGGCGGTTCTTCTTCTCCGGATTTTTCTGAACAAGGTTCGGGTGTGATACGCAAACTTTCTAAATCCATGCAAGAACTTCAGCGTGCGGACGTTGAAACTTTTAAAAAAAATCCGAAATCGCCGATAATATTGGTCTTGGATAATATTCGGTCAGCATTAAATGTCGGCTCAATTTTCAGGACTGCCGATGCCTTTGCTTGCGAAAAAATAATTTTATGCGGCTACACGGCTCAACCGCCGCACCGCGAAATTTTGAAAACAGCACTCGGCGCAACCGAATCCGTTGAGTGGCAACATTATGATAATATCGGTGTTGCACTGGAAATTCTGAAAGAACAAAATTATATAATATACGCCGTCGAACAAACGCGCAATGCTGTTTTGCTCAACGAAATATTCGAAATGATTTCTTCGGATGCAAAAATTGCTTTTATTTTAGGCAATGAAGTGGATGGTGTAAGTGATTTAGCCTTAATAATGGCAGACAGGGTTATTGAGATTCCGCAATTCGGTACAAAACATTCTTTAAATGTTTCCGTGACTGCCGGTATCGTGGTGTGGGAATGGATAAAAAAACACAAATTATAAATTATAAAATAACTGCTGAATAAAAAAACACAATGCTGCCGGATAAATTTTCTACATTAAGTTTTGAAAATTTTTTTTACTAAAAAGCGGATTTTTAAAAAAAATGAGTAACTTTGGTTCAGGTTTTAAAAATTTAACTCACCTTTTAAACAAACTTCTATTATGGATGCAACAAGTTTATTTTATCTACTCGCCATTGGAGCAGTCTCGGGTTGGCTTGCAGGGCAATTTTGGCAAGGTTCAGGTTTCGGTCTAGTCGGCAATATTATTGCCGGTATCATCGGCAGTTTTGTAGGCGGCTACATTGCGCGATTGTTGCACATAGGCGATGGCAGTTTGCTGTGGACCATTCTTATTTCAGCAGCCGGTGCATGGTTGGTATTGTTCGCAGCAAGTTTGATTAAGCGAGCATGAGAATTAATTACGAATTACGAATTACGATGAATGGGCAATAAGCAATAAGAATTTCGTAATTCGTGATTCGTAATTGATTTAGTATTGTTCGCTTTCGTTCGGAAAATCTTTTGATTTTACGTCTTCTACATAATGCTCAATCGCATTTTTAATATCGTCGTATAAATTGGCATATTTGCGCAAAAAGCGCGGTTTAAATTCATTATTAATGCCGAGCATATCGTGCAAAACCAAAACTTGACCGTCGCAACCACTGCCTGCTCCGATGCCGATTGTCGGAATAGAAATACTTTCAGAGACTTCTTTTGCCAATAAAGCCGGTATTTTTTCTAAAACCATTGCGAAACAACCGATTTCTTGTAACAAAATTGCATCGCTGCGCAATTTTTCCGCTTCTATTTCTTCTTTAGCGCGTACGGCATAAGTACCGAATTTATAAATACTTTGCGGTGTCAAACCTAAATGTCCCATCACCGGAATACCGGCAGACAGAATCCTTTTAACGCTTTCTTGAATTTCTAAACCGCCTTCCAACTTTACGCCATGCGCGCCGGATTCTTTCATAATCCGGATAGCTGACTCTAAGGCTTGGCGAGAATTACCTTGATAAGAACCGAATGGTAAATCCACCACCACAAAAGCGCGTTTCACGCCGCGGACAACCGATTGGGCATGATAAATCATTTGATCGAGCGTAATGGGTAACGTCGTTTCATGTCCGGCAATAACATTACTCGCACTATCGCCCACAAGGATTATATCAATACCGGCTTCATCTACAATGCGCGCCAAAGAGAAATCATAAGCCGTGAGCATCGAAATTTTTTCGCCACGTTGTTTCATCACTTGTACGGTATAGGTGGTGGTGCGTCTTATTTCTTTTTGTATTGAAGACATATTTAAGTTGGTTGGTTAATGGATTGATTTATTTGTTGGTTAATGCATTGGTTGATTTAATTTGACAAACTTGAAAAGTCAACAATATGACTGACTAACCAACCGGCTATACGAATAATGATACAATTTTTTTTATAATTTCTTCCGCATTACCGTCTGCGTCTATAATAAATTGTGCTTTTTCATAAAATTTCTCGCGTTCAGCAATTTTATTTTTTACGAAAACTAACAATTCTGCATCATCTTCAAAAATTTTTAAAAGCGGACGATGCGAACGTTGTTCCGAAATTCTTTTTACAATTATATCCGGTCGCACTTTCAAATAAACCGTGATGCCGTGTGCATTCATAATTTCCATATTACCATAAAAACAAGGCGCGCCGCCACCGGTAGAAATAATACAACCCTTTTTTTCTTTCAATTCCGATAAAATAGTATGTTCTAATTCCCGAAAATTATTTTCGCCGTTTTTTTCAAAAATTTCGGCAATAGTTTGTCTTGCTTTTTTTTCTAAAAGAGTATCTGTATCAATAAAATCATAAAAAAGCTTTTCAGCTAATCGTTCTCCGATAAAAGTTTTTCCGGAACCCATAAAGCCTACCAAAAATATCGATGAACGATGCCCTTCCGTATTGTTCATTATTTTTATTGATTGTTTTATTTTTCAAAATCTGTTTATTCATTGATATATTCCATTATTCAGAACTAATAAAGCATCGATCATCGTTCATGGCTAAATTAATTTTTCCTTACGATTCAAAAAAGGTTTTTCAATAAAACGGTAAGATAGATGCGCTAAAATAACGGATAAAATAAAGGTGATAATCGGAAACGACAAAATAAAAAATGAATTTTCAATCACGATATTCGCCGATTGTAATAAGTACGATACTATATGCAAACAAAGCAGATGAAAAATATAAATGCCGAAAGATATTTTACCGATAGATTTCAATGGAGACCATTCAAAAGGCAATATCGAAAAACGCCATATACCCATTAGAATTAATCCGGCGGATAACAAACCGTGCGCAATACCGTCCAAATCCGGAGAAAAAGAATAGTATCTGCCGAAAATAAAAATACAGCTCGGTACAAAAAAACTCAATTGCAGTAAATAATTTTCATAAATATTGAGCTCGTTTACGGGTTGTAGTTTTTTTTTATGGATCCAATAAGCCAACAAAGCACCTAAACCAAAATGAAAAAAACGATTCAGCGTAAAATTATACGTAAAACTCGTATAGTTATCATAAAAATCAAAATGAAATACAGTTAATGCCAATCCGAGTAAAATAAAACACGTCATCAAAAATTGCACCCGATTTTTACAAACAAGTAAAAGAGGTGCAAAAATCAAATAAAATTGTTCTTCAACACTCAATGACCAATAATGCCCGAGAAAAAAAGACGAATATTGATTGGCATCGTGATTCATAGTTTGGAAATTGGTAGTGAACGTGTAGAGATAAGCCAAATTCCCGAATAAAGTTTTCGCGGATTGCGCTTCGCCTTTAAAACCTAAATTGTGCGCAATAATTGTTCCGAATACGATAACGGTTGTACCGTAAAAAAAATAAAGAGGCCAGAGCCGTAAAATGCGGCGTGTATAGAAACGCCCGATATTTATCGTTTTTTTTTGTTCTAATTCTTTATAAAGTACCGTAGAAATAAGAAAACCACTGAGCACAAAAAAAAAATCTACACCGAAACTCGCTAATTTATATCCCCAAGGTGCATAAACGTGTAAGTGTTTTTCCGAATGCTCGAATATCCAACTTTGGCAATGCCCGATAATTACAAACACCGCCGCAAAACCTCTGAAACCGTCCAAGTTTCGGAAATAATCGGATTTCGGATTTCGAATGTTTGATTTCGGATTTCGGGACATTTGATTTCGGATTTCGGATTTCGGATTTCGGAACATGGATTGTAAACATTTTTGTCCGAAATCCGAAATCCGAAACAGTTAAATTGCTCTACCTTTTATCGCCTCGGCAATATGCACGTCCAATGCTCTATGCGCCAAAGGTTCCGTAAAAGTATTCAAATCTTGCATAGCTGCGTTAATGACATCTTTGTTGTCTCCTTGAACGGCTGTTTTTAATTTTTCGGTTAATTTCAATGTTTCGGATTTTTCAGCATCGGATAAAATCATATCATTTTGTTTTATGAATTTTTCTGCCGACAAAATAATATTGTTTGCTTCGTTGCGCGCTTCGAGCAGCGCGCGCGTTGCCATGTCGGTGCTTGCATTCTGAATAGAATCAATCAACATCATTGCCATTTCTTCGTCGCTGATACCGTAAGCCGATTTAACGGTTATGGTTTGTTCAACTTCGCTGCGCAATTCTTTAGCGCGTACTTTCAAAATACCGTCGGCATCTAAGTAAAAAGCAATATCAATTTTAGGTAAACCTGCCGGCATCGGCGGAATATTTTTCAACACAAACGATCCTAATAAACGATTATTTGCCACCAAATCGCGTTCACCTTGATATACGGCGACTTTTAAATTTTTTTGTCCGTCCACGCTTGTCGTATATTGACGCCCGACTTTTGTCGGAATTTTTGAATTGCGCGGAATAATTGTATCCATCAATCCGCCCACTGTTTCTATTCCGAGCGAAAGTGGCGTAACATCAAGTAATAAAACATCGCGTTGATTGCCGGCGAGCACATCGGCTTGTATCGCCGCACCGAGCGCGACCACTTCATCCGGATTTAAACTATCATAAACAGCTTTTCCAAAAAATTCCGCTACCGAATTTTTCACCAAAGGTACGCGCGTTGAACCGCCGACCATAACCACAGCATCAATTTTATCTTTTGTGAGTTGCGCATCGTCGAGTGCTTTTTGGCAACACGCAATTGTTTTTTCGACGAAAGGTTTAATAAGCTTTTCAAAGTTTTTTTTGGTTAGAGTTAGATGTTGGACATTTGCATTTAATGTTTTTCCAACGTCCAACGTCCAACGTTCAACATCCGTCGAAGAAAGGTGTTTCTTAGCTTTTTCCGCCGCTAATCTCAAAGTTTGTCCCAGTTGTTTATCGTCGTGCAGGGCATTTTTATCAATTTTGTATTTTTTTACCCACGCATCTACAATCACGCGATCGAAGTCATCGCCACCCAAAAATGTATCACCGTTGGTTGAAAGCACTTCAAAAATACCGTTTTCTATAATCAAAATAGAAACATCAAACGTGCCGCCACCTAAATCATAAACTGCAATTGTTTGAGCCGGTTCTCCTTCTTTTCTCCCGATACCATACGCTAACGCTGCCGCCGTGGGTTCGTTTACGATGCGCAATACGTCAAGTCCGGCGAGTTTTCCGGCATCGCGCGTGGCTTGTCGTTGTGAGTCGTTGAAATAAGCCGGCACTGTAATGACGGCACGACTGACGGGTTGTTGCAAATTTTCTTCAACGCGCTCTTTAAGTTCTTTTAAAATAAAACTTGACAATTCAACAGGCGTATAAAACGTGTCGCCGACGCGCACTTTTACGAGTGTATCATCGTCTTTGGTATCAATCACTTTATATGAAAAATATTTTTCAAAAGCATTGACATCTTTATACGATTTCCCCATTAATCGCTTGACGGAATAAATTGTATTTTCAGGTTCGGAAATTAATTTTTCTTTTGCTGCGTTTCCAACTATAATAGTATTTAAAGAAGGCTTCGCTTGAAGCGAAGCCTTCCTTTGCGGCTCAAAATATAATACTGACGGAACGAGCGTATTTTTTCCATTTGTATCCGCTACGCAAACCGCAACGCCATCTTTTATATAAGCGACTAACGAATTAGTTGTACCTAAATCTATACCGACTATCACATCGCGTTTTTCTTCTACCGTTCCGGTTTTTATATTTATTGGTATGATTGCCATTAAAATAATTTTTTTAAGATTTTAAGAATCTAAATTCCTTATAATTGAGTAGATAACCAAAACTAATCCACACACTAAATTTTGAGGAAAGATTAACCCGAAATTACTATAACTCATTTTTACCTTAATCAAAAAGGATAAATCAATACTCATTAAAAGATTGCGTATAAAAGCAATAAACACACCAATAAAAAAATTCTACCAATTTTTGTAGAGGGGATAAAAAACAAACCTCCTGCTATCATTGTCAAAAGTATTCTAAAAAGGAAACCTTCTCAATCATATTTTACTACAAAAAAAATATTTTTTTGAAATTAAATACTGAGCTAAAAAGGACTTGTAAAAAAAATTACAGTTGCCTTTAATAAACTCCGGTTACTTTTATTTACCACTTTGAGTGAGTCGAATTTGATTTTAGTAGAAAGTTGTTTTTAAATTTTTATTAATTTTTTTTGTTTCGCTGCCTTTTCGTCTCCACAAAATTCAAATAAGTAACCGGATGAATTTCCCAAGCCGTTTCCGGTTTTAAAGTACCGGTGCCCACAGTTCCTGCCGCGTGTCTTGTATCGAAGAAAAGAGAGCCGCGAATTTCTACTTCCGGAAAATTTTTAGTCGGCCTGACGTATTTTCTTATTTTCGGACCTTCAAAAAAATCAGGATAGCGTTCGTATAATTGTCGCCGCGCACGTTTTAACATTTCATACGCCGTAGTTGTTGTATCGGAAGGTAAACCGGAAATCTCTGCCGTCATCATATTTATTTGTTCTCCGTTCAAAGTATCACCGATAATGAGATGAAAATCGCCGTCTGCTTCTTTTTTTATATAAAACACGAGTGCCTCTCGAATGAAAACATTTCTGTTTTCCATTTCATCCGGCGACGAATAATCTCCTACCCTACTATACATTTCATAATCGTCGGGCAAAGTTTCCAAAACTTCAAAAACATGATCGTAAAATTCCGTTTTTGCTTCTGCCGGTGTCGTTTTCACATCGCCGCGTACTACACCCGAAAAAGTTTCTAAATAATTGTCAGTATCAGGTTTTTTAAAATCAAAATCAAAACCATCTGGATCTACAAACGGTTCAGCCGTTCCTGCAAATTTATCAGTTGGAGTAAAATATCCGGTATTGAGTAATTTCGATTTCGGAATATCGTCGTCATCTATTTCGGTCACTGTTTTAAATAAACCGCAATTCGAAAAAAGAATACTCATAAAACTCAACAAAAATATCCGTTTCATAGTTATATTTTTTCTTTGGACTCTTTTCCAAAAGTTCTTCAACGTCTATTTTTTCCGCAAAGATAAATAATTTCGTTTTCAAACTTTTATATTTGGGAATACTGGTAAAATTATTTTAATTTTGCACCGCAATTTTGGTTTTTCTCTTTTGAGAAGGCTTTCTATTAAAGTGAAGACTTCCTTTAAATCTATTTTATAATGCTTACTGTAAATAATGTTGCGATTCAATTCGGCAAACGCGTATTGTTCGATGAAGTTAATTTAAAATTCACCAAAGGTAACTGTTACGGTGTGATTGGTGCGAACGGTGCCGGTAAATCTACGTTCCTAAAAGTTATTTCAAGCGAATTGGAACCGAACAGAGGTGAAGTTTCGATTACACCCGGCGAGCGGATGGCAGTGTTGTCGCAAAATCATTTTGCCTTCGATCAATTTCCGGTATTGGATACTGTCATAATGGGTTACAAAAAGTTGTACGATATTATGAAAGAAAAAGACGCGATTTATGCCAAAGAAAATCCGACGGACGAAGATAATTTGCGCGCGGGTGAACTCGAAGGTGATTTTGCCGAAATGAACGGTTGGATGGCGGAGAGTGATGCCGCAGAATTGTTGAGTAATTTAGGTGTGCCGGAAGTATTGCACTATAATTTGGTAAAAGATATTAGTCCGCAGGACAGGATTAAAGTTTTGTTGGCGCAAGCACTATTCGGTAATCCGGATATTTTATTGATGGATGAGCCGACGAATGATTTGGATGCAGAAACCACCGAATGGCTTTGTAATTTTTTAGCCGACTATGAAAATATAGTGATAGTCGTTTCGCACGACCGCCACTTTCTGGATATGGTGTGTACGCACGTTGTAGATGTGGACTTCGGAAAAATTCGTTTGTATTCCGGTAATTATACTTTTTGGTACGAAACAAGTCAGTTGGTAGCGCGACAAATGGCGGATAAAAACAAAAAAACCGAACAAAAACGCGCCGAGATGATGGATTTTATCGCTCGCTTTTCTGCCAACGCATCGAAATCGAAACAGGCAACGAGTCGGAAAAAAGCTTTGGATAAATTGAATCTCGAAGATATGCGCCCGTCAACGCGCCGATACCCTTTTATACACTTCAAACCTGAACGCGAACCGGGTGATGTGATTTTTGAAGCAAATGGATTGACAAAAAAACGTCCGATAATTGAACCTACTGAAGCGACGAAATTCCAAAAAGTAGATTTGAATGTCGGCGATTATTTTTTCAAGAATGTTGATTTACGGATGAACAAGAACGATAAAATCGCACTCGTCAGCAAAATGGGTGGCGTTGTTACCGCGTTTATGAATGTGATTTCAGGTGAAGACAAAGATTTTACCGGCAGATATGAATACGGGCAAACTATAACACCGCAATATTTACCGAACGATAATACTAAATTTTTTAAAGGAGCGAATGATTTAACGCTTGTAGATTGGTTGCGTGATTATTCGAAAGATAAAGACGAATCGTTCATTCGCGGTTTTCTCGGTCGGATGTTGTTCAGTGGTGAAGAAGTTTTTAAACAATCGAGTGTGTTGTCCGGCGGAGAAAAAGTGCGTTGCATGATGTCGAAAACGATGCTTGCCAATCCGAATTTTCTCATCTTGGACGAACCGACCAACCACTTGGATTTGGAAAGTATTACCGCACTTAATAACGGTATGCGCGATTTTGCCGGCAATATGATTTTCACCAGCCACGATTTTCAAATTCTCGACACCGTAGCGAACCGTATCATTGAAATTACACCGAACGGTATCATTGATCAATTGATGACGTACGGTGAGTATATTAATAGTTCGCGCATAAAAACGTTGCGTGCAGAGATGTATGGGGATGCGGTTTTTGCGTAGAGATTTTTCGACACATAGATAAAATATTTTTATATTTTCATTTGCTTGGTAAAAATTTATTTAGCAATTAAAAAAAAAAGGATTAACGCTATTGTCGTACCTGAACAAGATAAATTTATCAAAGATGTCTCATATCGCGATTTTGTTTTGATAAAAACTTCAAGGCAAAAACCAAATTTAGTTGGACGAAATATAAATATTTAGCACCATTTTGGTTACACAATACTCTGAGAGGAGTAAGCACAGTTTATCACATCCTAAGTGTCGAGGATTGGGTCTAAACAGATAATATAAATCATATAAAAATTCGTTTAGGTAATTCTTTCGTTTTAAATTAAGTTTACAACAATATTCGACAAGTTCGAAAATATAGTTATAAATCTGTAACAGATTTCGGCTTGAAAGAAATTAAAGGTGGTATTTTAGAACTAATACCGTAATCAGCATTGTTCAAAAAAATTGCGCATTGAAATATATTCTCTGCGCAATTTTTTTGGGATAACCGTCGTAAGAAGGCGAAATCATTAGCACAGGGCAACGCCCTGTGACATAAACAAAAATGTTTTTAGCTCTGAAAGAGCTTAATCCGTACATGCCAAATGCGAATAATTGATTACGCTCTTTCAGAGCTAAAATTTTTATTTGAAACTCACCAAGCATTTTTATATTTGTACAAATTTCTTTTAAACATTGAAATATGAATGCTATCGAATTTACGACCAAAGTAGAAAAAGGATTAAAAATAAAACTACCCAAAGAGCATCCGGAACTTGCTGATTAAATGGTAAGGGTGATAATACTGTCTGAAACAAAACAAAATTTAGTTTCACGTAAAGCAAAATTGATTGCTGCTTTTGAAGCAACAAAAGGGCTGAATATGTTCTCTGACATTAAAGACCCGGTAAAATGGCAAAAACAACAACGCGATGAATGGGAATAAAGCTGTGATTGATTCAAACATAATTATATTCGCTTCTCAAGAAAAAGTTAATTTTTCTAACGTCATAAAAGATTACGAAGAAATTTTTGTTTCTATTGAAACTTTCATTGAAGTTTATGGATATAACTTCGGGACTATTGAAGAGAAAAAAGCGATTGATAAAATTTTTGAAAATTTAGAAATTATAGATGTTTCAAAAGAAATCGCCAACATTGTATTAGGTTACACAAAAAACAAGTCGAAAAAAATAAAATTACCTGATGCTATCATCCTCGCAACAGCCAATTATTTGACTGCTGATTTGTTGACCGATGACTGGGGTGATTTTGAAGGTTTTGATAGAACAATGCCAATAGTAAAAATTAAAAACTAAATTCGACATAATCAAAAAATCGTGTAAAGAAAAATGAACTTTCTTTGCGAGATTTTTTTATAATAGCCAAAAAAAATTTCACAAATAAAAATATTCCAAACCTATAAAGCCCTTTTAAATACTTCCGATCAATACTTATTTTGTAGACAATGTAAAAACATAGTCAAATCGAATGAATAACAGTATTGATAGGTATTAGGTGCATAGTTTTGTTCAACAATTTGAAACTTATATTTGTTGAAAGGGGCATGAAACTTAAAATTATAGTCTTATTTTTATTGGCTTTTATGGCGACGGTTGTTTGCGTGGATGCGCAAACTGATACCATACAACCGAAATTGATTGAAGAAGTTGTAATTACCGCCAACTACAAACCGACGGGAATTGATAAAAGTATTAATCCGGTGCGCATCCTTAATATGGATAAATTGCAAACTATCGGGGTACAAAACGTGGCGGACGCACTTAAATTTCAGAGCAGCTTCAATATCGTTCAAGACAATATTATCGGGACTCAAACAAACGTTCAAGGTTTGTCAGGTAATAATTTAAAAATTTTGATTGATGGTCGTCCGATAATCGGTCGTTTGAATGGCAATATAGATTTGTCGCAACTCAGTACCTTAAATGTCGATCGTTTGGAAATCGTTGAAGGACCTTTATCCGCGCAATACGGAACCGATGCTTTGGGCGGAACGATTAATATCATTACGAAAAAAAATATTGACCATAATTTCGATGCGCTTATCAGTGGGTATGCCGAATCTGCCGGGCAATTAAATATCGGAACAGTCGTAAGTTACCGCTTGAACGAACACAATCAAATAGCGGTAAACGGCGGCAGAAATTTTTTCGGCGGTTGGTCGAGTGTTGATACATCGCGGTATAAAGATTGGAAACCTAAACTACAATATAATGCCGGTGCGCGCTATACCTTAACTGAAAACCGATTTACGCTTTTTGTCGACGGCAATTATTTTAACGAATATTTACTTAATCGCGGTAAACCGCTTGCGCCTTACGGCGAACATGCTTTCGACGATCACTATACAACCGAACGTTGGAATACAGGTATCAATGCTACCTACACAATAAATAAGCAAAGTAAAATTGATATTCAAAGTGGTTACAGTTATTACGTGCGCACAAAAAATTCTTATTACCGCGATTTAGTTCAGGCAACGGAACTGCTTGTACAAACGCCGGGAAGCCAAGACACTTCGCGATTCGATCAGAAAATGTTGCGTGCCGTATATAGCAATATCATTAGTCCTGTCATTGCATTCGAGACGGGCGTTGATTTTAATCAGCAAACCGGAACAGGATTGCGCATACGCACTGCCAATAATTTAATCGGCGATTACGCCGTTTTCGGTAGTGCAGAGTGGAGGGTGTTTGGCGGAGAACAAAAAGATATTTCGTTAAACGCTTATCATTCATCATTGAGTATAAAACCGGCTTTGCGCGCGGCTTTAAATAATACGTATAAAATTCCTTTAATTCCGAGCGTGAACCTGAAATATGATTTCGCTCGCGAATGGACATTGCGCGGTTCTTGGAGTCGCGGATTTCGCGCGCCGGATTTGAAAGAACTGTATTTTTATTTTGTTGACATCAATCACAACATAATAGGTAACGCGAATTTAAGGCCGGAAGAAAGTCAAAATTTTTTAGCATCGCTGCATTTCAAAAAAGCGCTCACCCAAACTGTTTATAAAGCTGAATTAAGCGGTTTTTACAACGACGTTAAAAACTTGATTACATTGGCGGCAATTGATTTGAACAATAACGCCTATACTTATATAAATGTCGGACGTTATCAAACTGCCGGAGCTCGTTTAACGGGAGAAATTACCGTGAAACAATTGACGCTTTCCGCCGGTTTGTTTTTAACGGATAGGATTTATTATTTTAATGACACACCCGAGAACGGAAATTCCATTGATGCGAACGCACAAATTTTTTACACCATAAAACCCGCCGATATTACTTTCAATATCTGGTTCAAGCACACCGACCGAATAAACAGTTTTGTACAAGATAAAACAGGGAAAATACTTAATACTTTTATAGACGCTTACAATTTGGCGGATATCGGTGCGTCGAAAAAATTTTTGAAGAATAAGTTAATGGCTTCGGTCGGCGTAAAAAATATTTTTGATGTCCGCAGTGTTGCTTCACAATTAGCCGCCGGCGCGTTAGGAGTGCATAGTTCAAGCGACGGTGGAACAAATATCGCTTACGGAAGAAATATTTTTGTAAAATTTGATATTCATTTGTAGGAATGTGCAAATACTTGTTTAACTTTGCTCTGTCAATAGAAGGTTTGAGAACTTTCAATGCGCATTACTACCTAAATTGTACGGCTATTATGCTAAAAGATTTAAGTATTAGTGTTTTGAAGGTTGGGCGGCTGCGGGCGGGTCATCTCGCCTGTGCCGCTTTTTTTATTCTTATAACGAGTTGTATAAAAGAGGAATTACCTACCCCGCCTCACGATGCAGGTGATTTAAAAACTCAGACTATCGGTCTCACTCAGGATTATCATAATCAAATTTTTTATTCGCTTTCCAACAATTCGGTTATCAGCACGAACAGTAAATTCGATTGGGATATTGCTTTCGATGCCTGCGAAAACGGTTCCAATATTTATTTGAACCAAGCGCGATTTATGTTCGTGCAAAAAACGAATGGAACAAATATTTCTGAACTCAACGACACCATCAATTTTTTTAGAACCCGTGCGTGGGATGCTTCCAATAATCCGGATTCATTAGCACTCGGTAGTGTTTTAAATGTGAAAAATTGTTTTTGGATTGATAGAGGTTATGATATTAACGGCGATCAGATACCTCTTATGCGCGCAAAATTTGAAATATTAGACAAACAGACGTACAAAATTACTTACGCCGAACAAAATCAAATAAACCCAACCGTTGCTTTTATTAAAAAAGACAGCATTTACAACCGCGTCTATTTTTCTTTCACTACCAATAAAACCGTGCGTGTGGAACCACCTAAAAATACTTGGGATATTCAATTCACACAGTACGTTCACACCTTCAAAGATCCCTACATTCCGTATTTAGTGACGGGTGCTATACTTAATCCATATCAAACATTAGCAACTGTTGACTCTACGCTTGATTTCAATAAAATTGACGTTAAAGTGGCGCAGGGTTTTCAACTCTCGTCGAGCGCCGATGTTATAGGTTACAATTGGAAAGTATTTGCGAACAATGTTTACACAATTAACCTGCAATATAATTATGTAATCAACGACCAAAATAACTTTTATTATAAAATGCGTTTTACGGGTTTTTATAACGATAAAGGTTCAAAAGGTTATCCTAAATTTGAATTTCAGAGACTGTAATTTTTATTAATTCAACTTGACTTCCAAAGAGTAGCTACTTTTGAATGGAGATTTTTATACCAAAATTTATATTTTTTACGGTGGTACAATTTATTTTATTGATTACCGCCATTTAATCATTTGCAAATCTAAAAATTTATGAAAACATTTATTTTGACATTTTCTGCTCTGCGCGCCGCATTTATTGTTTTAATGTTTATTGTTCTTAGACTACCTGTTGGCGGTATAACAAAATGCTCGGCTCAAACGGATACCGTCTCTTTGACGGCAGGTTATGCGCAACAAGTTTGGTACAGTTTACAAACCGGGAAAAAAACGAGTTCGCCGGCAAATAATTGGGATTTGGCATTCACGGCACGTTACCGCGATGCGGCGATTTTTATTAATCCCGTTAATAATTTGCATTTATATCTAACCAAAACTACACCCGCCAACTGGAGTATTGTTGATACTGCCGGCATATTTTCCAACGAACAATTCAATGCCGATACATCTTGGTATTTTGGCGCGTTCAATCGCACGGGCGATAATTATTTTAATTACGGTTGGGGTGGTTACAATCAAGCGACTCATAATGTTACGGCTAACAGTGTTTATGTGATTAAGCTGTCGGACGGAAGTTTGAAAAAATTTATTATGGATAAACTCGTTTACGACACTGTATATAATTTTCGATATGCGAACTTGGACGGTACAAATGCTCAGAATATTTCTTTTAACAAATCATCTTTTGCGGGAAAAGCGTTCGGATATTTTTCTTTTTTGACCAACTCCGCGGTGGATAGAGAACCGAAATTGACAGATTGGGATTTAACTTTTTTGCGCTATAACGGTCTTACACCCGACCAAAACGGTGTGCTTCAAAATTATTTGCTAACCGGTGTTTTGCAACATCCGGACGCGATAGTCGCAAAAGTTGTGCAAAAAGATACCGGTAATGTTTCTTTGGTAGGGGTATCGTTTTTAACAAAAATTAATACGATCGGTTACGATTGGAAGTCTTACAATATAGCCGCCAATAAATATAAAATTGCAGATTCAACCGCATACTTCGTAAAACGTGCTGACGGTAAAATTTATAAAATCGTTTTCAAAGGTTTCGGCGGCAGTGCGGACGGTAATATTATTTTTTCGCATCAGTATTTACTTCCTTCAAGCACAGTAGAAATTGATAACGGCAAATCGGTTCGTTTAACGATTTCGCCGAATCCGGTCAGCAGCAACGAAGTTCAGTTAGTAATTGATGGCGAAACCGAAATCAATAATGTCGAACTGCGCATTTTTTCCATCGTCGGGCAACAAATGGCGACTCAAAAAATAAATCTTTCACAAGGTTTACAAGTCATCGGTTTGCCGATCGATAATTTTTCTAACGGTTTTTACTTCGCTCAACTTCAATTAGGCAATAAAACTTTAACTGAAAAATTTGTCATTCAAAAATAGGTTTTAAATACTAAAAACTAAAAGCCAAATAATATATAAAAGTAGAAAAATATTTGGCTTTTAGCTTTTAGCTTTTAGCATTTTGCATTAAATACTCATCGCTGAATTTGCAAATACCCGGTATAATGTTCGCCGTTTTCTAAAATTATTTGATAAAAGTAAGTACCGTCGGGTGCATTATCGCCGTGCCATTTTCCACCCCAATCATTTCTGTAGTCGTTACTTAAATAAATTTGCGTTCCCCACCGATTATAAATATACACTTTCGTGTTCGGATGATCTTGCAAGCCCTCAATAAAAAACACATCGTTCTTACCGTCACCGTTCGGTGAAAAACCATTATAAATAATTAATTTATCGCAGAGTACGCGCACCGTTACGGCAGCTTGAACGCATTTTCCGTTGGCGCAAATACGGTAATAAAAAATATCGGATTTCACGGAACTGCAAAAATCCGTGTTCGGCAAATATTGAATATACTGCTCGGTATTCGACTCAATACGTGCTTGACCGAAATTCGGTTGCGATATCAATACTAAATCAGCGGGCTTTATCAGGGTTGAATCGTTGCGCAAAATATAAATATTTACCGGTGTATTAATGTGCGTAGTAGCAGAATCATCGGCTGCATACAAGGCGGAGATACGCGCACCGGATACCAAAAACTGAATGCGCAAAGTATCACATGGTTTGCCGGTATTGTCGCACAACGTAAAACAGGTTAAAAATTGTCCTTCTTTTTTGCCGGTAACACTGACGCAACTATCATTCAAAATTTCTAATCCGATACCTATGTTGGTCGTATCGCTGCACAATGCCGAAATATGTTTATTCAACGTCGAATAACGCGCACCGATTAATTCCGACAAACAAACAGTTGCCGTTTGATTAACAAGAGTAGAATACTCCACCGTATCCACACGCGGCAAAGAAAGTATCGGACAATTGACTTGAACAAATACCGTATCGGTACAAAAATGCGCTGAGTCATTGTTTTTTATAATAAATTTATGAATACCTGCACTCAAAAGTAATTTTATAAAAGTTGCGTTGGTATCGCAAACCGAAAATATACCATTATACAGCGTACCATTATCGAAAATACTGAAACTCGATAATTTTGCGGAAAGTATCGGTATACAAAATCCGGTTAAAGACGTACAATTCGTTGCGTTGAGTACAAAACCATTTTGAGTGAACAATTTGCATTTCACATCCTTTAATGTATTAATTACCGTGTCGCGTTTAGAAAGACGGGTTATATTTTGCGACAAATAACTGGTGTTATTGCAACCATCCGTAGCAGTCCACGTACGTTTGAAAAGGCTGTCTAAATTGACGATTCCGACGAATTGAATATTTTCTTTTATTTTAACGCTCGTACAAGCATCGGAAGCAGAAATTTTTACATCCGGAAGTGTATCCGTAGTACTTAAAATAATTTCCGGAATGGAAGTATCGGATGCTGAAAGTAAGTGATTAACATTTGAAATCAGGTAGCTTGAAAATATCGGCGGTACAGTATCTATAAAACGAAACTCAATGGATTTTGAATTTGTATTTCCCGATGAATCGCGCCCGGTCCATGTATACTTTTTAGACCACAAATAACCGGAAACATTACAAGTATTTGATTTTGCAGTAACCGTTGAGTCGAGCACTAAAACGGGAAATTTATCGTAGTTATCTGAAATTTTTACATTTTCTTTTTTCAGAAAAATTTTTATATCGCAGGTTATATCATTTACCGAACCGAATAAATAATTTGTTCCTCCCAGCGCATCAAATGTCAAAACCGGTGGAATTGTATCCGTAAAATGTGTCGGTGACGGTATAGAGTGCGCAGTAATATTTTGAGAAATGGATGATGAATGCCCGCAAGCGTCGGTTGCTGTCCATTTGCGCGTGATAATATTATTGCTATGCGTTTCGTTGAAAGTTATCAGCGGATTATCATCACAGTTGTCGCGCGCAAAAATATTTATCGGCGCAATCGGCAACGAGGCGTTTAACGGCAAAGTTGTATCGCGCGGTACATTCACTAAAACCGGCGTATCGTTGTCAATTACTTTTATAAAAATATCGAATACTGACATATTACCACACGCATCGGTAGCCTTCCAAGCACAGTGAAGCAATTCTAAAAAATTATCGCGCAAACAATTTCCGCGTTGCAAAGCCACATCGTAAAATTGTTTTTTCGGTGCTGAATCACAATTGTCAGTAAAGACCATATCATCTACTTTCAATAACGGAAATTTTTTACAATCTACGGTCAATGTATCGCCGCTTCGAAGACCAATTAATATTGGATTTCTAGGTTTAATGCTCGGTGCTTTTGTGTCCTTAACCGTAATTATTTGTACGGCTGTAACAGCAGTTCCGACAACAGTGAAAGTGCGGATTATTAAGAAACCGCAGATTTGCCTGATAATAGTATCACGCACTGAAAACTGAAACTTTGCTCCCGCCGGTGAAATTACTATCGGCGTATTTGTAGGATTCGGCGCGTCGCACTCAATTGTTGTATCACGAATACTGATAACGTAATTGTTATTATGTTGCGCGACAATTTTTAAAATTACACCCGCTAAGCATTTTGTGCCTAAAGCATTTACGGTGATATTAGTTAAAGCGCGCGTCGGCGTAAAATCGAATGCGGTATCGGTGCTAAGTAGTGCATGACTATCAGCATCGCGCCATTCCAAATGAGTTGCTAATGTCGCGGATAAATGTACGGCATTACCTATTGTGGTATTAAAAATATTATTGACTGCAACTTTGGTATTATTCGCCAAAATACCGATTGAATCCGTTCCGATATTCAAATTGAAAAAATATTCACCGCCCGAAGCCGTGATTACGTCAGATTGACATAAAGTCTGACTTTTAGTACACAATAATTGTTTTTGAATTGTTGTCACCAATGAAGTGGTGCGCGTGCCTCCGTTACAATCTACGGAATCCGGCGTCAGTACAGCGAAATGCAAAACCGCTTCTTGATTCAAAGTTAAACCGGATACCATTTGCCAAGTGATACTCGTCATATTCGTTATTTTTTCTTGAGTCAGTAAAACGGGTTGCCAACCGACCGGAAAAATACCCGAAGCACTTGCATTGACGTATGAAATATTGGAAGGTAAACGGACGGTTATTTTTTCCCGACCGTCGCTCGGTACTGTCGTTAAATTTTTTATTCTGACGTTGATAAAAGAAGCACCGCCGGGCGTGAATTTATCAGTGATATCGAAACTGACTTTGTATAATTTTTGCGTATCCAATTGAGCGCCTTCGATTTGAAGCGGCAAAGATTCACCGGCAGTATAATTTGTGGGTGTACCGCAAGAGTTACTACCGATAAAAGAAAAATAGGCTAACGCCCCGGAACGAAAAGCACAATCATTTGTAAAACGAAAACGAATTTTAAATTGATTTGAATCATTCGGATGTTCAGGATTAAAACCGATTAAACCGTGCGCTTTTAAGTATGTGCTGATGTTAGTAAAATCCGCGAACTCGTAAATTTTTCCGAATTGATTTTGTCCGATAAATGCCGGTTGCACCACAATTTTTTGATAAGGCGCACTCGGCGGATAAGCCACTTCAATGCTGTTCGGTACAAACGATGCGCCTTGCAAAGGTATAGTTAATCGGGTGCGCAAATCGTAAGCGGTACCTAAATCGGTATTTTTCATCAAAATTTCTAAAGTCGTTGTGTCGCAAATGCCGGGTTTTATGAGTGATTGATTCAGATAACCTGCTTCGAGATTCGGAAATAAAATGCGGACTTCTCCGCGCAAAGTTTTAACGACGCACGGAGCGTATTTATCCGGCGACCAATTTTTATCCGTTGGCGCGATGCAATACCAACCGGTTTTAAAATCAATCGGAATAGTTTGACAATCCGTTGAAACGGCTTTTATTTTTATGACATTACACACATTATCAAATGTATTATTGCCAACTGCAGGTGTTACACCGTTTGTAAAAGCAAAATATTTATTACTGAGGGAATCGAATCTTTGTACAGCGAGTGTAATATTATTTGTGTTGTTGGTGATGTCCGTCATGGAAATCACTTTGAAATTCGGAGTTCGAATTGTCGGTTCAACGGAAAACCATGTACCGTTGGCGTTACCTTCTTGTGATTGATTGCAGACTTTCATCGTCCATTCAACCGTATCAGTTGCGGAAATGACGGTTGGATTTGTTATAGCGGTTAAGACCAAATCTGCCGGATTGGAATAAGTTAAATATCTGTCGTTCGAAAGCGCGGTAGTATCGTGGCGCGTTTTTGAGCAACTGCCATCACCGATAAATGCCGCATAATACCTGTCGCGGTAAAACATATTGGGTGCAAATAAAAAACGATTATTTCCGTTGCTACTCGCTGTCAATGAACGGCAACTTGGCATCACTTTGACGCGCAAAGTAAAAACAGTATTACCTGTATTTGAAAGCGGAAAATAAGATTTTAGCGTATCGAACCGGACAATGTATTTTGAGTTAGCCGAAAGTGCCGGTAAATCGAAAAAAGTATCTCCGTAAATCGGATGAACGGGAATAGAAACTTGCACTTTCGTATCGAAGGCTTTATAAAGCGCTGTATCTAAATTAAAAATAAAAGAATCGAGTTTAATGGCTTGCCGCCATTCATTACCGAAATATTTTGTGTAATCTACACTGCGAATGAGTAAAGTATAGTCCAAATTTGTTTCGGTGCAACCTTTCGGAAAACTGAACGAGTTCGGAAAATTAAAAATCAGTTCCGACCGACCGACGCGATAAATTTGTCCGTAACTATTGTTGTAGTTGTTGCCACACGCAAATTCTTGTCCGTTATCAATCGAATAACCGTAAGCTCTGAAGTTGGGTATTTTTTCAAAAGAGTATTTATACGGTCCTTCCGGATTAACGGAAAAATTTCCGAAAAAATTTACGGAATCTCCTTTTACTAATTGAGTCAAACCGGTTTCTTGAAAACAATTATTCAAATCGAAATAAAGTGTTTTAGTAGTGTCGGTATGCGCGGTTCGGATTTCTGAAGCATTTACGTTACAATTATAAATTTTTCCGCCGTGCGTAATTTGAACAGTTCCTTTTCCGAAAATAAAAATTTCTTTAAGACGATTGGAATCACCTTTCACGATATTATCGTAAGAAATCCGGATACCGATTGAATCATTTATCAGTGTATTACCAACCACATTGCGCACTATCATTTGTACAGAATCGCATGCAATAGCTACTTTTGTATTCGCTTGCGCCGCAATTAACCGCTTGGTATAAGTTGAATCCGCGAAACCGAAAGTAGTTCTGTTCACCTCGAAACTTGAAGTGAGCAAACCCTTAGGACATTGATACGCCACTACGTCCGGACAAGGCGGCACCGAATAATGAATGTCGGGACCTTTTACGGAATCGCAATACCAAACATGGCGACAATCGCAGGGCGGGCAATAAAAAGCCATTTCCATCGGGAAAACAGATGCACCCGGTACAGCGGTACAACCGGCAGTAAAACCCATTTTTGCAGAATAATCGCCGTTCAAAAAATTAAGTTTATGCGCATCGAAAGTTAAATAAACCGTATCTGCTGATTGTCTGAAACCTGATAACGGCAAAGTGTCTGTAAACCGCGTTAAAAACATAGAGTCTTTAACGGCAGAAATACCGATCGGCAATTTTATTTTTACCTGAAATTGTTCTTGACTGTTGCACGATTTATCAAAATTGAATACACTTCTGCGTTCTGTATGCAAAATGCTGAAATATTTTCCGTCGGTGCGCGCATCCGGATCCGGACAATTTTCTATCAAAGCATTGCCGTTGAACGGTGTAAAATATCCGGCTTGCAACACCGTATTGTGCGCGTTACAATTGTCGGCGTATTGAATTTGCGCGCTGAAACCCGATTCGAAATTATTAAAACAATTGACATCATTCACGTTAATTGTTTGGAAATTACAAGCTACATCGTATTCAACTGAAATATTTACGGATTGTCCGATCGGCAAATCATCGTAAATACCATCGCCATCAGCATCCGTTAATCCGCCGACTCCATCCGGATCAGTGTGAAATTGCGGATATTTACTCAATGTAACCAATGCAGAATCCGGCGCGGCAATGCGTACGCCGGCGATTGTAATTGCCGTGATTTTGTATCCGTTGTAATTCAAATTAAATTTTCCGCCGACACCGATACCCGTCAAAATATTATGCATCGTTGCAACACCTGCATCAATTTCAATGCCGTTGTTAGTAAATACAACACTCGAAATACCTTTTTTACAATATCCGCCAACTGTATTTGTTCCGACTCCCGATTGAAAAACAACATTTACCGCCCCTTGTCCGGTCCGAACAATATCACTTCTGTTCACGGTATTACACAAAACACCGTCGCAACCCCAACTCGCAGCGTGTAAACTGGAGCGACTGTCGTTGCAATTCAGCAAACATATATTTTCTACAATCGTTACTGTTTCATTCGGATCAAATATTGTATCACCGTTGGAAGGTGTACCGGTACCGATCGTATTGTACTTAAAATAATCGGATGTGACGTTTGCCGCAATAATTGTATCGCCGTTCGCGGCAGGCGTTTTAGTAAAAGTTATCGGTTTTCCGTTTACGGCTATTTCGTTGACACGGACACCTTTACCTTGAGCATTGGTATAATTAAATTTTGTGAGGAAACCCGTCAAACCCGAATTGTTAACGACAATTTTTCTTTGATAGCAGTTTCCGGAGCGTGCATTGTTTCCGGCATTATTAGATACAAAAATCGTGAGATAAGGCACGCGCAATTGATCGCGGTACTGAGTTGAAAAATCCGTTTCCTTTAAACCGTTTTGAGTACCGAGTGCGTATAAAAAATCCCACCGATCATAAACATCCAATAAATCGTTTTTACTCAAAGTATCTGTATAATCACAATCGGCGCGAATCGTGTAAGAAATATCTACGGATTTTAATCCGGCAGGATCCAAAACAGGAATACTGAATACGGGATGACTACCGATATTGCTCGCTACGCTGACACCCGGCGAAGATTGAGCTGCATTGAAACTTACGAATTGTACGCCTTTAAAAAAATTCAGTGTCGCCTGAATATTTTTGCGCGTGAGTGGTGAAATTCCATCTAAACCGACCGTGACCGTAACTGTAGCTTCATTACCACATACGACGATATTACGCGGCGAAGAAGCAGCATCCTTAAAAGCAATTTTTAAATTATTATTTTGTGCCGAAGTTAAGACGGGCAGTCCAAACAACAAAAAAACGAAGGTGCAAAACACGGTCGTCGAAAATATTTTTATCATATCGGATTTGAATTTTTGCCGTAAAAGCAAAACCGTTAATAAAAACAACTTTTGTTGACAGCCGGATATTTTATTCATCCGACTTCAAAAATTGATATTTTAAACGGTTATTACTTTAATAATGCCAAATTCGTGCCATGTAGATTTTTACAGTGCGGAAGTATTTGTCAGCTTAAAGCACACCGGAAAATAAGTTTACCTTAAAAAAAATTTATTTTTACGTGATAATTGTGTGATATATACTGCCTACATTTGTACTAATAAAAATATTAGTATCATGAAATTTATTTTGTTTTCTTTTTTCACAGCCCTTTTAGCTTGTAACGCTGCAACAAATGCACCGCAAGTTGCAGCAGCATCGGTCATCACTAATACGACGCTGGAAAAAATGTCGGCACCTGAAGGTGTATCCGATACGATAAAAAAAATAACAAAAACGCCCGAAGAATGGCGCAAACAGTTAGGCGCTTCTGCCTATAATGTTTTACGTGAAAAAGGCACTGAACGAGCCTATTCCGGAAAATATTGGGATAACCATGAAAAAGGAACTTATTATTGCGCAGCTTGTAATTTGCCTTTGTTTTCAAGCGACGCGAAATTTGAATCCGGTACGGGTTGGCCCTCTTTTTTTCAACCGTTAAATAAACAAAATGTTGCGCAGGTATCGGACAATAGTTTCGGTATGGATCGCACGGAAGTGGAATGCGCGCGATGCGGTGGACATTTGGGGCATATTTTCGATGACGGACCAAAACCTACCGGTTTGCGTTATTGCATGAATTCGGTATCGTTAACTTTCGTTCCGAGTAAATAATCCGGATTTTTTTCATTTATGATACAGGCGCACAAACCTTCGGAGGGCTTAAAACCTTCCGAAGGTTTGTATATTTAAACGACTCTTCTTATTCACACGATTTACCTCAAAAAAATAACCAATGCACACGAATACCTTTCTCAGAAATTTCTAAAGTGGGAGAGGGTACTTTAATACTATTAAATATGGTTGCCAAAGTTTTGTGATACAAGTTATCCGTTTTTATGCGATTCCAATCCACGTCCAAAGAAATATAATATTGCCGGTAACGCTTAAAATCTTTGTCTTCAAGTTCAAAATTACTACCCGTTTCCGATTCCCATTTATTCTCATAACCGCCGTACATACTTTCTGCACCGTAACCGACTGCTACATTGAGCCAATCCGGAATTTTTGAAAGTTGAGTGAGAAGCGTTGCGTGATGCGTGATGTCCTTGTTTCTTATTTCTTCACTATCATCGTTTTTAGCTTTTTCCGAAACAAAACTTTTTAAATTAAAAGAGAGCCAATAATTAATAGCATTGTAATCTTTAATTGCCGTATCTATACTGTCTCCGTATAAAAGTTTTATGCGCTCCTTTATTGTCATACTTTTATGGGTTGTGTTATCAGTCACAGTAAAATCAGGATAATTTACGGGTGTATTGGATACTTTTATCAAAATACGTTGCTCTTTCCAAAGTTTTTCTTGTAATAAAAAAAAGGAAGCACCGGTCGTATTGGCGGCAATATCGGAAACCGAAAAACCCCATTTATCGGCAAAACCATCTAAAAATTCCAGTGTCAATTGATACCAACTACCGACAACAAACCCGATTAAAGCAGATTTCATTCGGCTCACGCCGGACCAACGCATTAAAGTTGCCGAGTAGCGCGCTTCGCTGTACGCTGTAATGATATGTCCTCCTTTATCCATTTGCAACCATTCTTTGGAATCGTCAAAGAAATGAAATGTACCGATTTTATTTTTTTTGTACCAAACGTCCCATAAAATATACATCAAAAATATTTCAAAAACTGTTAATCCGGATATTAGCGTCCAAAAGCGCGAACGGTTAAATGTTTTCGATGGTTCGATAAATTCATTGACAGACTCTTTGATTTTTTTAAAAGAAAGGCGGCGGAAAAAATAAAAAAGCAGTAACAGTTTTATCATTTTCGGGGAATGAGCGTTCGGAAGATTAATAATTTTTTTGCCGTTACGTTGTAAAAGTTTGTCGTTTTATTTGTTGAAATTGATTTAAAAATCCTCCTGTTTGTCTTAATGTGATTATTTTTGTGCAAAGGAAAGGAAATTGCAGCGTTAAATCGGTTGGTTTATGATAATTTTATGTGAAGTTTTAAAGCGAATTGCTTAAATCGACTTTTCGGAACTTAAATTAAATCCCTCAAAATAATATATTTTATGATTTTTTTTCCATCACGCCGCAAAACCAATCTGATTTTTTTACCGGTTTTACCTTGCAATTTACTGTTTACGATGGATAAAGAAAGCCAACGTGCCGAAATACGTTGAAGGGATATGAGTTCATCTCCGCGCCAAATTTTAGCTTCGGAAGCGGGCGAACGGAATACGACACTGTTTACGGTAAATTTATTCAAGTTATCGCCTTGAGCTATAAAATTTATACCGCTTTTGTCATACTTAAAACTTTGTTTGTAGTCGCGGTTGGGTTTAAGATAAATTTTTTCTTTCGGAAAATCAATAATTGTTGTAAAGCGACTGAGAATTTCTCCACCCAAAATACCGTTCCTACCTAATAAAAAACTTGTATCCGCTAAATCTCTCACTTCTTGAAAAGCCGCCACAACACCGTAAAAAGAAAGCCGCGTATCGCGTTTTGCAGGAAGTTTTTTATTGGTATCAGCGGCGGTAAGAGTTGGACTATTACCGTTAGAAATCTTATTACCCAAAGAAAATTTTTTTAATCGCCCCATAAAACCCGTTAAATCTCCGCCAAGTCCCGTACCGATATTGCTTTCGATAGAAATTTTGGGCGGTTCTAATCCGGGTGTTGAATGTGCGTAAAGCAACATGGACAGTCCGGCACCGGTATCTAAAAGTAATTTTAAATTGACGACCGAATCCGTTTCCACTTGCGCTTGCGTATCAATGAAAGGTTTGTTATGAATGATTTGAATGTTCAGCGAATTGAAACCTTCGTGTTGAGAGGCGGTAAATTCAGAGGGTTCATAAATCGTCATTATTTGTTTGATATAATCGAGTTTGACGACGTAATTTCTAAATGTTTCCGCACCGATAATACCTTGAATTTCTAAACCGGCAAATTTATCGAATTTGAAATAGTCTTCGTCCATTACTAAAATATCTTTCGTTAACTCAACACCTTCCAAACCGAGTTTTACTTTACGCGATATGTAGGCTTTTATCTCGGCGTGTAAATCGGTACCGCGAATGATAATTTCCTTTTCAAAAGGTATTTTAAATAGGATAGCTACTTCTTTTTTTGTCAAAATACAATGCTCGGCACCGGTATCGAATATAAAACGAAGGGGCAGAATATCATCGAATAAAACTTTCAGAATAATAAAATTACCTTGTCGTTCAAACGGAATTTCCGCTTTGTGTGCATTGTGTATAATAGACAAACCCGAAACAATAGACTGTGCTTTTCCCGTTTGAGGAAATGAAGCGTAAAAAGCAAAAAGTATGAATAATATTTTATAAATACGCAATAAAATAAACGACATAAAAAGCATTCGAAGAAATGACTTTTTTTCTTGTTTATCGTTTATCAAAATCCGATTCAGTTTGTAAATTTCATATTTCATACTTTAGATGTCAGTTGCCGGTTATCGATTTTTTTTCAATGACTCGTTTTTATTTGCTACCAATAACGCACTGCTGATAGTTGCGCGTTCGATGAGCAAGTTACTCCAATTCTCGGTATTCTGCCAAAATATTTTTTTTATTTCTCCCATCGCGGCAATACTCGAACCGGCTAAATTACCTGCCAATTGCTGCAAATAAATATCCATCAGTTCAGCGGTTTCAAAAACGTTGTTAAATAAACCTTTTTGTTTCGCCCAATCCGCAGTGCGCCATTCGGTAGCGTTAATCGCCAATTCGGAAAATGCGGATAATCCGATTTTTCTTTCTACCGCCGGTGCAATCACAAACGGACCGATACCGATGGAAAGTTCGGAAAGTTTTACGGCAGCATGGGCTGTTGCCAAACAATAGTCGGCTGCGGCAGCAATACCAACGCCACCACCCACTACCCTACCCTGCACACGCACGATTATTAATTTCGGACAAAGCCGCATAGCATTAATCACGTTGGCGAAACCGGAAAAAAATATTTTGCCGGTTTCTACATCGCTTATATTCGACAGTTCATCGAAACTCGCACCGGCACAAAACGTTCGGTCGCCGGCACTCCGCAATACGACGACAGCAACATTTTCATCTCTACCGGCTTCATGGATGGCAGTCGTCAGTTTTGATAATAATTCGGAAGGTAATGAATTGTGCGCGGGATGAAAAAATTCTATCTCGGCAATTTTATTTTCTATACGCGTTGTGGCAAACATTTTTTGATTAGAAAGTCTGTAACTACTCAGTTTGCTTTTAAAACAAAAGCCTTGAAAAGAAAAGGTGTAATCACTAACACAGTGCAACGCCCTATGTCTGTAAATCCACAAAGCTCAGCTCTAAAATATTCGGTTTTTATACAGGTGGCGTTAGTAAGTGCAAATGACTATGCTCTTCCAGAACTTTACAGCATAATTTAAAACCTGAATAGTTACAAAAGTTTGATTAAAAATTTTTTCGTAAAATAATCTTACGAAAGTAAAATAATTTTTTCACTTTTTGAAAAAAATTTACTTGAAAAAAAATTGCGAAAAGAAAAATAAATTTCTTTTCGCAATTTTTCAAGATTTACCATTTACCATTTTACATTTACTATTGAGTTCCCTATTGCAACTTATACGTTATCACAAAACCACCGGAGGCGGTTGTTGACGGAAACGATGCACTCGTATAAGGAATGAGTTGGTTGTAATCAATATAAAAACGTAAATCTAAAAGTTTATTGATGGTATAGGTGGCGGACGGCGAAATTCGGAAAGTTTTAGAACCACGCGACGGTACGACAATACTTTGCTGTTGCCCGGCGAGTTGTGCCGAATTATCATCTCTGAAGAGATGGTTATCGGAGTGATCGTCTTGCAACGTGATATCGAAATTCAAAACCAAGTCATTGCCTCTGCGCACGACGGGTTTTTTCTTTTTCTTCACAGCGGCATCAACGACTGCATTCGGATCATCGCTCGGTTTGGCTACCACTTTTTTTGTCAGTTTAGAAGGTGCATCAAAATCCAAAAATTTGATGTAAACATTTTTAAACCGTTGACCGAATTTGAAAGTGAATGCTTCCGTATGCGTCTCTTGCAAACGCGCATCGCTCAAACTTAAAGCTAAGTTGCGCGATTTACGATAACTCAAACCGATAATGGCACCGGTTTTCAAACTCGCATCAATACCCAGAAGCGGTTGAAATTGCTCACTCACAACTACCGTCGGTATATCGTATTTGGAATAATATTCGTTCGGCGATTCCAACTGCGGTGTTTGCTGCCCTTGAACATAATATTGATCGCTCTTGAAAGAATTAATCGTTAACGTCGATTTGTAGCCGTGCGTGATATTGATACTGTTAAAAACATCGCGCAATCCCGGTAATTTTGCCAAACCTCCGTAAGATAACCGCCAATTAAATTGCGGTAATTGGTTAAATAAATCGCTCGTTTTAAAGGTGCGTGGATCTTTTCCGGCATAAGCAGAAATAAATGCCGGCACTAAAACATCTTGATTGGTAGGTCCGTAACCGGTTTTGTAACCCAAATTACTGTAAGTCGGATGCCCGGCACCGTTGGCATTAAGCGTTTGCGAAACAATAACACGATTTTTATCGAATTGCTGAAATACGTCGGAATCGGGTTTAAAAAAAGTATTTATCGGCAAATAAGAAATCGTATACGAACCGTCGTCTTGACGATTCGCCGCCGTGATGCTGTCTATACTCGGCGACGCAGTTTGATTGCGGTATTCAACAGAACGGTTAGAGATAGAATTTTTTGATAAATCCAAATCCACTTTAAAATCCGTGAAAGGTTCGAGCGTAATACGCGCGGTTATGGTTTGCGTCGTACCGCTTAAAGACGGACGTACTTGTCGAATGTCTGTAGAAAGCCAATTACTTCGGCGCGCTTTATCCAACCAATTATCATCGGCAGTTTGAAAACCGAGTGCGTAATCCCAACCCGGTGCGCGCAAATCCTGCATTCCGAAAAGTCCGGCTTGCGGCGTAAATCCGGGTACATACGAATTATTTTGTTCGTTGAAACTGAAACTTACTTTACGTATGGTGAGTAAAGGACGGATAATAATTTTTTCGACCAAAGACGGTTCGTAGTCTTTAAGTCCTTTTATTTTTTTAGCTTTATTGACTATCGGCGCATTCGGATTTGCGTTAAGGGAATCTTGAATGCCTCCACTTCCGCGTTTGGTTTTAGGTTTCGGCGGTCCGTCGGGTTGAAAAACAGGTTGCTGAATTTTACGCAAATACTTGAACTGGTTATAAAAATTATCAAAACTCAAATCGGCATTGACTTGTTTATTTTGTTTATTATTAATATTGTTGCCGATAGCTTTGAAATTATATCCGGGTAAATTATCGTTGGCGGGGCTGTACGAATAAGCCTCCCAGCCGTAACTCGCACCGTAAGTCGCGCGCACACTCACCCAATCCATAAACGGAATGTTTTTGAACGGTACATTCCAATTCAGATTTACGTTTTGGTCGTAGCGTTTGGTACGCCCGAAATTTTTCAGATTATCAAGAATGTATTTATTTTTAGAGTTTTCCGAAATAGCTAAGCCGTTCGGATCATAATCGTTTAATTCATCAATGACCGCTTGATTTTTTGCATCGAAATTTAATTTCAGTGAGCGCGTTAAATCCCATTGCAGCGTATAATTTCTATCCCAAGTATATCGTCTTTGAAAAAAAGTATTCGTTGAAGCATCTTCGCCGGAAAAACGATACGTAACGGTATTGAGTTGCCTATCCAAAACGGTATTGAAACCGATTGTGTTCGGTAAAGGATTGAAATTAAACTCTGAAATCGGTCGCAGCACGAATGACATTAATCGTTGTGCAATAGTCACCGTATCTTCTTTGGCATTATCGTAAGTCCAACGTCCTTTATTGATAGTTTTTAATTTTTTGAACGGCGACAAGTAAATCGGTGCCCGTGAGTAGGTGTAATCAATACCTTCTTTGGTACTGTGCCGCGTTTCGTTCGCGATAATGGGATCATGCCGTTCGAGCGTCGTGTTTGAATACGATACACTGAAATTTTCGATGTTCCATGGCTGCGGCAATTTTGTTCCGGCGGTTCTGTCTTTGCGCACATTATTAAAACTGATAGCGTTGATAGTTTGCACCGTTTGTGCGGCATTTTTAATCGAGTCACGTTTATTGCCGTTGGTTTCCAGATTAATTTTATCTTTCAGTTTTATATCTAAATCGTAAGGATCGTATTCCGGTGTATGCGTACTTTGCGAGTGTTGCACGGTCATGGGAATATGAATACCGGAGGCCGGTTTTAAAAATTTACCCATCTCGAAATTTCCGATAGCATTATACTCCAATACTTCTTCGCGGCTGCGTTGCAAAACCCGCTGATCAATAGCACCGTAACCGATACCCAGAAAATTACCGGATACACTGACGGTACCGAAATCGGCGAGCTTCGCATCCATGCGCGCTAAAGCTGCCACGCCGGTATTTTCATTGATACCGGTAGCGCGCAATTCGTTTATCCAAACTTCAACGTCGTGCGTCACATCATCTTTGTTGTAAACACCGACCATTATACCTTTAACTAAACCGAGATCAGGATTACCGATTACCTTTACTTTATTGTTCGGGTACATAGCATCCATGACACTGAAAACTTCGGCGAGCGAAACTTTTGTTGAATTGCGTTGTGTTTTTATGCCCGTAAAAGCACTCAAATCAATATCAAAAGTGTTGATATTATTCCAAACAGAATCCGCATAAGGATTGAGCGCAGGTAAGCCGTTATTGGGTTGCGGACTATTGGGTGGCAAACTTTTTTGTTTCGTCATTACCAACGGAATTTCGTACTCGTAATAATTTTTTTCAAAATCGGAGCCGACACGCATAAAAATGCACATTTTTTTATCCAAATTGGTGCCGTTATAAGTTTGTTCAGGGCTTTCGGCGTGAACAAACATTTTCAAATGTTTGTAAATACGCAAATCCGAAGCAAATAATTTGAAAGCGGCGCGTGCTTTTTTTGCCGGTAATTGCGTATATTTCATACTCAATGCTTGTTCATTTTGTAAAGCATTGTAACCACCTGAACCCGGAATAGTATTGCGAACGATACCGGGTGGTATGACGTAATTGAACGGTAAGCGTTTTCCGTTTTCTTCGATGTTGACAGAGCCTAATTCCAAATTATTTTTATCGCTACCGTTTCCGAGATCGAAACCCGGAACGCTTGTTTCCGGTCTGTAACGTCGCCATTGATTGCGCACCAAATCCAATTTTGCAAAACGCAAGGTGACAGAATCTTGAAAACCTTTTGCAATCAAGCGCGTGAAACGAATATTTCTGAAATCGGTAATTTCACCGTGTTTTGAATCGTAACCATCGATCGGAATTCTGAAATGGTACCAACGGCGACCGCTTAAAGAGTCGCGAATGTTTTCTACATAAAATTTCAGCGTTGTTACATCCAAATTACCTTTTTGCGGATCGTTACCGGCACCCGGAATCGGGTTCAATGGAATACTGTATTCGTAATATGCTTCATTTTCGTCAAAAGAATTATCGCGGTTGGCATCTTCGGCATCTGGAATATTAGTTGCGGATTGCAAATCGGTACCGTTACTGTTTGCCGAATTACCTTCCAAACCGTTGAATTGCCGGTATTTTTGTAAAACGGTATTATCCGCCGTATACGAATTGGCATCGTTATAATAAATAAAATCGTCGTTCGAGGGATCTTTCGCAATTTTAGCATAAGCACTCGGTAATAAACGCGGTTTTATTTTTGCCAAATAATCTTGAAAAAATACGGCTTCCTCCGCATCGTTCAAACCATCGAGACCGACATCTTGCAAGCGGCGTTCAATCGTATCCGCAGAAAAAGAATTGGGCAACGGGAGTTCCGTACGCGGTACTTTTCCCCAGCGCGTATAATCGGTGAGTAAATTCGGATTATTCGGACTCGGCAAGCCGTTTTCAAAAGATTTTCTGCCGTCTCGCAACACATCTTCGGAAACTTCACCCAAATGCAGCAAAAGTTTTCCTTTATTATTATCACTGCCAACTCTGCGAAACGGATCAAGCATCCAGAAGTCTACATACTCAACATTTGATGCTTCGAAATCAGTAGTTTGAATACCGCGTTGAATACCCGCCCAGCGCGTTTCAGGCGCATTCAGTTTACCGTCGTTTTTTAAGCCCGCCGTCAATTTTAAGCCGCTTGTGCCTGTAATACCGTCCGGCAAATCAAAATTATAAGGACCCCGCTCTTTCGGATAATAAGATAAGTCGAAAGTCGGTATGGTAATATCATAAATACCTAAACCAAGTCCCGTATTACTTGATTTATTCGGAAAAACTTCGGTTTGACTGATTGCGGTTACATAATCGTCTCCGGCATTTGCAGAATTACCGCGCAGATAGGTATCAATACGATACCAATTAAGTAAAGCGCGATTTGCACCCGTAACGATAGAAGTGTCATTCGATTCTTTCCATTCAGTATGTTTTTGAGGCGTACTTGCCAACGTCCACGCTCCCGGTTGCGACATTAAAGAATACGGACTCGTCGAGCCTTCAAAATCATCGAGATAAACTACGCCGCCATCGTTGTTTGCGCCGTCGATTGCAGAAGCATGACCGGGTTGCATTACAGCTGTTTCTGCCGCGAAAGTTATTTTTGAAGGTTCTTTAGTAGAAATAAACGGCAATTTATCCACGAGTTTAGTAAGCCATGGTGCATCTTCAGTAAAATTTACATCTAAACCGTATACCTTGTTATTTATAGGATCGTCGCCGTAATTTACTTTTGTCGTGTACGGCGTTTCAAACAAATTCATGAACGTAGCACCGATATTGAAATTTTTCTTTAGGGCATAATCCGCACGCAAACCGAGCATGGTGCGCGTCTGAAAATTGAACAAAGAGTTATCCTCGACCGATACATTTAATTGAATATTGGGCGCAACATACGCCGGATTTAAAACGGTAACGACTGCCGTTCCGTAATCAATCGCAAAATCCACACCTTCTAAAAGTCGGATACCGCCGGCTGTAACGCTCACCGAACCCGGACGCAAACCGAAAGCATTTAATTGAATGCGGTTACTCGCCGATGATTTCGCTTGACCGCGAATAATAAAACGGTTTTTTTCTTGATGTTCCTGCGCTCTGAAAAGCGTTGAATCGTACAATTCGCGGTAAGTATATTTATCGGCGATGGCATTTGCGGTCGCTAAATCATAACCTTTTGTCACTAAAACGGAATCTATTCTTGCTTTTAAAGATTTGCCGAAAGGCTCCAACACCGGAAAAATAATGCGTCCTGTACGCGGAATAATCGTAACATCCGGCACAAAATCGAATTGTCCGTCCGGTTGCGGATCGCCGAGCGAATTTAAATTATCCAAATTCAATAAACGCAATAACGGTATATCTTTTATTTCGGGCAACGCGCGTTTTTCTCCTTTTGTATTCGAGTTGGCAGGTTGTGTACTACCGCCGGCACCTTGCGGATCGCCGGCGTCTTGATAAAAAATATCAAGCCGTAAATCCTGCGGATTAGTGACGAAAGCATTTATCGGATAAACGTTTTTCATCATCAAATCGAAAAGCGGTACTTGCGGATTGTTTGTACTGTTTTTCAACATTTTTAAAAACAAAACCTGACTGATACCGTTGCCGTTCGCTGTTGTTACGTTTTCTCCGAATTCACCGACTTGAAAAGGTCCTTTTCCGTTATAAAAATAAGTATATGCTACGCCGACAATTTGTTGGCGGTCAATATTGGTTAAACTGATTGTACCGAGTTTCGGATTGAATGAATATTCGCTCGGTTGCAAACGTTTTGCCGTTCGTTTTACGAAATCTTGCCCTTGACTCAAATTCATCATTTCCAAATTCGTGATAACGCGGTCAATGCGGCTGTTATCCGGATTGCTTTTGAGCAAACTGTATAAATCGTTGGAATTGTTATCGGGCAAATAACCTTCCGGACTGTATACTTTAGTATTTGCAGTATTAATGTGCGTAACCGCTTTATTATAAATTCTGTCCGTTTCGCCCAGATCCTCCAAAGCCACAATCGGACGAATTTCAGTGTTAATGATGTCGTTCCTGTCATTTGATACCCAAACTTCCATCCGCGTAATGGTAAACAAACTATTGATGAGGGGTAAAGTTTTTAGGGCTTTTTCGTAAGTATTTCTGTTGAAATGCGACAAAAAGAAATGCCGGTTCTCGTCGTATTGATCTATCGTAACGTTGAAATTTTGTACTTGACTACCACCTTGTACTTGTATATTTTGTTTTTTGTTGCGTTGTTGCGCCGCAATTGCCGTTAAACGCAAATAACCGAATTGTAATTCGGTTTTCAGACCGAAAAGATTTTGACTGCCTTGAATTAAAGTACCACGCAAAGGCAAATTTACGTTACCGGCTTCTATGGATTTGATGATGTCATCTTCGCCGAACACATTGGAGTTGTAATTCAGTTTCATGATATTATCGAAATCAAAAGTAGCTTTGTTATTGAATGCTGTATTCAAATTCAGTTTGTTGCCGATTTGTCCGGTTACGCGCATTTGAATATCCATATTGAATAACAAACCACCCGTTGTGCGTGAAATAGTCGGCAAAGTCGGATTACCGAAATAACGGTAATCTCCGCCGAGCGTCAGATCAATTTGTCCTTGCGGTTTTATACTTACAGTAGGAGGATCGCCGAAAATCATACCGATGAGATTATCTCCCATTTTTTTAGAATCCAACTTAGGCATTTCCGGCAATTTGCCATTTACTCCCACCGAATTGAGCAACATCCGTAATTTCTGATTCTGGGTGGCACTAAAATCTATTTTAGACAGCGGATCAACTAATTCCGTATTGCGTTTACGCGCAAAACCGGCTAAACGGTTGAAATATTCCTGTTCTTGTTGTTGCGATTTCCAGCGCACGTACTCGTTGAAAGTCATTACCGTAGGTGTGCGGTAATATTCATCGCCGATTTTTTCTGTAATATAATATTTGTTGGTTGTCGGGTCAAACTCGACTTTTTTTTCAATGATAGCGGGGTCGCGTAAATCAAAAGAATTTGAAACGGAGTCGCGGAGATAGTCACCCGTGCGATCGCGCAAAGGAATGGTATCTTTCGGATTTCGGATTTCGGATTTCGGATTTCGGAACTCTAATTTCGTATTTCGGAACTCTAATTTCGTATTTCGGATTTCGGATTTCGGATTTCCGATTGCGTTTGCGTGAAGCAAAGTGCCGAAAATAAATGCTGTACTGAAAACGAAACGATAATAAAAGAGTAAGTTTTTTACATTCATGTCCGTGAGGAAAATATAATCGTGTGGGATTTTTAACAAGTAATTTTTCAACTGAAAAAACTAATTTGTATTTATACGCCTATTAACATTATTTGTTTTAAGCCGTTCGTCATTTAACGCTTTTTGAAATGGGTTGATACAGTTTAAATCGTTGCAGATTACTTTCAAAATAAGTGCCGAATAAAGTTTAAGCCGATAAAATTTTCAAAGCCGATTTTATAACTTCTTGAACAGACGCGGTCGGATTATCTTCTAAAATTTTATTCAGGGCGCGTTGTGTCGGTATGCGTTGAAAACCTAAATTTGACAAAGCAAGTAACGCATCTTCGCGTATTGTATTGTTAACTGAGCTTAAATTTAACGTCAAGTCTCCTTGTTCTTTTTTAACTTTATCTTTTAAATCCAGAATAATGCGTTTCGCGGTTTTTAAACCGATGCCTTTCACGCGCGAAAAAGTCACTTCGCTTTCGTTGAGTATGGCGATGCGTACTTCATCCGGATTCATCGAAGACAATACAACTTGTGCTGTTGAAGTGCCGATACCGGATACTTCTATTAAAAGTCGGAATATTTTTCGTTCCGCTTCATCGGCAAAACCGAATAAAATGTGCGCGTCTTCGCGAACTTGCAAATGTGTCAACAGACGCACGGTCTCCGATTTTTCAATTTGAGAGTACGTGTGCAAACTAATATTGACGTGATAACCGACACCGCCGGAAGTTTCAATAACTATATAAGTTGGCGTTTTAAACGCGATAGCACCTTTTATAAAATCTATCATGTTTTTAAAAATATTATGAAGTTATTTGAATTAACGGCGCAAAGAAAAATTTTTTCCGCACCAAAAAAGAATTTATAAAAAAATTTTTTAAATCACTCCTATTTTTGAAAAATATTCCGGAAAAATATTCCGGAAAAATATTTTTAAAATTCTGCTCGTACACACTTATTATTCCGCATTTTTTATTCTTTTTTTCATAATTTTGCAGCACGATAATTTTTTTTCAGATTATCTTAAAATTTTTTCCCTCCTGTTCACTATTAAAAGCCTAAAGTAATACCATGAGTACAATAAAATTTCAGCCGACCAAAAAATCACGGTTAAGTAAAGTAGATTTCAATAATATTCCGTTCGGTAAAGAAACGAGCGATCATATGTTTGTAGTTGATTACAAAAACGGAAAATGGCGCAATGCACGTATTGTACCTTTTGGGAAATTTTCGATTCTGCCGACTAACCTTACGCTGCATTACGGTCAAGCATTTTTTGAAGGGATGAAAGCGATGCGCATGAACGACGGCACACCCACACTTTTCAGAACCGACATGAGTTTGGCACGCTTAAACCGTTCTGCGGAAAGAATGTGTATGCCGCAAGTGCCGGAACAATTATTTCAAGATGCCTTACACCAACTTATAGATATTGACCAAGAATGGATTCCCACTGTTCCGGACAGTTCGCTCTACATACGTCCGGTGATGTTTGCGACTGAAGATGCGTACAGCGTGCGTCCGTCAAAAACCTATCGTTTTATTATTTTTACGGGTCCGGTAGGTGCTTATTATTCTAAAGCCGTTTCATTGTTGGCGGAAGAAACCTATATACGTGCAGCAAAAGGCGGAACGGGTGAAGCAAAATGCGCCGGAAATTATGCCGGATCGTTATATCCGACTTTATTGGCGAATAAAAAAGGTTTTGATCAAATATTATGGCTTGATGCCACAGAGCATAAATACGTGCAAGAAGTCGGCACCATGAACGTTATGTTTGTAATAGACGGAAAAGTAGTAACGCCGATGCTCGACGGCAATATTTTACGCGGCATCACGCGAGACAGTATTATGCAAATACTGCGCAAAAAAGGAATTGAAGTGGAAGAACGCCTTATATCTATTGATGAATTGATGGAAGCATCGAAAAAAGGAATTTTGCAAGAGGCTTTCGGTGTCGGCACGGCGGCTGTAGTAAATTTAATCGCGGATATTACGTACCGCGATACGAAAATTGTGATTCCGGCTTTTAAACCTGAAAATATCAGTGAAATTGCGCGTCAGCACGTGAATAAAATGCGCAAAGGTGAAATACCCGATGACTTCGGTTGGGTAGAAAAAGTACAAATTGGAGAATTGGTGGGTTAAATACTAAGTTTGCGCAAAAAATAATCGCTCAAAGGTAATAAGTTTATCTTTGAGCGATTATTTTTTATACACTTACTAAAGCCTTATTTAAAATTTTAAGTTGCATTATTGATATTAATCAGTACTAAATATATTAAATGCGCCGAACACGATATTTTGTTTTAAAAATCATTCGCGTTGTGTTAACTGTATATGGGCTTACGAGATAGTTTTAGTTTTACACTATCAAATTCAGTTTTTTCTTTAGTTTTTTTGAAAAAAACTTAATTGAAAATCCAATTACATTATTATTCAACTTTAAACAATTCAGCATGAAATCACTTGTATCGAACAAGGGTATGGCGTTTGCGGCATTTGCACTCTTAGCAATCGTTTGTTGTGCCGCCTCCGTTTATCCGAAGACTTTTCCGGTACCGGACAAACCCTACGATGCCGCCATGATCGGCAACATCGCTTGGATGCTCGTAGCAACAAGACACGCTCGACATGGCTAATGTTCCTATCTTAGTAAACTAACTTTTTATAATTAAAAAAATTCATTTATGAAAAAAATTGAAGCAATTGTTAGAACATCAAAATTCGAAGATGTAAAATCGGCTCTTAAAAAAATTGGTATTGACTTCTTTTCTTATTGGGAAGTTTCCGGAATTGGAAGCGAACAACTAAAAGAACAACATCATAGTTATCGTGGCACAGTTTACGATACACAGTATATTCCAAGAATATTTATGGCGATTGTATTAAAAGACGACAATCTTACAAAAACAATCGAATGTATTGAAAAAGCAGCTTTTACAGGCCAAATTGGTGACGGAATGATTTTTAGTTACAACATAGAAGAATCTCTAAGAATTAGAGATGGCGCTAAAGGCGAGTATTCAACAACTGGCCCAGGTGATAAACTATAATCTAAACAAAATAATTAAATAATTAAATAATTAAAAATTAAAAATATGATACGTACTTTTAAACTGTTTGTTTTTGCAATTATTATGGGGTTGACTTCTGTGCATGTTAATGCACAAGTTGACACTTCAAAAACAGTTGTAAAAAAAGATTCAACAACTGCTGCAACACCAGTTACCTCAGCTGCAGACGCTGCACCGGCAGCAAGAGTACCAGATCCAAATGGCGGCGCTACTGGTAATACTTCTGATATTACTGCTGCAAAAGCAGGCGCACCTACAGCGAGCGAAATTTCGGATCAAGTAGGACATAATAAAATTGGTATTAATATGGTGTGGCTGTTAATTGGCGGCTTTTTGGTATTCTTTATGCAAGCTGGCTTTGCCTTAGTAGAAACCGGGTTAACGCGTGCTAAAAATGTGGCTCATACCATGGCAATGAATTTATGGGTATATCCTGCGGGTGTATTAGGTTTCTTTGTATGTGGTTTCGCAATTATGTTTGGCGGTATTGGTCCATTGAGTACTTTGGGCGGTTTTGATGGATTAAATCATGAAATATCAATAACCATTGCGGGACATTCTTTTGGTTTACTTGGTGGTAAGGGTTTTATGATGAGTGGCATATATGATGTAAGTGTTTTAGCTTTTTTCGTTTTCCAAGTAGTATTTATGGATGCTACTGCAACTATACCAACCGGTGCAATGGCCGAAAGATGGAAATTTGCTTCATTTGCAATATCTGGTTTTTTAATTGGAGGTATAGTATATCCAGTTTACGGAAACTGGGTATGGGGCGGTGGCTGGTTATCACAGTTAGGTGTTAATTTTGGATTAGGTCACGGTCATGTGGATTTTGCAGGTTCTTCTGTTGTACATCTTGCGGGCGGTGTTTTAGCATTTGTGGGTGCAAAAATGTTAGGTCCAAGATTAGGTAAATATAATAAAGATGGTACTCCAAATGCAATACCCGGTCATAATATACCAATGGCTGTACTGGGTACCTTAATTCTTGCTTTTGGATGGTTTGGTTTTAATGCCGGATCTACTTTAGCCGGTACAGATTTTAGAATGGCGGTAGTTGCTTTTAATACTTTACTTGCATCATGTGGCGGCGCTTTTGCAGCTACTTTATGGATATGGTTTGTACGAGGTTCAAAACCGGATGTAAGCATGATGTGTAATGGTTTATTAGCAGGGTTGGTTGCTATTACTGCTCCTTGCGCTTTTGTAAATCCAATGTTCGCTTTAATTACCGGTTTATTTTCCGGAATTACAGTAGTTGAATGTATATTTTTTGTTGAGAGAAAACTTAAAATCGATGACCCTGTTGGTGCAATTGCAGTACATGGTGCAAATGGCCTTTGGGGTGTAGTAGCTTTAGGTTTATTTGCTGATGGTACTTATGGTGATGGTTTAAACGGCGTTAAAGGAAATGTAAAAGGATTATTTTATGGCGATTCCGGACAATTTATTGCTGAATTAATTGGTGGTTTAACAAACATAGTTTGGTTTGCCGCTGCAGGTTGGGTGATGTTTAAATTACTTGACAAATTAGTTGGTAATAGAGTAGAAGCTGCTACTGAAATGTATGGTCTTGATTTACCGGAAATGGGTATTGATGGTTACTCTGGTGTTAAGTTAGATAAAAATGCAGAGACTCCTTTATCTAAATAAGTTTTTTTATATTAATTAGGGTCGCAACTGGTGGTGGTATTATAACCGGTAACCGGGGTTTATTTATGCAATATATGATTACTTTAGGTATCATTCTGCCTTTTAAATTCATTGGTCCTTGTCAATTTATAAATTGACAGATTTTATCACTCCTGTGCGCGTAGATGAAAGCAAAGAGTCTCAAGGTTTAGATATTAGCCAACACGATGAATCTTTCTTAATTCAACAATCATCTATTGCTGGTTTATAAAATAATTTTTTGAAGTTTAGTTTCATAGAATTTTGTGACAGGTGACAAGCCATATGGTTTGTTACCTGTTTTTTTTCAAAATTAATTCTCACTGCAAAAAGTGCGATGATAACTATTTCCTGGCTGTTTTATGCTTCGCCCGAAATTCGCCCTGCCGGACTGATAGGAGCGGCTTCGCCTCTGAAGGCGGTTATCAATGCACTTTTTGCAGTGAGAATTAATTTTACCGATTACGCTACAAAAAAATTATCTTTGCATAAAAATAACTTAAGTACAAAAGTTTCACATTTCCGGATTTAAAACAGCGTTTCGGTTTGATACAAGTGAATGAGTATATTTTAAAAACAAAAAATCTTGACAAAACTCAGTGTAAACGTAAATAAAATTGCAGTACTGCGCAATGCGCGCGGCGGAAATCTACCGGATTTAATTCAAACTGTCCGCGATATAGAATTATTCGGCGCGCAAGGCATAACGGTGCATCCGCGCCCAGATGAAAGGCACATCACGATGGCAGATGTTCGCGCGCTCAAAGAAGTAATCACTACCGAATTTAACATCGAAGGTTATCCCGATGATCGTTGGATGCAATTGGTTTTGGATACAAAACCCACTCAAGCTACACTCGTACCCGATGATCCGTCGCAACTTACTTCCGACCATGGTTGGGATACTAATCGCCACAGTATTTTTCTGAAAAAAAATATTGCGCGCTTAAAAAACGCCGGTATTCGCGTATCTATTTTCGTGGATGCAGATGAACGCGCCGTTGCCGGCGCACACTATGTGGGTGCCGATAGGATTGAGCTTTATACCGGTGATTTCGCAAAAAAATATGCCGAACACAAAGCCTCTCAAATTGTGCTGCATCAAAAAGCCGTCAAAACAGCCATAGAATATAAATTGGGCGTAAACGCCGGTCACGATTTGAATTTACAAAATTTGGCTTTTTATAAAAATAACTTAGTGCAACTCGATGAAGTCTCTATCGGTCACGCTTTAATTTCCGACGCTTTGTATTACGGTTTGTTCAACACGATTCAGTTATACAAAAATTGTTTGAAATAATTTCTTGCCCGCAAAAAGTGTCTCCACGAAATCGATTGTTCAAAAGTTAAGATTCGGTTAATATACAATTACAAATTTTGTTTCTAATTTTGCGGTTGGAATTACAATCTACACGCACTTTTTTTCTCTCACTAATTTTTTCTAACAAATTAATTCAAAGTAATGACTAACACAAATCTACTCTGCAAGTCTTTGTACGGGAAGTTTATGCTATTTTTTTTATTGCTTCTTGCTGGTTTTACGCAAGTGCAAGCACAAAATGCAACTTCTGCTAATATTTTCGGTCAAGTTGTGGACGCGAAAGGCGTTCCTATTGCGGGAGCCGTTGTGGCTGCAAAACACGAGCCATCCGGTTCGATATACGGTGTTGAAACACGCGAAGACGGACGTTTCAATTTGCCGAATGTGCGTATCGGCGGACCCTACACGATTACCGTCACTCAAGCCGGTTCGAAAGCGGTTTCTACATCCGATGTTTTTTTAAGTTTGGGACAAAACTTCCGTTACGATACGCAGATGATAGAAGATGCCACAGTTTTAAATCAAGTCGAGGTAACGGCAATTAGAAATGAAATTTTGAGCGGTAACCGCACGGGTGCGGGTACGAATATAAAACGCGATGTATTGAACGGAGTGCCTACACTCGGTCGCAGTTTCGCGGATTTTGTGCGTTTAACACCACAATCAAACGGAAGTAACTCTTTTGCAGGTCAAGATAACAGGTTTAATAATCTTACGATTGACGGCTCGGTTTTTAATAATAGTTTCGGATTGTCTCCTTCTAACGGTGGACAAACCGGTTCTCAACCTATTTCATTAGATGCTATTGACGAGGTACAAGTATCGATTGCACCTTACGATGTCCGTCAAGGCGGGTTTTCCGGAGCGAGTATCAATGCCGTAACACGTTCCGGTACAAATAATTTTGAAGGCTCTGTTTTCGGAAACTACCGAAACGACGCACTTGCCGGTACAAAAGCGGATACTTTTACCATTACAAAAACAGCGTATGAAGTCAGACAATTCGGTGCAAGATTGGGTGGACCGATCATTAAAGATAAACTTTTCTTTTTTGCCAATTACGAAGGCGAGCGCAGAACAGACCCTATTACGGGTACAGGCACCTCCTACGTAGCTTATAGACCCGGAACAAATAATTTGACGGATGCAAATGTTTCGAGAGCATCAGCTGATTCATTGGATCAATTGAGAAATTATTTGATTAAAAACTACAATTATAATCCGGGTGCTTATGAAAACATTAATAAAATAACTAAAAGTGATAAAGCTTTGGTAAAATTTGATTGGAATATTTTGCAAACCAATCAAATGTCGCACCGAGCCTCATTTCGCTTCAATTATTTGACTTCGAGTACCGATGTCTCAGCAAGCAGTAGCGGCAATAACGGTTCGGGTTATGGCGGTCGTTCTACGAGTAAAAACTCATTAAATTTCGAGGGTTCCAACTATGTTATCAATAATGATTTGTATTCCGGTATTTTTGAATTGAACAGCGTTTTCGGTTCTTCGCTTGCTAACACTTTACAATTCGGTTATACCGCGAATCGAGATTACAGAAGCAGTCGGGGCGGCGTATTTCCGTTAGTGGATATTTTACAAGGGGGTTCAAATGTCACTTCGTTTGGTTACGAACCTTTTACGCCCAATAATATCTTAAACACGGATACCTATCAGTTTAAGGACGATATTACGCTTTACAAAGGCTTTCAAACTATTACGGCAGGTATCAATATCGAAGCGTTTAAATTCGATAACACGTTCACGCCGATTTATTACGGTCAATATGTTTTCAATTCAATTGCTGATTTTTACAAATCATCGGATGCTTATTTGAATAAAACAACTGCAAATGTGGTTATGCCGCAATACCAACTCACTTATTCGGCTTTACCCGGAAATGCTTTACCGACCGCGACTACAAAAGTGATTCAACCGGGTATTTATTGGCAAGATGCTTTAAGTTTAATGAAAGACCGTTTGAATATTACTTTCGGCATGCGCGTGGATGTACCGAGTTTCTTACAAACTGCGTTAAACAATCCGGAAGTACAATCTTTTAATTTTATTGATGGAAACGGTAATCCGGTTAAATCGAGTACCGGAAAGTTACCGGATCCGCAAGTTATGCTTTCACCGCGTTTCGGGTTCAACTATGACATCAAAGGTGATAGAAGTCTTCAAGTGCGCGGCGGTGTGGGTATATTCACAGGTCGTCCGCCGTTTGTTTGGTTATCTAATCAAGTTGGTAATAATGGCATTTTAACAGGTTCGATAGTGGCGAATAATACAACAAAATACCCATTCAGTCCGGACCCAACGGCTTATATTCCTGCAAATGCTACTTCACCGGCATCTTATAATATTGCTGTGACCGATCCGAATTTTCAATTCCCGCAAGTTTTCAGAGCCAATTTAGCCGTTGACAAAAAATTATTTTGGGGAATTATCGGTACTTTAGAAGGTATTTACAGCTCTAACTTAAATGCCATTAATTACGTCAACATCAATCAAGTTTTGCCGAAAGGAAATTATAGTGGTGACGATAGCCGCCCATACTTTCCGACCTTACTTTCAAAAGCAACAATTGATGATAGAGTATATTCTAAAATTACGAATGCTATTCTGTTAACGAATACGAATCAAGGTTACTCGGCGAGTATTACTGCAAAATTGGAACGCCAATTCCAAAATAATTTATACTTAATGGCAGCTTATACGCGCAGTGAAACCAAAGACCTTTTAACGGGCGGTTCCATTGCAGCTACTTCTTGGAACAGTATATTATCAGTCAAAGGCAATAATTTACCCGACTTAGCTTTTTCAGACAATGATGTGCCGAATCGTTTTATTGCGTCAGCTGTTTATAAAATTCCTTGGTTTTTGGGCGAAACACAATTTTCCGCTTTCTTACAAATGCAAAACGGCAGTAGATTCTCGTATGCCGTATCAGGTGATATAAACGGTGACGGTCAATCGCGCAACGACTTGATGTGGATTCCGAATAAAGCTGAAGAATTAACTTTCTTGGATATTAAAGACAAAACGGGTGCTATCACGTTTTCAAAACAAGCACAAACGGACGCATTCAATCAGTTTTTGAATAATGATTCTTATTTGGACACGCACCGAGGTCAATATGCTCAAAGAAACGGTGCTTTATTGGGTTTAAATACAGTGTTGGATGTGTCCCTTCAACACACTTTCAAGTTTTTTAATCATAATAACTTGCAATTACGCATAGATGTTCAGGATTTCGGCAACGTAGTAAGTACCGGTTGGGGTGTTGGTCAGAACATCTTAACTTCAACGCCTTTAACATTTGCGGGTCGTGATGCTGCTACAAATAGACCGACTTATACTTCTACTATTGTTAACGGTGGTTTGCTTACTAATAATAATTCTCAAAATTTTGGATTAGGTAGTGTATTTCAAATGCAATTAGGGGTGCGTTATACTTTTAAATAAAAAAAGTAATTCTAAATAAAAAAATGCGACAATACCGTTGGGTGTATGTCGCATTTTTTTTATTTAAAAACCTAATTAAGATTTATTCTGCCGGTTTAAAACTACCGTTTTGAAATTTAAGAATATTCACGTATTTATTTTCGTATTTTGTTGTATTGTCACCGAAATCGTTATCGTTAACCATTTTAGGTGCAACGGGTTCAAAACGGAATTGCGTGTGCAATACGGCACGCGCTTCACCGGCTAAAAACGGCGAAATTTTTGTACCGTAGCGTGCCATTAAACTGACGAAATACATAGCGCAGTCGTAACCCAAATAAGAATCCGTACTCGGAATTTTATTGAATTTGTATAAATAATTATTTCTGAACTGTCGCACTTCCGGATTATTGGCATCAATAAAAGTAGAACTGCTTAAATGTACGTTCAGTGCGGCGAATAAACCGTTAAAAGATTTATCGAAATCAAGCCATTGCGGCATACCGTAAACGACAATATTATTTTTTCTTGACGAAGTTGCTAACTTTTTTAGCAATGCCGCCACAAAAGCTTCGTTCCAAGAAGGCACCAAAAAAACGGTTGTACCTGTCGGACGCAAATAAGGTTCAATATTTATATTTGATTCGTCTTCGATCGCCCATTCGTCTAATCTGCCGCCGTTATTCGTTTGGTTGATGATCGTGTTCGCATCTTGAAAATAAGCAAACCGCACGTTTTCATTTTCAGCTGTTCTGCCTATAATCACCACTTGATTGGTTTGAAATTTGGTGCGCACATCGCGCATCAGATTTTCGCAGTGAGTTTTCAAACTCGGTTTAACTTGAATAAAATTCGGATGACTTCCTGTCACATCGCCGCTCGGAAAATAAGGTGAGATAACCGTTTTGTTATTTTGGACAGAATAGTCTATAAAAGTGGCAACCAGATCTTTTTCGACAGGACCGATAATCAAATCGGCATTTGTGATTTCGGAACGGGTGAGTAAAGTTTTTAAATCCATCCTCGAATCCAAAACGTTCACGTTCAATCGCACCGGCGTTTTAGAAAGCGAATCGAAAGCAACGCGCGCACCGGCGTAAAAATCCAACGCAAATTGCGATTTAGAATAATTGGCGTTCGCCGATTCCGTAAATTTATCCGTAAAAAACGGGAGCAGCAACGTCATATTATACGCGCTCGAAGGCATCGAGACACCTGTTCCGCCATCAACTATAACTGTTCCGTTGTTCGGATTCTGCGGAGGGTTGCCGCCGTTTGAAGCAATCGGCGGACGCGCGCTCGGATCTACTTTCCATTGAATAGTGTCAACGCCGTTGCCGACAGGCGGAAAAGGTTTTTTGGACGACGCATCGTTTTTATTTTTTCCGAAAGGTGAAGTCGGACTATTCGTAGCTTTTTTTAGTCCGCCGCAAGCAGTGAGTGCAAAAGCCGTAATAAAAACGAAAAGAATTTTTTCGGCTTGAAAAGAACTGTAAAATGCTGTAAGTCTCATAATTTTTTTTATTATTATAGTGTAATCCGGTCAATTAAAATGTTTGGCAACAAGTTTCGAGTATTAGGAGATGTTTAAATTAAAGCAAAGAAACAAAAATAAATTTAAAACTACAAGATAATTATTATTTCTTGTTAAAGTGAAGGTGCGTTAACTTATTTTTGCCGTCAAAACGCATAAAATCATGATGAGAAGAAACGATTTGTTTTTCGGTATCGGTCTGGGTATACTTTTGCCGATGCTGGTTTTCTTTTTTATGTTCGGCATCACGGGATTTGCGCACTTGCCTTTCAAAACGCGCACTTTATCGCTTGTTGCTGTTTGCGCTAATTTGTTGATGCTGCGTTTTTACGGCAAACTGCGCGCAGTACAAACTTCCAACGGGGTTATGTACGCCACTTTTTTTCTCGCAGTCGTCTGGATAATCTGGTTTTATGAAGAAATAGCGCACGAAATTAATTAGTTCGGATTTTTTTCTGCCCGATACTCAAACCCAACAATACGAAAAGCGTACCGATGAAAGTATAAACCGATATGGGTTCATTCAAAATAAAATAAGCGTAAATAAAACCGAATATCGGACAGAGATATAACCACAAAGCAGTTTTAACGGGTTCGTTTCTCAAAAGGTAAAGCCAAAGTTGAACAGCAGTAATAGACACTACAAAGACCAACCAAAGCGTGGAAGTCCAAAAATTAAAATCCCAGTGTTGTTTTTGAAAATCGGAAAAAAATAAAGTGGCGGGTAACAGTAAAAGTCCGCCGAAAAATATTTGCCAACCGTTTATTGTAGTGACGGGTAATTTCCAATCAATACTCGAAAAATATACGGTGCCTACGGAATAAGAAAACATACTGCTGAACAACAAGAATAAGCCGGTGGGCGTAGCGTAACTTTTCTGTAATAAAGGATATACCGCGATAAATACACCCGCCAAACCCAATGCCAAACCCAACCAGACATTTGTCGTAATTTTTCGTTTCAACCAAACGGCGGATAAGATAGAAATTATTAAAGGATTTACGGCAATAGACAGTGTTGCAATGCCGGCGGAAACGTTTTTTAAAGCCAAAACAAACAAACCGAGATAAATCGCTACGTTGAGTGCGCCGTAAATAAATAATTGCCGCCACTCCGCTCCTATCGGCAATCTGTATTTTTTTATCGGGTAAGCCCAAAGCAACATGAGTATGCCGGCGGTGAGAAAGCGTACATCGGAAATAATTAAAGGTTGTCCGGATTTTAATCCTATTTTTGTCGCTACGGATGCAGTTGCCCAAAGTGCGGCAAAAGATAAACCGAGTAGATTGTTTTTCATAAATTCAGTATTAGTTGGTTAGCGAGTGTGTTGATAGTTTAAACCAACAACCGACAACCAACAACTAACCGACTTATTTAAAACTCAAACCGCATTTTCATTCTTACGGCATACTTGCTCACGTCCGGATTATCCAAATAGTTCAGTCGTCGCACCAAATCTACGCGCAAAACTTTGAAAATATTACCGACTCCAGCGGAGACTTCCATGTACGGACCTTCGTTAAAGGTAAATGTAGTTGGGCGGCCTGTAATTTTATCCGTCGGAAAAAGATAAGTTTTTTGGCGAACACCGGGCGTATTTTGCGGATCCAAACCGCCGTAAATTGTTTTAAACGTGATAATTTCGCGCAATTTCAATTTTTTAATACCTGGAATTTTGTTGAAGAAAAAACCATCAAAGAAGTGGGCTATATTCAAACTTACGTATTTATCGCTCACGAATTCCAAAGAATTCATCATGTTGAATGAATTATCAAGATATGCTAAAGTTTGATTAGACCGATGATTTATCAGCAACGGAAACGGAACTGTACCCCACAATCTGCCGGCTTCAAACATCACATCGGTTTTACCTATCGGAGAAATATAAAACCTTTTGAAAACATCGAAACTCAAATTATGATATTCCAAACCTTTTGAAACCGAATTTAAACCGTTGCCGTAATGATAATGCAACCCGAAAACGGGATATTTATTTATGATTTGTTTACGCCTTTTTTTTCCGGCAAAAAACTCTTCATTCGGTGCAAAACGTAAATCGGCATATAAATCAGTGACTTCAGTGCTTTTTATTTTTAAAATATTGCCTGAAGAATCCACTTTATGAAAAGCTAAACTACCCGCCGGTGTCCAATTCAAGTTTTGAACGCCGAACTGATAAGTGAAACCCGTTTCAGCTTCATGAATATAAGACAAACCTAATTGGCGTTTGTAATACATTCGAAAACCATCACCGCGCCGAAACGACATAAAAAAATTATCTTCATAACGGTTCGTCAAAATCTGTCCCGGTACTTCGGTATTGTATGTGTACCACGCTTTTACAATATTTTGTATTCGGTCGTTCAAACCATCTTTATTCAGAAAATAAGATAGCGTACCGTTGTATTTAAAAATTTTATCGGTAGTACCGTAAGCCAAAAAAGCATCTAATTTTAAATGTTTATCGAAACCCAGCGTTGTTCTGCCGCCGACGCGAATACGCCCGCCTTCCACCGGATTGAAACTGTAAAGCGTACTGAACGGACCGAGCTCTAATTTATTGGCATCAATAAAACCCGAAAAAAGAAAAGTAGCCGCTTTTTTCACCGTCTTGTAAGTGGGTACTTTTATAACGCTGTCAATGGTGGCATAAATACCTTTTTCGGATTCAGCGAGCGGTTCTTGACGTGCTTCAACCCAAAAATTTTCATTGCGTTGCATGACATTTTCAATCCTTATTGTATTTTGAATACCTGCAAAAACATCTGTATCTTCAGGTTTTGTAAAATTGAAATCTTTTAAACACGCTACTTTTCTGCCGTAAAAGCCGAAACCCGTTTTATTATCGCCCAAACCGAAATCAATTGCCGTCTCGTCGCGCACGAGTGTCCAAGAACTATCCGGCAGTTTTTCAAAATCTTGATTAACTGTAAGCGTGTTCAAAAAATTAATATTCACGTTGTCCGGTAATCCCATTTTCACTTTCCGGACGGCGTAAACGCTGTCGTCGGTGATGTATAAATTGCCGACAAAAGTTAAATCAGCTTTACTTCTCGGAAAAAATGCCAAATTGATACATCTTTTTCCGCCCACGATGGATGTATCCATAATGTAGAACCGGTAAAAATTCGGCGAAAGCGGCGAAAGCGGACTTAAAAATTCTTTATTAATGAGCAAAATGGCATTGTCGTAAATATTTACGTTTGCATATAAATGATTAACATAACCGCCGATGCCTTCATTATCAATTAAGCCTTCCAACTGGCTTTGTTTTATGCCGTTGATAAATTCTTTTTTAGATTCCGGCAATTTACGGAAATAGACATCAGATGCCGTTTCCTTAAGGTAAGCAGGTAAAAGTTTTTTGCCGATTAAACGAGTGGAATCGGTTTTATCGAAAATAAATTTAAAATTTTTAAGCCACTTACTGTTTTTAACTTTGTCGCCGATATTCACTAAATCCATTTCAACCTTTTCGTATTTTTTGTACGAGTAGTAATCGTGGCTTTCCAAACGGTTATATTTTTTGTGTGCGATTACTTTTTCTATCAGTTCAACGGCGGGATTATTTTTATTGCGATATTTTCCGGATTTAATTTCTACGGCTTTCAGTTGCGCGATTTCATCGGAAATAACAATAGTTAATGTTTGTTTTAAACCTGTTTGAATTTTTACGGTCTTAGTTGCAAAACCGACTGCGGAAACCATCAGTTCAGTTTTATCGCCCTCGAAGGTAAATAAAAAAATACCGTAATTATCTGTTGTGACACCGAGCGATGTGCCTGTAAGACCCACATTAGCAAACGGCACCGGTTGCAGATTTGTAGCATCTATTACAGTTCCGTATACGGTAGTTGTTTGCGCTGACAGGACATTCATCGCAAAAACAAATAACAGCAGCAAGCCGATTTTTTTAATTAATATGCCACAAGGCTCGAGCAAAAGTTTCGAGGCTGTCATGATTTATTATTTATGGTTCGGGTAAAATTATTCCTAATTAATTAATTCGATATTTTCGTTGAGCGGTAAACTTTCAAGCCATAAAACTACAATAATTTCTGAGGGTTTACTTACAAATATATTCTTTTTAATTAAATTTTAACTTTTCCCGAAAAAACCCGCGTTGCCGGACCGCACAACCAAATATTCGCAAAGTTTTTTTCGCCGTTTCGGACAAAATTGACGGATAATTCGCCGCCTTTAGTAATAACTTTAATTTTGAACGGTGAACCAAACGTTTGTTTATCGTTCTGCGTTTTATTTTCAAGATTCATACAATAAGCAATCGCCGCCGCCGTTACGCCGGTACCGCACGAAAGCGTTTCGTTTTCAACGCCGCGTTCGTAAGTAGCAACTTCTATGCTGCCGTCCTTTTTTATTTCAACAAAGTTGACATTTATACCCGCTTCAAGAAAACGTTCGGAATAACGAATTTGCTGTCCGTTTTCAAAAATATTTATATCTTTTAAATCTTCCACAAAAACAATATAATGCGGCGATCCGGTGTTCAACAGATAATAATCTTTTCCGATTTCTATATCCGTTACGTCCGACATTTTTAATTCTACTTTATTTTTTTTCGATAATCTTGCTTCATGCAATCCGTCAATCGCATTAAAAACGCAAGTTTTCTTAATTTCTTTCAAATGATGCGCAAATGCTACAATACATCTGCCGCCGTTGCCGCACATACTTGACGTACGTCCGTCAGCGTTAAAATAAATCATTTCGAAATCAACGTTAGTTTTATCGCTTTTTTCCAAAAACATCAAACCGTCCGCACCGATACCGAATTTTCTGTCGCATAAATGTTGTAGGGTCGCTGTGTCGGAATCGTTCAAATATTTTTTTTTGCGTTGATCTATCAAGACAAAATCATTGCCGGTTCCTTGATATTTAATAAACGGAATTTGCATGAGTGAGACTTTGGACGTTGTACTTTATGTCGAGGACTTCTATTTTATTTGAATTTATTCGCACAAAACTAATAGTTTGATTATATTTTTCTGAATTATTTTTCCGAAATCTTAAATCAAATCCATCGTAAATACAAAAATGAATCATTTAGCACACGTTTTTTTATCGGGTAAAGATGTTGATATGACAAGAGGGAATTTAATCGCCGATTTTATGACCGGCAAAGAAATACGGCTGTGCGCGCCGAAATTCCGGAGAGGTATTCAATTGCATTACGCCATTGATGTTTTTACGGACGCGCATCCGGTCGTTAAACTCAGCACGAAACATTTACATCCCTATCATCATAAATACGCGCCGGTAGTGGTGGATGTTTTTTATGATTATTTTTTGGCGCGCAATTGGAAAATTTACGCGCCTCAAATGGATATTGAAACCGATGTGCGTCATTTTATAAACGATATTTATAAAATTTTGCAAAAAGACAGTGCCGATTTGCCCGAAAAATTTTTGAAGCCTTTGCCGAACATGATTAAAAACGATTGGCTTTTTCAAAGTACACAACTCGAAGGGCAAAAAAAAATTTTTACTATGCTCAGTAAAAGAGCGAAATTTGAAAATAATTTTGATATTGCCGTGCAACATCTCTGTGAATTTCACGACGTGATGGAGCAAGAGTTCAATCTTTTTTTTCCGGATTTAATAAATCGCGCGCGTGCATTTTTAGAAAAAAAATAATTTTTAATAAAAATAAAATTTGAAGAAATTTTCACGCGAAATTATTTTAAAAATTTATTTCACGCGAAATTATTTTTTTAAAAATTTTTTTCACGCGAAATTATTTTTTAAAAAATTTTTTTACTGAAAATTTATTTTCTGCAAATAAGTTTTCGAATCGTCGCTCAGTTTTATAAAATGTAATCCTTGTAAAAATTGCGTTTGAACTGAAAAATCTTTTTTTGATGAACCCGCATTTATTTTTTCGAAAAAAACGATTTGTCCGAAAGTATTATAAATGTTCAAATCCGCTGCACCCGATAAATTTTCGTCTGTATGAAAATTCAAATTGCCGTTACTCGGATTCGGATAAATTTTTAGTGCCGTTGAAACATCTTTTGTATCGGTGAGTAACGAGCGCAATGCACGCGACGCATTAATTCTGCCAAAACCATTATAAATATCAAAACCCGGCGTGTCTTCCGGCGAATTTGTAGTTTGATCGTCAGCAGTTGCGCGAATAATATCTCTAACACGCGGCGGTGTTAAAGTTTTATCAACAGAAAGCATGAGTGCAACCAAACCCGTAACGTGCGGCGTTGCTTGCGAAGTTCCGCCCCAGTAATAATTGTAATCCGATAGAGATTTGTATGTGATACCGTAAATATAATTTCCGGGTGCCATAACGTCAATGTGTTGACCCACATTGCTGCCGCCGTCAGTACTCGTTAAAAAAGGATGCGTGCGTTTGCCATCGTCGTTAACGGAACCGACATTAATACTTTGATGGTGACCGGCAGGGTAACGCAAAACGCCGCTGTTTTCATTGCCCATACACGCAACAACAGTAACGCCTTTATTCCAAGCATAAGTAACGGCATCGTTGAGCGCACTTGAATTATCGTAACCGACCAACGACATATTGATTACTTTCGCGCCGTTGTTGACAGCGTAGTAGATGCCGTAAATCCACCAAGAATAATATCCGGTATTTTTAGCATCCAAACCTTTTACTATCATCAGTTTGCAATTCCAATCCATACCCGCATAACCCAAATTGTTATTGCCGTTGTTACCCACAATACCGGTTACATTCGATCCGTGTCCTTCATTGTCGTAAGGATTATTATTATTGTCGGCGAAATTCCAACCATGTACGTCATCAATATAGCCGTTTCCGTCATCGTCAATACCGTTGCCGGGAATTTCTTTTGTGTTCGTCCATATTCTGCCCGCCAATTCCGCATGATCAAGCGGCGCGCCGGAATCTAAAATGCAAACGACTACGTCCGAACTTCCTTTAGTAATATTCCAAGCATCCGGCATTTTTATATCTTGACCCGCAACAGCCGTCGTCGAAAAATTACCCTTATTTAATAAACCCCATTGTTTTGAAAAATACGAATCATTGGGTTCGGCATTCGGAGGGAGAGTTTTTTTTAATTCAGAAGTTTTTTGTTCAATACATTCGCCTTCACCGCGCCCGATGTAATCCGGTTCTACGAACTCGAACAGTTGCGTTTGTTTGTAAGCGCTCAGAGCTTCCGGAATATTAATATCTTTTGCAAACTGCAAAATTATACACCGCACATCGTCTTCGACAAATATCGGCGTTTGTTTTTCTGCACCGAATTTATTATTCAAATCATCAAATATTTTTAACGGGTTTTCAACCGTTTGAATATTTGAAACGTGCGATTTGGTTCTATCAAGATATAGTTTTTGATAATCGCTTTTCAATTTCAACATCAACCGGTTACCGGCGTAATGTGAGGTAGTTTGAGAAATTGCGGTAAAAGCTACAAAAAATAAAAAAAATGCGGCAGTAAAAAGCAGTTTCATCGTCAATAAAATTAATTTTGATAAAAAATTCTTTCAATTGTGAAAAAATAATACTTAATATTTGCAAAAATATTTTTTTTCGATAAAAAAACACTTACTTTTGCGCCTCTAAAATTAATAAAATTTTTCCAACAGATTATAAGTTTTATATGGCACATCATCTTTCCGCAAAAAAACGTATCCGCCAAACGCTCGTTCGCCGTTTAAGAAACCGTTATTATAAAAAAACTACGCGCACGGCAATAAAATCATTGCGCGACCTCAAAGATAAAGTTGAAGCGGGTAAATTTTTGCCTAAAGTTGTCAGCATGATTGATAAACTGGTAAAAAGAAATTCGATTCACAAAAACAAAGCAGCGAATTTAAAAAGCGGCTTGCAAAATCATATTGCGCGCTTGGCATAATTTTTTATCGTAACGGCTAAGCTCCGAATTGTACCACATAAATACAAAAATGCAACATTATAATTAGTGGTGCTTGTGTTTATGTGGTATTTTTTTTATAAAAAAGAAAATCTTAATGAAAAAAGAAGCCATCCGAATTACCAAAGAATGGGTAGAAACATTTGTTATCAACCTGAATTTGTGTCCGTTTGCGGCACACCCGTTCAAAAATAATAAAATTCGGTATGTTGTTTTTGATGGAAAAGACGGTGAACTCGAAAAATTCCATGCTTTGTGCGACGATGAAATTAATTTTCTTGAAAATGCACCCGTCACGGAAGTAGAAACAACTTTAATTATAACCCCGAATACTTTTCTTGATTTTGATGATTATTTAGATGAAGTAGATTTTTTGGAACTCGGTCTTGAAGAATTATTCATTGACGTTGATGAAATACCGTTACAATTGGCATCGTTTCATCCGGATTATATGTTCGAAGATACAGAATACGACGATGTAGAAAATTTTACAAACCGTTCACCTTTTCCGATGTTTCACTTTTTGCGCACTGCCAGAGTGACTATTGCCATAGAAGCGCATCCGGATATTGATTCGGTACCGGAAAACAATATAAAAAAAATGCGCGAATTGGGTTTTCACACCGTCAAACAAATGTATGATGACATTACAAGAACGCATTAATGCACTCGACGCACTCGGAAAATATTTGAGAAAAAATCCGACTATATTGGATGCCGCAATGGAAAAAGCGTATCAGGAAAACGGTTGGTTTACCGTTGAGAATCAAAAAAAAGCCGTCAAAGAAATATCGAAGGCTTTTTTAAATAAATCTAAACTCAAAAAATGGTTATCGGCGTATAATTTACCAAAACAAACTCAGCCGAAAGTTGTCGGACTTGTTTTAGCGGGTAATATTCCGCTTGTCGGTTTTCACGATATAGCATGCATTTTCCTAACCGGCAATAAATCGCTCATAAAACTTTCCGAAAAAGATGCCGTTTTGTTGCCGGCAATACTTCATATTTTAAATACGATTGATCAACGAACAACGGATTATTTTTCCGTTCTCAACGGTTTTATGCGCGATATTGATGCGGTTATCGCTACCGGCAGCAATAATTCAGCGCGTTATTTTGAAAATTATTTTGCTAAAATCCCGCACATCATACGCAAAAACAGAAATGCCGTTGCGGTTTTAACGGGTGATGAAACCAAAAAAGATTTCAAAGCCCTTGCGCATGATTTGTTTGAGTATTTCGGTTTGGGTTGTCGCAATGTCTCTAAAATATACGTTCCGTTCGGTTACAATTTCGAACCGCTGTTGCACGTGTTACACACTTGGAAACATAAATTGATGCTGCACAACAAATACATCAATAATTTCGATTACAATTTTGCTTTACTCATTATGAATAAAATAAAATATCAATCGTCCGGCACTATTTTACTGCGCGAACTCGATGAAATTGCTTCTCCTATCGGCACAGCTTATTTTAGTTATTATGATGATTATGAAGTTTTGAAAAACGAATTGAAGCACAAAAAAGACCAAATCCAACTCGTCGTTACAAACAAAACCGATATAGATTTTTTACCCGCCTTTCCGTTCGGTAAAGCCCAATCGCCGCAACTAAATGATTATGCCGACGGTGTAGATACGATTGAGTTTTTATCGGGTATTTGAAATGAAAAAATAAAAATTGATAGATAATTAATTTTTTTCGACTACCGAATTGATTAAATTTGCATTATCAAAATTTAAAAATCATGATTACATCAATTGATCAGTTAGACCATAATGCCACCTATACTTACGCCGATTATTTGAAATGGCAGATAGAGGGCTACGTCGAACTAATTCGAGGTAAGATTTTTAAGATGGCTGCACCTTCAAGCGGTCATCAAAGAATAAGTTTAAATTTTGCCTATTTAATTAAAGGTCATTTATTGAAATCTTCTTGCGAAGTTTTTGCCGCGCCTTTTGATGTGCGTTTAAACAGATTTTCGGAGAAAAAAAATAAAGAAATTCTTACCGTTGTACAGCCGGATATTTGCGTTATTTGCGATAAAAATAAAATAGATGCAAAAGGTTGTATCGGCGCACCGGATTTAATAATCGAAATTCTGTCGCCCGGAAACACTAAAAAGGAAATGAAAGAAAAATTCAGTATTTATGAAGAATCCGGCGTAAAAGAATATTGGATAGTATATCCTGACGAAAAAAGTATCTTACGCTATATCTTGAATGAACACGAAAAATTTATAGGCTTACAACCGCTCACCGAAGACGATACCATAAACACGCCGATTTTAGAAGGTTTAGATATTCATTTGTCAGATGTTTTCCGACGCTAAATTAATTTTGTAGTGTACAATTATTTCGCTTACCGAATTTAATCCGTTTTTAATTATATGTACCAATACATCAGTTATCGAAACCTTAAATTTTTACTCTTCGAGATGCTCGAAGCAGATAAAAAAATTCCGACATTAAGTTATTACAGTGATTACGACCGCTCCGCTTTTGATATGGCTTTAGATGCCGCACAACAAATTGCGGATTTGCATTTGTTTCCGTTTTATATGGAAATGGACAGAAAAAAAGCAGTTTTCGATAACGGAAAAGTGATTGTGCATCCGCAACTCAAAGTCATCATTCAAAGTATTGCCGACGGCGGTTGGATTTCAGCGCACGCGCCGCAGCAACACGGCGGCTTGCAAATGCCTCTTACTTTGATGAATGCTGCTTTGGTAAGTTTTTATGCGGCAAACGTAAATACTTGCTATCCGTTTTTGACACACGCGGCGGCGAATTTGATTTTAACTTTCGGGAACGATAAACTGAAAGAAAAATATATTCCGCAAATGTTTTCCGGCGCATGGCAAGGAACGATGGCACTCACGGAACCGCAAGCCGGCAGTTCGCTCACGGATATTACAACAAGTGCGGAACCGACAAACGAAGCAGGCGTTTTTAAAATTTTAGGGCAAAAAATTTATATTTCCGGCGGCGAACACGATGCGGTGGAAAACGTCGTGCATTTACTTTTAGCAAAAATAAAAGGCGCACCCGCCGGAACGAAGGGCATTTCGCTGTTCGTTGTGCCGAAATTGCGTCCCGAAGGCGGAAAATTAGAAGATAATAATGTTACCTGTGCCGGTATTTACGGTAAAATGGGACAAAAAGGATACATCGCTGCGCACCTAATGTTCGGCGAACAGGGAGATTGTTTAGGTTATTTGGTCGGTGAGCCGCACAAAGGTCTGTCGTATATGTTCCAAATGATGAACGAAGCGCGTATCGGAACCGGTTTAGTGTCTGCGGGTGCAGCATCTGCGGCGTATTATGCATCGTTGAAATACGCGAACGAACGTCCGCAAGGTCGTCATCCGAGTAATAAAAATCCTTTAGATCCGCAAATTCTCATCATTGAACACGCCGATATCAAACGTCAATTATTATTTCAAAAAGCGGTGACGGAAGGTTCTATTGCATTGTTGTTGCAGTGCAGTTTTTATTCCGATTTAGCTTTTGCCGGTGAAGGTGAAGAAAAACAAAACGCACATTTACTTTTAGAGTTGCTCACACCGATTGCCAAATCATATCCGTCGGAAGCCGGAATATTATCGGTGTCGGCGGGTATTCAAATTTTGGGTGGTGCCGGTTATTGCGACGATTTTCCGCTCGAACAAATTTATCGCGACATTCGTGTTAATGCAATTTATGAAGGCACTACAGCTATTCACGGTTTAGATATTTTAGGCAGAAAAGTTTCGATGCAAAACGGTAAAGCTGTTCAATTACTCGCCGAAGAAATTGAAGAAACTGTTCGTCAAGCAAATCATATAAAGGTCCAAGATTTAAAACCCCTACAAAAGTACGCACATCAACTTGATGATGTGTTTAAAGAATTGGTTCAAACGACTCAAATTTTGTTAGCCGCCGCACAACAACAGGGCGTTGAAGCATTTTTAGCCGATGCGAGTTTGTATTTAGAATATTTCGGAACAGTTGTAATTGCTTGGATGTGGTTGAAACAAGCCGTCGTTGCAGAAAAAGCCATCGCTCAAGCTGAAAACGCAGACGAAAAACTTTTTTATGAAAGTAAAATCACTACGCTGCGTTATTTTTTCGATTACGAATTACCGAAAGTTGCCGCGCTCAAAAAACAAGTTTTAAATTTTGAAAAAGTGACTATGCAAATGGATAAAAATGTGCTGGTTTAGATTTTTTTTCGGTAAAATTTTACAATCTTTTTAATATATCTACGAGACTAAAAAAATGAATTACAAATTATTCGGTAAAAGCGGTTTGCGCGTCAGCGAATTGTGTTTAGGCACCATGACTTTCGGTACGGATTGGGCAATGGGCGCGGATTACGCGACCTCCAAAGAAGTTTTCGATTTGTACGCCAATGCCGGCGGTAATTTTATTGACACGGCGAATCGTTATCACGAAGGCACTTCGGAAAAATGGACGGGAGAATTTATCGCTCAAGACAGAGATCATTTCGTATTGGCTACAAAATATACTTTGTTCGACCGACGGAACGATCCGAATTTCAGTGGTAATCACAGAAAAAACATGATGCGTTCCGTGGAAGAAAGTTTGAAACGTTTGAAAATAGATTTCATTGATCTGCTCTGGGTGCACGCATGGGATTTTACGACACCTGAAGAAGAGGTTTTACGCGGTCTCGATGATTTAATTCGTCAAGGGAAAGTGTTGTATATCGGTATTTCCGATACGCCGGCATGGGTTGTCAGCCGCATGAACATGATGGCGGAACTCAATAAATGGACGCAGTTTGTAGGTTTGCAAATAGAGTTCAGTTTGCTGCAACGCACCGTCGAACGCGAATTGTTGCCGATGGCAAAGGCATTAGGTTTATCCGTCACGCCTTGGGGTGCGATTGCCGGGGGTGCTTTATCCGGAAAATATTTGAAAGGAGAAGAAGGTCGAGTGCCTGTAAACAGTGCGCGCCGGAGTGATGCCAATACGAAAATTGTGGAGGAGGTCGTGAAAATTGCCGACAAAATGGGTGTTCCCGCATCGCAATTGGCTTTGAATTGGGTACGTCAGCACGATAAAAATATCATCCCTATCATCGGTGCACGTCGTGCCGAACAATTAAAAGATTCATTAGGTTGTTTGAACTTCACCATTCCCGAAAGAGAAACGCAACAGCTCAACGAAGCGAGTAAAATCGAATTGGGTTTTCCGCATTCATTTTATTTGTACGCCAATGAAATGGTTTTCGGCGGTACGCAAAATAAAATAATAAAATAAAGTATGGTTAGAAGTGTGAAGTATGAAGTATTTTCTGCTCATACTTCATACTTCATACTTCAAGACTACGGTTTACCGATTAAGGTTGCACTTTCGTTGCGTTGTTTTTCTGTTTCTTGCGGTGTCAAGAACGGAATTTTATCTATGCGCGCCATTAATTCGTCGCAACGTTGTTTAAAATTTAATTTATCTGAAGTAGAAAAAGTAGAAACACCGGGAAGTTTTTCGTTGAGATGATTGACTTGAACGCCGTTTTTCCAGAAACGAAAACACACGTGCGGTCCCGTAGATAAACCCGTTGAACCGACATAACCAATCACATCGCCTTGATTAACTTTAGCACCCGGTTTTATACCTTTTGCGAAACGGCTCATGTGCAAGTATTGCGTTTCGTAAGGTTTCATGTGTTTTATCTTCACGAAGTTGCCGTTACCTCCGCTGTTGCGCGCTTCCGAAACAACGCCGTCCGCGACCGAAAAAATCGGCGTACCGTAAGGTGCGCCGTAATCTGTACCGAAATGCGGACGATCATAACCCAAACTCGGATGAAAACGGTGTTTCGTAAAACCGGATGTGATACGACTGTACTTAAGCGGTGTTTTCAAAAATGCGTTTTTCATCGGTAAACCATCTTTCGAGAACCAACCTTTTTCTTTACCGTTGTTGTAATAGATAGCGTAAATCGGTTTTTCGTTTTTTTGTTTAAAATAGGCAGCTTTCAAACATTTCACACCTACCGACGCGCCGTCAACAAATTCCTCTTCCCATATCAATTTATATTCATCTTCTTCTTTAAATTTCCGCAAATCTATTTGGTATTTCAGTGCGTCTTCTACCAATTCCGTCAGTGCGAAACTAAAACCATTATCCACCATACTGTCCCATAGATTGTCTTCTACTTTTCCGGAGGCTTCAAGTTCTTTCACCACGACACTGCGTTTTTTTTCTACTACCGTTTTAGCTTTTAAATCTACAACGATATAACGCTTTGCATCCGGCTCGAAAATAAAAAAGTCGTAACCCGTGCGCGGATCGCGACTCAAAACCAAATAAGGTTTACCGTCTTGGATTTTATCGAAATCGAAAGCCGGCTTTATTATTTTTGCTAAACTGTCTGCTTGTCGGTACGTTAAACCGCGTTTCATCATCAAAGAAGTAAAGACATCACTGTGCTTAACTCGGTCTTCGATAACATGAAAAGTATCTAAAGCGAAACCGAATTTTATCATCGGATTTGTGACGACCGGTAACGCATCTAATTTAACGATTTCCGGCTCCAAAAAATGTCCGATAGCAGCCGAATTGTTGTGCTGAACGGTAAAAAAAAAGCTGACAGATGCGGCAGCGATAGAAGTGCTTGCAATAAAAATTTTACTTTACTTTTCGACAACGTATTAGACGGTGAAAAAAGCCGTTGAATGCGCGAAAAAGGAAGATTTGTAAAAAGTGATATCGTTTTGAGTTTTAAATTTTTAAATTGCTTCATAAACCCTGTCTGTAACTATACTTTTGATGCTCCGAAATAAAATTTTTGTGCAAGGGGTTTGTAAAAAATAACTTAAAAAGAATTATTCGGAAGAGATTTAAAATTATAATTTATTTGTTTAAATGCAATAGTAATTAAAAAAATTGAACCTACAAAAATATTTTAATTTATTTTTTTAAAATATAAATTCGTTTCGTCCGAAACTTGATGTTTCGGACGAAAATTGATTTGAGCTTAAAAAATAAATAAAACACGCGCCTGCATTATTTTTCTTTTGGAACAAAATCCAAAGAAACCGAATTGACGCAATGACGGGCATTTTTCGGTGTGAACCGCTCTCCTTTAAACACATGACCTAAATGCGCACCGCAATTGGCACATACAATTTCCGTTCGGCGACCGTCGGCATCGGGTACGTATTTAATGGCTCCGGGAATTTCGTCGTCGAAAGAAGGCCAACCGCAACCGCTACTGAATTTTGATTCGGAGGTATAAAGCGGCGCGTCGCAATGTCTGCAATTATAAGTTCCGGCTTCGTAAAACTTATCGAACTTTCCTGTAAACGGACGTTCGGTTCCTTTATATACAATCACACGTTCTTCTTCGGTGGTAAGCGGATTAAGGCGTAAATTCTTTTCCATTATTTTATGACAGTTGAAAGATTAAGGATAAACGAGTAAAGACTATAGATAAAGATTTCCTCCGGATAATTAAACTTTCCGGCTAATAAAATCTTAGAACGTTTAGCGGTATTTCTTATTTCAAGCTTCAAAGGTATTTAACACTTACCGAAAGGGGCTTAATTAAAAAATGATAAGCAGGAATTTATAAAAAAAATTAAAAATTTCGGTGAGATAAATTTATGTTTGAATGAATTGTTCGGTTCTTTGCATTTTAAATTTAATAAAATGGATACGCAGATAATAACAAAGCAGAAATTGGAAATAGAGATAGGTTTAAATAAATCTAAAATGCCCGCAGATATTAAATGGCATACTTCGGACGCGCCGGCAGATTATCCGAAACAAGAAGCTAAAGCGGTGCTCGTTTCTTTTTTCGATAAAACCACCGGCGATACGTTAAAAATAGATTTATGGACAGTAGAAATGCAGGTCAATGAAATGGACCGGTTTTTTTTCTATACATTAGGTGCATTGGCAGACACCTATTTGAAAGCTACCAACAATAAAGAAATGGCGGAAGAAATGCAACAGTTCACGCGCTATTTTGCCGAAAAAACAAAATTATTTAATGATGGTCAACCGGTTTAATTATTTTTCATAGTAACGCCCCAAATTGTATAAACGCCCTCGTCTCGGATACAGGTAGCGTTTTACATCCATTTTTCCATAAACAAGAAAAAATCTTTTTTCAAGTCGTGATAGATGGTTCTTTGAGTTTCCATTTTTTTTGTCATAGCTTTATGACTGCCGAATGAATCGTGTTCTGCAGCAACAGGAGTATTTTGAGCATAAGTAGCTAAACTTTTTTCATGTGCGTCTATGTCGTGTTGCAAAATATGGATATTTTCTTTGTGAAGATCAAATTGGTTTTGAAAGTGTTCTATTCCTTCCACTACCTCTTTAATTGAATATTTGTTCGATAGCTCTTGCAAATGCGGTTCCAACACAGATATTTCATCTTTATAAAATGCCAATTCTTTACTCCAAAGATTATGATAGTAGTGTAAATTTTGAAGAGAAGTTTTATTTAGTACCATTTACTATTTTTTTTTGAAAGCATGAATTAATTTAATGCTGCAAATTTCCGAATTTTACTCTGGACGAATTTACACTATTTCGAAAAAAAGTTACATTCTTTACATTTTTTCGTGCTTAATGGCATTTTAAAATATTTTATTATCTTTAAAAAATACTTTAAATCAATAATCTCAGCTATTTTTGTTTTTAAAAATCACAACCGATAGTCAAAAAAATCACCAAACATGTTGAAAAAATTTTTTCTTGCAGTTTACTTATTCACCTTATTTTCATGCTATACAAATCTAAAAGCGCAAATTACTTGCGTTCCGACATTTCCAACACCGGACGATAACGTGACGATTACGTTCGATGCTACGCAAGGCAATAAAGGTTTGCTGAATGAAATAAAAGATGTGTACGCGCATACCGGCGTTATTACGGATAAATCCACTACGCCGAGCGATTGGAAATACGTTAAAGCTGCTTGGACTACCAACTTACCGGAGTGTAAACTTACACGCGACTTAATAAACCCGAATTTATACACACTGAAATTTAATGTCCGGCAATTTTACAACGTGCCGACTACCGATACAATAAAAAAATTAGCATTTGTTTTCAGAAATTCCGACGGCAGTAATCAAGCAAAAACGGCAGATAACGGCGATATTTTTTACAATGTTTCGAGTTCAGTCCTATTGCAATCTCAAATTATTTCTCCGGGCGTGAATACTCTTTTTGCACAAATAGGTAATATTATTCCTGTAAATGCCACCAGTTCTATCGAAGCGGATTTAACTTTAACCGACAACGGCAATATAGTAGCAACCGCTTTGTCCTCAAAAGTTATTACTAATCAACTCAAAGTTACCACCGGCGGAACACACAAAGTTGTTTTCAAAGCCGTAAAAGGAACCGCAGTCGATTCTGCTTCGTTCACGTATATTGTTGCCGATACCGTGCAAATAGCAAATTATCCGATCGGTTTACAATTGGGCGCGAATATGAATGCAAAAGGCGATTCCATCACTTTTGTGTTTCAAGCACCGCGCAAAAAAAACGTTTTCGTTCTCGGCAGTTTTAATAATTATGTTTTAGACAATGCGTATCAAATGAAGCAGAGCGTTGACGGCAATACATGGTGGCTTGCCGTGGGCGGTTTTACACCCGGAAATACGTATACCTATCAATATTCGGTTGAAGGAACAATGAATGTTGCCGATCCGCTCAGCACTTTAATTCTAGACCCGTACAATGACGGCGGAATTCCGGCAACTACATATCCGAATATGCCACCCTACCCTATCGGAAAAACCGGGGGTTTTATTTCTGTTGTGCAACCCGGAAAACTGCCGTACAGTTGGAAAACACAAAATTTTTCGCGCCCGGCCAATTCCGATTTAGTTATTTACGAATTATTGGTCAGAGATTTCGTGGCTAAACATAATTATCAAACTTTGATAGATACGATAAATTATTTAAAAAATTTAGGCGTTAATGCCATTGAATTATTACCGGTTTCAGAGTTTGACGGCAACGAAAGTTGGGGTTACAATCCGAATTTCCACATGGCACTCGATAAATATTACGGAACTGCCGATAAGTTCAAAGAATTTATTGATTTATGCCACAGCAAAGGCATGGCAGTAATTCTGGATGTAGTTTTTAATCACGTCTGGGGTGGTAGTCCGCTCGGCACAATGTATCTCAACGGCGGACAACCGGCGGCAGACAATCCTTGGTTAAATCCGGTGGCACCGCATCCGTACAGCGTCGGCTACGATTTTAATCACGAAAGCCAATTCACCAAAGACTATGTGTCGCGTTGTTTGAAATTTTGGCTCACCGAATATAAAGTAGACGGATACCGTTTCGATTTAGCAAAAGGTTTTACACAACGCCCTTGCGGCAATAATGACGGCTGTACTTCCGCTTATGACCAAAGTCGCGTAAATATACTCACCAATTATAATCAAGTAATTCAAACGACTTCACCGGGAGCGTACACTATTTTAGAAAGTTTTGTTGCCAATTCGGAAGAAACAGTTTACGCCAACACCGGCATGATGGTTTGGAATAACCTTAACTATGCTTATAACCAAGCCACAATGGGTTACAACGGCAACGAATTAAAAGGTGCAACGGCACAAGCACGGGGTTGGACGAGTACAAAAAATCAATACGGTGTCATAACTTATATGGAAAGCCATGATGAAGAACGTTTAATGTACAAGAATTTACAATACGGTAATGCCGGAGCAAATAATTACAGCGTAAAAGACTTACCGACTGCTTTACGTCGGATAGAACAAGCTGCCGCGTTTTTTTTTACAATTCCCGGTCCAAAAATGTTGTGGCAATTCGGTGAATTGGGTTACGATGTGGGTATCAATACGCCGTGTCGGGTGTGCAACAAACCGATTCTTTGGGATTATTTTTCTAATCCGAACCGCTACCGTTTGTACAATGTAATGCGCAATATGATTGATTTAAAAACGAGTTATCCGGCTTTTCGCAGCCTGAATTATAATGCCGATGATTTGAATTCAGGCTCATCAAAACATTTTCATATCAGCGATGCAAGTTTTAATACAACTATTTTCTCGAATTTTGCCGTTGATGCCACATCTGTTACACCGTATTTTCAGCATACCGGCATTTGGTATAATTACATGACAGGCGAATCGTTGCAAGTAAATGATATTGCGGCAACCATCAATCTTTTGCCGGGCGAATACCGTATTTTTACAGATAAACAATTAAAAAAACCGGTAGCAGGTTATATCAAATACGAATTGGGTGTTTTCACACAAGATTTTTCGGATAAAGTTAATGATTTTATTGTGTATCCGAATCCCGTTTCATCAACAAATACTTTGGATATCGGTTTCAATTTGCGTCAAAGCAGTGAAATATCTTGGACTGTAACTAATATTTTAGGTGAAAAAATTGTGCAGTCGAATTCACATCGCGTTCAAGCCGGCAGTATGCAGGAAAATATTTCAACGCCTTTGACAAGCGGCATTTATTTCATAACTTTAAACGTTGACGGTGCGACAGGCACGCAAAAATTTATAGTGGAATAATTTTGTTTTTTATTTTTAGGGGGCTAATTTAAAAGATGAAACATAACCGCATAGAATTGGTTTGCAATAAAATTTAGGTTTTGTAAGAGTTCAAAATTTAGAATTTAAAAAAAGCAAACAAAGTTTTTTTTAAAAATTAAATTTAAAAAAAAATAAATTTCCGAAAACTAAAATTAATTTTGTTGAGCGAAAATATTTTTTTTCGGAAATTAAATCAATCAATCAATGTCCATCACCCGTCGTAAATTTATTCATGGTACAGTTGCCGCCGGCAGTTTTTTTATTATACCCCGTCACGTACTCGGCAGAGGATTTATTGCGCCGAGCGATAAACTCAATATCGCTGCCATCGGTGCCGGCGGAAAAGGCGGTTCGGATATCTTCAATGCCTACAACAACGGTGCAAATAATGTGATAGCTCTTTGCGACGTGGATAAAGTGCAAGCCACCGGCTCAATCGGAAAATTTCCGAACGCAGCTTTTTATCAAGATTACCGCATCATGCTCGAAAAAGAAAAAGGTATTGATGCAGTTACTATTTCTACACCCGACCATAACCATGCCGCCGCAGCAATGGCGGCGATGCAACTCGGTAAACATGTTTATGTTCAAAAACCTTTGACGCACGATATTTTTGAAGCACGACAAATGACTACTACCGCGCGCGCGCAAAAAGTAGTGACACAAATGGGGAATCAAGGTGCTTCGGGTGCGGGTACGAAACAGTTCGTTGATTGGTACAATCAAGGTTTAATCGGAACGGTCAGCGAAGCGCATATTTGGACAAACAGGCCTGTATGGCCTCAAGGCATTCCGACACCCAAAGGAAAATTTGACGTTCCTAAAGATTTGAATTGGGATGCTTGGCTCGGTACTTCAAACTCAAATTTGGATTATAATCCCGGTTATCATCCGTTTAAATGGCGCGGTTGGTGGGAATTCGGAACCGGCGCGCTCGGCGATATGGGTTGCCATTTGATAGATACACCGTTCAGAAGTTTGGGTTTGGGTTATCCGACAGAAGTTGAATGCAGCGCCGGAGCGGTATTTACGAAAGATTGGACACCTGAATATATTCCGGAAGGTTGTCCGCCGTCATCGCAAGTAAAATTAAAATTTAAAGCCACCGAAAAAAATAAATCCGATGTAACCATGTATTGGAGTGACGGCGGTATTCGTCCGTTTCATCCCGATTTAATTCCGGCAGATGATTTTATGGGCGATGACGACGGTTCGAACGGCGTGATAATGATAGGTGAAAAAGGAATTTTAATGTGTGGTACTTATGGCAACAATCCGCGTATTTATTACAAAGACGGTACCAAACAAGTCATGCCGAAAATAATAAACGCGGTTAACTTACCCGAAAACGGGCATCAAATTTTTTGGACGGATGCCTGCAAGGCGGGTTTCAACAGTGCTGAACATAAAGCACTTACTTCTTCGTTCGATTATGCCGGACCACTCACCGAAGCTATTTTAATGGGTAACCTCGCCATCCGAAGTTATACGTATCGCACACCGCGCGCAGGAAACAACGGATTCGATTATCCCGGTAGAAAAAAATTACTTTGGGACGGTAATAATATGAAAGTTACTAACTTTGCGCCGGCAAATGATTTTGTTAAACGCGAATACAGAAGAGGCTGGTAAATATTTATGAGTTATGGGTTATGAATTATGAACTGATTTTACCCGTGCGTGCATCGCACCAAGCGTAAAATCAAGTTATGGATACTATTCCAAATTGATTAGTCCGATAATTCATAACTCATAATTTATAACTCATAACTCATTTTTATGGACATTAATATAGAGCAGATTAATCTGAGAAAAGAGGAGTTAGAGCGCGCAAAAAGTTTATTGAAACAGCATTTCATCGGAATAGACATTATCATTGACAATTTAATGGATTATATTCAGGTGTGGTACCTCATGCCGGATATTCTCAATCGTCCGATTATCGTTAATTTGTGGGGAATGACGGGCGTTGGAAAAACGGATCTAATCAGAAAATTAGTTAAGGCTTTAAATTTTCAAGACAGATTTTTGGAAGTGGAGTTGAGCAATGTGGACGGTACCCGCTGGGTAAGCTCGGTGACCGAAACCCTCGAACGCAATGAACTGAACGACGAACGTCCGAAAATAATTTTATTCGATGAAATACAACGTTTCAACACGCTTGATCATGAAGGTAAACCGATGGATACGACTAAATTCACGGACTTTTGGGAGTTGTTGAGCGATGGTAAACTTTCAAAGAAAGAAAAAACCGATCTTGACCAGTATTTATACAATTATTCTTACGCGCAAAAACAAAAACAAAAAAGAAGAGATCGCGGTGAAGAAGTAGAAGAACAAGTCGATGATACTATAAATTGGTGGGAAGCGCAACAACTCAAAAAAGCTTTGTCTTTAGACAGAGATATTTCGGATTTAACGGAATTGACTCAGAAAGATATTTTTGAATTGGTAAGAAGCGAGAAAAAGAAAAAACGTATTTACGAACCCGTTGATCACTCCAAAACGCTTATCATCATCAGTGGTAATTTAGACGAAGCTTTCGATATGGCGCGGCAGACAAGTGAATCGGATATTGATGCCGATATTTTTTATGCATACACTCAAAAAGTAACGCTCGTAGATATAAAAAATGCTTTGTCTCGCAAATTTCGTCCGGAGCAAGTTGCTCGATTCGGCAATATACATTTGATTTACACGAGTTTGCGTAAAACTGATTTTGAAGAAATAATACGCCGTGAATTAAGCCGGGTTATTAACGCAACTCAAGAAAAATTCGGCATTGAGTTAACTATTAACCGTACTATCAATGATTTAATTTACAGGAACGGTGTATTTCCCGTTCAAGGTGTTCGTCCGGTTTTCAGCAGCGTGATTGATATTTTGGAGACAAATTTATCCAAATTATTGTTCGAAGCACTCATTAAAAGTGAAACCAGCGTTCATATTGATTACAATGACGAAAAAAATATTATTGTTGCCCGAATCGGTGTGCATCAAGAACTCATCCCATATATCGGACGCATTGACAAAATAAGAGAAAGTAATGTAGATGATAATGTGGCGAGTATTTCGGTTCACGAATGCGGGCACGCCATTGCGTATATGGTGTTGTTTGGTTTAGCACCGCTCCAACTGAAAAGTAAAGTAGCAAGCAGTTATGCCGGCGGATTTACTTTTCCGCATCAAATTTACGAAACGCGCGAAACGATAATTAATAAAATTAAAATTTACTTGGCAGGTGGTTTAGCGGAAGAACTGGTTTTCGGCAAACAACGCGCCAGCATAGGTCGCAGTAATGATCGCGAAATGGCAACCATTCTAGCTATTGATTTTATTCGGAAATACGGTTTCGATGACGAATTTCAAGCTACTTATTCTCTTGAGTTTGCTTATGCGATGAACAAATTTGAAACAGATTCGGATATCGAAAAAATGCTGGCGCGCTTGGTCGCGGAAACGAGTGAATTATTGATAATAAACAAACCTTTTCTACTCGGATTAGCAAATGTATTATACAAAAAAGGCAGTTTGAAATCGAAAGAAGTTGCTGAAGTCGCACATCAATTCGGCATAGAAGCTACCGTAAAAGAAGAAGGTTTTTTGAAAATAGAAGCGTACAAAGGTTTAATTCAATAAGTAAAGATTTTAAAAGATAGTTATCTTCTTAGCGATTTAATTTTTAGACCGGCTTCGCTGTCCCTAATTAAAGTTTCCATTCGTTGCAGGCGAGTTATTTCTTGTTTTGCACTCATAACCAAATACATGGCTGTTTTTTTGTAGTTCGGTGCTTGTTTTTGAAAAAAATTCCATGCTTTTTCATTTACTCTGAATTTTTCTTCAAATGCTTGGGGCAGTTCTACAGGTTTATTCTCGTAAGAGTAAATGGCAGTACGATGTAATTCTCTTTTTTCATAAGCCGATATTCCGGCAGGATGCATTAAACCGCTTGTTGTGAGTTCTTCAATTTTTTTCATATTCACGGCACTCCAGATACTTTTCGGTTTTCGAGGCGTGAACCGAATGGAGTAGCTTTCATTATCAATTGATTTTCTGATACCGTCAATCCAACCGAAACAAATCGCTTGGTCAACTGATTCTGACCAAGATATACTCGGTTTTCCGGTAGCCACTTTATGAAAACCGACTAAAATTTCTTTTTCTACGGCATGATTTTCTTCTAACCATTTTCTAAATTCTAAAGGAGAAGAGAAGAAAGTTGGATTCATTTACTTATTCAAATTTATAATGTCATTATTACAAACGCGGTGTTTTAGGTTTAATCGGGCTGTCAAAAGTATTAGCACCTCGTACCTTTACTTTTCTTTTGAAAACTTTGTCAACACAAGTAATGTAAAGCACATCGAAATTTGTTCCACCAAAACATAAATTAGAAACTTGTCCTTTTGTTTTCGGCACAGGAATAATGGCATTTACGCGACCCAATTGATCCATGACTTGAATACCGGATAGCGTCGCCACATAAATTCGTCCGTCTCTATCGCATTTTATTCCATCTGACCAAGCATTTTCATCCGAGTCTCGAACGTGCAGCCAACCAAATTTTTGTTTGTTTATCAATTTTCCGTCTGATTGAATTTGATACACCCAAACCCAATGCGAAGCTGATTCCGTTACATACATTTGTGTTTGGTCAGGCGAAAGGCAAAGTCCGTTTGCAAATTTTATGCCTTCATCAACGATAATTTTTTCTCCTGAAGGTTTTAAGAGATAAATTTTACTCGGTTTTTCTTTACCGTCAGGTTGTGTGACATAAATATTTCCGGATTTAGTAACTAAGATATCATTACCCACAAGACTGTCTGCTAAAATCTTTGGTTTATAGTCTTGGTTGTAACTAATAACTTGTTTAACCGGACAACCCCAACCACTTGTAATAGTTATCATCTGACCGGCATCAGAAAAACTTGTACCGCTCGCACACTTCGAATCAATCGGTAAGAGTTGTAATTTGGCGTCAAGTCCGACTTTATAAGTTTTCGCTTCCGGAATATCTTGGAAAAAAACTTCACCCTTTGAATTCGCAATGATGCCTTCGGTAAAATTATAGCCTTCATTTACCAATTCCCAATCAGCATTTTCAATTAAAATATCATTTAAGAAAGGATTTTTTGTTAAATTGTTTGAGATTTGTTTCGGATAATCTTTCCATAACCAACGCATAGCTTCCGGAAAAATCGCCGTGCCTTGCTGCCCATTGTGAGATCCTTCTCCCCAAACGTGTTTTACTTCATAACCTGAAAACTGCAAAGCGCGCTCCATACTTTCATTCGCTTTCCACCAGTCACCACCATAAATATTCAAATCATTTGAACCGTCTTGAAGGAAAATACGAATGTGTTTTGGTTCGTATTTGCGAATCAATCCGGGATATTTATCGGCGCCGCGCAAACTGACATAAGTCCCGATAGCGCTAAAAACTTTTGAAAAAGCATCCGGACGTTCCCATGCTGCCGTGAAAGCGCAAACGGCGCCACTGCTTGAACCACCGATGGCGTGATCGTTTCCACTTTTAGAAAGTTTTATTATCAGGCCATTTTTTGTTTTTACTTTTTCAACTTCGGGAAAAATTTCTTCTAAAAGAAACTTTGCATAATTATCACCTAAGCCGTCGTATTCAAAACTTCGATTAAATCTGTCTAAAGCTGTTTCGGTATTATCCGGTTGAACGCGTCCCGGAGTTACAAAAATGCCAACAGTGATGGGCATTTCTTTTTTGAAAATTAAATTGTCAAATACCGTAGGCGCATTCCATTGTATACCATCTTGATTGACATAAACACAAGCAGGCGTGTCTCCTTTGTATTGTGCCGGAATATAAACAGAAACCTCTCTCGTAGTTCCCGGAAATATTTTCAAATCATTAAAAGTAAATTTTATAATTTCACCTTTCGGCACATTTTTTTGTTCAATTGACGCAGAATCAACTGTGTATTTTTCAATCAGGTTTTGCGCAAAAATATTTGAACCGATAAAAAAGAATAAAAATAAAAGTCGGTTTTTCATTTCGGTTGGTTTAATCTTTTTGTCCTAAAGACTAATTGTTAAAAAAAATTGCAATTCAATATTTAACCATAGTCCTTTCTCCTTTTTTTTCAATTGATTTAAAAATGGCTTCAACAATTTGCATATCTTTTAAACCTTCGTATCCGTCGCAATTCGGATGAGGCGCATTATTTAAAATAATTTCTGACATTCCCGTCATTTGATTTGTTTGATGTGTTACTATTGGCTGATTAACTTCGCCGTTATTTGTTTTTGCTTTGAATGGTCCGTAGGCGAAAGCCGGTGAAAGTTCAAAAATATCTTTTTCTCCGGCAACGTAAAGTCGGTCGAAATTATTGAAATTATAAGTAGTGGCACAATTAGCGATAACACCGCTTGGAAATCCCATTTGCCAAGTAATGGTTTCATCTACTTCTTTAAATTTTACTAAATCGGTTTTTTGCTCTTGGGCGGCAACCCAAATAGGATCCTCCCCGGTTCCATATCGCGCACCGTTAATGGCATATATTCCGACATCCATCATGGCACCACCGCCGGCAAGAGCTTTTTTCAAACGCCACTGGGTCGGGTCGCCGATTTTAAAACCCATTGTGGCATTCACGAATAAAATTTTGCCGAGTTCACCGGAAGTTCTCATGCGGATTAATTCGCGCGTGAACGGTTCAAAATGCAAACGATAACCAATAAATAATTTTACATTAGCCGCTTTGCACGCGGCGATCATTTCTTCACATTCTTTTACATTCACCGCCATCGGTTTTTCACAAATGACGTGTTTACCCGCTTTTGCTGCCATGATAGTATGCGGATGATGCAATGCGTTGGGTGAAGTCACATACACAACATCAATGTCAGGATTATTTTTTACTTGGTCAAAAGTCTCGTATGAATAACAATTGTCTTTTGAAATACCGTATTTTTTTTGCCAATTTTCTAATTTTGTCGGTGTGCCCGATATTGCTCCTACCACTTTTGCATTTGTACACGATTGCATGGCTTCCGCAACGCGGTTTGCATAACTGCCGAGTCCGCAAAAAGCTACGCGCAATTGTCGCGTTTCAGTGGGAAATGTTTTTAAGTTCGATAAATCATTAAAGAGCGGTAAAACCACAGAAGCTGCGGTCATTTTTTTAATAAAATTGCGTCGTGTAGTCATTTTTTGATTGAGAATTTAGTAAAGTGATAGCATTCGCAAATTTATTAAATTAAAATCATTATTCAAACTAATTATAAAAAACAAAAAAAGGAATACTACACTTGCAGTATCCCATTATTATTTTTAAATCGTGAATTAATCCATGAAGGCATTAAGAACGTCAAACTTTAATATTTCTTAATTTCTTTAATGCCTTCATGGTTGCAAAATCGTAAATCCAACTACGGTTTAGGCACAGCAGCCGTTTCAGGTTTCAAAATAAAACGCGCTATGTTACCGCTGCGCAAATACTGTTTGGCAAAAACTTTGAAATCTTCACCTTTTAAACCTGCCACCCACGTATCATAAAGTTTTAAATCGTTGATGTCAAGATTATTTTGAAAAACACCGGTAATATAATTTGACCAAAAACGATTGTCTTTCAAATCCGTTTCGCGTTCGCGTTTGAATGTTTCTTTTATTTTAATTAAGTTTTTTTCGTTACTGCCACTGTCTACAACGCTCTGAATTTCGGCGAGTGCCGCAGCACTGAGTTCGCCAACACGTTCCGGCGCGCAACCGAAACTCACCGACATTTGATAACCGCCGACCGGAAATTTTGTCATAGAAGCATTTACGCCTACGCCGTAAGTACCGCCTTTATCTTCTCTGATTTTTTCGCGCAATTTTATATCTAATAATTGGCGCAGTGCCGTCATATTGAATAGATTTTTGCGCGAATAATCAATAGTACCCGTATAAACATACTGCACTTGACTTTTAGGTTCTTTGCCTTTAAACACATCGCGTGATATTTCACCTTTAACGGGACGCACATTGGTATCTTTCCAATTTTCCTTCCGATGCGTATCCGGCAAACTACCCAAATAAGTTTCAACGAGTGGTTTAAATTTTGCTTCGTCAATGTTACCGACAAAAACGAACGTGAAATCACTTGCATCTTTGAATCTGTCTTTATAAATTTCGTAAACGCGATCAAGTTTTATTTTATCCAAATCCTCTACTTTAAACGGTTTTCTACGCGGATTGTGGTCGTAAAGCGTGACGGTTGCTGTATCTCTGAAGGCTTGTTCCGGGCTTTTCGATCTGTTTTCTAAAAATGCGCGTTGTTGTTGCATCATGGTTGTAAATGCTTTTTCGTCTTTTCGGACACCCGTAAAAAACAAATTCACCATCTGCAATTGCGTTTCCAAAAATTCGGGTGAGCAACTGCCGTTCATACCCTCAAAAAGTTCGCTCACATAAGGTCGAACGGAAGCTATTTTTCCGGTCATAAAACGTTGCAAAGCGATATTATCCATTTGACCGAGACCGGATTGACTCTCAATAAAACCACTGAAACTGCCGGCATTTTCATCAGAAGCCGGATACAATGAAAAACCGCCCGGACTGTACGCATTCAACATGATTTCATCGTTTTTAAAATCTGTTTTTTTGTAAATCACACGCACTCCGTTTGAAAGCGTCCATTCTTTAATACCATAATCGGTATTTATTTTTTCTTTTTTTATTGTTCCTGCTTTCGGAATGGTTACCATAAGGGGTACTACAACGTTATTATCTTCTATCGGATCAATTTTCGCTTTCATTACGTCATCAAAAATACTTCTTATTTTAGTTTCTGTCGGTAAAACCAACCCCGTTTTTATCGGGGCTTGCACGACCATACTACCGTTATCCAACGGATCTCCCAAAAATTTTTTTGTCAAAGCATTTACTTCATCAAGTGTAATGGTGGGCATAATTTGTTTAGCAAATTCATATTCGTAAGTAACGCCCGGCATCGGTTCTTTTTCTAAAAAATTACGCACCATTTCGCCAATTATTTCGCTCGATTCTGTTTTATCTTTTTCTTTAAAACTCGATTCATAGTTTTTCAATAATGCCGGTTTTTGCAAGTCCAATTCGCGTTGCGTAAAACCGTAACGGCGTACGCGTTCGTTTTCCGTTAAAAGTAACCTCACACCTTCATCAATTCCTTTTTCATTCACTAAAGCTGTTGATGAGAATGAATTTTTTGTGCGCACGAAATTGCCGTAACCCGAACCTGCATAAGCTAACGGGGTACCGCCGCGTTTAATCAATTCGTTTAGGCGATTGTTCAATATTTCATTGTATAAATTCACGACATAACTCTGACGAAAATCTTTGAGAGTTTTTTGCTCCTCTACAGGTTGTTTATAATTCAATCTCAATACTGTTTGCGTCGCTTCCGAATCACTCGCTACTACTATACGCAAACCTTTATTGTCTGGAACTTCGTAGATCGGGCGTTTCGGCGCATTGACATCGGTAGTTGCAGGAATCGCTCCCATTTTATCTTTTATTATTTTTTCAACTTTATCTATATCGAAATCGCCGACAGCCATTATTGCCATTAATTCCGGGCGATACCAAGTTTTATAAAAGTCTATCAGTGTTTGGTGTTTGAAATTTTGCAAAACATCTAATTGACCAATCGGCAAACGCACACCGTAACGCGAATCCGCAAAAATCGCGGGCCACCATTGTTGGCGCATCCGTTCGTTGCTGCCTAAACCGCCGCGACGTTCGGAAATAACAACACCGCGCTCTTTGTCAATTTCATCAGCGTCGAAACTTACATTGTGCGCCCAATCTTCTAAAACTTGAAAGCCTTTCGTGAAAATTTCTTCTTTATCGGTCGGCAATTGCAGCATATAAACTGTTTCATCAAAACTTGTGTAAGCGTTTAGATGTGCGCCGAATTTCACACCGGCAGATTCCAAATAATCAATCAATTCACTTTTTTTGAAATTTTTTGTACCGTTGAAACACATGTGTTCACAAAAATGCGCCAAACCTTGCTGGTCATCATTTTCCATTAAACTGCCGGCGTTGAGTGCCAAGCGCAATTCGGCGCGCTTCTCCGGCTTTCCGTTTTTTTTGATATAATATTTCATACCGTTCGCAAGTGTGCCTGTGCGCACTTCGGCGTTAAAAGGTATGGCATCGGATAAATTTTGTGTAGTGCCGATTTGCAAAAAGCAAACAAATAAAAGAAGAATTAAAAGCCTCATTGTTTTGTAAAGTTTGAATTAAACGAATAACGGTATTGTCAGTTCTCTGTCAATAAATTGACTTAAACATAACGCACAGCAAAGAAAAAAAGTTGTTAATGCCTTAAATAATTATTTTTTTAAAAACAATCTTAAAACAGGGTTTAGGAAGAACAGAATGCAAAATAATAATCCTGTTCATTATAAAATTTTGTGTATCCTGATTCTGACGAAAAAAAACACTTTGCGAACAGAGATGTGATGAATTCGCCGCCTCAGTATTTTTTTGCATGTACGATTAAGTATTTCTGGTTTTACAAAACAGTTTAAACTGTTCTACCACAGCTAAAATTTTAACAAAAATTGAATATTATTTTTTATTCAAATTAAAAAAGATTTAACGATTAAAATAATTAGTTTATAGAACAGTTTGATTAATTAGGACAAGATGTTATTTCAGAATTTGACAAAGTTTATGATGGAGGCTATGTTAAAGGTCTAATAAAAGGAGATGCAGCATGGACAAAAAGAATAAAAGAACTTCTTTGTGGATTAGGTAAAGCAAAAAATTTTTATGTCCATACGGGCAGGCACAAAGACGTTTTAGCAGATTCTTATAAAGAGTTATTATTCGATATAGTTTGGTCTGAATCTGATGATCCCATTTATTTGAATCTTCATTTAGTTGTTGAATCTGAATGGAGTCAAGATATGCATCCTGATTATGGTGTCAAGTATGATTTTTGTAAATTGCTATTTATAAATAGTGAGCATAGATTAATGATTTGCGAATTAAATTCAGCCAAATACAAAGAATTTATAGATTTTCGTGGAAAATCAATAAATAGATATAAATCATTAAAAACTGGTGACAGATTTCTAATTGCAAATTCAAGTCACGAAGGGTTTGAATACAAAATTTTTATAAAATAAAAAAACCTCAAAAAAAGTACCTCCCTGCTATTTTTTTTCAAAAAACATTGCCTTACAAAAATAAAAAACATATCTTTGCGCCGTTTTTCGGTGAAACTGTGACCTCTTTCCCGAAAAATATTTTTTGTTTTTGCGTCTAACCCGATTTCGAAAGGAATTGCTTCCCAACCTGGCGCAACGACATCACACCGAGTAACAAATTTTCAGATGGCAAAGGAAGTAGAGTTTTTTATTAAGTTGCAGGTTAAAGGCGGACAAGCCAATCCTGCGCCGCCCATCGGTCCTGCGCTTGGTTCAAAAGGTGTGAATATCATGGAGTTTTGCAAACGCTTCAACGCGCAAACGCAAGATACTCCGGGTAAAATCTTACCGGTTATCATCTCTGTTTACAAGGATAAGTCGTTCGAGTTCGTTATCAAAACCGCGCCGGCTGCTATGCAGTTGCTGGAAGCGGTGAAAGAAAAACTAGGCTCGGCTGAACCCAATCGTAAAAAAATAGGAAAAGTATCCTGGGATCAAGTTCGCACGATTGCCGAAAACAAAATGCCGGATTTGAATTGTTTCACTGTAGAAGCTGCCATGAAAATGGTTGCCGGCACGGCGCGCAGTTTGGGTATTACGGTTGAAGGCAACGCTCCATGGGCGAAATAATTTTGAATTAACAATTAATAATTAACAATTAAAACAAAACTTGATGTACGCATAGGTTGAGTTTTAATTTGAGATCATTAATTTTATTTAATTTTTAATTATTAATTACTAATTATTAATTAAACAAGGGAGTTCCTCACGGAACGTTTGTACCTAAAAACTTTTGAATTATGCCGAAAGTTGCAAAAAAAAGGAAAGAAGCAGACAAAAAAGTGGACAGCAACCGCTTGTATTTACTCGACGATGCACTTAAATTAGTGAAAGAAGTAAATACAGCTAAGTTCGATGCTTCTGTTGACGTTCATGTGCGTTTGGGTGTTGACCCGCGAAAAGCGGATCAAGCGTTACGCGGTACGGTATCATTGCCGCACGGTACGGGAAAAACCAAACGTGTTTTGGTGTTAAGTACACCGGATAGAGAAAACGATGCGATGTCCGCCGGTGCCGATTATTTCGGTCTTGAGGAGTACATCAAAAAGTTTCAAGAAGGTTGGTTAGATGTTGACGTAATTATTGCCACTCCGAACGTGATGGCGCAACTTGGTAAAGTAGCGCGTATACTCGGCCCGAGAGGTTTAATGCCGAATCCGAAAACGGGTACGGTAACAGTTAACATTTCAGATGCCGTTAAAGAAGTAAAAAAAGGTAAAATTGCATTCCGTGTTGATAAAACGGGTATTGTTCACGCCGGTATCGGTCGTGTATCTTTTGCGCCGGATCAATTAATCGAAAATGCGAATGAACTTTTGCACACGCTTCTTAAATTGAAACCTTCGTCATCTAAGGGTACTTACATGAAAACATTGACGATTGCTTCCACTATGTCACCGGGTATTAAAGTGGATACCAAAACTATCAAATAAATTTTAGTTGACAGTTTTTTCGTTGTTAGTTATTAGTTGAGTTTTAAACCGATAACTATCAACAGATAAACTTGCAACTAATTTTCAATTCATAAAAAATGAAGAAAGAGCAAAAAGCAGAAGTAATGGAGAGTTTGAAAGCGAAATTAGTAGAATTTCCTTTCTTCTATGTGCTTGATCCGACTTCGATGAACGCCAAAGAAACTAGTGCCTTGCGCCGTCAATGCTTTGAAAAAGGTATTGAAATGCAAATGGTAAAAAATAAATTGGCTGTTGCAGCAATGAGGTCGTTTCCGGCAGAAAAAAACTATGCGCATTTGTTCGAGTCGTTTAGTGGTCAAACGGCATTGTTATTCTCTACTTCGGCGAAATTGCCTGCTCAAATGTTGAAAGCCATTCAAGAGAAGCAAAAAAAGGATAAGCCGAAACTCAAAGCAGCGTATATCGATACGGCTGTATTTGCGGGAGAAGACCAATTGGATACGCTCGTCAAATTAAAATCGAAAGAAGAATTATTGGGCGAAGTATTGGGTTTATTACAATCACCGGCACGAAACGTCATCGGTGCTTTACAATCTGCAGGACAAAAAATTGCAGGTCTCGTAAAAACATTAGAAGAACGTGCAGCATAAGTCAGACTAAGGACAATGGAGGTTGGATAATGAATTTTATTTAAAAATCCGAAATCCGAAATCAAAAAATCTTTTTATCAAATTTTTAAAAAATCGCTTAACAATGGCAGATATTAAAGCTCTCGCAGAACAGTTAGTTAGTTTAACGGTTAAAGAAGTTAACGAATTAGCAAAAGAATTGAAAGACGTACACGGCATAGAACCGGCAGCCGCAGCAGTTGCAGTTTCTTCAGGTCCGGCAGCAGGTGAAGCTGCACCGGCGGCAGTTGAAAAAACCGAATTCGATGTATTACTTCAATCCTCAGGTGCAAACAAATTGCAAGTGGTAAAAGAAGTTAAAAACATTCTCGGCTTAGGTTTGAAAGAAGCTAAAGATTTAGTAGACGCTGCTCCTTCAACATTGAAAACAGGTGTTACTAAAGACGAAGCCAACAACATCAAAACCGTATTAGAAGGTGTTGGTGCGCAAATCGAAATTAAATAATTTCCGTGCTTCAACTTTTTTTCCGAATAAAAACAAAAGGCTATCCTCAATTAAGGGTAGCCTTTTTGTTTTGTAAAAAAATATTTACTAAAACGCGATTGACATATTTAGTATGGTGCGCGTCGGTTTTTGAGAAAAAGAAAAAGAAGTATTACCGAAAGTGATATAGTCACCGTATTGACTAAAATTGCCTTCATAACGCAGATCAAAACCCACATGTCCGAAATCAAGACCGATACCGGCTTGATAACCCCAAGAAAATTTACTGAAATTGGCAACATATCCGCTTAAATTAGCGAGTTGATCGCTGTCGCTCAGATGATAATGCGCGACCGGTCCGGCATTCAGGCGCAACGTTCCGAATTTGAAACCCAACATAACCGGAATATCCAAGTTTCTGAAACTTTCATTTCGTATCGAATCTATCACGTTGCGCAGGTTCAGTGAACTCGTTAGGTAAGTACTGCTGCTCGAATTGAATAAAACTTCGGGTTGAATATAAAAACGACCTGTTTTGAACCGCACGAATGCACCGAGTTGCCAGCCGTAGTTAGCATCTTTTATCTTTATGGAAAGCGAATCTTTGATATTGTTTATTTTCAACGGGTTTACATCGTCGGGTTTTATATCGGGTGTACTCACGCCGCCTTTTAAACCCCAAGTGAAACTGAAACTTTGCGCCGATAAGTTGTTTTGCCAACAAAAAATCATCACGACGATAGCAAAAATTAATTTTTTCATTGATTATTTTTTTAATTTCAATATTAACGCTTTATAAATACTAAAACGTATATTATTCAATCCTTGATGCGCTCATTTAACGGAATTTTAACGGATCACAAACTTACACTAACAATTCGTAAAGCATTTTATTGTCGTTCAGGATTTGAAAATTCATTTTACTTTCTTTTAAACGTTGCAGCAACGGTGCGTAATCATTCCTGTCTTTCAACTCGATTCCTATCAATGCCGGACCTGATTCTCGGCTGTTTTTTTTGATGTATTCGAACCGCGTAATGTCGTCTTTTTCGCCCAAAACATTATTTAAAAATTCGCGCAAAGCACCCGGACGTTGCGGAAATTTTATCAAAAAATAATGTTTTAAACCTTCATACAAGAGGCTGCGTTCTTTTATTTCTTCTGTACGTGTAATATCGTTATTACCGCCACTGAGAATGCAAACGACGGTTTTACCTTTTATTTTATCTTTGTAAAAATCCAACGCGGAAATAGAAACGGCACCGGCAGGCTCCGCAACAATAGCTTCTTCGTTATATAGTTGTAAAATAGTACTGCAAATTTTCCCTTCCGGCACCAAAACGATGTCACTTAAAGTTTCTTTGCATATCCGAAATGTTATTTCCCCGACTCTTTTTACGGCTATGCCGTCCGCAAAAGTATCTATTTGATCCAGCTGAACGACTTTCCCTTTTTTAAAACTTTCATACATAGCGGGCGCGCCTTCCGCTTCCACACCGATGAGTTTGGTTGTCGGCGATAAATGCCGAAAACAACTGCCGATGCCGGCACTCAATCCGCCACCGCCCACCGGAATAAAAATATAATCTATATCTGTCGAGCAATCCTCCAAAATTTCCAATCCCACGGTTCCTTGCCCTTCAATTGTATGTTCGTCATCGAAAGGATGAATAATTACTTTATCATTGTCTTTGCAATAGGCTAAAGCAGCTTGATAACTCGCATCAAAAGTATCGCCGACCAAGATAATTTCGATATACTCGCGTCCGAAAAGACGCACTTTCGATATTTTTTGATTCGGCGTAGTAGTCGGCATAAAAATCTTGCCGTGAATACCCATTGCTTGACAAGAAAACGCCACACCTTGCGCATGATTGCCGGCACTCGCAGCAACGATACCTTTTGCGCGTTGTTCGTTCGTAAGTGTACTCATTTTATTATAAGCACCTCTTATTTTATAAGAACGCACGACTTGTAAATCTTCGCGCTTTACGTATACCTGACATTCGTATTTTTCGGATAAACCGGCATTCAAGATGAGCGGCGTGTGGAGTGCTACACTTTTGAGGCGCACTTTAGCTTTGTAAATATTTTCTACGCTGATGTCGTAGCCCGTTTGCACCGGTTCTACGGTATTTATTTTAGTCATAAAAAGTGATAAACACTGATTTATTTTGAATAGCGGCAACCTTTATCGCATTATCTTCCTCCTGCCCTTATCCACTAATTTTAACGCAAAAGTAACCTTAAAGATGTATATTTAACAATTTTGAGCATTTGTAAAAAAAAATTGTGCAAAAAATTATTCAGATTAAAAAATTATTCGGAAATTGCTCTTGTAAACAATTTATTTCACAAACGTTAAGAACGAAACACTATTTTACAAAGTCTGAATTCTTACGTCAAACACTTTATCAATCATGAGAAAACTCTGCGTTTCATTATTTTTAATTTTTTCAGTTCTCGGTTTGGTGCAAGCGCAAATTCCGACCGCACCGGCACCGGCAACTACGACAGCGCAAAATCCTGTCGCAACAGGTCATGCAAAAGTATCGCGACCCAAATCGCATAAAAAAGGACAAAAAAGTCTTCACAAGAAAAAAAAACACGTCAAGAAAAAATCTAAAAAACATGTCATGAAGTATAAGAAAAAATCGGCAACCCGTAAAGCGGTTAAAAAAACGCCATCAACAAGTCCTTTGTAAAAAAATTATTTAATTCGGTTCTGCTGCTTACTTTTTTTGCTGATTAAAAATAAAAACAGAAAAGATATGTTCATAAAAATTTCAGGGTTAATTTTTTTTTCGATAGCAATGCTTTTTGCCTGCAGTAAAAAAATTCCCGCCACACAAACCGTCAAAAAAGCAGAAAATACACCGGTTGTAATTTTCACACCTCTACCTGTCTCGAATGAGGCATTCGATATGCAATCCGGAATTGAACAAAATTTGATAGCAATGCTCAAACGCACGCCTTGTTTCGGCAAATGTCCGTCGTATGAAGTGAAGGTTTACGACAACGGCAATGCGGTTTACACAGGTTTTGCTTTTGTACCGCGCATCGGAAAATTTGAAGCAAAAGTGACTACCGGATTTATCAACCGCCTGCAACAAGAAGCGGTAAAAAAGGGATACAGCACATTTCATACAAAATATCCGATGGACGGCAGCGATATAAAAGATTTACCTTCAACAATCAGCTATGTACGTTCCGGCAAAAAAGGAATTCGGGTAGAAAATAATTACGATGCACCCAAAGAATTAATTGAATTTGAAAATTGGTTGGAAAACGAAATTCAAAATTTGGATTGGAAAGTCGTAAAGTGAGAAATTAATTTTATTAATTTTCGCTTATTTCGCCCAATTAATTCTTCGCCGCCAAGTAAAAAAAAATCCCGCCAACACCAACAATAAAAGCGGTATGCCGATATTGAAAAAACGCCAAAAATTAATTTCAGCTTTGGCGCGCGGCGCATCGAGTAAACGCAAGCGCACATCTTTACTGCGCGCGGCAATGATACCATTGTCGTCGAGCATATATTCAACGGCGTTCAGTAAAAAATCTTTGTTAGCAAATTTATAGCGTTCCACTTTATTATAGCCGAGCGGCATTGACGTATTTTTTTGCGCGTCAATATCGTTGCGCGCAATATCCCCGTCGGAAACAACCAACATTTTAGTAGGTACACTTTGCGGTCTGAAAGTTTGTCCTAGTTTTTGCAAAACTTGGAGTTGTTGCTCGTTCACGCGGTTTTCAAATAAACTCGGAAATGTACCTTCCAAAATAACCGCGACCGATTGCAATCCGTTATTGAATTTTTCCGGTTCGGGCGCATAGCGCAGCATTTCGAAATTAATTTCACTCGGTACATATTGCAAACGACTGTGTGCGGAGGAAGAAAGTAAAACGGTTTTGCGCACATTAGTTTTTGTTTTTATCGTATCAATATTGCTTGGAAACTGCAACCACACCCGGTCAAGACTTTTTACTATCGGATGCGTACTTTTCGGAGACACTATCGGGTAATAAAACCATTGAAATAAATCCATTTGCGGCGTACCTCCGACTTGTCCGACTTTCAGAGGAATGCGCGCACATTCCATATCCGCTATGATATTCGGATTCAGACGAAAACCGTATTTAAAAAATTGATCGTTGAGATTTAAATTATAGTCTGTCGGAATCATTCTGCCTGTTTGCTGCATACTTTGCAAATCGGCGTTCAGCACGTCTATCAACCAAATTACTTTTCCGCCTTGCATAATGTATTGGTCGAGTAAAAACTTTTGTTTTTCCGAAAACGGCTTTTTAGGTTTCGCGACTATCAAAATATCAACACGGCTCAAAGTATCTTTAAACGGAATTTGCGTGACGGAATCAAGATTGAATCTGCCCGTGTTGTAAAATTGACTCAAACTACTTTCCAAATCATAAGTTTCTTGCGGTGAAAGTTCATCATGCCCTTCAGTAAAAACTATATTCGGACGTTGATTACTCAAAAGTTTTTGTATCGCGTTCGATAATTTATACTCCAAAAGCGAGACGGAATTATTGATGGCAATTTCCGGATTTTGTCCCGGCACTTCGTTTTCTAATAACCGCACCACTGTTTGGTTATTTCTGTAATTGACAATCGCGTAAGGAAAAATATATTGTTCGGTTTTTTGGTCATTGTCTACTAACCTCAACCGCATCGGCACAAGACCTTGTTGGGCAAATTCTTCGAATTTTTTCTTTTTTTCGGTGGCATCTCCCGCAATATCAGGATCTTCAAATTTATATTCTACAAGAGGGTTTATGCCGTGATATTCATTCAGTATATCGCGAACTGCCGTTTGCAAACGTTTGAAGCCGGCAGGAAAATGCCCGTCAAGCAACACGCGCACGAATACGGCATCTTTCACGTTTTTAAGTTCTTTTTTTGTCGGTTCGGTAAGTGTAAAACGTTTTTCTTGCGTTAAATCAATATGCGATTTTACGTATTGCGCGGATGTATTAAGCAATACAAGCCCTACCAACACCAATATAACCGTTATGAAAGACGAAGATTTTATTTTATCGAGTAGCGACATGGATATTAATTAATTTTTTCAAAAACGATTAAAAACGTAAATTTGTTGTAAAAAATCGCATCGGTTATTTTAATTTGAGTAATCTTTCGAGACGTATGGTATTATTCTCAAAAAATATTAATGCAGCGTAGGGCATTAAGCCTATAATTCTGAAAATACCGAATTATACTCATTTCTTTTTGTTGCACCAAAAGGTTGTTACCGGTAAGGGCTGAAATTATCAGTTTATTTTATCTTCGGCATATTTTCTAAAAGCAAGCAACTATAAATAAAAAAGTGTGTTAAAACGATGTCGATACAAAATGTATTTCCAAAAAAATAAAAACTCGTTATGCACTATTTGCTTTCGCAAAACTTAACAAAGCCCTATATTTTCATTTCTTTATGTTTCATGTTCTTCTTGATCATTATGTCGAGATACGTTATTTTGAACGGGCTTTTCCATATTTATTTTTATGTTTGGCAGCGAAAAGTATGGGAACAAAGGAAGATGAATAAAATAAAATACATACCGAAACAATTCAGAACAGAATTAGGTTGGTCGGTGATTACGGCTCTTATTTTCTCGGTTACGGGCGCAATCGTCGCTGTTTTTTGGCAGAAAGGTCTGACCTCTGTTTACTTAAATATCAATGATTTACCTTTATGGTGGTTTCCGACAAGTATAATAACTGCCATGTTCATTCACGAGACTTACTACTATTGGTTACATCGCTTAATGCACCACCCGGAAATTTTTAAAAGAGTGCATAAAGTACACCACGATAGTAAAATTACTTCTGTTTGGACAGCATTCTCCTTTCATCCCGTCGAAGGGTTTTTAGAAGCTATCGCTATGCCTATACTGATTATTTTTTTACCCCTGCACATTTATGCCATTGTTTTTCTGCTCTCAGTCATGACCATATCAGCTGCGATTAATCATTTAGATATTGAAATTTATCCCCGTAATTTTTTGGGTAATTTTATCGGTAATTACTTTATCGGTTCTACACATCACAGCCATCACCACAAATTGTATCGGTACAATTTCGGTCTTTATTTTACTTTTTGGGATAAATGGAGCAAAACCGAAAGCCCGAGTTTTAAAACAGAATTCCGAAATAGATCTGCCCTCAAATAATGGATTCAATAACTCTGACAATATCGCGAGTAATGAATTGAACATCGATTTGAGTCTGTAAATTGTTCAATCTTTTTCAAACGGTTTTCGGCACCCAAAAATTTGTCCATGTTGCCGTTTTAATATCGAATGCTGCCCAAGTATCAGCATCGAGTTCGATACGTGCAATAGCGCACGTCGGCAATTCTTGCAGTGGCAGATTAGTACAATAATTTGCCAAAGCGGTCACCGACGGATTATGCCCGAACAAAAAAACGATTTGCGCAGTATCCGGTAACGCTTTCACCACGAAAATTAAATCGCGCGTATCCAATGCGTCGTAAATATTTTTTTGTTGAAGAATTTTATCTTTGCTTATTTTAAAAGCCTCCGCAAAAATTTCCGCCGTTTGCAAAGCGCGTTTAGCGGAACTCGACAACAAAATATCCGGCATATCGGAATTCGACAATAAATGTTGCGCCATCGCCCGCGCATCGTTTTTGCCTGACTCTGTGAGTTCGCGGTCGAAGTCTTTTAAAGTTACGGCATCATGCTGTGCTTTAGCGTGGCGAACGATATACAATAATTTCATTTTAAATTAAGGTTAATATTATAAAAAGTAAACTCAATCGCATTAACTTGCGAGGCTTTCTTTAAAAGCCAGACTTTGGACTTTTAACTTTGGAGTGTAATTAATAAATTATATTCCCAATATCCAAAGTCCGATATCCAACGTCCTCTATATATAAATCTATGACGCAACGTTTTTCGCTGAACACTTATGACGCATTTATTGATGAAGGTCTGATACGTGCAGCAGAAAAATTATTGACTTCCGATGATACGAAAACCATCAGAAATATTGAAAAAAATATTTGGGTGGCACTATTTATGCAAAATAATTTTCAAATCGAGACGGAAATTTTCGTAACCGGAACAAAAGTGACGGAAGTATCGTGTGAATGTACGATTTTTTCGGAAAAAAAAATTTGCGAACACGTAACGGCAATTATTTTATTTATCGTAAAACGCAAAAAACAGCAAAAAGATAAACGCGCGGCGGAAAAACAAGAAATTACCAATGCGCCACCGGTGCGTGTAACTGTAGCACATATCTTGCAACGCGCCGACAACACGCAATTAATAGAATTTATTACCGCCTATGCACGCGGAGATAAACAATTTGCATTGGCACTGAAAACGCGCTTTTTGCAAGATTTTTACGGTAGTGAAAACTCAACGGAGACTTACCAAAAACTGATGGAGGATACGCTCCGCACCGTAAAAAACCAACGTGGTGCGGTGACTTCGAGTGGTTGGGCGCAAATTTTTACAATTTTAGACGAGCTGAAACAGAAATCTGATTCCGCTTTGCATCGCGGAGATGTAAAAAACTGGTTTACGGCATGGTCTTTCAGTCTTAAATATGTTTTGCGTTTTTTGCGTATGCAGGAGTCGCCGACTAACAAATTGGAGAAACGAAAATTTCAATTATTGGAAAACTTGAAAATCGTTGAAACGCTCAATTTATCGCCCGAACTGAAAGAAGCTATTGAACAATGTTTAATAGAATTGTGCGACATTTACGGTAAATTTCCGTTTTGTATTGCCGTGTTCGATGCACTGATGAAATTGAAATTAGCGACTGAAAAATTAAATTTTTTATTGGAATTAGTACATAAAATCTTGGCTTCGCAGTCGCTTTCTTATGAAGTCAACGATAAACTCACGCGAACGAAAATACAACTTTTGCAAAAGACCGGACAATGGGAAGCCGCAAGATTTGCCGTGATAACGTCAACTAAAAATCCGGACGTGATTATAGAAATCATCGAAGAAACTATCAATAACGGCGATTATGAGACGGCGGAAAAACTGATTCAAGAAGTAGACAAAATTTATTTCGATATAAAACGCATCACGTACCAATTGAACGAATTATCTTTCAAAATTGCAATAGCAAAAAATCAACCCGATGATATTTCAGCATACGGCGAAATGATTTTCATAGAAAATTTGGATATGGATTTGTTCCGACTGCTGAAAAAAAACGGTTTGTCGTCCCAAAGATTTGAACGCATCATCGCCGCCATTCAAAAACGCCCCTACTCTATCGAAAAACGCGATACGCTTTCTGCTTTGTTTTTTGAAGAAAAAAATTGGGACAGATTAACGGCTCTTATAACAGAGTTACAGTCGCTTGAATTAATAAAAAGATATGGTATCGAGTTGGGAAAATTGGAATCCGGAGAAAAGTTGGATAAAATTGAATCTATTTTTTTCAACTATTTGCAAACACATCTCGGCAAACCGCCCGTCACTCGGTTGCGTTTAATTTTTGAATATTTTTTGGAAAACAATGCCCTTGAACTCACAATGCGTTTGACAGAAAATATCATAAAAAAATTTCCGGAACGTGAAAGTCTGCGCGAAGAATTTCTATTGATGTTTGAAGATTTTAGACGTAAACAACTGCTTTTAAAGGAATCGGATTGATGATGACGCAATTTTTTCAGCATTTTTTTTCCACTTCAAAATTTCATCCAATTAAAATTTCCGTGTTTCAATACCGAAAAAAATGTACCGACAACTATCGGCACAACAAAAGATACAGCCATACCATAGAAATACCAAGCGGATATTTTTGATTTATCGAAACGTTCGGCAGCGAGAGAGATGATTAAAACGGAAAACGCAATCCCTGCAAAAGATAAACTGAGTATAGTCGCAATAAAATCATTCCAAAGCCAAAGTAAAAGATAAAGTATAGCTTCAATGAAAATGACTTCGATAATTCGGGGCTTTCTCATGATTATTTATATTTTAATGATAACCGATAAATTTTACTAAATTTGCAATCCGTAATTCTTTCGTACCGCGCTCAATTTTTTTATTATGCCTGATAATCCAACGTTTTTTCTTGCCTCAGACGGTACAAAGTTACACACACAATATTGGAATATACTCAAACCCAAAGCAGTTGTTGCGTTGGTTCATGGTTTCGGAGAACATATTGGCAGATATAATCACTTTGCGGAATTTTTGAACGCCGAAGGTTACGCGGTGCAAGGTATTGACATGCGCGGACACGGAAAAAGTGACGGTAAACGCGGACATACGCCAAACTACAACGCTCTTTTAGATGATTTAGAAATTTTTATTGAGTCGGTGAAAAAAAACAATCCGAATTTACCGTTATTTTTATACGGGCATTCGATGGGCGGTGCTATTGTACTCAATTATGCGACTCAAAGAAAATCGAAATTAGCCGGCGTTATTGCTTCTGCACCGCTTATTCAACTGTCTTTCAAACCCAGTCCGGTGACGTTATTTTTGGGAAAACAATTGCGTAAATTAGTACCGACTTTTACACAAGCGGGCGGCGTTGTAGTGGATAACCTTTCGAGAGATAAAGAAATTGTTGCGAAATATAAAGCCGACCCACTCATACATAATAAAGTAAGTGCCGAACAAGGTATGGCGTTACTGGAAAACGGAGAAAAACTGAATCAATTTTCAGGTAAAATGCCGGATCCGACTTTGATATTGCACGGCACAGATGATAAACTCACATCATTTTCCGCATCGGAAGCATTTGCAAAAAGGGTTAGCGGCGACGTGACTTTTAAAAAATATGAAGGTCTGTATCACGAACTTCACAACGAACCCGAAAAAAAAGAAGTCTTAAAGTATATTTCGGTTTGGTTAAACTCAAAATTAAAAGTATGATTGAAGGGATAGTAATAAAATCGACAGGCAGTTGGTACAATGTGCGACGCATAGATACGCAGGAAGTCGTCAAGTGCAGAATAAAAGGAAAATTTCGTTTACGGGAAAAAATATTGACCAATCCGGTTGCAGTCGGTGATACAGTAACTTTTGATTTAGAAAGCGGCGACAACGGCATCATTCATAAAATTCACGACCGAAAAAATTACGTTGCCAGACAATCGCCTCGTCGTTTGCACGAAATTCATTTATTAGCCGCCAATGTAGATCAGACAGTTTTATTTTCGACTATCGTTAATCCGAAAGTAAAAGTCGGATTTATTGATCGTTTTTTGTTAATGACCGAACCGCATGATATTCCTACTTTCATAATTTTTAACAAAAAAGATATTTATGATGCCGAAGCGATGACGGAATACGATTACCTGAAAAATATTTACGTGCCTATCGGTTATAAAACACTTTTGGTATCCGCGATTACTGGAGACGGATTAGATGAATTGGAAATTTTATTGAAGGATAAAACAACGCTCATAGCCGGACAATCCGGTGTCGGTAAATCAACGGTAGTGAATGCATTGCAACCGCAACTCGATTTGCGCACGGGCGATATTTCGGATTATTCCGGCAAAGGTCAGCACACCACCACGTTTGCCGAAATGCACCCTTTAAGTTTCGGAGGCTCTATTATAGATACGCCCGGCATTAAAAATTTGTCGTTCAATAATCTGGAACCTATGGATGTGGCTCATAATTTTCGCGAATTTTTTCAACTCTCCAAAAATTGCCGATTCGGAGGCTCGTGTTCTCACATAAACGAACCGGGTTGCGCTGTCATTGAAGCCTTAAAAAAAGAAATTATAAGCGCGTCGCGCTATCAAAACTATTTAAAAATTTTAGACGAAATCAGCGATATAAATTATTGGGAAAGAAACGAATAGATTTTAGGTTTTAGACTATGATTAAATCAAATTTTGCAAAATCCAACGTCCAAAGTCATTTCAAATAGTTTTTCATGTTTGTAATATCCATCTGAATTTGATTAATTATGGCATTTTGCGCTGCCGCAAAATCGGCTTTGGTTTGATTCATTTTTGATTCTGCTTGCGCCATTTCCGATTGCGTTTGTTGAAATTGTTGTTTGTGCGCATTTATTTCTTCCGTTAATTTTTTTATTTGCGCTTCTTTTTGTTGGATAATATCGCCCAAACTTTTGATAGTCGCATTTCTGCCATCAATCTGACTCAGCCGTTGTGCGTCTGCAATTTGCCTGAATTTAACTTCTTCTTGTTTCAGCACGTCTAAATAATGCAGCGCCGTATTCACCAATTTTTCCGCCGTTACACCCATCGTCTGCGCCATCGCATACGCCGATTTGTAGCGCGTGGCTTCATCCATAGGCATAGTCGCTAATTGACTAAGTGCTTGTTTAAATTCCAAATAGTCGAAACCGGGTAAATTAGCTTTTTCCAGTGCGCCGAAAAGCACTTCCATAAATTTTTCGTTCACCGCCCCGGTGTCGTTATTCACTAAAATAGCCGGATTGATACCCCGATTTATAGTTTCGGGCACCGCGTTTTCCGATGCTTTACTCGTACTCGGTCCTGCAGTTGCTCCTGTTGTCGTATTATCTTCCACTACAAAAATACCTTTCATTTTATTCCAAAGATCGCTCATTGTGCTATTAATAATTAAAAATTAAAAAGTTGCTGCAAAGTTGCATTAAAAAAATATTACTCGATAATAAATACGATTAAACTGCGTTTTTTTTCGTCGAACGGAATCAACAACCTGTAAAGCCATATGCAAGAAAGCATTTCGAACGCTCATTATTTATAGTTTACGGTTTATAGTTTCGCAATTCCGAGAAATTTTATTTTATTCTAAAAATTAAGCAGCGAAAATAATACACCGAACGTTACTAAACTATATAATCCGATGCAACATAATTTCCGATTTATTCTAACAATCTAGAATTAAGAATTGCTTTGTTTTTTTTATTTATTCTTAATTTAAACTTTTAATTATTTAAATTTACCACCCCATGTATCTAATCAAAACACCGAAACTGATCCGGAATTTATTTCCGAATTATTTGTGGCAAATGCCGACCGACGAAAAAGTTTTATACTTAACTTTTGACGACGGACCTATTCCGGAGGTTACGCCTTGGGTTTTGCAAACGCTTGAAAAATACAACGCCCAAGCGACATTTTTTTGTGTGGGCGACAATGCACAAAAACATTTCGATATTTTGAAACGCATCAAATCGCAAGGTCACGCGGTCGGCAATCACACTGCAACGCACCGGAACGGTTGGGAAACGGATTTATTACCTTATTTAATGGATGTTCGACGTTGCGCGCAGGTCGTTGATACGCCTTTATTTCGTCCACCTTACGGTCGCATAACCGCTAAACAATCGGAAGTGTTGCAACGCTACTACAAAATCGTTATGTGGGATGTTTTAAGCGGTGATTTCGATACCGAAATCACAAAAGAAACGTGCCTTGAAAACGTTTTGTTGTATGCGCAAAATGGTTCTATCATTGTTTTCCACGACAGTTTAAAAGCGGCGGAACGGATGAAATATACGTTGCCGCGTGTATTAGACTATTACACAGAACGCGGTTTTATTTTTAAAAATTTAAGCGAAGCGATGCCTGAAAAAAATTATTACCGTAAAACAGCGCGTGTTTTAGAGGCAAATGCTGAACGGTAAATTTTAAAGTATTTTTCTGAAAGTTAAATTAATGCGCGGTTGCGCGCGTTTAGGTTCTTTCGGGACGGCATGTTGCCAAAAATGTTGCATCGTACCGGACATCACGAGCAACGAGCCGTGCGTGAGTGCTAACTCGTATTTCAGCGATTTATCTTTTTTATATCGAAATAAAAACCGCCTTGTTTCACCCAAATTGACGGATGCAATCACCGGATTGATGCCCAATTCTTTTTCGTCATCACTGTGCCAACCCATTGAATCGCTACCCGTGCGGTACAAATTGCATAAAACACTGTTATAGATTTCACTCCTACCCGATTGTTTCACAATTTTATCTTTAATGCTTAAAAGAGCCTGATGCCAAGTGTTCGGTATTTGCGTTTTGCCGCTGTATGTATAAATTTTCCCTTCGTCGCCGTACCATGACGTTAAACGCGGTTCTTGTACCGTTTTTCCGAATATTTTAATTGCGCTTTGCTGCCAAATTAATTCTTTTTTTAATAAATCAAAGAGAACAGACGCTTCGCCGGTTTCCCAAAATTTGGAAAAAATAATAACTCGGCATCCGGCAAATTTATTTTAGTCAAAATAGTAAATTTTTAATGCTAAATGATTAATGCTAAATGATTAACTGATGTTACGCACGACTTTGTTTAGTTTGTAGAAACTATCCGCGAATACCGAAGTAGATTTGACTGCCGCTCCTAAGGAGCAGGTGAATAAAAGGGGTTGAATGAGTGGGTTTATTTACGATAAAAGTCATTTAAATCCGCAAACATACAAAAAATTCTAACCGGCAAATTCCTTTAAACATTTTCCGCACAAACAACCTTTATGTTGCGCAATGAGCATTTCCATTGTACGCGGATGTATTTTCGCTCTTTGCACCATGCAATTACAATCTGCATCGAAATTATTGGTAGCAGCACCGTAGCAAATCATTGGTCTTTTGCAGCGCGCACATTCGCGCAAAAAGGTTTCGGAGGTTTCCACCAGCGCGTAATTTACCTGCCCGTCTAAAGGCGGGTTTTTTTTTCTGATGCGGATACGCACCATTTGCAATTCACTGAATTGTTTTTTCAGTTCTAAAAGAATATTTTTAATCAGTTGTTCCAACAATTTTTGCGGCTTTTGCATCTGAATTCGGCACACATCATATACCAAGGCATAATTGATACTACCCAACACCTGTTCGATATCATTTTCTTTTATGACTTTCACCTCTTTTATATCCGTCTGAATCCATACATCTAATATAAAATGGGTACCTAACACGCGCTCCTCTTCATGCAAACCATGATAAGCGAAAAATTGCATACCTTCTAATGCGACAACAGCCATAATCAATTATGAATTACGAATTACGAAAAACTTTTGGCAATTAGCTGTCGGCTCCAAGAAAGCAAAAACTAAAAGCAAAAACTAAAAGCAAAAACTAAAAGCAAAAACTAAAAGCAAAAACTAAAAGCAAAAACCATCAACCGAATAATATTTTCAATTGTTTGGAGTCTTCGGGCTTCATTTTGCCGCTCAGAATCAGACGCAAATCGCGGCGGCGTTCTGCTTCATCGTATTGTTTAAGTTCTTCGCCGGAAAGCGGAATCACTTGCGGAACACTTTGCGGCGTATTATCAGCATCGGAAAGTGCAACAAAAGTTAAATAGGCATTGTTGCAACGCCGCGGATTTTCACCTTTCATATTGGAAGCGAAAACTTCCACAAATATTTCTACCGAAGTGTTGAAAGCGCGTGTTACGCAAGCCTCTAAAGTAACAATATCGCCTTGTTTAATCGGTTTTTGAAACGACACGTGATCAACGGATACCGTGACGACTTGTGCTTGGCAATGTTTGCCGGCGCAAACGGCAGCGGCGATATCCATCCATTTCATTAAATTACCTCCCATTAAATTACCCATCGGATTGGTGTCGTTCGGCATCACCATTTCCGTCATGATTGTTCTTGAATCGTTCACTTTTTTTTCAGTAACCATAATAGTCAATTATCAGCGGTTAGTAGTCAATGGTCAGTAGTCAGTGGTCTAAAAAAAATTTAAATGATCGATAAACTCTTACAACTGATTAACGAACTCCGTTTAATTATTTTTCTTTTTCTTTTTCGTAATTCGTAATTCGTAATTCGTAATTGATTCGAGTGCTTCGTTTATTTCGCGCCGTTGTTCGCGCCGTTGAACAATGCGGGGTGGCGCTTGCCGTTCTTTACAATCCGCGATATCGCATCGTTCACACGTTGTTGAAACTATCCGCGAGGGAATAGAAACATCTTTTAATAATTTGATTTTTTCATGCGCTTTACCCTCCAATAAAATACCTATTGTGACGCTTGAGGTAATATCGCCCGTGCGTTTTGCTACAGAAAAGCAAATATATTCTTCGCCGGTCTTATGATAAATGCTACGTTGAATACCTAAACGCATATTTTTAAACGATGATTTTTTTTCTTCGTATTCATTTATTATCGTTAATAGTCCTTCTTTACCTTCATCGAAAATCCGGAATTCTATGTCCGTCAAAATATCTATCGAAATCCAACGGTGACAATAATGTTCGTTGAGTGAACTGCTTTGCGGGTGATGTTTACCGCTCAAGTGCAATTCTTTATTTATTTCAAATTTATTGGAAAGTACAGGATGTAAAATGCGCAGAAAAAAAAGTTTTTCCACACCGAAAACTTTCGGCAATACGTTGGTCATGCGTTGAAACAACATTTCCGGCGTTGCATTATATTTCAAAATTAATTTTTTGAAAAACGCGCCGTTATCCCACGTTTCGGTTTCAAAAAAAGCGGCAATATCTTCACAAAAATTATCACGCGGCAACAGCAAAGCGGCGGAAAAATAACCGGCTTTAAAATGATTCAGCACTTCATCGAAATTATTAACTTTCAACAGCGAAGCCGTATAAGCGCGTTCTTTTAAACCCAAAACATTAAAACCTAATTCTTTTCCGAATTGAAAAGCACGTTGCGCATCGGACAAACGGCTGTTTAATAATAATTTGTGCTTTTCTTTAATAAAAACAGCCCGAATGTTTTCGAGTGCCGGATAGGCATCTAAACCCTTATCAACGATGTTGTAACCGAATTGTTCTTTCAATAGCGTCGCCAAAAGGTGTTCCGGCATATTACCGCCGATGGGCATTTTGTTGTCCGATATAAATTGCGTTGCGGCATTTTCCAAATCATCGAAATAATTATTATTGAGTTCGAGATACGATCGAAGTGCGGCAAAATAAAAATTTTGTTCGCCGAGCGCATAATTCCGGCTGAGTTCGACGAGGGTATAAATAAACGCACCGACGCGCGCGGGTGCGCTTGCAATCATTTCAACGACTTTGAAAAGTTCCAGACCGAACAAATCGAGCGGTAATTCGTTCAGGAAATTGGAGCGCAACAACTCTTCGAGTGGTTGCAAATTTTTCGGTAATTCCGAACTTTCCAAAGTGTCGGCGGATATGCGTAGTGCATCGGCAAGCAAAATGACTTTATCAGGTTTCGGATATTTTTTTCCTTTTTCTATCTCATTCAAATACGAAACAGAAATACCGGTTATATCCGACAATTCCGAAAACGACAGATTCATTGATTCGCGCAACTGATGCACCTTCAAACCGAAAATAATTTTACCGTATGGCGCTTTTGTAGTCATTCAATATTTTAAAGCTGAACGTTTTACCGCAGCTAACAAACCGCAAAAGTAATTCATAAATACAGTATAAATAAAAAAGTTTTTTCGATCGGATGAATGAAATCTTTTTTTGTCCCCAAACGATAGTCAACCTACCCTAAACAATTTTATACCACAAAATTTCTAAATACGCTTATATTTACATTTTTTTTGAGAAAAGATTAAAATTAAAATGGAAGCAAACGTTTATAAATTAGGATGGATCTTATAAACCACAATAAATTGAGCATAGGCGGTATGCTCGTGACTTTGGGTATTATTTACGGCGATATCGGCACTTCGCCATTGTATGTAATGAAAGCCATTGTTGGTAACGAAAAAATTTCAGAAGACTTGGCTTACGGCGGTTTTTCTTGTGTTTTCTGGACGCTAACGCTCGTTACTTCTTTCAAATACGTTTATTTGGCTTTGGGCGTAGATAATCGCGGCGAAGGCGGCATTTTCGCGCTCTATGCTTTAGTGCGTCGATATAAATCCAAATGGGTAATTTATCCGGCTATTATCGGTTGCGGTGCTTTAATTGCCGATGGTTTTATAACGCCGCCCATTTCAGTCGCATCTGCGATTGAAGGTTTATCGGGATTAAAAGCCTTCGCCGGCATAGATACGGTACCGATTGTACTCGTAATTTTAGTGATTTTATTTATTTTTCAGCAATTCGGTACCAATGTGGTCGGTAAAACATTCGGTCCAATTATGCTGCTGTGGTTCGGAATGATTGCTTTTTTGGGTTTGTTGCAAATTATTAAATATCCGGTGGTACTTAAAGCATTTAATCCGTACTACGCTATTAATCTAATAACGAATTATCGAGGAGAGTTGACGCATCTGCACGGGTTTTGGTTACTCGGTGCGGTTTTTTTATGTACCACCGGTGGTGAAGCTTTGTACAGTGATTTAGGTCATTGCGGTCGAGATAATATTCGTGTGAGTTGGGTAGGCGTATTCGCGGGTTTGTTGCTGTGTTATTTAGGGCAAGCCGCTTTTTTAATGAATCACTTCAAAGGGCAAGTTTTTGAGGGCGATAGTGTTTTTTACGCCCTCATGTCGCCCGGCTTTTTGCCTATCGGGATTGCGGTATCTACTTTAGCGGCAATTATTGCCAGTCAGGCACTTATAACCGGTTGTTTCACATTGGTGAATGAAGCGATGAAACTTAAACTGTGGCCCAATCTGAAAGTAAGCTATCCGACGCAAATGAAAGGACAAATTTATATTCCGGCTATAAATTGGTTTTTGATGGTCGGTTGTATTGGTATTGTTTTACATTTTCGGAAATCGGCTAATATGGACGCAGCTTACGGTTTGGCAATTATACTGAATATGCTGATGACGAGTTTACTTTTAATGCACTATTTTTATATCAAGCGGCGTTCGAAGTGGTTTATTTACTGTGTCGGATTTTTACTCATGGTCGTAGAAATGACATATTTGATTTCTAATTTGAGAAAATTTCCGCGCGGCGGTTGGGTAAGTATCCTGATTGCGGGTATCCTGATTTTTTGCATTTACATTTGGTATCGTGCCAAAGAATTGCGTAAATCAAGCTATAGTTTTACGGATATTCAACCTTATATCCCGATTTTGGAATCTATGATTGCAGACATCAGTATCCCGAAAGAAGCTACTAATTTGGTGTATATGTCCATGTCGGATGATAATTTATTGATTGACTCCAATATTATTTATTCCATATTCAAAAAACGACCGCGTCGAGCAGATATTTACTGGTTCTTACACGTGGATATTGTAGACGATCCGTTCGCGAAAAGTTATAAAGTTACGACTTTATTACCCGGCAAAATATTCGTCGTGCGACTTAAATTCGGTTTTAAAGTAGAACACAAAGTCAATCTTATGTTCTCTAAAATAGTAGAAGATTTGCAAAGCAGTGGTGAAGTAGACGAAATAAGTCATTACGACAGTTTACGCTCCTACCACTTACCTGCCGATTTTAAATTTATTATTATTAACAGTAGTGTTTCCGTAGATGAGTTATTGAGTCCGGTCAATCAATTTATCGTACGTTTTTACCGTACACTCAAAAGAATAAGTTTGCCGACTACCGAAGACTTCGGATTAGAACTTTCCAACACCGAAGTAGATACTGTTCCTATTAAAATCGGACAAAAGGTAAGTATTGATTTGAAGAGAGAATATTAGAATTAATTAAGTTTTTTTCGGAATTTTTTTTTACTCGAATAAATATAAATAAAATTTTAAAGTGTGCGTATTTTTATTAGATATTACAATGATCTAAGTTAAAATTTATTATCGAAAAAATACATTGAACCCGATAAAATTAAATTTAATACCGTTCGCTCAAACAAATAAACCTTATTAACAAAAAAAAATAAACCATTAACACACATATTTTCATAAAAAATTTGTATATTATACAAGTATTTTTAATTTTACAGTTGAAAGTATTACGGTATGCTTTTATTTGGCATGATATTTTAAAAAAAACTATACAGAAATAATTTTGGGTTAAACTACATATCTTTTAAACTACATCAATTATGAGAAAACAACGTAACGAAACGGTTGTCTTAAAAAAAGGAAAAAGCGATATTGAATTGGATTACGCGGAACTACGCAAAGCTGTGCTTGTACTACGCGCCGTAAACCACAAATTGCGTCAACAAATTATTGACCTGCTCGAAGAAAATGAGAAAATGACTGTCACGGATTTGTATATCAAATTGCGTTTGGAGCAGTCCGTCGCGTCGCAACACTTGGCTATTTTGCGCCGTTCGGGCGTAGTTGCTACCGAACGTCAAGGTAAATTTATTTATTATCGCGTAGACAAAGACCGGATTAATCACATCAGCCGTTTGGTTGAAGAATTAACCGATTACGCATCTAACTGAATTTAATTGAAGCATTTTACGAAAGTATTTTTGTAATTCGAATTGTAGGAAATATTCAGTTTCAAAAAATTTACAGGCGTATAAAACTTTATAATTTTCATTAGTAACATTCGGAAAAATATAAACAAGTACGCCTGTAATTTTTTTTGTACCCACAGAATGAACCTGATGGCATTTTTAAAATACCGGCTTTTCTTAAAAAAAATATTCTATTTAAAATTTTTTGAAAGAAAATTTTCCAACTCAAACTTCATTAATTCAATATTTTTTAAGCAAAAACCCTATCAAAAAGAAAAAGTTGATTGTAAATGAAATTATTTTAAAAAAAGATTGAAAAAAATTTGTTAAAATACTTTAAATATTCATATTTTTACATCATAAAAATATTTATAAATCATTAACAAAAAACACGACTCTATGAGGAGAACAGCCGTTTCGATTAATAACCAAAAGCTTAAATTTTCTTCCGATGTTTTGCGTGCGCTGGCGCACCCGCTTCGAATGAAAATTTTGGAATTTATTGACAAAAATAAAACCATTAACGTCAATAAAATTTACAACACTTTGAAGCTGGAGCAGTCCATCACTTCTCAGCACTTAAAAATTTTGCGCTCTTCGGGTTTGGTTCATACGCACCGCGAAGGCAAATATATTCATTACACGATTGATTATCCGAAATTGTCAAGCACCATTAAAGCAGTCGGCGCGTTTTTGGAAGAGTCAAAATTAGGTATCGTTGCGGAAAGTTAAATTCTTTCATCAATACTGAAAGTCAAATTATTTAAGCCGTAAAAAGAAAATTTTCTTTTTACGGCTTAAATAATTTGAGTTATTCTTTATCAGATTACAACGATTTTACACTGTTTTTATCCGTACTTGATGTCGGTAAATCATCAACAGATTCGACTTTGGTTAAATACCACTGACCGTTATCTTTTATGAGCGTATACTGAAATGTTTGTTCTCCCGTATCATTCTGAATTTGGCAAGTACAATTTCCGACATTATTAAGTTCATTGCATTTCAAAGACAATATCTTCATCGGAAAAATCGGCAGTTTTTGTTCTGCATTGGAGGCTTCCACCGAATTAACTAAATTCAGTACTTCACCTTTGCTGACAATTCGCGGCAGTTCAAACTCATTTCTGTTTACATTTTCTTCCCATTCGCGTACAAGTGCCTCGGGTGTTTGCGGCATTTTTATCGGGGCTTTCGTCATGGAATCGGTATTTATTTTTCCGACCAATGTTTCAGGTATTTTTCCGATTTTCTTGCAAGCCGATAAAGCAATTAGTGTGCAAATAAAAAAGTAGTGGCTGTGTTTCATTAAACTCATGTAGTTTTTTTGCAAAAATACAAGGTTTATCAGTTGCAACACAATAGAATCTATAATTTGTTTCCTAAGAATACCGAAAAAAATATTTATATGCTTAAAAATTCAAGAAAAAACTTAATTCCGATTCAATAATATTCTAAATAAAAAGCACTTACGGAATTGCACGTGCTTTTTTATTTAGAATGTTACTTCCACTGGAAAACAAATTTATTGTGTTAGTAATTCAATTATACCGTGCGGTGCGGCGTGTAATCTAAACGATGCGAATACCAAGATTAAAATTTAAAAAAATAATTTCGCGACGTTTAAAATTCGTTATTTTCGAGTTAAAATTTTTACGCTCTTATTAAATAAAAAAATATGAAACAAAACCTAATCGCGATACTAACCGGCGCAGGTATGAGTGCCGAGAGCGGCATTGAAACTTTTCGAGATGCGGACGGGTTATGGGAAAATCATGACATTGCGGACGTTGCTTCGCCGGATGGTTGGAAGAAAAATAAAGCGTTGGTTTTGAAATTTTATAACGACCGCCGCCGACAATTGTTCGACGTGGTGCCGAATGCAGGACATTTAGCTTTAACAGAATTAGAAAATAAATTTGATGTGCACATTATCACACAAAATATTGATGATTTGCATGAGCGCGCCGGCTCGAAAAACATTATTCACTTGCACGGTGAATTGCGTAAATCGCGTTCTACGCTCGATGATACGCTTATTTACGATTGTTTGGAGGATATAAATCCGGGCGACAAATGCCTTAAAGGTAGTCAGCTACGTCCGCACATTGTTTGGTTCGGTGAAAATGTTCCGCTTATTTACGATGCTGTTGAAATAATTTCTAAAGCAGATGTCGTTATCGTTATCGGTTCTTCGATGCAGGTGTATCCGGCAGCAGGTCTCGTTGATGCAGCACCAAAAAATACTCCGGTCTATTACATAGATTCGAAACCGCAATTGAATTATGAATTAAAATCAAGGAAAAATCTGCGCGTCATCGCAAAACCGGCAACAATCGGTGTGCGTGAAATAGTAGATGAGATTTTAAATGCGCAAAAATTCGTGTAGACTCTCCGTACTTACATTCATTTAATTATACGGACTTTGGAATGCCGGATTCTTTATGAAACTTGTATCCGTCATAGTTTTCAAGAATGCCAAAATTTTTTGTTTTTGCAAGTTTGTTAAATTTATTTTCGCAATCGTCGGAATAAATGGATCTATATTCGGCGAATAGTGCCCGCCCGAAGCATAGTGATTTATAACGTCTTCCAAAGTTTTGAAACGCCCATCGTGCATGTAAGGCGCAGTGAGTTCTATATTACGCAAAGTCGGTACGCGGAATTTACCGTTATCGCTCGGTACTTTCGTAAAAACGCCTCTGCCGAAATCCCTGAAATCGTTGAAAGTGTTAGCTGAATCTATGCCATTATTAAAATAATTTTCGGAACTGTAAAACGGAGAGGTATGGCAATGACCGCATTGAGCATCGGGCGCGCCGCCGGTATTGAAAAACAAATTAAAGCCGTCGAACTCATCGTCGGTAAAAAAATCTTCGCGGCGGAAAATTCTATCCACTTTTGCATCGTCACTGATTAAAGAGCGTTCGAATTGAGCAATAGCTTTAACCGCTAACTCTTTCGTGATATCATCTGTTTTAGAAATGCCGAAAGTTTTTCGGAACAACGTCTGATATACGGTACTTTGTTTTATTTTACTGACCACTTGGTCCCAGTTGTTGTGGAGTTCAATTGAATCCTGTATCGGCAATAGGGCTTGTTGCTCCAAAGTTTGCACGCGCCCGTCCCAAAATAAACCTTTATTAATAAAACCGATGTTTGCCAACGACATCGCACTACGTTTGCCGGAAACGCCCAACACGCCGGGACTTACATTTTTATTATCCGTAAAACTGCCGGCGGGTGCGTGGCAGGATCCGCACGACATTGTGCCGTTAGAAGATAAAATTTTATCGTAAAATAAATGCCGCCCCAAATCAATTCCTTCAACCGTCAAAGGATTATCGAAAGGAATTATCATTTTAGGAAAACTTGATGGCGTTTTTAACGGCAAAGTGAAAGGTGTCGGATTATAGGCTACGGCGGTTAAATCCGGTTCTTTTGCGCAAGTGACGGCGATGAAACAGATGCATAAGATAATTAAAAGGGTATGAAATTTCATTATTCTAAACAAATTTTCGGAAAGATTATCCGATAAGTTTAAAAAAAAACTTTTATAGTATTACAAAGTCTAACAAATGTACTGTATCCCGGATGATAAAGCGGAATAAGTAGAACATATACGCCTCTTGGATTGAGGTAATGTTTAAAAGTTGTACCATAAACCAACAATTCTGTTTCCGAATAGTTTATGCTTGTTCAGAATTGATTTGCGAAAAAGTTAATGCCGTTTGTGCGTCTTGCAAGGGATCAAAATTTTGAACCATTCCCCGAACAGTAAAATAAACTTGGGATTCAAAATTTTGAACCCCTACAAGACGTATATTTTTCGCAAACCAATTCAGTGCGAGTATATTCCCTATTCTGTGTGAGCATTTATTTTTTAAAAATCGGTTAATGAATAAACATTCCGACCGTTAAGGCAGTAATTATTAATAAAATCACAGACAAAACGCGATAATTTTTATACCATACCAAACCTCGCAACTGTATCGTTTCTTTTTTCCAAACATCGGTCGTCCATATATATTTATCTATGCGCTCATAATCTGGCGGTGCCGTCATCAAACTGACGACAATCGTAATCAGTGCTGTCAGTAACAATAAGAACGGCGCCACGTTCAAAAAATGTATCCAACTACCGAAAATATTAAAGAATGCGCCGTAACCATCCGGTTTCGTTAAACCGATATTGGTGAATAAAATGTACATCATCATTGCAACACCGGACATCAACCCGTAAAATGCACCTTGTCCGTTCGCTCTTCGCCAAAATAAACCGACCAAAAATACTGCCACAACCGGTGGACAAATCAGCGACAAAACCAATTGCAAATATTCGAACAAAGATTTAAATTGAAAAATAATCGGTACCCAAATCCAAGATAAAATACAAACGACTAATGCGGCAATTTTGCCGTATCGCACCAATTTTTCGTTACTCAAACTCGGATTCCATTTACTTACAAAATCCATGGTAACTAAAGTCGCACACGAGTTCATTGTTGCCGATATATGGCTTGAAAGTGCGGCAATCATACCCGCCAAAACCAAACCGCGCAAACCGGTCGGTAATAAATTGAGTACCAACTGCGGATAAACATTATTCGGCACTTTTTCCGCGAGCGCGTGATCGAACAGATTATCCGGCAATGCTAACGCCATAATACCCGGCAAAACCATTATAAAAATAACCGGCAATTTTAATAAACCCGCCAACAAAGCACCCCAACGACCGTTATTCAAATCTTTTGCGGAAAGCATACGCTGCACCATAAACTGATTTGTTGCCCAAAAATAAAATCCGAGAATCGGAATACCGAAAACCATACCCGTCCATGGAATATTTTTTGAACTCGAAGATTGCCAAACGCTCAACATATCGGAACCGATATCAGCGCGTTTAACGTGCATCACATCTAATACGTGTTGCCAACCGCCGGCATCTTGGTACACAATCACGGAAAGTATGCACGCACATACCAAAAGTAAAACACCTTGTATCGCTTCGGTATGTACGACGCTCGATAAACCGCCCGGAATGGTGTAAGCCGCCGCCGCCAACGCCAAAATGCCCGACCACCAAAACATGGAAATACCCGGAAAAATTAAATTCAATACTATACCGCTCGCAAAAAGCGCGCTCGCCGTATCCACGACGATATTCAATAACAATGTCACACCCGAAAAATAATAGCGCGAACGCGCATCGAAGCGGCGTTCCAAAAATTCCGGTACGGTATATATTTTAGATTGCAAATAAAACGGCAACAAAAACATACCGAAAATAACCAACACTACCGCAGCCATCCATTCGTAGTTATACACCCCTACACCGCGCAAATACGCATCGCCGGCTAAACCGATTAAAGTATTGGAAGAAATATTAGCCGCAATAAGCGAAATACCGACAATAGGCCAGGCTATATTTCTACCCGACAAAAAATAATCATCCGAAGAATTACTTTTACCTTTACTTAGTCCGTACCAAACGATAAATAAAACGTACAGCACCATAATAGTGATGTCAATCCAATTGAGATGTTGCATACATTTTAGATTTGCGGTCGCAGCATAAGCGACTGTTTTTATGATTTAAAATTGGTTCAAAAATTTTCGTTGAGTGAATTGAAAGACGATATATGCCAATCATTCGGCAAAGTAAAAACAAATGTTAATATTCGGCTTATAAATTTTAAATAAAATAAAATAAAAAGAGCGAAGAATATGTCTTCGCTCTCACAAGAAATCACCCGACTGTTAAGTCTAATACCAAAAGAGATAATTTATAAAATTATTCGCCAAACAAAATTTCGTTTCGCATTTTTTATAAACTCCACTGCAATAATAGGATTATTATTTGTTATCATAAGAATTTATTCTTAATTTTTTCGTAAAAATTTTTTATTCGCTCTTTTTAGGTTTTACAAATCGGTTATTAAAGTACAAAATTTATCTTTCACTTTTTTTTAACTAAAAAAATGTAAATAAAAATTTACTTTTGCGTTTCTTTTATGTTTAAACATTTATCAAAATACTTTTCGGTAAATGTTTTTTAAATTTTTTCTAAAACTTTTTTCAAACTTTTTTCAAACTTTTTTCAAATTTTTTTATAAAATATTTTTTTTAAAATGAAAAATAATTTTTTTATCGCAACATTTGTTTTTTTATTTGTTGCCTCTAATTTATTTTCACAAAACTCGAGTACACAAAAAATGGATACAGTCAGTTACAGCTTGGGCGTGTTGTTCGCTCAAAATTTTAAAAGCGGCGAAAAAGCGGATATAGACGCAACCGCTATGGCACAAGGTTTTAAAGATGCCGTTGAAGGCAAGGAAAAAATGGATGCACAAAAATGCAATGCTATTTTCAGCGAGTACATGGGTAATTTGAATAAGAAAAAATTTGCCGGTGCTACCGAAAAAGGCGAAAAATTTTTAGCCGAAAATGCCAAACGTCCGGGCGTAAAAGTAACGGCGAGCGGTTTGCAATACGAAATAATGGTAGCCGGCACCGGTCCGATACCGAAAGCTACCGATAAAGTAAAAACGCATTATCACGGCACGCTACTCGACGGAAAAGTTTTTGACAGCAGTGTGCAACGCGGCCAGCCAATAGATTTTCCCGTTAATGGCGTAATACAAGGTTGGCAGGAAGCACTGCAATTGATGCCGGTAGGTTCAAAATGGAAATTATTTGTACCCTCCAATTTAGCTTACGGCGAACGCGGCGCAGGCGCTTCTATCGGACCCTACGAAACACTTATTTTTGAAGTGGAGTTGATTGCGATAAATCCAAACTGATTTACGATTTACGATTTACGATTTACGATTTACGATTTATTAAACCGAAGTCGTAAATCGTAAACCGTAAATCCAAAATCGTAAATCTTTTACGATGCGTATTGACATTATCACCCTGTTGCCGGATTTGCTCGAAAGCCCTTTGAATCATTCAATACTGAAACGAGCGCAACAAAAAGGTATTTTTGAACTACATATCCATAATTTGCGCGAATACGGTTTGGGTGCGAGCAAACAATTGGACGATTATCAATATGGCGGCGGTGCCGGAATGGTGATGATGGCACAACCGATTGCTAATTGTATTGAAAAATTATTATCAGAACGTCGCTACGACGAAATAATTTATACAACGCCGGATGGCGTTACTTTGAAGCAATCCGCAGTAAACACATTGTCGTTGAAAGAAAATCTGATTATCCTGTGCGGTCATTACAAAGGTGTAGATGACCGGGTACGACAAAAATACATTACCAAAGAAATTTCTATCGGTGATTACGTACTTTCGGGCGGTGAATTGGCGGCGGCGGTTATGGTAGATGCGATCGTAAGATTAATTCCGGGCGTACTCAATGATGAGACTTCCGCACTCTTCGATTCTTTTCAAGATAATTTATTGGCACCACCCGTTTATACGCGCCCCGTTGAGTTTGAAGGCATGAAAGTTCCCGATATTTTATTGTCCGGGCACGAAGCCAAAATAAAAGCATGGCTGTACGAAGCATCTTTGGAAAGAACGCGACAACGCAGACCGGATTTACTTTTGTAGAAACACTAAAATGTAATAGCTAAAAGTAAAAAGCTAAATTATTTTTTTTAAATTTAATATTTCATGAAAAATTTCTCGTTTTTTTTGATGTTTTCAGTGGCAATATTAGCCGGTTGCAAAAATGAAAGCAAAAACAATTTATTATCCGGCGCAGATGCTTCCGCTTTATCTAATTCTAATGCACCGGCTGCAACCGTAGCTTTACCTGACGCATCTCAACAGCAAATTTCAGCGTCTGTTTCGAAAGTAGATCCTTTATCGAGCCAAATTCAGTCATCTCCCAATGGAAATAACGCACGTGTGAACGAAAAAGTAACCACCGTAAAATTCGAGGAATTGAGTTACGACTGGGGTACATTGGAAGAAGGCAAACAAATGACGCATCTTTTTAAATTTAAAAATACCGGCAAAGAAGACCTTATCATCAGCGATGCGCGCGGCAGTTGCGGTTGCACGGTCCCGGAATGGCCAAAAGAGCCGATTAAACCCGGTCAAAACAGCGATATAAAAGTCGTGTTCAACTCTGCCGGTAAAGGCGGTCAAGTGAATAAAACGGTAACAATCACTGCTAATTCGGATCCTTCACCCATTACACTCGTGATTAAAGGAACTGTTGAACCGGCAAAAGGTAAATAGTGAAAAATTTTTGATTATGCTAAAAAAAATCGTGCAGAAATATATTTTTTGCACGATTTTTTTTAATTTTACAATGTTTTTAAACCACCAAAATATTTAAAATGCGTACCGTTTTTTTGTTTTTCATTCTCTTTTATTTTTCCGTAGCGGCTTTTTCTCAAGATAAGAAAACGCTTTTTGTTCATGCAGAAAACGGTTTAATGTTGCGCATATAGCTTACAACCATTAAAATAAAAACTATTAAATTTATTAGCACTAAATAGCCATTTCTACAAAAATCTAAATCAATATGAAATCCACAATCACAGCAGTTATCCTAATTTGTCTTACACAAATAATATCCGCTCAAAACGAACGCATCACCGCATATAAAAAAACGAGCGTGATGATTCCAATGCGCGACGGCATAAAATTATTTACCGTCGTACTCACGCCAGTAAATGCAAAAACTGCTTTGCCAATACTGATGCAACGCACACCTTACGGTGCGAATCTTCCGATTGCGGACGATTCGCTTTACATTTTACCTAAAAACGATACCGTTTCGAGTATGTTCAACGAAGGATATATTTTTGTTTTTCAAGACGTGCGCGGAAAATATAAAAGTGAAGGTAGGATGGAAATTCACCAACCCCTCGTTCATGCTGCAAACAAAAATGCTATTGACGAAAGCACCGATACGTATGATACCGTTGATTGGCTCGTACGCAATATTCCGAATAACAACGGACGCGCCGGAATTTACGGTATTTCTTATCCGGGTTGGTTGGCTTTGGTGGGCAGTGTTGACCCGCATCCGGCGTTGAAAGCGTCGTCCGAACAAGCATGTATGAGTGATTTATTTTTGGGTGATGATTTCCATCATAACGGCGCGTTCCGATTGAGTTACGGTATGGAATACTCTTATGAAATTGAAAATGACGGCACTAAAGACAGTGAATTTCCTTTTCCTCAATTCGATTTATACGATTGGTATTTGAAACTCGGCTCTCTGAAAAACGTGAATGAAAAATATTTTCATGGAAAAATACCGACTTGGAATAATTTCGTTTCTCACCCGAATTACGATGCTTTTTGGCAAAAAAATTCAACACTCGATTACGTAAAATATCCGCAAATACCTCAACTGCACGTCGGCGGTTATTTTGATCAAGAAGATATGAACGGTCCGCAACTTATGTACGCGCAAATGGAAAAACGCGATACATTCAACAGAAATTTTATTGTTTTAGGTCCTTGGAATCACGGACAATGGGGTGGAGGTAAAGCGGATAGTCTCGGAAAAATTTCGTTCGGTAGTGCTACCGGCGTTAAGTTTCGCGCTTTGCAAAAAAAATGGTTCGATTATTATTTAAAAAACACCGGCGACGGTAAATTCGATGAAGCCACTTGTTTTCAAACCGGCAGCAATCAATGGAAAACTTATACGAATTGGCCCCCGAAAGAAGCAGTGATAAGAAAATTATATGCCGGCACCCATAATTCGGCTTCATTCACTAAACCCGTGAATGCCGAAGGCAGCATCGGTTTTATCAGCGATCCGATGAAACCGGTGCCGTACAGAACGCAACCGATTGAAGCGACTTACGGAAAGGGCAGTCGGTGGCGCACTTGGCACGTCGAAGATCAACGGTTTGTGTATTCGCGTCCGGATGTAATTAGTTTTACAATGGATTCTTTGACGGAAAATATGACGGTAACGGGAAAAATAACGGCTCATCTTTTAGCTTCAACGACCGGTACGGATGCAGATTGGATAGTGAAACTGATTGACGTATATCCTGATTTTGATTCAGTAGATTATAAAATGAGCGGTTATCAGTTGCCGGTAGCTATGGAAGTTTTTCGCGGCAGATTCAGAAACGGTTTTGAAACACCCGCAGCTTTGATACCGAATAAACCGACCGAATTTACGATTGATTTACATCAAATTAATCATACTTTTCTTAAAGGACATCGTTTAATGATTCAAATTCAAAGTACTTGGTTTCCGGTGATTGACCGCAACCCGCAAAAATTCGTTTCTAATATTTTTCAAGCAAAAGATACGGATTTTATAAAAGCAGAACATAAAATTTATTTTGATGCCAACCACGCGACTTATATTGAATTGCCGGTTATGTCTTCCAACTAAATTCGGGATATACAATTTCTGTTAAAAATAATCCGGTCGGCGGTACGCTGTAACTTTTTTTTAAAGGTTTTTGTGTTTCGAGCGCATCGCGTAATTCTTCTATCGTCAGTTGATTTAAACCGATGTTGATGCACGCACCTACGATTAAACGCACCATACCACGCAAAAAACGGTCTGATGTTATCTCGTAGCGCGCTTGTTCTTGCGAAAAAAACCAAACACTATCAGACAACTCACACAACATGGTTTTGGCATCGGAGTTGGTTTTGCAAAACGGCGCAAATGCTTTATGTTCGAGCAATAATCCGGCTGCCGAGTGCATTTTTTCCAAGTCTAATTTTTCATAAAACGGAACACACCATGCTGTTTCTAATTGGAAAGGATTTTTTTTGAATGAAACACGGTATTCGTAACTGCGTTGAGTTGCGGAAAATCGCGCATGAAGGTCATTCCCTACAGGAAAAATCTTTTCGACGGCGATGTCATTACCTATCATTTTATTGAGACGAAACGCCACATCATGCGGTTCAAATAAAATTAAAGTTTCGAAGTGTGCGTAATAACACGCTGCGTGAACGCCGGTATCCGTTCTCCCGCAACCGATTATTTCTACAGGTTCCTTTAATAAAACGGATAATTTGGATTCGATTGTTTGTTGAACCGATACTGCATTTGGTTGTTTTTGCCAACCGCAAAACCGCGTTCCGTTATAAGCTAATTGGATGAAGTAGCGCAATTAATTCGTTTTTTTGTCAATCACGAACACGTCTTCGTCGGTTGTTTTCATGAAGTAGCGTTCGCGGGCAAATTTTTCGCGATCGTTTTGTATATCTAAGCGTGTTTGGTCTAACTCCTTCATTTTATTTTGATAATAAATTTTATCAACTTGTAAATGTTTTATGCTTCTACTGAGTTTGTATTGCGTCCAAAAGCTCGCTTTATCCAACAACGCCATCCAAATAAAAAAAACGATTAAAACAATCCAATACCTATTCAATGCGCCTGATGAAACGGTTTTCAACATCGGTTTGAATGGATTAATTATTTTTCTATTGCCGAGAGCCATCGAATTTTAATGCTAATTTTTTTAATCCTGAATGCTGAATGGTAAATCTCAAAAAAGTTTACCATTCAGCATTCAAGATAAATTATTATCCCAAAAGTGCTTTACCCGGATACACTGCAGAGCTGCCTAATTCTTCTTCGATGCGTAACAACTGATTGTATTTTGCAATCCGGTCGCTTCGGCTGGCTGAGCCGGTTTTTATTTGTCCGCAATTGAGTGCTACGGCTAAATCGGCGATAGTTGTATCTTCCGTTTCTCCACTTCTGTGACTCATCACGGTAGTATAACCGTTACGTGTCGCCAAACTTACAGCATCAATCGTTTCGGTAAGAGAACCGATTTGATTTACTTTTATCAAAATAGAATTAGCGACTTCGCGGTCAATACCTTCCTGCAAACGTTCAACGTTGGTAACAAATAAATCGTCGCCGACCAATTGAATGTTGCCGCCCATTTCTCGCGTCATTAATTCCCAAGAATCCCAATCATCTTCCGCCAAACCATCTTCGATAGAAAGTATAGGATATTTGTTCGACCAATCTTTCCAAAAGCCGACCATATCTTTTCCGGACAAACGCTGACCCGTAGATTTTTTGAAAACGTACTCTTTCGTCGCAGCATCATAAAATTCACTCGCCGCAGCATCCATTGCCAAGAAAATATCTTCGCCCGGTCTGTAACCGGCTTGTTCTATAGCGATCATTATCGTTTCAATCGCTTCTACATTACTTTTAAAATTCGGTGCGAAGCCGCCTTCATCGCCGACGTTGGTTGAAAATCCTTTTTTCTTTAAAACCGTTTTCAAAACATGAAAAATTTCCGCACCCATACGCAAGCCTTCTCTGAAAGATTCGGCACCGATGGGCATTATCATAAATTCTTGAAAATCTATACTGTTATCGGCGTGCGAACCGCCGTTAATAATATTCATCATCGGCACCGGCAAAACGTGCGCATTCACTCCGCCCAAATAACGATATAGTGGTTGACCGGATTCTTTCGCCGCTGCTTTTGCAATCGCTAACGACACGCCGAGTATGGCATTGGCACCTAATTTTCCTTTGTTCGGTGTACCGTCCAACTCAATCATCAATTTATCAATCGCGCGTTGTTCCAAAGCGGACAGACCGATTATTTTATCGGCGATTATATCATTTACATTTGCAACCGCTTTCAAAACACCTTTACCGCCGTAACGATTTTTATCACCATCGCGTAATTCAATAGCTTCATGCGTGCCGGTAGAAGCGCCTGAAGGCACTGCCGCGCGACCCATTGAACCGTTTTCGGTAAAAACTTCAACTTCTATCGTCGGATTTCCACGAGAATCTAAAATTTCGCGCGCCTTAACATCAATTATTATACTCATTTTTCTTAAAAAAATTAATTGGTTATCATTTAATACTGCAAAGAAAAGATTTTATAGCGAACTTATGAAATCTTCGTGTTAAAAGAAGATTAAAAATAAGGAAATAATTTTTATTTTGTTTTCTGTTATTTTTACTTTATTTCAAAATTTACTTTATTTTAAAAAATAACTAAAAAATAATACAAAAAATTTACCGAATTATGATATAATAATTTATTTTTGCTATTGAATTGATTGTACTCTTTTAACTTTATTATTTGTAAAACATACAACACAATGATTATTTTTTACATCGCAGCTTTCACCTTCAGTGCTATGGCATTGTTGAATGAAGCATTGGGTTCAAAAGGCAGACGTTCTTATTAAAATTGAGACAAACAAAATCAAACGGTTTTCTGCGCAAAACAAAAAAGTTCGACTTAACAGTCGGACTTTTTTGTTTTGCGCAGAAAATTATAAAATTGAAGCGAGTATTCTTGTGTCTTTTTTTACCGAATAGTCTTTTGCATAAAAAAAATTTAACCGCGTTATTGTTTCCCGATTTAAATCGGGATGAGTGAAAGAAGGTGTTACGATGCTTGTTTTTAGTTGAGGTAATTTTTTTTCGTGCCTTACTTCCGGATTATTTTCATACCCCACCCAAGTTTTTTTTCCCATTAATACCGGAAAAATATTTTTCATAATAAAGTATTTTTTTTTCATCAGCCATACAGGCAAAGTTACAAGGAAAAAAAGTGAGGCGAGCAAATCGAAAACACGTTTGTTGCGTTTGTTGGCGGGTGTATTTATTTTAAAGCGGGTATCTTCGTTGTACAATTCACCGGGTGTATTTTTATCGGAACTTCCGATAATACTACCTCCGTTTTCAGGCAATATTTTAAACTCGTAAAGTTTACCTGACCGCGACATGGTGTCGATAATATCCGTATAAGCCACATCTTTTGAACAAAAAATAATTTCATTGATGCCGAACAAAGTTCCGAGGCGCGTTATGTTTTGCAGATTACCTAAATAAATTTTTTCGTCAAAATCCGATTTCGGTGAAATTGTACCTATAATATTGGCATGAATACCCGATCGATTTAATACATCCGCAGCGCGTTTACTTTCTTCGACCGAACCGATAAAAGCTAAGTTTTTTATCTCATCAGCATCAAAGTCAAAATGTCCGGTTTTTAACAACCGCACCGTGAATCGCCAACCTAAAACGGCGCAACTCGCCCAAACAGCTCCTAAAACAATTAACATTCGTGAAAAACGGTAAGTAGTGTTCAGAAAGCCGTAAATTGAAGAAATAATAATCGTTCCGATAAAAATACCTCTGAATATGCGCCTTAATGATATCGGCTCGTCGTATCCGCCGGAAAAAAAAATACTTATCAACCAAATAAAAACATATAGCGGCGTATTGATGAATAAAAAATTTGATTTTATGTAACCGGTATCTTGGAAATAATATTCCGACCAAAAATTTCTGAGCAGAATTAAACCTGTCGTCATCAGAACCGTATCCACTAAGGGTAAATAAATACTTCTGAAAAAATTCGAGAAAATCGTTAAGCCCGCACGAAACCAAACGGCAAATTGCATAAGCGCAATAAAAAAAAACGCATTGCTGCCTTTAAAATGTTTTTTGGCGAATATAATCATGGCACCGTAAAATGTGCGCACGTAATTCAAATTACCTTTTTTAGTGGATTCTCCTTTATAGTGGATAATAGTCGTATCGGCTAAATAATAATTTTTAAATCCCGATTTTTTTATACGGTAAGAAAGGTCAATATCTTCGCCGTACATAAAAAAACTATTGTCCAATCCGCCGATTTTATCAGTAACACTCTTTCTCAACCATAAAAAAGAACCGACGAGAATATCTATTTCATGCGATTTTTCGGGCGAAAGATGTCCTAAATAATATTCATTAAAAGTTTCTGAGCGTGGAAACAATGCCGATAAACCGAACGCTTTACAAAATGCCACCCAGGGTGTGGGAAAACCGCGTTTGGATTCCGGTAAAAATGTACCGGCACCGTCAATCGTTTTCACGCCGAGCGCACCGGCATCATGATGATTATCCATAAAATCGGCGCACACTTTAAAAGTATTTTCGGCAACAACCGTATCCGGATTTAACAATAAAATATATTCGCCGCTACAAATTTCAATGGCTTGATTGTTAGCTTTTGAAAATCCGACGTTTTCGGTATTAACAATAAGCCGAACTTCCGGAAATTTTTCGCGTACCATACGGACGGAATCGTCCGATGAACAATTATCCACTACAAATACTTCCGTCGCCTGCGTAATTGCTGCTTTGCGAACAGACAACAATGCTTGTTCAAGAAAATAAGTAACATTATAACTGACGATGATGACGCTTAATTTCATACTGTAAAAATAGGAAAGAATTATGAATTAGGAATACTTATCCGTAAAGTCGTTGAAATTTGAATTTAAACCTTTCTCTTTTTTCCGTAAAATTTTTCTTCAAATTTGAATTTATTCGATTAAAATTATATTTTTGTTGGCGTAAATTCTTTATCTATCCGCTATCATCTCAATGAAAAAAAAATATTTTACACTTTTCTTTTTACTTCCCGTTATTCTAGTTCAAGCACAAAGTTGGCATACTAAAGTGCATGAATCGGTTTTTAAAGACATTTCCGAAAAAAGTCAATCGAATATTATAATTTATCTGAAACAACAAACCGATTTGTCCGGAGCGGATATTTTAGAAACCAAAGAAGAAAAGGGTGCTTTCGTTTTTCAAAAACTTATTCAAACAGCTACGCTATCACAAGGACGGATCATTTCTTTTCTTCAAAATACAAATATAGTTTTTCAAAATTTCTGGATTGTTAATTGTATTTCGCTTAAAGCCGATATGCCGCTCATTGAAATTTTGGCAGGTTTTGATGAAGTAGAGAAAATAGTTAAAAATCCGAAAACTTTTAAATCCGTACCGTCTATAAATTCATTTGAATTTCCGAAATCTGAAATCCGAAATCCGAAATCTTTGATGCCTCCGGATACCGTAATAAAATCGTGGGGATATGCGCGCATAAAAGCCGATAGTGTTTGGGTATTGGGTTATCGCGGACAAGGTGTAGTAGTCGGCGGAGAAGATACCGGCATCGAATGGACGCATCCGGCATTGTTAAAAAAATATCGCGGATACAATAACGGCGGCATACCCATTCATGATTACAATTGGCATGACGCGATTCATCCGGATACCACCAAAAATCCGTGCGGTTATAATACCCAAGCCCCTTGCGACGATAATAATCACGGTACGCACACTATGGGTTCTATGGTCGGCGGTACCATCGGTACAAATAAAGATACGGTTATTATCGGCGTTGCGCCCGGCGCGCAATGGATAGGTGCGCGCAATATGGATCAAGGAAACGGTACTTTGGTGAGTTATGTCGAATGTTTTCAGTTTTTTTTGGCACCAACGAATTTAAAAAATTTGTTACCGGATACAAAAAAAGCACCGCACGTCGTCAACAATTCATGGTATTGCGCAGAGTCGGAAGGTTGTAATGCAAGCAATTATAATATTTTGGAAAATGCCATGAACGCTTTGCGCAGTTCAGGCGTAGTAGTAGTAGTGTCGAACGGTAATGCCGGACCGACTTGCGCTACCACAAACGGACCGCCCGCATTTTTCAAGAAAGCTTTTTCTGTGGGTGCAACGGCTATTAATGATACTATCGCCGGTTTCAGCAGTCGGGGTGCGGTAACACTTGACAGCAGCAAACGGTTGAAACCGAATGTTTGCGCACCGGGTGTCGGAATTTTATCGAGTGTAAAAGGCGGTGCTTATGCTTCGAATAGCGGAACAAGTATGTCGGGTCCGCATATAGTCGGTGTAGTTGCATTGATGATTTCCGCGAATCCGAAACTCGCAGGTCAAGTAGATATCATAGAAAGTATAATAGAAGCTACGGCAGTGCGTTTAGTAACAGCCGAAAATTGCGGCGGACTGAGCGGGCAAACTGTTCCGAACAATACTTACGGTTACGGTCGTGTTGATGCTTTAGCTGCTGTCGAGCGCGCATTACTTTACAAAACTACGGCCGTACAAGATATTAAACCGGCAACTGTCAATGTTTTTCCGAATCCTTTTTCTAACGAACTGAATATTAAAACCGAAAGTATTTTCGGTGATGCGACCGTACAAATTTTTAATGCGACGGGGAAATTATTGTTTTCTCAAAAAAATAATTTTACTTTACAGCCTTTATTCCAGGTTTTATTGCCGCAATCGGCTTCGGGTTTGTATTTTTACCGTATAGAAAACGAACAACTAAGTTTGACGGGAAAAATAGTAAAAAATTGACGATTGACGAATACATTGATTTCTGACCTTCGCAAATCGTAAATCTAAAATCGAAATGAATTTTATAGATATTATAGGTTGGATAGGTTCCGCCTGTGTTGTGTACGCTTTTACGATGAACATTTTCGGTAAATTAGCAACAACTTCTTCTTTGTATTTTATATTGAATATTTTCGGCAGTATTTTACTTATAGTTAATACTTATTTCCACGAAGCTTATCCGTCTATGGCAGTAAATATTATTTGGGTTTTAGTTGCAATCGGCGCTTTGATTAAAAAACCCAAATGAGAAAATAGATGTATTAAAAGAAAACGCGCACGAAATTTTATTTTCAATGCGCGTTTTTTTTTAATATACTTCGACGAAAAGTGAATGGTTTGATCCATATTCCGAATTAATGATTATTTTTTCTTACCGGGTGCCGCTTTTGCTTCCGCAGTAGCAGCTTGACGCATAGCGCGCGGAATTTCGATACTTGCTACGGGAATAGCCGGCGTCATTGTAATTTCGATACCGGATTGCGCTTGAATATCGCGTACACGAACGGTTTGACCTAAATCCAAGTTGGAAATATCTAAAACAACTTCATCAACAAGTTTTTCCGGAACACATTTCACTTTTATTTTTCTGACGCTTTGTATCAAACGGCCACCGGATTTTACGCCCGGAGAACTGCCCTGCAAACGCAACGGCACACTCACATTGATGGAACGGCCGGGTGTTAATTTCAAAAAGTCAATGTGTAAAATTTTTTCGGTTGACGGATGAAACTGCACATCTTTGAGAATTGCAGAGTAAGATTGTCCGTTAATAGTGAGTTCTGCCGTTTTGAAATCGGGCGTATAAATTAAATGGCGAACTTCATTCCAGTTAGTCGTGAAATGAATAATTTCTTTCTGACCATATAATACACATGGAATTTCTTCTTTTGCGCGAACAACTTTTGTATCGGATTTTCCGACTTGAGCGCGTACTGTACCTTGTATTGAAACCGTTTGCATCGTTAATGTTGATTGAATATAAAAACTTTCATCTGTTCTTTTCAAAAAGCACGCAAAGGTAAAGTTTTTTTATCTTTTTTAAAATATTTTTTCAAAATTTCTGTTTTTTTTTTATTTTTAGAGAATTTGTAAGGAATAATCTACTGTATTGGATACTCTGTTTCTTTTAAATTCCCTTATCAAAGAAAATTTCAACAAAAGATACTGTGTCGGAAAAAATACCGGAAATAATTTTCAAAGAATTATTACACGCCGACAACATTGCCTAAATTTGAGCCGAATTAAAATACCTTGCAAGCAAACATATAAATTACCTGTTACTATGATCGAAGCGCGTAAAACAATATATGGTTGTTTCTATTTCTTGTTATTAATATTCTCGACACCGTTGTCAGCTCAAACGGGTATTTTTACTTTTTCGCAGGATAACGTAAAAATTCGGGATATAGCATTTTCCTCGAACAACAAATATTTATTGGTACAGAGCGGTGATGCAGCTGCCATGAATACGGGTGGCATTATTACGTTGCCGAGTATTCATGTTTGGGATATGGAAGGCAAAAATAAAATTTTTACTTTCTCCGACAAAGAATTAGCAAAAGGAACTTGTTTTTCGACTGACGGTAATTATGTAGCATATCGAGAAAAAGGTAATATTAATGTGATGGATATTGCTGCCCGCAAAATGGTTTCCGTTATCAAAATTTACGATAATAAAATTACGCGCCCTTCTGCATTTACGAGTGGCAATAAAATTTTAATGGTTCAGCAAGGCTCGGCAATGGCGGCTTACGATATTACGGTTCCGGTCGGACGTTTGGAAAATGAATTTCAAGCCGATGGCGTGAATCATTATTTTACGAAAGATGATTCTTACGTCGTAGAAAGTTACGCCGATAATTTTAAATTATTGGACATGAAAACCGGAAGAGAAAAAGGTTTTTTCGGCAATCAGAGAGATTTAAAAAATATTATTATTTCTCAAGACAATCGGTTTATAGCGGCATTAAATGATGATAATATAAAATTATGGGACTCTAAATCCGTAAAATTGCTCAATAATCCGATAGTTGTCCATGAAAAAGAAAGTATTTATTGTTTTTCACCGGACGGAAGATATGTTTTGGGCGGATTCGATACTTTGAAATTTTGGGAACTGAAAACGGGTAAAGAACTCGTAACGCCGATAGTCAGTGAAGGAAAAATAACAAAAGCCGCTTTTAGTAACGACGGAAAATTTGTTGCCGTCGGCGACAGCAAAGGCGTTATTCGTTTGTGGAATCTGAACGAAGAAACAATGGCTGATATTTATTTCGGACATGAAATAGAAACCGAAAGCAGATTGATTTCACAAAAAAGGGAATTTGAGAAAACGGATGAATTCCTGAAACGCAAACAAAAATTGTTGCGCTCCATTCGAACCAAATACTTGAATCAATACTCGGAAAAAATCGGTTCGGAAAAAACTTTACAAGACCAATGGCAAGAGGAAGACGAGAAACGCGAAGAAGACAGAAAGCTCGCTATACGAGCATCGCGCCAAGCCGTCACTTTGCACATTGATTCGCTCGGTGTTTATAATGCCGACAAAGAGACTTTCAACGTTCACGTTGTCGGCGACAGTGATACGCCGTTTAACCGTTGGGAAGAAGTGCGCATACCTTTACGCGATAACGCGCCATGTTTCAAACAAAAATACGCAACTTTGATTGTGTCAGCATTAAAACAAACAGCCGAAAATTTAAAGTCAGTAGAGGTTTTCAATATAAAAATTAAATCCAATTGTGCCGGACGCGATAAAGATTATTCTTTCGGACTTCAACGTGTTTTAACGGAGGAATAGAATATTAGTTAGGAGATAGAAGTTAGGAAATAGAAGTTAGGAGATAGGAGATAGGACATTGGAGTTAGGAGATAGAAGTTAGGAGTTAGAAGTTCAGTTAAGAGAAAAAATATCTCCTATCTTTTAACTCCTAACTTCTAACTTAAATTGCTGCCCTCTATCCTCATAATTTTCAAACAGATCGAAACTTGCACAAGCGGGTGACAGCAATACCACATTACCGAGTTTTGATATTTTTCGGCAGGTTAAAACTGCCTCTTTAACAGAGTGCGTATCGTGTGTTTCAATTTTCAAAGCCGTAAAAAACGCAATAATTTTTTTGTTGTTCACGCCCATCGCTACAACAGCTTTTACCTTTTCTTTTACCAAATCGGAAATCAAATTATAGTCATTGCCTTTATCCAATCCGCCGAGAATGAGTATGGTCGGTTTTGTCATTGCTTTTAAAGCCCACACAACACTATCTATATTGGTGGCTTTAGAATCATTTATCCACTCAACCCCGTTTATAGTGGCTACCGGTTCCAACCTGTGTTCGGGTACGACGAAAGTTTTTAAACCTTTTTTTATATTTTTTCCGGTTATGCCGATTTCTTTTGCAATACTGATAGCGCAAGCGGCATTAAAATAATTATGCGCACCGCGTAAAGGCGTTTGTTGCATATTAAATTCGTGCATCAAAATATCGCCCGTGAATGACATGGGAATTAGTAATTGTCTTACATGATTTATAATCAAGTCTCCGTTTAAAGCAACGAGGTCCGAATGAAGGATACATAAATCTTCCGGCGTTTGATTTTTCAAAATTCGGAATTTAGAAGCCGCGTAGTTTTCCATTTTGTAATCGTACCTATCCAAATGATCAGGCGTGATGTTGGTGATGACGCTGATGTATGGTTTAAACGTATCAATTCCGTCCAGCTGAAAACTGCTGACTTCCAATACATAATAATCCGGTTTTGAGCCGGCGATTTCGCTTGCTACCAAACGCGCAAAAGAATAGCCGATATTGCCACCGACTTCAACTTTTATTTTGGCGGTTTTCAATAAATGATGTACTAAACTTGTAGTAGTCGTTTTTCCGTTCGAGCCGGTGATTGCAATAATTTTTACATTCGTGAATCGCGAAGCCCACTCTATTTCGGAAATTATCGGAATATTTTTTTCTTTAAGTTTTTGGATCAGAGCAATATTATCCGGAATACCCGGACTTTTTACGACCAAATCTGCGGCAAAAATTTTAACTTCGTTATGTTGTTCTTCTTCAAACGGAATACCATGTTGAATTAATTCAGTTTTAAATTTTTCGGGAATTTTATTTTTATCGGAAACGAACATGTCGAATTTCAGTTCTTGCGCCAAAATTGCCGCCCCTACTCCACTCTCTCCGCCACCGAGAATTATAATTTGCATATTTTGGTTTTACGTTTTACGTTTTTTTTATCTGAATCAGGATTTTCGGAGTTTACGGAATTTTTAATAGTAAATCGCAAATCCAAAGTAATTATTTATCAGTTGCCACGTCTTTTAAGGCGTGGATAAATAATAATCAAACATCTTAGAGCTTTCAGCCTTTTCAAAGTAATTATCAAAGTATTAAAAGCACGTAAAGGGATGAAGCCCTGAAAAAATATACTTTTATTGTACCGTGCCCTAAAGGACGCGGCAACTGTCGAATAATTACAATACAAAATCGTTAAATTTTTCTTCTTTTCGCTTCCGTCCGCAACAAAGCCAATTCCCGACTCATATCACCGGTAATAGAGGTATTTTCTTGAGCGCGCCGCGTTAAATACGGTACAACATCTTCAACGGCACCGTAAACGACGTATTTGGCAACGTTATAACCTGCTTTGGCTAAATTAAAAGAAATATTATCGCTCATGCCGTACAACTGACTAAAATAAAAGTGCGGATGTTGACGCGAAATACCCATTTCTTCAATCAAATCGGCGAGCAGCATCGAACTTTGTGCATTGTGTGTGGCATTGATACAAGCAATGCGGTCGTAGTGTTGGACGCAAAAAGACAAAGCATTATTGTATTGCGTATCGGTAGCAAATTTGTCGGGATTGATGGGTGTCGGATAATTCATTTCAGCAGCGCGCTTGCGTTCTTTTTCCATATAGGCACCACGCACTAATTTTGCACCGAGAAAATAATTTTTTTCAACAGCCGTTTCAAAAGATTTTTTTAAAAAATCCAATCTGTCGTGACGGTACATTTGAAAAGTATTGTACACAGTCGCGCGTTCTTTATTGTAACGCGACATCATAGAATTGGCTATGCGATCTATCGCGTCTTGGATCCAAGATTCTTCGGCATCTATCAGAATAGACATATTTTTTTCGCGCGCGTGAAAGCACACTGCATCAATCCGTTTAGAGGCATTGAAATATTCGTTTTGTTCATCAAGGGTAAGCGGTGAATTGCTTTGGATGCGTATCAATAAATTCATGCGCGCCATGCCCGTAATTTTTATGACGATAAACGGAATCGTTCCTTCACGAGCCGCAAAATCTATGGCGCGCATATTTTCTACCATTGTGCTGTTGAAGTCTTCTTCTGTTTCTTTTGCTTCAACGCCATAATCCAAAACGGTCTTAACATTATGCTTGGCGAGCATTTTAATGGTATCGTTCGTATTCAAGAGGGTTGTGCCGCCGCAAAATTGTTTGAAAAGCGTTTTTTGGATTGCATATCGCGCAAAAGGTAAATGCCACTCGATGGCTTTAACAGCAAATTTATTGCCGAAACCAACAATGGTCGGATTGTTCATTAAAGAAAACAATCGAAGGGAATCTTTGAGTTCCGAGTTGATTTTGTGCGCAAAAGCATTTTCGGTATTTTGAAAATCTAAAGCGTTTTTTTTTATTTCTTCTTCTTTACCGCTCATCTTCATCAATAAAAGTGTATTCGTGAACAAATATTTCGGCGCGTAAAAATAAACAATATCATGGAATTTTAAGGAAATTTAAAGAAAAAATAAACACCCGTTTATTGGTTGATATGTTTTCTTTCGTCAAGGTAAACTTTTTGAGAAATATTGGAATATTTAAAAACAATTTGCCACAGAGTAAAGGAAAGAGGGTAATTAAAAATGGTAGTTTAATTTTTTTAAATCCCCACAAATCAGTTTTCTTTAATTTTTTCGGAAGATTCTTCAGAATTTTCAGTTGGATTATCAGCCGAGTTTTCTTCCAGTGTTTCTGCTTTTTCTTTTACGATTAATACTTTTTCTTTCGCTTTAAAATCCACTAAACCGAAAGCGTAATTTATTTGAATGAGAATAATAAAACCTATACTCAAGTAAGTGTCAATAAAACATAAAGCTGCACCGATAGTGTAAAGAATTTGCGAAGTGATAATCCTTTTTATCATCGCTTGATTGATAACATCTTTATCGGCGATTTTCAAAGACAGCAAATTGGTTCTGTGCGCGTAATGCCAATGAATGTATAATAACAGACCGAGTAAAGATAAGTTCAACCAATATAACCCGATGGAGAGTTTAAAATTGATGTATTCGCTCAAAAAAGCTGTTGTAAACGGCAAAACAGATACGAACAATAAAAAAAACAACGAAATCCAATTCAGATTTCTATCGCTTTTTTCTATGTAAATAAACTGCGTTGTTTGTGCCGTCCAAATAATACCCAATGTCGTAAAACTCAAAAAATAACTCAAAAATTTGGGCATAAGCGTATAAAAAACAACACTCAAATCTTTTTCGCTGTGAATGCCGACATTTATCGGAACTCTAATATCCAAGACCAATAAAGTAAGTGCCACCGCAAAAATGCCGTCGCTTAAAGCTTCAACTCGTGTCGGATTGTTTCCGGAAATTTGGTTATAAGATATCATGTTTTAAATATTTATAAAAATAATGGACGAAAGATAATCCGAATTTATCTATCGTCCATTATTTTTTAAAATTGGTTAGGAATGAAATCTTAACAAGTTATTTAATTTGGGCTGACTTTTTTTTGTTTGAAAAACTTTATTTTCGAGAAAATATTGAGAATATTTGATTGAAAATAAAGTTTTTCAAACAAAAAAAGTATAGTTCAAAATTAGTACCTTAAATTAATTTTATTCCTTTAAGTGTCTTCGCTTCAAATTAATGTACGTCTTTGAAATCCATCGTATTCAAATCGGCATCCAATACTTGTTTCGCATTCGGATTGTAATTTTTAAATACTTTCATTTTTGTTTGCTCCGCTAAAAGCAACATCGACGGAACAAGCACGAGTGTCAAAACGGTAGCAAAAGCCAAACCGAAAATAATCGTCCAGCTTAAAGGTCCCCAGAACGAAACCGAATCACCGCCCATAAATACATGCGGATTGAGTTCGGTGAATAAAGTTACAAAATCCACGTTCAACCCGATTGCCAACGGAATTAATCCGAGAATGGTAGCTGATGCCGTCAATATTACCGGTGTCATACGGGTTCTTCCGGCTTCTATGATGGCTTCTTTCAAAGGTTTGCCTTCTTTCAAAAGTATTTCCGTAAACTCTACGAGCAAAATACCGTTCCTGACCACAATTCCCGCAAGCGCTACCACACCGATACCGGTCATGATAATAGAAATTTCCATGCGGAAAGCCACGAAACCGAGCAACACACCGATAACCGAAAAAATAATTTCAGAAGCGATAATCAACATTTTAGAAACCGAATTAAATTGCAATACCAATATAATTACGATTAAACCGATACTCATCATCATTGCCCAAGTTAAAAACGATGCTGCTTCTGCTTGGTCTGCTTGTTCGCCCGAAAAATCTATAGTGATGCCTTCGGGTATTTTAAATCCGGCGGCTTTATCTTTAAGTTGTGCAACCAAAGCATTCGGATTGTATCCCGTGATTGCGTTTGAAGAAATATTAACTACTCTTTTCTGATTTTTACGTTTTATTCCGCCCAAAGAGTTTCTGTATGTTATGTCCGAGAAAGCACTTAACGGCACTTGACGAATTTGCCCTTGCATATTCATATCGCGGTACGTGACTTTTTGCGACATTAATTCGCCGATATTGTCGCGTTGATTGCGCATGAGGCGTAAATTAATAGGAAAATCATCATCGTCGGTTTTATATTTTGAAATTTCTTTTCCGAAAACGGCGGTACGCATATCAGAACCTACAGCGAAAGTTGAAATACCTTCGCGCATCGCGCGCTGTCTGTCAATATTTAAAACCATTTCCGGATTAGACACGTTTAAATCCGATTTCAATTCTTCAACACCTTCTATCTGACAAGAATCCAGGTAATGTTTCAAATCTGTTGATGTTTTTGCCAAAAGTTTATAATCATCACCCAAAACATCAATCGAAATTTGTTTTCCGGAGGGTGGTCCGCCCGATTCTTGTTCAACCGAAATTTGGGCTCCCGGAATACCTTTCATGGCTTCGCGTATGCGCTCCAAAATCGGCCCGGTTCTTTTGCCGTGTCTTTTATCAAACTCTACGAATGCGACAGTTACTTTACCCAGATTCGAGCTTGTTGCAAAATCAAATGATTGCGGATTTGTGGCACCGATTGCCACGTTGGAAATGACGGACTGTACAATATCTTTATCTTTATCAATGACTTTGTAAACTCGGTCTTCAATCTCTTTAGTGATTTTATCCGTGTAATTAATGTCGGTACCCACCGGTAATTTCAAATAAACAAAAGTGTAATTCGGTTGCGGTTTCGGAAAAAAAACAACACCGGGTGCGAATGCGCCAACCAAAACAAAACTTGCAAACAGTAATAAAATTGTAGCAATCAGAACGCCACGTGCGCGCCAAGTCGTTTTCAATAAAAAGTGCATCATTCGACCGTAAGCATTTTGTACTTTGGGCCACAACCGGTTTTGAAAGGCTTCCGAAGCGTCGTGCAAAACAAATTTATTCAATAAAAACAAACCGTACATCGTGAGCGCGAAATTACCGAAACCTTTGTAACCGAATAAATAACTCAGTAAAGTAATAGCTGCAAAAACGCCACTCGTAATTAAAAACCCGCGCGTAATTTTTCTCTGATTAGCCGAATCTTCTGCCGTGTGCGGTTTCATAAAATCAACGGCAAAAACCGGATTGATGATATAAGCTACAATAAGCGATGAAAATAAAACGATAATCATCGTTATCGGAATATAAAACATGAATTTGCCTATTACGCCCTGCCAAAATGCCAACGGAAAAAACGGTGCAAGCGTGGTGAGTGTTCCCGACAAAACCGGCAAAAATACTTCGCCCGCCGCTATTTTTGCTGCTACTTTTATAGGTACTTTTCCGTTTCCGAAAATCCGGTGGGTGTTTTCGATTACCACAATCGCATCATCAACGACAATACCGAGTGCCAGTAAAAACGAAAACAGTACCATGAAATTCAAAGAAAAGACTTTATATCCCAATAATCCCGTAAAAATTGCCGGCTCTACTAAAAGCGCAATTGACATAGAAATAGGTACCGACATTGCCACGAAAAGTGCATTCGTAGTACCCATGAAAAATAATAAAATAAGCGTAACAAGTATAAACCCGATAATAATGGTGTTTATTAAATCGTGCAATTGCGTGCGTGTTTGGCGCGCTTGTTCGCCCGTAAATTTCACATCCAATTCTTTCGGAAATTCCGTTTCTTTGAGTTCTTGCGCAATTGCTTTTATTTCTTCAGTAGCTTTTAATAAGTTTTCACCGGAACGTTTAATGACGTTGAGCGTGATAACGTTTTTCTTTTCTAACCGTGCAAAACTTTCCGCATCCGCATAAGTATCTTTTACTTCACCGATGTCGCTGACTTTAACTATTGCGCCTGTACTGCCTCGAACAACTATATCATTAATTACTTTAGGATCTTTAAAATCGCCGCCAACCGTAAAATTTCTTTTTACATTGCCCATTTCAACCGTTCCGCTCGAAAAACTTAAATTTTCACCGGCAATAGCTCGCTCCACATCGGAAAGCGTTATACTGTTTGCCGCCAATTTATTCATATCCATGTTCACTTGAATTTCTCGTTTCGGCGCACCGATAATATCTACCCGCGTTATTTCTTTCAATGTTTCGATTCGATCCTTTAAGTCGTCGGCATATTTTTTTATTCTGTCGAGGCTTAAATTACCTGAAACGTGGACATTCAATATCGGCGTTTGAGAAACGTCAATGTCTTGTATGGTAGGTTTATCTTTTAAATCGGTGGGTAATTTTGCTTTATCAACGGCATCTTTCACGCGCTGTTTAGCTACCTGAACATCTTCGGAAGTATTAAATTCAATCATCGTAGATGAAAAATTCTCCACCGAATTACTCGTTATTTTTTTAACACCCGAAATGCCCTTGCACTGCTTTTCAATTTCTTTGGCGATGAGCGATTCCATATTTTCAGCGGAGGTTCCGGGATAAATAGTGTTCACCATTATTTGCGGAAAGATGACTTGCGGGAAAGCCTCTTTCGCCATATTGTTATACGTAAATGCACCGGCAACTAAAATAAAAAGCGTGAGTAAATAAACAGCTGTTTTATTTTCGATTGCCCAACTGGATGGCGCAAATTCTTTTATTCTATCGGACATATTTTATTAATGGTAAATGGTAAATGGTAAACGGTAAATCCTTCAGGCATGATAAGTGATAAAACATCTAAGTAAATTTACCATTTACCGTTTACCATTTACCATTTTTTTAAAAAGCTATTGTATCTGTAAAACATCTCCGTCATTCAAATCTTGATAGCCCGTGGTTATCATTTTCGCACCGGCAGATAAACCCGACAATATAACAATACCATCGCCGTAACTTTGTCCTGTTTTTACGAAAACTTTTTTAGCCCTGTTATTGTCGTCGGCTACGATTACATAATCCGCATTGGATAAATCGCGTTGAATTAAATTTATCGGTATCACCAAAGCATTGGGTATCGAATAGTCTATAACGCGCACTGTCGTTGCCATGTTCGGTAAAAGTCCCGGTTCATTGGCTTTCATCGGAATTTCTACTTTAAATGTTCTGTTCAACATGTTCACGGAACTGCCTACATAGCTGATTTTACCCGGAATTTCTTTTTTCAAATCCAGAAAACTCACGATAACGCTGTTACCTTGGCGCAATTTGCCGGCATAAGTTTCAGGCGCATCTACACGCACTTTAAGTTTGTTGAAATTGATAATTTTCGCCAACGGAATTCCCGGCGATGCTGTTTGTCCTATTTTCATGGGTACTTCATCTACGACTCCGGAAATCGGCGCTTTTATTTGGTACATTCCGCGTTGGGTTGTCAAAGTTTCCATTGATTTTTCAAGAGATTCTTTGTTGTTTTTTGCCGATAAATATTGCACTTCCGAACCGATATTTTGTTTCCAAAGCGATTCTTGTTTATTGAACAAATCGGTCGCTAACTCGTAACGTTTTTTTATTTCTTCCATAGATTGTTTCAAAACATCGTCGTCAATTTCCGCTACAACTTGTCCCGCAGTTACTTTGTCGCCCACCGAAATATTTACTTTTGTTAAAGCACCGGGCACTCTCGCATTTACAAACACTTCGTCATCGGCAACGACAGATCCTTGCAAATCTATTGTGTGCGTAAAATTGGTAGCTGCTAAAGGCGTAACGCTGACGTAATTCATTTTTTCTTTTTTTACGCCGCCGTTCAGTTTTTTTTCTAAATCACCGATTTTGGTATCCAATGCCGTACGCTCTTTTTTAAATTCGGCAAGTTGCGTTTTCGGATCGCCGATATCCGGTTTTTTACAAGCACCGAACACAGAGAGCATCAAAAGTGAAAATAATATTTTTTTCATTGAGTACAATAATTATTGGATTTTAGATTTTTATTTTGAATTGAAATAATTTTTTGAAAATTTTAATTTTTTTTTGATTCAGAATTTTTTTTTGATTCAGAATTTTTTTTGATTCAGAATTTTTTTTGATTCAGAATTTTTTAAAAAATAATTCATGATTCATAATTCAAAATTATTTACCCACCGCTTTTAAAATGGCGCGATACGTCACCATTAAATCATATTGCGATTGGACGAGATTTTGCTGCGCCGTATAAAGTTGCGATTCCGCGCTCGACATTTCAAAACTCGAACCGACACCGCTTTTATATTTTATTTGCGTAGTTTTATAGATTTTTTCCGCCAAAGCCACATTTTTTTGCTGGTTTTCAACGTTGCGTTGCGCATTTCGATAAGAAATGCGCGAATTAGCGACTTGCAAAGTAATCGCACGTTCCAAATCGTTTTTAGAATATTGTAATTGTTGTAATGCCAGTTCCGCCTGTTGAACACGCGAGCGTGTGGCGTGCCAATCCCAAAGCGTTATGTTCGCGGAAATACCGATTACGCCTGTCGGCAAATAATTCCAATTTTTAAAATCTGCAGAGTTAAGTGTATTATTGAAACTCGCAAAAGCATTAACGGTAGGTTTATAAGCGGCTTTAGCTAAATCTATCTGAAGTCTCGAGATGTCTTCAGCATTACTTAATTCAACATATTCGGCGCGTTTATTGAAATCAATAGCACCGACCAATTCACTTTCGGATGGAATTTGCAAAAGCGTTTGAATATTATCTGTCGGATCGATATTTTTTTCCAGCGGATAACCGATAACGAGTTTCAAAGCATTTAATACCAATTCCTTCTGTTGTTGCAAATTACTTTTCAACGTTTGCAAATTCGTGAGCGATAAATTCAAACGGTCTACATCTAATTGTTCCGCAAAACCTGCTTTGTAAGTGGCTTGCGTTTCTTTTGTTAATTCGTTGAGATTAGAAATATTTTTATCCAACGTTTTTACGTTTTCATTGACGAGCAAAGCCGGTACATACGCATCAATCACTTGATTGCGCACAGCCACTTCTTTACTGTTGAGTTGCACTTGCGCATATTTTTTCCCGAGTTTCAGCGCGCGCATCGCTTCATTATAAGTACCGCTGTATACAAGTTCATTTACTTTTATGCCGGCATCGAAACTATATGGCAACACAAAAGACAATTTACTGTAAGTAGTCGGAAGGTTAGGAAACTGAATTTTTCCGCTATTACCGCTTACACCTTCTTTTGTCAGTACGCCGTAAACGGCGGGCGTAATAAAGTCGGGGAAGAGTGATTGCGGTGTCAAAAAATAATAATTAAAATTCGCGCTGCCGGTCACTTGCGGTAAACCGGCGGCTTTATTTTCTTCGATTTGTAAATCTACTTTTTTGATGCCGAGTTTGGTACTTTTTACGCCGTTACTGTTTTCCAAAGCGTATCTGACGGCATCTTCTAAGGACATGGTTGAAGTTTCTTGAGCAAATGCTAAACCGATAAAAAAAGAAAAGGTGATTGTAATTAAATTTTTTCGCTTAAAAAATTGTTGCATCAGGCGATTTTTAAAAGTATAGAGTAGGATTTAGGATGTATGATTTAGGAAATAGGAAGTACAAATGCGAAATATAACTTTAAAGCATGAAGCATGAAGTTTTATTGAAAATACTTCATGCTTCATGCTTTATACTTTAAAGTTGTACTTCCAACTGCCTGTTTCCTAAATCTTATTTTCCAGATCTTAAGTCCTAATTTTAGCAAGATATTTGATTAGTCGTTTTGAGTTGGCTTTTATTGTCGCAAAGGTAAAAAATTATACCTTTCATTTTCTGTTTTCTCGACAAAATCTCATTTTCAAACGATGAATTTTATAAATACTTTTGAAATTAAATTCAAAGCCAATCAAAATTAATGTGTGTAATACTTATTTTTGCACCGAAATTATTTAATTTGACTGTTTATTTGTAGATTGATAAACTTAATTCACTCAGCCGGAATTTATGACAAACGACATACTCAACACACCGCTCACGGAAACGCATATTGAACTCGGTGCAAAGATGGCAGCCTTTGCCGGTTATAATATGCCGATTTCTTACGCCGGCATCAAAGAAGAACATCAATGCGTGCGTACCAATGTCGGCGTGTTTGATGTGAGCCACATGGGCGAATTCATTGTGCGCGGAAAAGATGCACTCGCTTTTGTACAATACGTTACTTCCAACGATGCATCGAAATTGGAAATCGGTCATGCACAATACTCGTGTTTCCCGAACGAAACCGGTGGTATCGTTGATGATTTATTGGTCTATCGCTTACCCGAAACCTATTGCAGTGACGGCGAACAGGCTTTTATGTTGGTCGTGAACGCTTCGAACATCGAGAAAGATTGGAAGCATTTGAACGATGAACTAAAAACTATAAACGATGAACTAAAAACGGCGAATGTAGAACAAAGTACGATAAACAATGAACTCAAAAAAGATTCATCATTCATCGTTCATCGTTCATCGTTTGATTTAAAACTCATTAATATCTCCGAACAAACCGGTTTATTGGCGGTGCAAGGTCCGAACGCACAAAAATTATTGCAAACTATGACGGACACGGATTTATCTGTAATACCGTATTATCATTTTGCGAAAGGAACCGTCGCGGGTATTGATAATGTTTTGATTTCAAACACCGGCTATACCGGTTCCGGCGGATTTGAATTATACGCGGCAGCACACAGCACAAAAAAACTCTGGGACACGCTTTTTCACGAAGGAAAATCTGTTCACATTCAACCGGTAGGACTCGGTGCGCGCGATACTTTACGCCTCGAAATGGGATATAATTTATACGGTAACGACATCAATGATACCACTAATCCGCTTGAAGCCGGACTGGGTTGGATCACAAAATTCGAGAAAGGGGATTTTGTGGCGAGTAAAATTATTCAACAAGTTAAAGAAAAAGGTCTGACTCGAAAATTAGTCGGATTTAAACTCAGTGACCGCCGCGTACCGCGACATGATTACGAAATATTTGATGCTGCCGGTAATAATATCGGTATCGTAACATCCGGCACCTCTTCGCCAACATTAGATATTCCTATCGGAATGGGGTATGTCAACAAACCGTTTGACGTCATCGGCACTGAAATATTTATAGGTTTCGGCGGCGGAAAAAAATTACCGGCAGTGGTGAGTAAAATGCCTTTTATGAAAAATTAATATACAGAGCGTGCTATTTTACAAAAAAAGAATCCGAAGCTATACGCCGTGTATCGCTTCGGATTTTTTTTTGTAAAAACCATTAAAGCCTTATTTTTCCGACAAACCTTCCGACCGAAGTACTTTGCGCACAAATTTTATGTCCAATTCCAAAGTATCGGCAATCATTTGCACGGAAAGTTTTGCAATGGTGTAAAGTTTTATAATTGCATTGGTACGTTCAGCATCTGCTTTGGTACGTTCGGCGTCTGCTTTGGCACGTTCGGCATCTGCTTTGGCACGTTCAGTCATAATTTGTGCTTTTACTTCCGAGTAGGATTCTCCAAATGCACCTTTGGTTAATGTATTCGCTAATCTTCTGCTTGCATCTGTTACGTACATATCATTGTCTTTAACAGGTTTATAAATAGCTTCTTGAAATTTATCCTCAAAAGCATCGGGCAGTTTCACTAATTCTTCCACAAATATAAGCAGTTTCAAAGTTTTTTCAAGCGAATAATTTCTATTTCTTGCCAATTCATACACCTTTTCTTTAAAACTTAATCTGAGCGAATCGTTGCCTTCACTTTTCATAATGTACCAACACGCTAAAACCACGATTGCAAAAGGATTCGGATTATTTATCAAATCGGCTTCGTTTTGTTTTCTCACTTGGTACGTATTGAACCGATATACTAAACTTGTGCCGAAAATATTTTCTTCATAGCGGTCGAATACTTTAGGCACCCGCGCACCGGTATAAATTACAAGTGCTGTTATTTTGTTACCGTAGGTATCATAAATGCGGCGGTAATATCTGAACATCCTTTCGCCGATTATTGGTTCGGGTTTGGCTTCGAACTCGATATGCACAATTACACATCTTTTTTCACCCGAAATCAGCGTCACTTCAACAATTTTGTCGGCTATTTTAAAAGTTTTATCTTTTATTAACGCTTGAAGTTCTTGCTCCAAAAATTTCGGCGGAATACCAAGATTCATCTCGGCGAATAAATCCGGTAAAAACATTTCGGCACAATCACTGAATAAATCAGTGACAATGCCTTTCCACGAATTATCAAAGGGTATCCGCAGTTTGTTCATTTCCTCATATTTGTCGTAAAACTAATAATTTTGTTATATTGCATCCGACACAATTCTATTCATTTTTCGTTTTTTTTCTTTTCTTTAAAATAAATTAATATTTATTTTGCATAATTTAAAAACTTAACTATATTTGTGCATCAAAGCGTTTTACAATTTTAAATTGTACTGAAACATAAAAACCTATTACCCTTATGTCGGCTTACGCTGTTTCCGAAAGAATAAAAAAACTTCGCGTGCTTGCCGTATCTTTCGATACGCACATCGAACCGTATCAACTGCCGGCGTTTCGCGGAGCGTTAGCGCATAAGGTCGGCATCGAACACGATTGGTTTCACAACCACGACAATATCAACGGCGGATTTCACAACCGCTACCCGCTCATTCAATATAAACTCGATACCTATAAAGGACAATTTCGTCCGATGATGCTTTGTCTCGATGCAGCCGTTGAAGAAGCCCATCATTTTTTTTCTCAACCGGATTGGACCGTCCGCATCGGCGATACGCACCATGCTTTGCGCATTGCCAAACTCAATGTGAATCAGTATACGCTGAATGTTTGGGAACAAACATTTGCATTTCGCATTCACAAATGGCAAGCCTTGAACGACGATAATTTTGAAAAATACCAATCGCTGACCGGCATCGTAGAAAAATTAAGTTTTTTGGAAAAACTTTTAACGACGCAAATCACCTCATTCGCTAAAGGCGTGGATTGGGAACCGGAACGCGACATAACCGTAAAAATAAAATCGCTGCCCCGCGAAGAATGGATGTCGTACAAACACCACCAAAAAATGCGCGTCTTCTCTCTCGATTTCGATACGAATGTCTCTCTGCCGGATTTTATAGGGTTGGGAAAAGGGGCTTCGCGCGGGTTGGGTGTAGTGAGGAGGGTTAGAGAAAGGATTTGATTAACTATCGTAAAGAATTTTATGAAATATACCGACTATTTAAAACATCTTTTATTCAAGTTGGGCTTACTTGAATTCGAAAAATCAAGTATAGATGTAGATATTCAAATAAAATTGGAATCAGCAGCTGGTTGGGCATTGAATGATGCTGATTTTCTATTAGCCGCGTATAAACCCGCAGCTTTAGTACCGATTTTATCCACATTAATGTCTGTAAGTCGAAAAAAAAATAATTCTGCCGAGGTAGTTACTCCTCTGAAGTATTATTTTCCACCGATTTCTCAAACTTTGGGAAAACAAATATTTCCAAGCAACGGATCAGCAAATATCGTCGAATTAAACAATCAACTTTCTAAATTAAAAAACGCATTAAAAACTGCTTCTTCGGGCGAGTACTTATTAATGTACTTAGAACGACACGCCTCAACATTAGCGGTAAGTTCAATATATCAAGATATTCCACTGTTCGATTTTATAAAAATGACGGTCGGTATAGCTATGTGTACGGGCAACATCGATGCACCGATATGCTTGGCGGGTGCATCTGTTTCCGGTATCCAATCTTATTTGTACGATATTATTTCTAAAAATGCGAGTAAACTTTTGAAAGGACGCTCTTTTTACTTACAGCTATTGATAGATGCACTTTTGGAAGAAATGATTAACGAATTTAATTTATCTCCTTGTCATGTTGTTTATGCTTCAGGTGGTGGATTTTATGTTTTAATGCCCGAAATCGCATTTTCAAAGGAAGGGAAATCGTTTGAACAATTTTCTAAAACTATTTCGGAAAAAATATTCGATAAACATGGTTTTGCTTTGTCGATACAAATGGAACGAACAAAACCCTTCGATAAGAACAAAACTGTAAATGATGTCTGGGATGAGCTTTTCAGAAATTTAAGCCGTAAAAAATTTAAGCGACTCAACGATTGCGACGCTTTAAAAACTGCATTTTTTAGTCAAAGTGTAGAATCGGGCGGAACATTGACTGATGAAAGGGATGCTATAACTAACGAAGAATTTAAGGCAAACGAAAAACCTGTTGATTACTTCGGTAAGAAGGTCAAAGAAATTACCAAACAACAACTTGATTTGGGTAAGGATTTGCGCGAAGCACATCATTGGGTATTTGCAAAAAACTTTCACGGCAGAGCGACCGTAACCGATCCGTTCGGCAATCAGCATTATTTCAAAGAAAAAAACGGACGAAACTTAAAAACTTTTAATAAGCCAGAAAGTTTTGATTATCCGACCGTTTTTTACGGCGGTAATAATGTGCCGTATTTTAAAACACAAAAAGAAGCGGATTTGGCAAACGACAAACGAACGAACGGTGAAAATGAAAGTCATTACGAAGAAGGTGATGTGCGCCCATTCGAATACATTGTTAAAGAAGGAAATCTGGCGCGACTCGCCGTTTTGCGCATGGATGTTGACGGTTTAGGAAAAATTTTCAGTGAAGACATCGGCGAAAATAACAGCAAAAAAAATCTATGTCGCTACGCTGCCGTCAGCCGTAGTCTCGATTTTTTCTTCAAAGGCTATTTGAACACGTTACGTAATACCGAAGCTAACGAAGCATATGTCAATATTATTTATTCGGGAGGAGATGATTTGTTTATAGTCGGTAAATGGAACAACATTATTGTTTTGGCTGAAGAAATTAACAGTGATTTTAACATGTGGAGTTGCGGTAACTTAACGCTCTCTGGCGGAATTGTTTTAGTACCGCCGAAGTTTCCAATAATGCAAGCAGCACGATTAGCTGGTGATGCAGAACATAAGGCGAAAAACCATACCTTCAAAATAACGAGTAAAGTCGACGAATCTCTGTGCGCAGAAAAAAATGCTATCACACTTTTTGAAACACCGTTAAACTGGGAATTTGAGTTCCCATTAGTTAAAAAATTGTATAAAAACGTTTTGCCGATGCTTGTAAGCGGAGATTTGTCCATGAATTTTGTGACTAAAATAATGGGGTATGCAGAAATGTGTTCACAATCCGAAAAATTAAAAAAAATCGAAGAAGAACTCCAAAAACAGAAATCATTATCTGATGCACAACGCAAAGAGTACGTTCGGCTAAAAAACTTGAATTTGTTGCGTTGGCGTTGGAACATGGCATATAACCTGACGCGTTTTGCAGAAAATCCGAGTAGTGCAAAAGGTGAAGCAGTTGATTTTGTGAAAAAAGTGATGACTGATGCCTTTGCCGATTCTGTGAATGGGGGTAAAAAAAATACTGGAAATTATCATTATCTCGAATTGCTGCAAGTAGCGTGCCGTTGGGCAGAATTGGAAAAAAGGACTCTAGACGAAAATAAAAAACTTTTAAGTCACTCATAAAAAAAATATCATGAATTTGAAAACTTGGATTGAAACCGGTTTGGATGAACCCGGTATTGATTACGCAGATAAATTAGGTTTAGACCTGTGCGACAAAAGAAGTAAGAACGATACCTATCCGGGTAACAATGCCATGACCACTTCGCAAATTCGTAATATTTTCGGCGAAGTGAAGCGCATTCAGGCAAAGTCCACAGCAGACAAAAATCAAAAGGAAACGAAGTTAGACGATAAAACAAAAGCTGACTTCATGCTATTGCGCCCAAAAATGGCTTACGCTGAAGCGCGGGTAACGGCAAAATCGAGAGACTCGAAAATTAAAAAATTTCGCGAAGTAATGGATGAAGCACACAAATATGTGAACGGAAACCGGGACAACTTAAGTCGTTTCGTTGATTTTTTTGAAGCCGTATTGGCGTATCATAAATTTTACGGTGGTAAAGATTAGTTTTAAAATAAATTACTCATTCGATAAATCAAATAATTATGACTAGCGAATTTATAAAACTCAATAAAAAAATTATTATTAAAGGAAAAATTATTGCCGTTACCGGTTTAGCGATTGGCGGCTCAAACGCGGCAATGGGCATTGGCGGCGTAGATAAAGCAGTGGTACGTAACCCTACCAATCAACAACCTTATATTCCTGGCAGTTCGCTGAAAGGAAAAATGCGATCGCTTTTGGAAATCAAATACGGCTTTATCGGTAACAAAGCCATGGGACAAGTCAGTAACGGACCTTCCGAAGACAATGCGCACAGCTCAACCAAACTGTTCGGCAATGCGGCGGGAAGGAAAGAACAGAAAGAACAAGTGCAAAGACCTTCCCGCATAGTCGTTCGCGATGCGTTTTTGGAGCAAAATCAAGTTGACACCGATTATTTTAAAAATACGGAGTTGCTGTACACCGAAACGAAAACAGAAGTGGTCATTGACCGTATAACTTCGCGCGCGATGCCGCGCCAAATGGAACGCGTACCTGCGGGAGCGCGGTTTGATTTTGAAATGGTATTGAATATTTTTGAGAAGGAAGACGAAGCGCAATTGGTCAAAGACTTGTTTACGGCAATCAAACTCGTTCAAGACGATTACCTCGGCGGCAGCGGCTCGCGCGGTTCTGGACAAGTGCGTTTTGAAATGACTCACGTTTATGAACGAACAACGCAATATTATTCAACGCCGTTCTTGGAAGGCTCCGAAGAAAAAAATGTGAAAACCGAATACGACCAATATTTATCAAAATGACGCAAAAATTTAAAACGTATAAGCTCTTTTTCAAATCGACTTTGCACATTTCGAGAGGAAAAATGAATTCTTATGAAAGCAGTGATACTGTATTGCATTCGGATACTATTAAGTCGGCGTTATACGTCTGCGCTTTACAATTGGGGAATGTGCTTTTCGCGAAAGAAATTTTATATGAGCTTTTCGTCAGTTCTGCTTTCCCCTTCGATGCGTCCGGTATGTGGATGCCGCGTCCGTTAGGGTTTGCGTTTAGCGACGAAATCGCCGAAAATAGAAAAAATTTAAAAAAAATAAATTTTTTTAGATCGGAACATTTTTCTCAAATCCTTTCTGGTGAACGACATTCAGAAAAATTATGCCCTGAAGAAGAAAATGAATTCGGAAAAAAAACAGATAAACAACCGAATATTTGGCAAAGCGAGATCACACAACGGGTATGGATGAATAATAATCCGGACAGTAGTACGCCTTTTTATTTAGAAAAATTGTACCCGAAACCCGAAACAGGTTTATACTTTATCGCGCACACAGAAAAGGATAACTTCGATTTTAAACGGCTTGATACCGTCATGAATTTATTGGGCGACAACGGTTTTGGTTTGAACAGAAACCTCGGTAGTGGTTGTTTTGAATTTCACCAAGACGAGTTGACTTTAGAACTTCCCGAAAACGCAACCTCGCAAGTGAGCTTATCGCTTTATCGTCCTGAAAATGAAGCCGAGATAGCTTCAGCTTTGGTTACAGAAGCTACTAACTATCAAATCATTAAACGCGGCGGCTGGCTGTCTTCTCCGGAAAACGAGGATCATATCTCGGTGCGCAAAAAAGCAGTGATGATGTTCACCGAAGGTTCCGTGTTTGCTTTTGGAAACCCAATTAAAAGTGTGGTTACAAAAGGGAAAATTGAAGATTTAAAACCCGATTGGCAACCTCCAATGAATGCCGTCCATCGTGATGGTCGTGCCATTTTTTTGCCGTATAATTAAAACACAAGGTCATGGAACATAAAATTCGAATCAAAACACTTACGCCCGTACACATCGGTAATGGAAAAGAATTACAACATAATCTGGACTATCTGCAATTCGAAAAAGAAAACGCGATTGCCGTAACGGACTTCAACAAACTTCTTCCACTCTTCGGTAATGCCGGTATTGAGGAGTGGATGCAGTTGATTGCCGAAAATCGATCTTTGAAAGAAGCCCTCTTGTTGAAGTATCCGGCTTTATCGTCCGGCGACGTAGCTTCTCGCCTTATTACGACAATCGGCGATAAACCCGACAAAAGAAACGTTGTAAAAGAGCAATTTTTTTCTCATGCCGAAAAAAAAGCGACCATTCCGGGCAGCTCTTTAAGGGGAGCGATTCGGTCGGCATTACTGGCACAAATTATGTATTTGGAGCCGGACTTTGTAGGTGAGCAAAAGCATTTGGGCTTTTGGAAAGGTAATCAGTTCGTTTACAAAGATGCGCAGGTAATAGCCCATTATTTTGGCGGCGATATTTCGCGTCGAACAGGTGAAATAGAACCAAGTCCGAACAAAGACATTCTCCGGTTTTTACGCGTCGGCGATTTTTATTTTGAAGCAGCAACAATTTGCATCAAACAAAACATCATCAATTTGACGAATTACGGTTGGGGAAAAAAAGATAGCGAGGTATCTTTTATTGAATGTATTCCCGCCGAAGTTCAATCGGTCGGGCGTATCCAAATTCCGGAAAAAACCATTGAGATGGTAAAAAATCGGAATTACATAAGTAATGAAAAAAAACTCGAACATATTGACATTGCTGCCATTTTCAAACATTGTACCCAACAAACTTGGTCATTGGTTAAAGACGAAATTGAGTTTTGGGAAATCGAAAAAAATATTTCTGCCACTGACGAATACTTGAGTGTTTTGGAAAAAATCGAAACCGAAATCAATACCTGTGCTGCAAATGAAACCGTTTTGCGTATTGGTGCTGGAAGCGGTTGGGATTATATGACAGGCGGTTGGGCTTCGCCGATTGCCGCTATTGTTCACCAACAAGATTGGATCGGTATCAAAAGACAATCGCGCAAAGGCGGCTATCCGGATGATTTAATGTTTCCTAAAACGCGTAAACTTTTGTACAAAGGCGAACCTTTGGGTTTTATAAAATTAATAATTGAAAAATAAATAACTATGCCACGCAAAATTTTTATTTCGTTTTTGGGTACTAATAATTATGTTCCTTGCAATTATTTTACCGAAGGGCATGAATCTGAAAAAGTATTAAATATGAAATATATTCAAGAAGCTGCAATAAAGTTGTACTGCAACGATTTTACTGAAACAGACAATTTTTATATTTTTTTGACAAAAGATGCGCGCGAAAAAAATTGGCAAGATAACGGTCATAAAGATTTTAAAACTAAAGAATTTATCCCAAATGAAGGGCTTGATACACGATTGAGAAAACTTCAACTTAAAGGAAAGGTTATTCATGAAAACATTGACGAAGGTTTTTCTACTGATCAGATTTGGAAAATTTTCAACACCGTTTATAAATCTATTTTGCCCAATGATGAGGTTATTCTTGATATTACTCATGCTTTTCGCTCTCTGCCAATGCTGGGTATGGTTCTTTTGAACTACGCCAAAGCACTTAAAAACGTTTCAGTTAAATCAATTCATTATGGTGCTTTTGAAAAATTAGGTACAGGGTTAGAAGTGGAAAAAATGCCGATAGAAGACAGAAATGCTTCAATTCTTAATTTAGTAAGTTTTTCAGAACTTCAAGATTGGACAAAAGCCGCTGATATTTTTATAAAATATGGTAACTCCCAAGGATTAGTTGATTTAGCTAAAAAAGAAATTCAACCACTTTTAAAAGAGCAAAATGATAATACCTTAATAGCTAAAGAATTTAATAAACTTGCAAAATCATTAGATGCTGTAACCAATTCTTTAAATACTAATCGCGGATCCGAGATCGTTTCAGGTAAAATTTTTAAAAATCTCAACGATAATATAAACACACTATCAAATGATAACTTTATAGTGCCGATGAAACCAATTTTAGAGAAAATTTCCGAAAAAATCAAAAACTTTTCTAAAAATCCTGATTGGAAAAATGGTTTTGAAGCTGTTCAATGGTGCATTGAACATGATCTTACACAACAAGGTATTACGATGCTCCAAGAAAGCATTTTTACCTACTTTTGTCATATTCATAATTTGGATTTCAAAAAAGAAAAAGATAGAGAGTTAATAAGTGCTTGCTTTTATATCAAAAAATCCGGCTTTGATGATGAGTTAGGTAAATGGAAAGAATTGGCTAAAAATAATGAATCTAAAGTTAAAGAAATTTTAAATACTCTTTCTAAAGAATTGACTTCTGATTATGAGTCTCTGACGACAGGGAGAAATGACATTCAACACGGTGGATTTTCTAAAAACGAATCACCCTCTAATTTGAAAACAAAGCTAAAATATAGTTTTGAAAAAATTAAAGGTCACTTAAATTTGAATTCTTTACCACCATGACCACCCTCATATCCCTCATCTCCGACCAAACCATACCCAATATTCTTTTCGTTAAGCAGAGGAATGATGTGGATTTTCATATTCTTGTAACAACGAAATATATCGAAGATAAAGGAATTTCCGACCGTATCATCCAAGTGTGTGGGTTAAAATCAGGCCAATTCACTAAAGTCGAAGTCATAGAAGATTCTTTGACGGACATAAAAAATAAATTGGACGCGCTTAAACTCAACGAATCGGATAAATATATCATCAACTTGACGGGTGGAACGAAAATAATGTCTATCGGCGTGAATCGTTATTTCGAGGATTTTGACCACGAGAGTTATTACATCACCATCGGAAAAAATACTTATAAACGCATTTTTCCGAAAGACAATGATAAAGAATATCCTTTGTTTTATTCACTCGACTTAAGTTCGTATTTGTCTGCTTACGGTTTTAATATTATCCGTGCGGGTTTGCCGAATTGGGTAACATTGAGTTTATCGAATGCCTTTTACACTAAATTTCATAATTTATCTCCTTCGCATTTTGCTGTCTTATTATTAAAAGAATTGCGCAAATGGCAACAAAGAAACAGTAATACGCATTTGCAGTTAACATCTTTACCAACAGAATTGACGGACTTTGGACGTTTGTTGTCCTTCCTGAATTTTACACCGCAAGCCGTCGGACAAGTTTCAGCCGATGAAATTCAATTCATCATTAGCGGTTGGTGGGAGGCGTTTGTTTACTTCAGATTAAAAAAAGATTTGAACTTACTAGATGATGCGATTGCGGCAAATTGCCACATAGAAAGAAAAGGTGTGACAAACGAATTAGACATTGTATTCGTAAAAAACAATAAACTTTTCGTCGTCGAGTGTAAAACAGGGTTTGAAAAATTTCGTTTTACGGATGCTTTCAATGAAGCCGTATATAAATTAGCGGCACTCAGAAAAGATTTCGGTTTGCGCATTCCGGGTTATGTTTTTATTTTGGATAGAAATTTGCGTGAAAATACGGGTAATATAAAATCGCTTCACGCCGAGCGCGCAAAAGTTTTTGAAACGACTTTAATAGATAGAATTATTTTAGACGACACCTCATCTTGGCAAAATATTACCGAGAAAATTAAATAAAATAACATACCTATCATAATATGCTATTCAACCTATCAAACCACCCGTCCGCGTCTTGGTCGAAAGAACAAATGCAGATGGCGATACAAAAATATGGAAGCATCACGGATATGCCTTTTCCGCAAATAGCACCGACGGCAACGACGGATGAAATCATTATATTGGCGGAAAATTATCTGTCGGACATTAAACGTATTGAGCCCTATGTTACGGTTGTTCATTTAATGGGGGAAATGACTTTTGTCGTCGCGTTGGTGGCGTTGTTGCAAAGTGCGGGCATTCCTGTTGTTTGTTCTACAACCGAACGCACCGTTCTCGAAGAAAAAAACGGTATAAAAACCGCGCAATTCGTGTTCAAACAATTTCGTGCGTATCCAAAAATGTAGAGACGACGATTCATCGCGTCTCCCCCCTCGCAAAACGCAATCGGCGATCCGCAATCCACAAATCTGCAATCCGCGATCGGCAAATAAAATCCGCAAAATGCAAAACATAAAACGCAATCGATAAAACACAATCAACAAAACACAATCAACAAAACGCAATAAACAAAACACAATAAACAAAACGCAATCAATAAAACACAATCAACAAAACACAATAAACAATCTGCGATCGGCAAATAAAATCCGCAAAACGCAATCGATAAACCGCAAAATGCAATCCGCAAAATGCAAAACACACCCTGCAATCGGCAATCGGCAAAACACAATCAATAATCCGTAATCGGCGATCGGCAAAACGCGATTTGCCGAATAAACAGGAGACGCGATAAATCGCCGTCTCTACATTTTTTTGTATGTTTGTGTCTGATAAACATACAATGATGTCAAAACTGCTGTTTCAAAACAAATACAGGATACCTTCCGCCCGTGCCGAATGGTGGAATTACGGTAACAATGCGCCCTATTTTATAACAATTTGTACGCAGGACAGAAAACATTTTTTCGGAGAAATTATGAATACGCAATTCACCGCGTCTGAGATCGGGAATATTGCTGAAAAAATATGGTTAGAAACACCGAAACGGTTTCCGCATATTTATTTGGATACGTTTATTGTAATGCCTAATCATGTTCACGGAATTGTATTAATTGACAATCCCAAAAACGAAATTGATCCGAAAGAATATTTATCCGGATCGGATACAGAATCTGAAATTTTAAATAATCCGTCTGAAAATCCGGCTCAAAAACAATCAGGCGGTTTTGCCGGCGATAAAAATCCGATGTTATCGGATAATTTATCGGGATTAATAAGGTGGTACAAAGCAAGCGTTTCTTTTGAAGCACGAAAAATCAATAAAGATTTTGCGTGGCAAACCCGTTTTCACGATCATATCATTCGCAGCGAAACGTCCTACCAATTGATTTCGGAATACATTATCAATAATCCCAAAAATTGGATAGCAGATAAATTTTACCCTTAAATGTAGAGACGGCGATTTATCGCGTCTCCCCCTCGCGAAATGCCCCTCGCAATTTACCGAACACAATTTGCCGACCGCGATTTGCCGAACGCGATTTGCCGAACGCAAATTTACCGAACACGATTTGCCGGACGCAAATTACCGAACACGAAATGCCGAACGCGATTTGCCGACCGCGATTTGCCGAACGCGATTTGCCGAACGCAAATTTACCGAACACGATTTGCCGGACGCAAATTACCGAACACGAAATGCCGAACGCGATTTGCCGACCGCAAATTGCAGAACACAATTTGCAGAACGCGAATTGCCGAACCCGAATTGCCGAACACAATTTGCAGAACGCGAATTGCCGAACACGGATTTACCGAACGCGAATTGCCGAACCCGATTTGCCGAACCCGAATTTGCCCCTCGCAATTTACCGAACACAATTTGCCGAACGCGATTTGCCGAACGCAAATTTACCGAACGCAAATTTACCGAACACGATTTGCCGAACACAATTTGCCAAACGCGCAATGCCGAACCCGAATTGCCAAACGCGGATTTGCAGAACACGAATTACCGGACGCAAATTGCCGGACACGATTTGCAGAACACGGATTACCGAACCCGAATTGCCGAACACAAATTGCCGAACGCGATTTGCCGAACGCGCAATGCCGAACCCGAATTGCCAAACGCAAATTTACCGAACGCGATTTGCCGAACGCGATTTGCCGAACGCAAATTTGCCCCTCGCAATTTACCGAACGCAAATTGCCGAACACGAAATGCCGAACACAATTTGCCGAACACAATTTGCCGACCGCGCAAATTGCCGAACACGAAATGCCGAACACAATTTGCCGACCGCGAAATGCCCCTCGCAATTTACCGAACACGATTTGCCGACCGCGCAATGCCGAACACGCAATGCCGAACACAATTTGCCCCTCGCAATTTGCCAAACGCGAATTGCCAAACGCGAATTGCCGAACGCGATTTGCCAAACGCGAATTGTCTGATACGATTTGCCAAACGCGATTTGCCAAACGCGATTTGCCGAACGCGAAATGCCCCTCGCAATTTACCGAACACAATTTGCCGAACCCGATTTACCGAACGCGGATTGCCGAACGCGAAATACCCCTCGCAATTTACCCCTCGCAATTTACCGAACACAATTTGCCGAACGCGATTTACCGAACCGCGCAATGCCGAACACAATTTACCGAACACGATTTACCGAACACAAATTGCCGAACGCGATTTGCCGAACGCGATTTGCCGAACGCAAATTTGCCGAACGCGATTTACCGAACGCGATTTACCGGACCCGATTTGCCGAACACAATTTGCCGAACGCGAATTTGTCTGATACGATTTGCCGAACGCGATTTGCCGAACCCGATTTGCCGAACACGGATTACCGAACACGAATTTTCCGGACTCGAATTTGCCGAATAAACAGGAGACGCGATAAATCGCCGTCTCTACATGAATAATTAAAATGCAACTTTTTCTTGATTCTTACGGCGCGTTTTTGGGTGTGCGCAACGGACAGTTTTACGTGAAACCCGGCACGGGCGAACCGCGATTTTTTCCTGTGCGCGTCGTGGAAGTAATTTTTATTACGCGTGGTGTGAGTATGACGGGCGATGCGTTGATACTCGCAGTAGAAAACGGCATTCCGGTTTTACTCATTGACCATATCGGACATCCGATCGCTCAAGTTTGGTCCGGACAGTTTGGTTCTATTTCTACCATTCGCAGAAATCAAATAATTTTTGCCGAATCGCAAACGGGTTGGTTGTGGATGGCGGAAACTTTGCGCCGAAAAATCGAGAATCAACGAAATATCGTAAAAAAAATCGGCGACATGACCGCGCTCGACGATAATACCCTGCGCAGACAAGGTCGTGCACTTTCTACCCTCGATAGTTTATCAAAAAAATTCGAGAGATGGCAACTCGAAGATGTATTGCCGACTTTCAGCCGACAGGTATCGGCAGAAAATATTGGCAAAATTTCCGCCGAATTTCGCGCTTGGGAAGCAACGGCTTCGCGTCATTATTTTCGATTTATAGCAGGATTAATGCCGGAACGTTTTGCTTTCGAGAGCAGAAGTTTTCGCCCCGCACTCGATAAATTCAATTCTATGCTCAATTATTTGTATGGTATGTTGTACGCTTATTGCGAATTGGCATTGATGAAAACAGGCGTTGACCCTTATATAGGTGTGCTTCACGTGGATCGTCATGCACGACCGACCATGGTTTTTGATTTCATTGAACAGTTTCGGCATTGGGCGGATGAAGTGTGCATTTCAATCGCTATTGAAAATACGGTGTCCGATGAAGGTTTTTGGTTCGATATTGTTGACGGCGGTATATTGTTGAAAGCACCGACAAAAGGTATCGTGATTGATAAATTTTTGAGTTTTATGGAACAAACCGTTCCTTTCAAAAAAAATAATCAAAAAAGATCTGTTGTTATAGATATGGAAGCACAGATTTTGGCGACGCGGTTGAAAAATTAAAAATTAAAAATTAAAAATTAAAAATTAAAAATTAGAAATTAGAAATTAAAAATTAAAAATTAAAAATTAGAAATTAAAAATTCCTCAAAGTAAAAAAGTAAAATCGTCAGAAACCAGTTTAACGGGAAGGGGTTTTCGGACTTGATTTTTTCTTTTTTACTTTCTTTTGTATCTGTACACAATAAAGTAAATACTCGAGCGGATTGTCACTCAATTATTTATTCAGCACCGTAATAAAAATCATATTAAATTTGTGTTTATATTTTTATAAAAAAATAAAAATTAAATTCACAACCCATGAATACAATTCAATTCTGTTTTAGAATAGTTTTTTGTTATTATTCACCGTTCACAGTTCATCGTTCATCGTTCTTTTCGGTTTTTGTTTTCGCTTTGTTTTCTGTTTTACAAACATCGGCGCAACCCGTCGGAGAAGCAATCGATACACTTATCGGTTTAGATAAAGTTTTCAGAACGAGCGATATAGATAATAATATTCCGACAACCGCAGAAGGACGGCGAAACAATCCGAACAGAAAATCCGGCAACACATCCGGCAGTATTCCGCGTGCCAACCGTATCGGTTGTTTATGTATGGATTACGAGCAAAGCAGTGTCACCGGTAAAGGCGCATGCGGCGGTCACGGCGGTGTGCGATTTTGGTTGTCGCTGAACGAAACCGGTGATACCGTACGCGAAGCCACATGGCGACACCAAATGAACCCGGATACTCTTTACGACAAAAAAGTTACACAACTCATTAACGCCAAGCGTCAACTCGATGAAGCCTTTCGGACGCAACAACCGATCATCATCTATACAAATCCGCCGCCCGGTGCCGGCGGTTCGGCAAATACACCATTAAATAATAACGCGGTGGCAGTCGTAGTTGCACCCCTTGCCGGCAACGAAAATAATCCCGGCAACGGTATTAACTACGCAATCATATTCGCCATTTTATCTCTTTCGGCAGCTGCGACGGCGGCAATCGTGAAAAAATATATCAATAACGATGAATTACCTGATAAGTTATGACATCAGCGACGACCGTCAACGCGACCGGTTGGCAAAATTGCTGGAACGGCGCGGTTGCGTGCGCGTTCAGAAATCGGTTTTCTTGGCAGCAAATTTCAGAACCGAAGAAATAATTTTGTTGAAAAGCGCGGCATTGCGCCTTATGTCGAAAAAAATTGACCCGAATAACAGTGTTTTGTGTTTGCCCATAGAAAAAAATCTGATGACCAACGCCGTTTGGTACGGAGACAAAGCCGATTGGCAAAAATTGCAAGAGAATACGCGCTCGATTGTTTTGTAGTTCGATATTTTTTTTTATTTTTACGGTATATTTAATGTTGTAAAACTTTTTTTTTGCATAATTAATTATAAATCAGTTATTTGAATAGCAACGCCTACTAAACCCTTCTCCGGCTTCGGCTGGATTGAAACTCAAGGATATTTCCGGATAACGTCCAAACGTTTCCGGCTACTAAACCCTTCTCCGGCTTCGGCTGGATTGAAACCGATAATTATTTTTTTCATAATGTTTTTTATTAATCTACTAAACCCTTCTCCGGCTTCGGCTGGATTGAAACTTTTAAATTTGTTATTAAAATGTTTAAAAGCAAAAAAGCTACTAAACCCTTCTCCGGCTTCGGCTGGATTGAAACCGTTTAATAATAAATGGTTTGATGCTTACGTAGATATCTACTAAACCCTTCTCCGGCTTCGGCTGGATTGAAACCGGTATTATTTCCTATAAACAAATTAGAATATGTACTTGCTACTAAACCCTTCTCCGGCTTCGGCTGGATTGAAACTCCCACAGTCCCGACGTGTTTTGTACCGTCTCGCAAACTACTAAACCCTTCTCCGGCTTCGGCTGGATTGAAACAAAGTCGTTTAGAAATCGATGGTGAAATAATACTTTAACTACTAAACCCTTCTCCGGCTTCGGCTGGATTGAAACTCTCAAAGCGAGTCTCAAAGCGTGTTTAACTTATTTGCTACTAAACCCTTCTCCGGCTGCGGCTGGATTGAAACTTTTTAAGATGTATTTCAATGCCTTTGCATGCTTTTCTACTATACCCTTCTCCGGCTTCGGCTGGTTTG